>JAIESC010000013.1 GCA_019746355.1 Xanthobacteraceae bacterium | reverse complement strand
TCGAGCGGCAGATACGCCGCCCCCGCCTTCAGGATGCCGAGCAGGCCGATCACCATCTCCGGCGAGCGCTCGACGCAAAGCCCGACCACCGTCTCGGGACCCACACCGAGGCCGCGCAGATGGTTGGCCAGGCGGTTCGATTGGGCGTCGAGCCCGGCATAGGTCAGCGCGCGGTGCTCGAAAATGACTGCGACGGCGTCCGGTGTCCGCGCTGCCTGCGCAGAAAACAACGCAGGAAACGTCGCTGCGTCCGGGTCGAGCAACGCGACCGGATCAGTCTCGTTCCATGTCCGCAGAACGGCCTTCCGTTCGGCAGCTTCCAGAAGATCGAGATTACCGATCGCGGAATCGGAGCCGGCGAGGCCTGCGAGCAAATTCAGGAGACGCTGCTTGTAGAAGGCGAGATCAGAACCCGCATGCAGAGCCGGGTTGACGTCGATATCGATCCGCAGCGGACCGGCATCCGCGCGCTGGTAGACCGAAATCGAAAGATCCTCGACAGGCCCGAGCGAAAGGTTGTGCGCGGTCGCCCGGCAACCGCCGAAGGCAAGGCCGTAGTCGAAATGCATGACGTTGACGCTGAGCCCGAACAAGGGCCGCTCATCGCCGCTCGAACGCACCATCTGCCGCAACTCGGCCAACGGGCAACGCTGATGCTCCAGAACCTCACGCAAACGAAGCGCCGTCTGGGCAACGACATCGGCCACCGACAGTCCCGGACGCAGTGAAAGAGAAAGCGGCAGCACGTTCGACATCATGCCGGGCACGTTGCGCGTTGCCTCGGTGCGGGCTGCGACCGGCACGCCGATCACAACGTCCTCGGTCATCTTCAAGCGGTGCAGCAAAATGGCCGCAGCCGCGATCAGAAGCCGCGCCAGAGTGGTTCCGGAATGCCTGGCCGCGGCCCTGAGTGCGGCGACCTGCTCCTCCGCCAGTTGCACGGTGGCGCGAAGAAAGCTTGGCGAATGGACCGGCGGGCGCTCGCTGAACGTGAGGCCGCCGGGCTCCGGAAGATCGGACAGCGCGCGGAGCCAGTGGTGCCGGTCTTTCGCGGCCGAATCCGACACCCGATAGGCCGCATCGACTTGGAGCAGCTTCGTGTACGGCGCGAGAGCACCCTCGTGAACGTCCTGTTCGTGCGCGAGCCTCGAATAAATCGCGGCGGCTCGACTCGCGAGAAGCCACATTCCATAGCCATCCGCGACGAGATGGTGGTAGCGCGCGTACCAGACGGACCGCCCGGCCGAAATCTTGAACAGCGCAAACTGAAACAGCGGTCCGCGCAGCGGGTCGATCGCTTTCGCCATGTCGGCCTGCATCCAGGCCCGCGCGGCGGCACTCGGGTCACTTTCCGCGCTGACGTCGATGACCGGCAGCGAGAAGGCGCAGTCCGCGCCGACGATCTGCCGCGGCTCGCCGGCCACTTCGACGAAGCGCACGCGCAACACATCGGCTTCGGCCACGAGCCGCGCGAACGCGCGCTCAAACAGCGCCGCATCGATCGCGCCTTCGATCTCGATATATTCGCCGATGTTGTAGGCAGGACTTGCGGGGTTGAGCTTCTGGGCAAACCAGATGCCGAGTTGCGCGCCAGTCAGCGCGAGCGCTGCGCCATCCGGCGCACGCGCTTCGTCGAGCCCAGCCTTGCGATCGGAATCAGCACCCAGATCTGACACGGACTGAACGACCCAATTCACCACCGACAACGGGGAGCACGACAATCAAATCCAACACCCTCGAATGGAGCCTCCGGTCCGCCGCCCCCTCCGGCTGCGACAAGCCCGGCCGTCCGTTCGACAGGACATTCTGTCCTTGAAACCTGATCTCTCCCCTGGAGCAGACCTTATTACCCCCACCGAACGGCAACCGCACAAGTTCCCCGGTCCCAGGTTACCGCCGGTACCCGCTAAAATCCGCGCCGACGTGGCCGCTGACTTTGGCTACAGCCATGAATAACAACAACAATCAGCGTTTCAAAACAATAAACCATCGGCCAGGGCAACGGTTCACAGTTCGTTCGCGGCGGAGACCTAAAAGGTTCGGGAAACCTGGCAAAAAAGAGCTTCGAAGGGCGCCTCGCTTCATCGGCACGAAGCCATCCCTTCCCGGTCAGTATGACCAAACTTCATGCCGCGAGGAGTGCCAAAAGTCTCTTGCTGCAAGGCAAGATCCGGAAGCCTGCCGCACCCGCTATTGCGGGCGGGCCCTTTGGCCTTCCGGCGGCCGGGCCGGAACAGGCTCGGGGCCGTGCGGCGGCGGAGCCGTGCCCATATGAGGCTCCGCATGAGGTGGAGACGCTGGCGGATGGGGCGCTGCCCCAAATGAAGGTGCAGACGAAGGCGGCTGCGGCGCGCCAGGCCCGCCGGGCGGCGGCGCTCCCTGCCCCGTCGTCTCGACGTTGCTACGCAAGGCGCGCGCAAGCAGTTCCTGCAATTCCGAGATTGTCAGCGTCCACGACGAACCTTGCGCCTGATTTGGCGCGGACGATTGCCGACCGGGCGCCCCCGGAGCGCCAGGGGCTGGTTGCGCTTGAGGTCCTGACGGCGGCGCAGGCCGTTCCGTCGGCGTCGGCAGATTGCTCGCCGGCGTCCGCTCCAGCATCGGCGGGCTCGCCGCCGCAGGCTTCTGCTTGGCGGCTTCGCTGTTGTCCGGCGCAGGCGTTGTGCCACCGGCCGGCGGCTGCGGCGCGATCGGCGTATCGACATTGCCGAGAATGACCGGCAAGCCGTCCTTGCCGCTGCCGATGATGACGATCTTGGTGTTCGGCGATTGCGCAAGCTGCAGCGTCGCCTCGATGCCCCGCCAGCGCACGTAGGAATCGGAGATGCCCTGCGTCACGGTCTGCTGGAAATCGCGGATGCCGTAGGCCTCGATCTGCTTGCGCTCCGACTCCTTCCTCTCGCGATCGACGCGGAACGCATATTCCTGCACCAGATAATACTGCTCGACCTTGCGGTTGATCGCGGCGACGACGGTTTGCGGCAATTCAAGTCCGAGCACCAGCGTGTCGTAGAGGATCAGCATCTCGTCGAGCGACACCCGATAGTGCTCTCCGTACTCGCTCTCCTGCTCGGTGCGCTGGATCATGCTCTGGCCCAGCATCGCCTCGGTGTGGGTGCGGATGCGCTTCTGGATTTCCTGGCGCTTGGTCGAATAGACCTCCTCGGCGGTGTATTCGGCGATGATCTCGCGCGCGCGGTTGCCGATTTCCGGACGCAGCATGCGCGAGATGTAGTCGGGGCCGATCGACTGATGCAGTTGCGGCACGGCGTCGTGCTTGAGCCGGAAACGGATGTTGATGGTGGCGACGAGATTGACGCCGTCCTTGGAGATGGCGTTGTAGGTATCCGTCGTTGTCTGCAGGCGGAGGTCGTAGAGGAACAGCTTGTCCCAGGGCAGAAGCACCCGCAGGCCTTCGTCCTTCAGCGCACGCGGATCGAGCTGCGTGCCGCCGCGGAACCGCTTCCACAGGATGCCGACATGGCCGGTCGGCACCGTCACGAACACGTTGGGGGCGATCAGGAATCCGACCAGCGTCGCCACCATCAGATAGATGACGATGATCGGCAGGCTGCGCTCGATGAACCGCCACCACCGATATTTCTTCGGGTTGGACTTGGGGTCGAGAAATTCGGCACCCGGTTTCATCAGCCGGTCTCCACCCTGCTCAGCTCAGTGAACCGCCCTTCATCCATGCGCAATCGTCGCATGGGAACGTCCATCTCGTCGATATAGCGGTCGTCGTGGGAAATCGCGACGACCGTCACGCCAGCTTGGTGCAAGGCCGGCAAAAACTCGAAATAGAACTTGCGGCGGAACTCCGGATCCTGGTCGGCGGCCCATTCGTCGAGCAGCAGCAGCGGACGCTTCTCGAGCTGGGCGACGATCAGCGCCAAGCGGCGGCGCTGGCCGCTGGAGAGGTCGACGGTGCGGAACTCGCCGTGGGTCAGGCGGGTCTTATCCTGCAGCTTGAACTGCCGGAGCATGTCGGTGAGCGCTTCGGTGCTCGGATCCTCGATGCCGTAGAGCCGCTGGAACAGGTGGAAGTCCGGGAAGATCGCGGTGATCAGGGCGCGAAAACGCTCGTAATTGTCGTCGCCGACCGGCTCACCGTCGAGCAGGAGCTCTCCCGACGCGGGCCGGTAGAAGCCCGCGAGAATCTTCATGAAGGTCGATTTGCCCGAGCCGTTTCCGCCGGTCAGGATCACGAGATCGCCGGAGTTGAGCGTGAAGTTGAACGGCCCGACCTTGAAGACCGTGTCCGAGGTCTTGCCCGGATAATGGAATTCGACGTCACGCATCTCGATCTTGCGAAACGACTTGGCGTCGGCGGGCGGCGTGTCGTCCTTGAGGCTGGTGATCTCCAGGAGCCGCTCTTCGAGCCTTTCCAGGCGGTCGGCTGCGGTGTTGGCGGCGGCGATGATCGGGATCGACTGCACGAGACCGGAGCAAGCACCGACGATGAACACCAGCGCAGTCACCGCCTTGGTGATACTACCGGGCGTCATCGTGTCACTGAACACCGGAACGATGAATGCCACCGCGCCCAGCAGCGAGAACAGCGACGTCTGCAGCAGCACCATCCGCCGGAAGGTTTCGCTCTGGGTGCGGATCTTGATGTTGGCAGCGGTGCGCGACACGTCAACGACATGATCGAGCAGCGCGTCGCTGCGCGCGCGGTGCAGCCGCACTTCCTTGAAGCCGTCGAGCACGTCGCTCAAGCGGTCATAGAGCCGATTCTCCCAGCTCGCCGCCTCGCGCATCTCGATCGCGTGCTGCTTGGTCTTGGAATGGAAAACCGCAGCGCCGATGCCGACTATGATCACGGCGAGCACGAAGGCCGTGAACGAGAGGTAGGCGACGTAGCTGATGACAAGGACAATCAGCAGTGCGCCTTGCGCCGCGAACGCCAGCATGTTGCTGGCCTGCGTCAGGATCGCGGTGTCGCCGGTGATGGCGCCAACGATCTCGGCGCGGCCGATCGACTCGAGCGGCAGGAGCTCGGATCGGCGCACATAGTCCAGCATCCGCACCCGCAGCTTATGAATGATCGCGCCGATCTCGGCGGTCGTGGTGATCAGGATGTAATGCTGGGTCTGCACGAACAGCAGCAAGGCGATGATGAAGAGGCCGGCGGCCCACAGGCTCACCTCGCCCCGGTCGGCGGCCTGCGCGCCGGCATTGATCGCACCGATGATCGCGGTCGTGCTGATGCCGCCCATCGCCGACACGAACACCAGCCGGCCGAGCGAGCCCTGCATTTCACGGCGGACGAGCTGGAAGAAGGACATCAGGCTACGCCGTCCGGTTGATTCCAGCGGGCCGCCGATCCTCGCGAACGCCTAACACCAGCTACGCAACACAGCACTCAGCGACTCCGTTGGCGGCGTTCCATTTGCACGCGGCGCGACGGCCCGGTGATCAGGATAAGAACCAGCGCCAGGATCGGCGTGATGACCAGGGCCAGAAGGAACGTGCCGGTGAATCCCAGCCTGCGCTGGCTGCCGCACAGCCCGACGAGAATGGAAAAGACCAGATACGCAGACAGAAGCGCGAGCGGTAGAACCATGACGCAACGTCTCCTTCGACACAGCGGCCCCGAGACCGGTCCCCATCCTCGGCCGCTTGCTCACGCTCCGGCGGCAGATGGGTGCTGCGTCCGTTTGAAGCCGGCCCGGGCTCAAGCCGCCGAGCCGGACTTCCCCCGCCCGAACTTGCTTGCGACCTTCTCCTGCTGAGTCTTGATGAATTCCTTGTAGTCAGGCGGATCGAAGTCGAGCAGCGTGCCGCCGGACGCAAAATGCTTCATGAAGACCCGGCCAATGACGAACGTCACGCCCGCAGAATAGACCGGCATTGTGAGCGCGCCGATGGTCGTGCCAATGCCCGGAATGCCCTTGATCAGGCTGCCGAACGTCATCGCGGTCGTCGTCGCGGTGCTTGCTGGAATGATCGCGCCGGCGAGCGCGGTGACGACGGACTTGCCGCGGTTTTCGGCGAACGGCACCCCGTAAATCTCCGAAAGCCGCCGCAGCATCTGCAACTGCACGCCGGCCACCGCCGCGACATCGACGATCGGAATCGGAACGAGACCCGCGGCGCCGGACCACAGCGAGAAACGATCGACCACCTGCGAAGCCTGTTCGTCGCGCTCTGCTTCAGTCAGCGGAGCCGCGCCGGATTCAGTCGGATCGTTAGCCATGTCCGCATCCCCTTGTTCGTCGCCAGTGGCGAGCACCATTAAGCCAGAGCGAAGCGCGCAATCAAGGCGATTCAGCCGGGATTGAACAGCGCGCAAATCCACACCAGCCCTGGATTCCTAACAGATCGGCGACAACCGTGCCAAGTCCTTGAACTGGCAACCATTCCGCCCACCTCCGCGGCCGAATGCGGCATCGCCACGCCAAGCGCGCGGCGATCCGAACCGCATGGCCGTGGCAAAGCCCGGCGGCCGATTTCAACCCGGTCACCATGCCGATTTCGGGCTATATGGATTTGATGACGACGGCACGAAATCCACTGCTCCGGAGCACGCTTGAGGAAATTTCCGCGCCGCGCGTCTTGCTCGACCATCGCATCATCACCGAAGGCGACGAACAGGCCCTGCTCGCAGAAGAACGCAGCGCATTTGCCACAAGCGTCGTCAAGGTGCAGCGCGCGAGCGGCGCGGCGCGCATCGTTGCGCGTGAGCTGATGCGGCGCGCCGGCATGCCGCCGCAACCCATCGTCAAGTCAGCCGGAGGAATGCCTGCATGGCCGGCCGGCATCGTCGGCTCTTTGGCGCATGACGCGACGGTTGCGGTGGCGGCACTGGCGAGGCGCGCCGATTATCTCAGCATCGGCATCGATATCGAGCCGGCAGAGCCGCTTGCGCCCGACCTGATCGAGATGGTGGCCACTCCCGCCGAGCGTGTGGCGATACGGGACGCGCCGCTTGGCGGACGGCTCCTGTTCTCCATCAAGGAGGCCGTCTACAAGGCGGCCTATCCGCTCGACCGGGTTTTCCTCGACCACCACGACGTGGAGGTCGATCTTGCGGCGCACACTGCAGTGCTCCGCCACGGGCGCATCGTGCCATTCGTTCACGCCCAATCGTCGCATATTATCGCCCTGGCCCTTGTCCCCACGGCCGACATGGCTGCCGCGCGCTGAGCGATCCAGCGAAAATGTCTGCTTCAAGTGGTTTTTGCCCGCAAACGCGGCGCCCAAGCCTGGGCACGCCGGTTTGCCACAGTCCGGCACGATCTGGCGGTTGTCCGCCTGAAGTCTCGCAAAAACAGGAATTTTCCGCTAGTAAAGTAAACCTGTGGCTGTCTGCTCGGGGGTATAAGGCAATCTTACAGACGTTATAGTTGTGGACCCGCGTTCCGCGCCCTCTGACGGCAAACGTCGAGGGGCAAGGGTTTGCGATTCATTGCATGCCGTTGGTTTGATTGAGGTGGCGTCGGGGGGGTGATGCCAGGTTTTGGGTGCTGGCAGTTGCGGGCGGCGGTGTTGGCGGTCGTGGGCGCAGCGTCGTGCAGCGTTCCGGCGTCCGCGCAGTCCCTTGAGGCTGCGCTCGCCTACGCCTACGCCAACAATCCGCAGCTGAACGCGCAGCGCGCACAGGTCCGAGCCACCGACGAAAACGTCCCCACCGCGCTCGCCGGCTATCGGCCGCGGGTCTCGATCACCGCGAACGCCGGCACGCAATCGCTGTCGACCACCATCCGGGAAATCAGCTCGACCACGCCTCCCGGGGCCGCGGCAAGCTACTTCACGCAGAGCGGCGTCAATGCCCCGCGAGGTGCCGGCGCCACCGTGACGCAGAACCTGCTCAACGGCTTCCAGACCGCCAACCGTACGCGGCAGGCCGAGGCACAGGTGTTCGCGGCGCGCGAGACGCTGCGCAACATCGAGCAGACCGTGCTGCTGAATGCCGCGACCGCGTACATGAACCTGCTGCGTGACGGCGGCATTCTCGAGCTGCAGCGAAGCAACGTCGAGGTGCTGCAGGAGCAGCTGCGCCAGAGCAAGCAGCGGCTCGAGCAGGGCAACGTCACGCAGACCGACGTTTCACAGTCCGAAGCACGACTGGCGGTCGGGCGCACGCAACTGTTCGCCGCCGAAGCCGCCTATGAGACCTCCAAGGCGGCATTCCGCCAGGTCATCGGCCTCGAACCCGGCCGGTTGCTGCCGGCCGCACCGGTCGACCGTCTCTCGCCGAACACACTGCCGACCGCGGTCGCGGCCGGCACCGCCAACAACCCGAACGTGACGTCGGCGCAGTTCAATGTCGACATCGCGCTGATGCAGGTGAAGGTCGCGGAAGGCGCGCTCTATCCGACCGTCAACGTCGTCGGGCAGGTGCAGAAGAACTACGAGGTCGCGCTGAACTCGCTGCAGACTTTCACAGGCTCGCTCGCCGGCCAGTTCGCGATGCCGATCTATCAGGGCGGCTCGGAATACGCCGCGATCCGGCAGGCGAAGGAAACGCATGGCCAGCGGCAGCTCGATCTCAACGTCGCGCGCGATCAGGCCCGTGTCACGGTGGTGCAGGCCTGGTCGCTGCTCGAAGCCGCGAAAAGCAGCATCGAGTCGACACGGAACCAGGTGAAGTCCGCGGAGGCGGCGTTGAATGGCGTGCGCGAGGAAGCCCGCCTCGGCCAGCGTACCACGCTCGACGTGCTGAATGCACAGCAGGAGCTCGTCAGCGCGCGCATTGCGCTGGTCCAGGCGCAGCGCGACCGGCTGGTGAACTCCTATGGGCTGCTTGCCGCGGTGGGACGGCTGTCGCCGCAGGTGCTGGGCCTGCAGGTCGCGACCTATGACCCGGCGGTCCATTATCACCAGGTCCGCGACGCCTGGACCGGCGTGCGCACCCCCGACGGCCGCTGATCCCGGGGGCCATCGGTTAAGGACGGCCTTCGTCGCTGCGGAAATCATGTTTTTATGGTTAATGCGCGAACCAATTGCGACTCCTGGTAACATAGGAGATATCTGCACTTTATTGTTTTGGCGGGCATGAATTTTCGACGCTGAGGACCACCGCAATGCGGCAGCCCACCCGGAAGCCCAACCAGCGCTCCGAGCTTGCGGAAGCGCTGTCCGCCTGCCGTGGCACTTTCATCGCGGTCGGCCTGATGAGCGGCATGAGCAACATCCTGCAACTCA
Source organism: Xanthobacteraceae bacterium (assembly GCA_019746355.1). The sequence continues at coordinate 233,161 of JAIESC010000013.1, read as the reverse complement.
CCGGCGCGTTCTTCATGCTGGAAATCTACGACCGCGTGCTGCCGAGCCGCAGCGTGCCGACCCTCGTCGGCCTCGTGATCCTGGCTGCCGGGCTGTTCACCGCGCTCGGCCTGCTCGACATGATCCGCGGCCGCATTCTCGTGCGGATCGGCGGCAAGCTCGACGAGGCGCTGAGCGCGCGCGTCTACGAGACCATCGTTCGCCTGCCGCTGAAAGCCGGAAACCGCGGCGACAGCCTGCAACCGCTGCGCGATCTCGACAGCGTGCGCTCGTTCCTGTCGGGCATGGGGCCGGCGGCGCTGTTCGACCTGCCGTGGATCCCGATCTATCTCGTGATCTGCTTCATGTTTCACCCCTACATCGGTCTTGCCGCGCTGTTCGGCGCGTTGATCCTTGCCGGGCTGACGTGGCTGACGGAATCGATGACGCGCGACAAGACGCGCGAGGCGACCTCGTTTGCGACGACGCGGAATTCGCTCGCCGAGGCGAGCCGCCGCAACGCCGAGGTCCTGACCGCGATGGGCATGACCGGCCGGATCGCGGCGCAGTGGAGCGAGGCCAATGCGAAATATCTGGCGAGCCAGCGCGACACCACCGACGTCGGCGGCGGTATCGGCTCGATCTCCAAGGTGCTGCGGATGATGCTGCAGTCCGGCGTGCTCGCGGTCGGCGCCTATCTCGTGATCTACCAGATGGCGACGCCCGGTATCATCATCGCCGGCTCGATCCTGAGCGCGCGGGCGCTGGCCCCGGTCGATCTCGCCATTGCCAACTGGCGTGGCTTCGTCGGCGCCCGCCAGGGCTGGAAGCGGCTGACCGATCTGCTCACGCTGCTGCCCTCGCAGCTCGCGCCGATGGCACTACGCCCCCCGGTCAAGAGCCTCGCGGTCGAGAATGTCGGCGTCGTTCCGCCGGGCAGCGAGAAGGTCGTCATCCAGGATGTCAGCCTTTCGCTGCAGGCCGGCAACGGTCTCGGCGTCATCGGGCCGAGCGGGTCGGGCAAAAGCAGCCTCGCACGCGTGCTGGTGAATGTCTGGAAGCCGGTCCGCGGCCGCATCCGTCTCGACGGCGCAGCGCTCGAGCAATGGTCGCAGGAGTCGCTCGGCAAGCACGTCGGCTATCTGCCGCAGGACGTCGAGCTCCTGGCCGGCACGGTGGCGCAGAATATCGGGCGTTTCTCGCCCCAGCTCGACCCGAACGCCGTGATCGCCGCCGCCAATGCGGCCGGCGTGCATGAGTTGATCGTCGGGCTGCCCGAAGGATACGAAACCCAGGTCGGCGAGAACGGCTCGGCGCTGTCGGCCGGCCAGGCGCAGCGGGTCGCCTTGGCGCGTGCGCTTTTCGGCGATCCGTTCCTCGTCGTGCTCGACGAGCCCAATTCCAATCTCGACGCCGAAGGCGACGAGGCGCTGAGCCGCGCCATCCTGGGCGTACGCGCCCGCGGCGGCATCGTCGTCGTGATCGCCCACCGCCCGAGCGCAATCGCCGGCGTCGACCTGCTGCTGATGATGAATCAGGGCCGTGCCCAGGCGTTCGGCCCCAAGGACGAAGTGCTGGCGCGCGTGCTGCAACGCGACACCGGCCAGGCCCGGCCGCTCCGAGCCGTCGCCGAAACCGGGACCGCCAAATCATAAGAGCAAAACCATGAGCCAGCCGCAGCCCGCCCTTGATTCCACCCGGTCGATCCATCGTCATGTGCTGGCGGGCCTGATCATCGTCCTGGTGCTGGCCGGCGGCGTCGGCGGCTGGGCCGGCACGATGACGCTCTCGGGCGCGCTGATCGCGCAGGGGCAGGTGGTCGTCGACTCCAACGTCAAGAAGGTGCAACACCCGACCGGCGGCATCGTCGGCGAGTTGCGTGTGCGCGACGGCGACCGCGTCAAGCAGGGCGACGTGGTGGTTCGGCTCGACGAGACGGTGACGCGCGCCAACCTCGCGATCGTCAACAAGGGCCTCAACGAGCTTTACGCGCGCCGCGCGCGGCTCGAGAGCGAGCGCGACGGCCTCGCCTCGGTCAAGTTTCCCGGCGACCTTCTGGCACGCGAATCTGATCCCGAAGTCGCCGCGTTGCTGGACGGCGAGCGCAAGCTGTTCGACCTGCGCAGCAGCGCCCGCAACGGCCAGAAGGCGCAGCTTCGGCAGCGGATCGAGCAGCTTCAGGAGGAAATCCGCGGGCTGAAGGCGCAGCGCGAGTCCAAGGAAAAGGAAATCAAGCTGATCATCCGCGAGAAGGAGGGCGTCCACGATCTCTGGAAGCAGAAGCTCGTGCCGCTGACCAAGCTGACCCAGATCGAGCGCGACGAGACGCGGCTGGAGGGCGAGGCCGGCCAGCTCGTCGCCCAGACCGCCCAGGCCGGCGGCAAGATCTCCGAAACCGAGCTGCAGATCCTGCAGATCGACCGCGATCTCAGCAGCGAGGTCGCCAAGGAGACGCGCGAGATCGAAGGTAAGATCGGCGAGTTCGTCGAGCGCAAGGTGACGGCGGAAGACCAGCTCAAGCGGATCGAAATCCGTGCGCCGCAGGATGGCACCGTGTTCCAGTCCAACGTCCACACCGTCGGCGGCGTGATCACCGCCGGCGACGCGATCATGCTGGTCGTGCCCGAGGCCGACAGTCTCACGGTCGAGGCCAAGGTCAATCCGCAGGACATCGACCAGGTCCGGGAAGGGCTGCCGGCGCTGCTGCGCTTCTCCGCATTCAATCAGCGCACCACGCCGGAAATCTATGGCAAGGTGAGCCGCATTTCCGCCGACGCCTCGACCGACCAGCGCACCGGGCAGGCCTATTACACGGTCCGTATCGCGCTGCCCGCCGACGAGGTTGCCAAGCTCGGCGAGGTCAGGATCGTGCCGGGCATGCCGGTCGAGACCTTCATCCAGACCGGCGACCGGACGATGATCTCCTATCTCACCAAGCCGCTGCACGATAACCTGATGCGGATGTTCCGCGAGAAGTGACGCGGAAGGCCGGTCCGGTTAAGCTTGAGCCCGGCTGGTTCGGCATGAAATGGTTTTATCGTCAGGCTCGGCGTCTTCTGTCCGCGCGCATCCTGTGCGCGGGGCTTCTGCTCGCGCTGCTGCTGCTGCGCTGGAGCGATCCCGGCCCGGTTGAAGAACTGAGGCTCCGGACCTTCGACCTGTTCCAGTTGATATCGCCTCGCGTGGCCGCTCAGCGCCCGGTCGTGATCGTCGACATCGACGAAGAGAGCCTGCGCAAGCTCGGCCAGTGGCCATGGCCGCGGACGCGCGTGGCGGAGATGATCGACCGGCTCACCCAGGCAGGCGCGGCGGCCATCGCCTTCGACGTCATTTTTGCCGAACCCGACCGCTTGTCGCCGGGCCTTGCCGCCGATGTCTACCGCACGCTCGACGAGGAAACGCGCGCCAAACTGCGCGCCCTTCCGAGCAACGACCAGATCATGGCCGACGCGATCAAGCGGTCGCGGGTTGTACTCGGCGAAAGCGTGTTGCCGGTGGCGGTGCCGCCGGAGGAAGGGCGGCCGCCGCCGATCGGGGTTGCCTCGCTCGGCAACGATCCGAAGCCGTTCCTGTTCCATTTCCCTGGGCTGCTGCGCAACATCCAGACGCTGGACAGCGCGGCTGCCGGGCGCGGGCTGTTCAGCATCATCCCGGAACGGGATGGCATCGTGCGCCGCGTCCCCATGGTCGTGGTCGCCCAGGACGTGATCGCGCCGGCGCTGTCGCTCGAGGTCATTCGCGCCGTCACCGGAACCAACACGATCATGACCCGGGCGGATGCCGCCGGCATCAGGAGCGTCGCCGTGCCGGAAGCGCGGCTGGAGTTTCCTACCGACAGGAACGGGCGCTTCTGGATTCACTTCGCGCCGCACGACCAGGCGCGATTCGTTTCCGCCGTGGACGTGCTCGAGGGCCGCGTGACAGCGGATCGCGTCGCCCAGCGGCTGATCCTGGTCGGGACTTCAGCGACCGGCCTGCTCGATCTGAAGACCACGCCAATCGATCCGGCGATGCCCGGGGTCGAGGTTCACGCCCAGATCCTGGAAAGCATTTTGACCAACGCGACGCTGTCCGCGCCGAACTACGCGCTTCTCATGGAGATGGGTTCTGCGTTCGCACTGGGTGTCATCATCATTGTGCTCGCGCCGATGTTGAGCCCGGCTCTGCTGCTGCTGTTCGGTGCAGCCATTATTTCGCTTTTGATCGGCACCTCCTGGTACTACTTCACGCAGCAGAAGCTTCTGATCGACTTCACGTTCCCGCTGCTGTCGAGCCTTCTGATCTATCTCACGCTGGTGTTCACCAACTTCGTCAAGGAACAGGCGCAGCGCCGGCAGATCCGTTCGGCGTTCGGCCAGTACCTGTCGCCGGCGCTGGTCGAGCAGCTCGCGCAGTCGCCGGAGAAGCTCGTGCTGGGCGGCGAGCAGCGCGAAATGACCATCATGTTCAGCGACGTGCGTGGCTTCACCACCATCTCGGAAATCTACAAGGACGATCCGCAAGGGCTGACGGCGCTGATGAACAGCTTCCTCACGCCGCTCACCAACGCCATCATCGACCGCAAGGGCACCATCGACAAATACATGGGCGACGCGATCATGGCGTTCTGGAATGCGCCGATCGACGATCCCACCCACGAGCTGAACGCCTGCGAGGCGGCGCTCGACATGCTCGACCGGGTCGCGACCCTCAACCGCGACCGCGAGGCCGCGGCCAGGGAAAGCAACACGACGTTCGTCCCGATCCAGATCGGCGTCGGCATCAACACCGGCAAGTGCGTGGTCGGCAACATGGGATCGGACCTGCGCTTCGACTATTCGGTGCTGGGCGACAGCGTCAATCTCGCCTCCCGCCTCGAAGGCCAATGCAAGTCCTACGGCCTGCCGATCATCCTCGGCTCGCGCACCGCGAGCATTGCCAAGGACCGGTTCGCCATGCTCGAGCTCGATTTCATCGCGGTGAAGGGCAAGAAGGAGCCGGAGGTGGTCTACGCGCTGGTCGGCCGCGAGGACATGATCAATTCCGAGCGGTTCGAGCGCTGGCGCGAGATCAACATGAGGATGTTGTCGCGCTACCGCGGGCGCGATTGGGCGTCGGCGCTGAGCGCGATCGAGGAAGGTCGTGTGGCCGACGGCGAAGGCCGCTTCGCCACGCTTTATAAGGTCTACGCGGAGCGGATCCGCGCGTTCCAGACCACGCCTCCGCCCGACGACTGGGACGGCGCCTATGCGCCCGACACCAAGTAGCCGGCGCGGGCCCTTTCCATGCCCCGAAAAGGCGGCATAAGATACTGAAAAAGAAGAATTATCCGCCCTGTGACGTTTCGCACTTCACCCTCCGACCCGGCCGGCCCATGGTTTCCGGCACAAACACTGATTTGGGGATATCAGCCATGCGCCTCGTCATCGACAACACCACGCGGTTCTTCCCGGTGGTGGGTGCGCCTTACATCCCCGAGAGCCATCTTGACGATCGCTGCCCGGAGCACGACTTGCACGCGCGGCGCGACGACGATCCCGAAGCGGCATTCGTGCCTTCGGCCGCCGCGGCCGGGTGGCGGCCCCAAGCTTGCCGCCAAGGAGCCTGCGGTTAACTTAAAAGCACTGCCGTTGAAGAACTGGCGCTGAATCTGGCAACTCGCACGTCCATATAAGTCCAATGGACCGCGGTGAATCGGGGGAATACGGGACCGGGGTAATGACATTGCATGACGGGCCGTCCGGCTCGGCACCGATAGCGGTCCAGTTCTGGGGCGTCCGGGGAAGCATTGCTTGCCCCGGACCCGATGCTTTGCGCTATGGCGGCAACACACCCTGCGTCGAGGTTCTGTGCGGTGACCACACGCTCATCTTCGACGCGGGCACCGGCATCCGGCAGCTCGGCAATGCGCTGGTGAAATCGGCCAACAAGACCGATTTCGACATCTTCCTGAGCCACGGGCATATCGACCACGTGGTCGGGCTGCCGTTCTTCGCGCCGCTGTTCGTGAAGAACCAGGTGGTGCGCGTGTGGGGCGGCAATCTGCAGCCCGCGGGCGGCGTCAAGGAAGCAGTGCGCAAGCTGATGAGCTTTCCGTTTTTTCCGCTGCAGGTCGACGCCCTGCAGGCGCGGCTCGAATTTCACGACTTCCGCGCGGGCGACGCCATCAGGCCGCGGCCCGACATCACGCTGCGAACCGCGGCGCTCAATCATCCGGGGGGCGCCACCGGCTACCGCGTCGATTACGGCGGACGCTCGGTCGCCTATGTGACCGACGTCGAGATCGGCGCGGGCGCACCCGACCCGGCGCTGATCGCGCTGGTGAAGGACGTGTCGTTGCTCATTCTCGATACGACCTACACCGGCGAGGAGCTGCCCGCCCATGTCGGCTGGGGCCATTCGAGCTGGCAGCAGGGCGTCGAGCTCGCCAACATGGCGGGCGTCGGCCGGCTCTGCCTGTTCCACCATGATCCCGATCACGGCGACGATCTGATGGACAAGATCGCCGCCAAGGCCGAGGCCGCGCGGCCCGGCACGGTGGTGGCGCGCGAGGGGCTGAAGATCGAAGTGTAGAACGCCTACGCCGGTTTCTGGCCGGCCGCGAGTGCGTCGAGCTTGATCTTCTGCTCGGCGATGATGCCTTCGAGCCGCCCGATGTTCTGCATCAGCCGTTCGGTGGTCAGGCGCAGGAAGTAGTAGCCGAACTCCGGGTTCTGGAAATAAAGCTCCAGCAGCTTGTCATAGGTGATGGTCAGCACCTCGCCGTTGTCGAGGCTCTCGACGGTCTGGGTGCGGCGGTTGTTCGGGTCGATGAAACCGAGCTCGCCCATGATACGCCCGGCCGGCAGCTCGATGCCGATCTCCTTGACCAGAAAGCGACCAGTCACAGTCAGGAACATCTCGTCGGCCCGGTCGCCCTTGCGGAACAGGGTGTCGCCCTTTTTGTATTTGCGCGGGCTCATGAACGGCCGGAGCCAGTCCATCGACAGGTCGCCCTGCGTCGACGCCCTCGCCTTCTTCACCAGCGTGAGCATCTGGCGCAGCCGGATGACGTTGATCGGCAGCGAAGGAGATAGAGAAAGAAGGTCGCGACCGCGCCCGCGAGCGCGCCATAGCCGATGAAGAACACGATGCTGATGATGCCGATCACGCGCAGCGGCACGATGGTGCGGACCATCAGCGTCGCGACGTAGAAGATCGCGCCGACCAGCGCCAGCATATTGGCGAAGGTGATGTTGGCCAGGATGATGTCGACCAGCCGGTTGAACACCGCGTCATAGGTCACGTTGGTCGGATCGAGGCCGAGCTGGATCAGGAGCTTTTCGACCCTGAGATTTTGCGCCGCGTATTCGAGTGCGCGATTGAGTATTGCAGCCGGATCAATATTGGCGCTGCCCATACTTCCCTCACCAAATCCGCGGGCTCAGCCCTCGCCTGGGCCGACCGCAAAGCCGTAGCGCTGCCGGGCGGCAGCCGGTGTGAAAGCCCCCACGCCGTGTATTGCGGCCCCGCCTTGCGCTTGGCAAGAGAGCGAAACAGTCAGGCGCGGCAGCACTTTACCCGCTGCTGCCCGGGAACCAACCTATATTCAGGAAGGGGCGCGTGGGGAGAGACAATAGTCACAGCATTTGCACCTCCCGGCGTCCCGCCGCCGGGATTTGTGACAGGTGAATGCGTGGCTCCCGCCCCCGCCGGTTGCAAACGCGGCGGCTATTTCACCGGCACGAACTGCGTCGTGAACATCACCTTGTCGTCGGGCTTTTCCTTGAGCAGCCCCATCTCGATGAACGATTCCTTGAGCACCTCGACGGCCTTCGGATCGAACATCCCGTCGGTGCTGAAGATCGCGATCTGCTCGTCATAGGCGCGGCTCGCGACCGACGGGCTGATGTTGACGACCTTGGCGGTGATCTCCACGGTCTTGGACTTGTTGGCCTTCATGAAGGCGATCGTCTCCATCCAGGCGCGCAGATAGGCGCGCACCGCGTCGGGCCGTTTGGCGATCACCTCCTCGCGCACGAAGAACACGTGGGTGATGAAGTCCTCGACAAAGGGCGTCGCCGAGGTGATGACGCGCCACTCCTTGTTCTCCTCGAGCTCGTAGCCGGACTCGAGCGCGCCGATATAGCCGTCGAGTTGGCCGGTCTTCACCGCGGCGCGCGCCGGCTGCATGCCGCCGATCGGAACCACGGTGATGCCGTTGGTGGTCCAGCCCTTCTTGACGTTGATGCGCTTGCCGATCCAGTCGGTGAGCGAGCCGACCGTGGTGACGCCGAGCTTCTTGCCGCGCAGATCGTCGACCGTGCGGATCGGCTTGTTGTAGTCGGCCATCACCGCCATGTTGCGCGGCACGCCGGCCATGGCGGCGACGGCCTTCGCCGGCACGCCCTTCGCCATGAACGCCATGCCGGGACCCGAGCCGATGCCGACGTCGATGCTGTCGGCGGTCAGCGCCTGCTGCATCCGCGCGTCGCCGCCGAACGCGGAGGCCTCGATCTCGAGCCCATGCTTGGCGAAGATGCCCATCTGCATGCCTACGTCGAGCGGCGTGAAGGTCCAGGCAAACGGCACGGCCTTGCCGACGCGGAGCTTCTCGGCGGCGCTCGCCGGTGTCAGCAGCGCCATCGCGGCCACGGTCGCGGCGAAGCCGCAAAGTGCGGTGCGAAACAGTCGGAGCATTCCATCCTCCCAGCGGCCGTTTACGCCTCGGCCTTGACGAAATCATTGCAGAAAACATCCACCATGGCCATGCGACACCGGATGTCATTCCGGGGCGCGCCCGCCAGCGCGTTCACGCGCGTCTCCGATGCGCTATGGGCGCGAACCCGGAATCCATAACCACTGCTGCGGAGTATGGATTCCGGGTTCGCCGCTTCGCGGCGCCCCGGAATGACGTGGGTGGAGGAGTGCGCCAAAGCAGCGCTTGCGTTGACCGGGAACGGCCACAGCCCTAGAATCATTGGATCTTCGCCGCTGGCAGGCTGTCCGAGCAGGATATCCAACATGCACATCATCGATTCCCATTTTCACTGGTGGCCGCGCTCGATCTTCGAGAAGCTCTGCAAGCGCGCCGAGTATCCGAGGTGCCAAGTCAACCAGCGCGGCGGCTACGACTACATGCGCGGGGCCGACGCCGGCCAGCATCTGAACTCCTGGGCCGAGTGGTTCGATCTCGACAAGCAGTTCGAATACATGGACAGCCTCGGCCACCGCGTCGACGTGGTGTGCTCGATCGGGCCGTTCTCGGTGTCGTTCTCCGACATGCCGATCTCCGAAGGCCGCGACTACGCGCTGATGTGGAACGAGGAAATGTCGGCCGCGCAGAAGAAATATCCCGGCCGGCTCTGGGCCAGCGCCGCGGTGCCGCTGCAGGACACCCGCGCGGCCATCGAAGTCGTCGACGACGCCGTCAACCGGCTCGGCCTGATGGGCGTGAACCTGCCCGGCAGCGTCGGCCCGGATGCCCGCATCGACGCCGAGCGGCTGCAGCCGTTCTATGCCCATTGTGAGAAGCTCGGCCTGCCGCTGTTCCTGCATCCGACCGACGTGGTCTTCCAGGACATGCTGTCGGACGGCTATGGCGGCGCGCTGCACCTGAGCCTCGGCCGCGTCATCGAGGTCAGCACCGCGGCGATGCGGCTCATTCTCTCCGGCACCATGGAGCGCCACCCGAACCTCAAGGTCGTGATGTCGCACACCGGTGGCGCCCTGCCCTACCAGTCCGGCCGCATGGACAAGAACTCCAAGGCGGCGAAGCTGCCGAAGCCGGTCAGCACGTACCTGAAGCGCATGTACACCGACACGGTGTCGCCGCACACCGCCGGCATGCAGTTCGCGATCGACTATTACGGAATCGACAACGTGATGTACGGCACCGACTATCCGTGCTGGGACCCGGCGCCCTGCCTGAAGCTTCTGGAAGACGTGCGGCTGAGCGAGGCCGATAAGCAGAAGCTGTTCTACACCAACGCGCGCCGCATCCTCGGGCTGAAGGACCCGGTGCCGGCGAAAGTGGGAGCGACGCGCGAGCCGGCGCTGGTGTAGCTGTTCATCGAACGTGCGCGGTGGGCGTCGCCTTTGCGATGCAGTGCCGCTGCTGCCGGTAGCGGACAGTTCGTTCCGCCAGCTTCCTATCTTTGGTTGCATAACCGTTACGTTTCTCGCAAAAGTCGTTCCACTGCAAAAGCGAGGATGGCTGATTTGCGACGCGACATGGCCCGTCTCTCGTAACGGTCGAGCGCAACCAGCTCCTGGATTTTCCCGCTTGCCGTACTGGAACCAGGCTCCGCGGCCAAAGCATCCATGATGGCGTGCCGCGCGTGGCGTACGCGTCGCAAATCGATCTGCGCCGCGGCGACCTGGACTGCCAGCTCTCGCAACTGAGAATCCGTAGAGCCGTTGGCGATGCGCACCGCCAGTTCAGCGACCTCTTTTTCCAGGACCGGATCGGCAAGAACGGGGACGTTCAACCCATGACGCAAGGCGTTCCTTGCGGCGCGCAGCTTTCCCAGCGCCGTGACCGGTCCGGTGCACCGCCACGCATGACGGCGATTGGCCGCGGGGCGACGAGAGACGGTCACACCGAGGTTGCTGTCATGTCAGGTAAACTTTCCATATCGACGGCCTCTCCCACTGTTGTGATCCGATCACGTCTCATGGCGATGTTCGCCACCGCGGCCGCAGAACCAGCCTCGGTGCGCCGTGGGGCGCTTCACCGCAGTGATTTTCGTGAGGCCTCGCCCCACACGTCCAAATGAGAACAAATAAAGAACAAAACGGAAGAGTCAACCCGCGGCTCCAGCCTGCCTTCAGCCTTGCCCGCCCGGGCCTTCCGGGCCGCCGTAGCGCTGGTCGATCTTCAATCCCAGTTCGTCCATCTCGGCTTTGACCATCGCCGCGCCGTGCCAGATCACCGGCACGCCGCCCGGAATGCCGGCGACCGTGATCGCCTGAAACAGCTCGCGCGGCGTTGCACCGGCCAGCAGCGCGCGCCGCACATGAACGCGCGCGCCGTGCATCTTGCCTTGGGTCAGCAGCACGCCGGTGATGATGAACTCCATCACCGATCGCGGAATGGCTGCATCCTTGCGGGAAATCGTCCAGGTCGAATAGTAGTTCTTCAATGCGGCGAAATATTCCGGGTCCAGCGCCATGACGGCCTCATGGCCGGGGTGCGTGACGCCAAGCGTCTCGCGCTTGAAATCGTCCGGCAGGTCGGACGTCGTCGCGGCGGCATCGGCGGAGCCGAGGATTTCACGATTGAACGCGTCGCCTATTCCGGCACTCATGCTGCCTCCTCACCTGATCGTGGACCGCTCATCCTGACGCCCTCCAGCATAGTCAGCGAATCGAAATTTGCGCTACTGTCGGCCTGACGGAGACGAGTCCCACGACCACGAGAGTGCTGGCATGGCATTGCTGCGAAATCCGAGCATCACGTTGAAATCCTGGCCGATCGCGCTGCTGCTGGTCGCGGCCGGCACCGCCGCACAGGCCCAGCCGCCCAACAGCGACAATGAATCCAAGATCCTGCGCTGCCGGCAGAACGTGAGCGAGCTCATGTGGCTCGATCGGGAGAAGCTTCGCGCGCGCTGCGGACTCTGGTCCAGCGGCTACACGACCAAGACGTCCAAGGGCGAGATCGAGAAGCTCGTTTACAGCCGGTATTTCGTGGTCACACTGCGCGACGGCGTGGTTTCGAGCGTCCGCCAGAAACGGCAGATCTTTACCGGGCTCAAAAAAGCGACGGCCCCCTGACAATCACTTCCAGCAGAACCTGTCGTCCGCCTCGTTCTTCTTGCGATGGCTGCGAACTGCTCGGCGAATTTCGGATCGTCAAATCTCGCGCGTTCCCGTTCCGCATAGGCCTTCTGCCCGGCCGCGAAGGCCGAGTTGGCGGCGAGCAGCGCGATCGCGGCAACAATTCCCCCTCGCGTAACATCCGCCCCTCCGGCGGCGAGCGCTTGCGCCACGATCAGCCGCGCGGCGCAAACTGCTCGTCCACGCTTTCCCATTTGTCGTAGCCGACGACCTTCTTGTACTCCTCGAAGTCCATGCCGTCGTTGCGCCTGGCAAACCGCCCGCTTTTCATGTCGATGAGCACGTTCTCGACCGCCTTGGCGGCGTGCATCACCGTGTCGAGGCCCAGCACCGCGCAGTTGAAGCCGAGCTCGCCGAGCTCCTCCATGCTGAGGATCGGCGTGTGCCCGCCCATCAGCGGATTGCAGATCTGCGGAATGTCGAAGGCCTTGCCGATGCGCTTCAATTCCTCGATCGAGCGCGGCGCTTCGATGAAGATGCCGTCGGCGCCGGCCCTGATGTAGCGCTCGGCGCGCCGCATCGCCTCGTCGAGATCGTAGACCTGCCGCGCGTCGGTGCGCGCCAGGATCCACGTCTCCTTGTTGAGCCGCTCGCCGCAGGCGGCGCGGATTTTCGCCTCGGCGACCTCCACCGGCACCACCTTCTTGCCGGCCATGTGGCCGCAGCGCTTCGGCCACTGCTGGTCCTCGATCAGAATGGCGCTGACGCCCATGCGCTCGTAGCTCTGCACGGTGTGCACCACGTTCTTGACGTCGCCGTAGCCGTCGTCGCCGTCGACGAACACCGGCAGGTCGCAGGCCGCCATGATGTCGCGCACGCAGGCCGAGATTTCGCCGAAGCCCTTCAACCCGACATCCGGCACGCCATAGCGCGCCCCGACCGCGGGAAAGCCGCCGATGAAATAGGTCTCGAAGCCGAGCTTCTGGATGATGCGGGCGGAGAGCGCATCATGCGCGCCGGGCACGACGAGAAAGCGCTTCTCTTTGACGGCCTTGTCGATGATCTGGCGAAAGCTGGTCGGCATAGGAGAACTCCGGCATTGCGAACGGGTGCGGCCGAATTGAAGCGCAGTTTGGCGGACAAGGCCAGCTTTACGCCGCCGGTGCGTTCAACTGCTCACGCAGATGATCCATGAAGCGGCGCGCGGGCTGCGGCAGCGGATCGTGGAAGGCGCAACGCAGTTCGAATCCGTCGAGCGGCCGCCCGCGGACCGAAAGCCGCACCAGCGCGCCGGTGCGAAGATCATCCTGCACGGTGCAGAGCGCGATGCAGGCGACGCCGGCGCCGTGGCGCGCGAGCTCGCGCACCATGCCGAAGTCCTGAACCTCCATGGCGATGCTGCGGCGGTCGATGCCGATACGCTTCAAGAGCCGGTCGGTCATCTCGAAATAGGACGAGGTGCGCAGCCCCGTCACATAGGACGCGGCGGCAAGATCCGCGACGGTGACCGAAGCCTTGCGGGCCAGCGGATGATGCGGCGAAACCACGATCACCATCGGCTCATGGCCCAGCACCACGCTGTCGAGACCGGCGACCGCGCCGAGCGAAGGGAACAGCCCAAGGCTCACGGTCCGCGCGCGCACCAGCGCCACCACATCTTCGATGGTTCCGGTATGGGTGACAAAACGAATGCCCGGACTGCGCCTGGCAAATGACGCGAGATGCGCCGGCAGCCGGTATTGGCCGTACTCGCGATGCACGGCGAGCGACATGACCCGATCCTGCGCCGGCCGCAATTCGTCGAGCTGCTGCGCGGCCTGCTCGCCGCGGCGCAGCACTTCCAGCGCCATCGAGTAGACCGCCTCGCCGGCCTTGGTGAGCCGCGGCCGCGCCCCGCGCTTGCGCTCGAGCAGCACATGTCCGGCCTGGCGCTCCAGCGCCCGCACATGCGCGCCGACCGAAGGCTGGGAAATGTCGAGCCGCATGGCGGCGCGGTTGAACCCGCCCTCCTCGACCACGGCCTTGAACACGGACAAGCGGCGGGCACTGGCGGAGATCATCGAAAAATTATAGCCAAATGGCTACAAGCGTAAAGCCGAACGGCCGGTTGCTTTCGCCTTGGCCCAACTGCAACTTTTCGCCGGCGCGGCAAAGACCGCAGGTTGGGAGGAATGAAGCGTGATCTTCGTCGCGGTTGATATCGGCGGTACCTTCACCGACCTGATCGGCTTCGACGATGAAGCGCAGGCCTTCGTGCAGGCGAAGAGCCTGACGACGCCTTCGGAGCTGACCCAGGGCGTCATCAACTGCATCCGCGAGAGCGGGCTTGCCGCCGAGCGCATCGACGAGCTCATCCACGGCTCGACCACCGCGATCAACACGCTGATCGAACGAAAGGGCGCCAAGACCGGCCTGGTGGTGACGCGCGGCACCCGCGACGTCTACATCATCGGCCGCGGCAACCGGCCCGAGGCCTACAACCTGTTCTTCCAGAAGCACAAGCCGCTGGTCTCGCGCCGCATGACCCAGGAGGTCGACGAGCGGGTGCTCGCCTCGGGCGAAGTCTACGCGCCGCTGAAGAAGGCGAGCCTCGCCGCCGCCTGCAAGGCGCTGAAGGCCGAAGGCGTGGAAGCCGTCGCGGTCTGCTTCCTGCACGCCTATGCCAACCCGGCCCATGAACGCGCCGCGGGCGAGGCGATCCGCAAGGCGATGCCGGACGCTTATCTGTCGCTGTCGCACGACATCCTGCGGGAGTATCGCGAGTTCGAGCGCATGTCGACCACGGTGGTGAACGCCTATATCGGCCCGAAGGTCGGCGGCTACGTGAAAAGCCTGAAGTCGAGCCTCGGCGGCATCGGCTTTGCGGGCGACCTTTCGATCATGCGCTCCAACGGCGGGGTGATGACGCCGGAGGTGGCAACCGAACGCCCGGTGGCGATGATGGAGTCCGGCCCGGTCGGCGGCATCATCGCCTCGGCGCAGGTCGGGATCGCGCTGGGCTTCGCCAACGTCATCTCCTTCGACATGGGCGGCACCACCGCCAAGGCGAGCCTTATTCGCGAGGGCGAGCCGACGCTCGCGCCCGGCTACTACGTCGGCGGCTATGCCAGCGGCCATCCGGTGATGCTGCCGATGATCGACGTGGTCGAGGTCGGCGCGGGCGGGGGAAGCATTGCCTGGATCGACGACATCGGCGCGCTGAAGGTCGGCCCGCAAAGCGCGGGTGCCGACCCCGGCCCGATCTGCTATCGCGGCGGCGGCACCGAGCCGACCATCACCGATGCCAATGTGGTGCTCGGCCGGCTCGACCCGGACAATTTTCTCGGCGGCACGATGAAGCTCGACGCCGACGGCGCGCGGCGCGGCATCGAGGGCAAGATCGCAAAGCCCTTGAAGCTCGATACGGTCGCGGCGGCGCAGGCGATCGTCGATATCTCGATCAACAAGATGTCGCTCGCGGTGCGCGAGGTGTCGGTCGCCAAAGGCTACGATCCGCGCGACTTTGCGCTGGTGGCGTCAGGCGGCGCCGGCCCGCTGCATGTCTGCGCCATCGCCCGCGAGCTGTTCATTCCGACCGTGATCGTGCCGCTGTTTCCGTCGCACTTCTCGGCGCTCGGCATGCTGCTCGCCGACGAGCGCCACGATTTCACCCGGACGGTCTATTCGGATCTCGGAAGCGTCGACTTCGGCCGGCTCGTGAAGATCCACGACGAGATGGTCAAGGAGGCCAAGGCCGGCCTGCGCCACGGCAAGGACGCGCAGTATCAGGTCCATCTCGACATCCGCTATGTCGGTCAGGAGTTCACCCTGCCGGTGCCGGTGACGCTCGGTCAGCTCAAGCGCGGCGACCGCAAGGCGATCCGCGACGCCTTCGACAAGCTCTACGAGCACCGCTATGCGCATCATTCGCCGGAGGAGCCGGTGGAGATGGTCAACATCCGGCTTGGCGCCATCGGCAAGCGGCCGAAGCTCGCATTCCCGAGCCTCGGCGCGTCGGCCGCGGCAAAGCCTGCCGCGGAACGCGCGGCTTATTTCTCATCGGCGAGCAAGCCTGTCACCGCGAAGGTCTATCGGCGCGAGACGCTGGGAGCGGGCGCGGAGATCGCAGGCCCGGCGCTGATCCAGGAGCACGGCACGACGACGGTGCTGTTCGAGAACGACCGTATGAAGGTTGCCCCGTCCGGCGAACTGATCGTGACGATCGGAGCCGCGCGATGAACCTCGAAGCAGTGCGCAGGGTGGGCAAAGGCGCCACCAGCGCGTTCACGCGCGTCTTCGACGCGCTATGGCGCCGTGCCCACGCATTCTTGCGCGGCGTTGAGACGTGGGCACGCCGCTTACGCGGCTTTGCCCACCCTACGATTGCTTCGCAGAGCGGTGTGCGCGGTGAGAGGAGACTGCACCCATGAGCGTCAAGCTCGACACCGTCACGCTCGAAGTGATCCGCAACGCGCTGCCGGCCGTCGCCAACGAGATGGCGGCCGACCTGCAGCGCACCTCCTACAACATGATGATCTACGAGGTGCGCGACTACTGCACGGCGCTGCTCGGCACCCAGGGCGAGCTCATCTCGCAGAACGTCGGCGGCGTGTCGCACTTCGTGGCCGACCTCGGCGTGCTGGTCACCGACGGCCTTAGCCGCTACGGCAAGGACGGCTTCAAGCCCGGCGACGTCGTCATCACCAACCATCAGGCAGTCGCCGGACAGCACCTCAACAACGTCGTCATCTACATGCCCTACTTCTACAAGGGCGAGCTCCTGATGTTCCTGATGGTGCGCGCGCACTGGATCGACGTCGGCGGCACGTCCACAGGCTTCGGCGCGGGCGCGACGGTTGCCGATCCGTGGCTGGAGGGTCTGCAGCTCGACCAGCTCAAGATCTACGAGGAAGGCAAGCTCAACGACACGCTCTACCGCGTCATCAAGGACAACATCCGCTTTCCGGAATCCTCGCTTGGCGACATGAAATCGCAAATGGCGGCCTGCCGGCTCGCGGCGCGGCGGCTCGACGAGCTGTTCGACAAGTACGGCCGTGACACGCTCCTTGCCGCCATCGACCGGATCTTCGACGAGACCGAGCGGAAGTGCCGCAACGTGGTGGCGCAGCTTCCCGACGGCGTCTACGAGGCGTCGGCCTCGATCGACGACGACGGTGTGATCAAGGGCGAGGAGGTGCCGATCCACGTCAAGGTCACGGTCAAGGGCAGCGACATGACCATCGACCTGTCGGGCTGCTCGGCCGAACGCCGCGCCGCGATCAACTCGCGCACCTATGCCGGCGCCCGCGTCGCCTACAAGGCCCTCACCGGCCCGCTCGACCCGGTCAACGAAGGCTCGTTCCGCGCACTCAACGTCGTCATTCCCGAAGGCAACATCATGATGGCACGCTTCCCCGCGCCGATGGCGGGCTGGAGCGGCATCGTGCCGACCGTGGTCGACTCCATCGTCGTGGCGCTCGCCAAGGCCATGCCGGACCGCGTGCCGGCCGGGCACCATGCGCTCCTTGGCGGCGCGGTGGTGTTCTTCGGCACCCATCCCAAGACCAAACGGCGCTTCGTCGTGCAGAGCATCGAAGGCGGCGGCTGGGGCGGCCGGCCGTTCGAGGACGGCGAGTCCGGCACCGTCTCGGTCTGCCAGGGCGACGTGCGCAACGGGTCGATCGAAGGCATCGAGCTGAAATGCCCCGTCGTCGTGCAGAGCCGCGGGCTTCGCCCTGACTCCGGCGGCGCCGGCAAATTCCGCGGCGGCCTCGGCATCGACATGCAGGTGACGAACCTGGTCGAGGGCAAATGGAATTTCGAGATGCCGCGGCGTTCCAAGCGCCCGCCCTGGGGCGTCGAGGGCGGGACGCCCGGCGAGCCCGGCGGCTATCTGCTCAAGCGCCCCGGCGAGAACAAGTTCACCATGATGGGCGGCTTTCACATCCCCGTCGCGATCGGCGCGGAAGCCATCGTGCGCACCGGCGGCGGCGGCGGCTGGGGCGATCCTTTAGAGCGGCCGGCCGAAACCGTGGCGCATGACGTGGCGGAAGGCTTCATCTCGGCGACGGCGGCGAAAAAGCTCTACGGCGTGGTGGTGCGCGGCAACCTGTCGCTTGATGAAAAGGCGACGCAACGGCTGCGAAAGAAGCTAGGATCGGCGGCGAGGAAAGCCAGATCGACACGCGGCAAGGCGAAGCGCAAAGCAAAATAACGCAAATGATGACGGGCGACGCCGCGGTCAAAATCAAGGATGTCTCGCACCAGTTCGGCGAACCGGGCGATCCGCAATTCGTCCGGGCGCTGCTGAACACCAATCTCGACATCACCCGCGGCGAGCTGCTCTGCCTGATCGGTCCGAGCGGCTGCGGCAAGAGCACGCTGCTCAACATGATCGGCGGGCTGCTTTCGCCGAGCTCGGGCACCGTCGAGGTCAACAACAAGCTGGTGCGTGCGCCGCTGCCCCGCGACATCGCCTTCGTGTTCCAGGAGAACGCGCTGTTTCCCTGGTGCACGGTGATCGAGAACGTCAAGCTCGGCATGGTGTTCCAGGGCGTGCCGAAGTCCGAGCAGGACGCGCGCGCCAGAAAGTCGCTCGAAGCCGTCGGGCTCAAGGACTTCATGGGCCACTATCCGGCGCAGCTCTCCGGCGGCATGCGCCAGCGCGCCGCGCTTGCCCGCGCGCTCAGCCTCGAAACCAGCATCCTGCTCATGGACGAGCCGTTCGGCGCGCTCGACGAGCAGACCCGCATGATCCTCGGCGAGGACCTGTCGGTGCTGCTCGCCGCCACCGGCAAGACCATCGTGTTCGTGACCCATTCGCTCGGCGAGGCGGTGTTCCTGGCCGACCGCGTCGCGGTGTTCTCGGCGCGGCCGGGCCACATCAAGGAAATCATTGCCGTCGACGAGCCGCACCCGCGCAAGCCCTCGTTCGTCACCACCGAGAAATTCGGCAAGCTGCGCAACACGCTTTACGGGCTCCTCCACGACGAGATCCGCAAGGCGGTCGAGCAATCGGCGATGGCAGGACCTGTATCATGAGCCCTGCATCGTGAGCCCTGTATCATGAGCCCTGTGTCATGAGCGCCGCGTCATGAGCGGCAAGCGCGAGAAGCGCGACAAGATCGTCAGCCGCGTGGTGCAGGTGACGTTCCTCGTCGCGCTGGTCCTGCTCTGGTATTTCGGCACCACCCGCTGGGGCATCAATCCGCTGCTCCTTCCCAACCCGGTCAAGGTCTGGGCCGAGCTCAAGGACATTCTCGCCACCGGCGAGTACCTGCCGGACCTCCAGGTCACGCTGTCTGAGATCGCCATCGCCTTTCTCATCTCCTGCACCAGCGGCATCACGCTCGGCTATCTGATCAGCCGCTCGCAATATCTGATCCGGGTGTTCGAGCCGCTGCTCGCCGGCATCTATTCGATCCCGATCATCCTGTTCCTGCCGCTCTACGTGCTGTTCTTCGGGCTCGGCCCGGGCTCCAAGATCGCGATCGGCACCACCATCAGCTTCTTTCCGATCGTGCTCAACACCATCGCCGGCTTCGGCTACGTCGATCGCATCTTCATCACCGCCGCGCGTTCGATGGGCGCCTCCGACGTGCAGATGTTCCGCTATGTGCTTCTTCCCGCCGCCCTCCCCGTCATCCTGACCGGGCTTCGCATCGGCTTCACCGTGGCGCTGCTCTCGATCCTCGGCAGCGAGACGCTCGCCTCGCTCGCCGGCCTCGGCCACCGCATCGTGCATCTCGCCGAAGCGATGGAGACGGCGCGGATGTTCGCCTACATCGCCTTTGTCGTGGTGATCGCCGCGACCTTGAACACCACCGTCAGCGCCCTCGAAAAGCGCTCGAAGCGGCAGCAATGAGCGGCGCGGCGCCAATCAAGCGCTTTTTTCTGCGCCGTCCCGGCGTGGTGCGGCTCGCCGTGGTGCTGGCGCTGTTCCTTCTCTGGGAGGTCGCCGCGCGGTTCTGGATCGCGCCGATGTTCCTGAGCCCGCCGTCGAAGGTGATCGCCAGCTTCGGCGAGCTGTTCGACACCCGGAACGTGCCGCAGGCGCTTCGGGTCACGTTCTGGGAGCTGGCGGTGGCGTTCGTCATATCCGTTGCCATCGGACTCGTGATCGGATTGGTGGTCGGGCTGTCGCGGTTTTCGAATCGCAGCTTCATGCCGATCATCCTGCTGCTCTACGGCATTCCGCAGGTCACCATCCTGCCGCTGTTCATCCTCTATTTCGGCATCGGCCCGCCCTCGAAGATCGCCTTCGGCGTCAGCCACGGCATCTTCCCGATCATCGTCACCATCGTCGCGGGCGTCCAGAACATCAGGCCGATCCTGATGACGGCGGCGCGGTCGATGGGCGCGAGCCGCTGGCAGATTTTTCGCTGGGTGATCTTTCCGCACATGATCCCGAGCTTCTTTGCCGGCATGCGGCTCGGCATGACCGGCGTGCTGCTCGGCGTGCTGCTCGCCGAGCTTTACGTCTCGACCGCCGGCATCGGCTATTTCACGCAGCTGTTCACCCAGAACTTCGACCCGACCAAGCTGCTCGGCCTTATTTCGGTGCTCGCGGCGATGGCGATCGTGCTCAACGAGCTCGTCCGCCGCGCCGAGGTGCATTTCGGCAGGTGGCGGGCGGACTAAAGCACGATGAGATCGGGTCGAGTCGATGCAGCCACCCGTTCGCTCCCGCGCAAGCGGGAACCCAGGGCCAAATGCAAGGTCTGAATCGTGGCCCTGGGTCCCCACTTGCGTGGGGACGAACGGAGAGAGCCGTTCCAACCTAAACTCATCACGCTTCAGGCGTTCATAAACGCGCGAAGTTCCCGCCCGCGCGCGAAGCGGCCATTTTGTACTCGGATTGAGTATTTCCGTTTTTGATTCCTGGAACCCAGCGGCACCCTCCGCCGCAAAATGAGCAAGCACGCACGCAAATTTGACTTACGTCAAAGCTCACCTCCTGGAATTTTGCGATCAACAACCAAAACCCTAACAAGGAGGTCGCGTCCATGCCCCTGTCGCAAAACACAGCCGATCGGCGCGCATCATCGCTTACTTTCGCCGACATCAGCAAATTCGCTCAGCAACAAGCGGAAGCGTTCATACAGATGCAACGGGACCTCGGCAAATTGGCCGAAGACACGAACCGCAACTGGATCGCGCGAATCGAGGCGGAACGCGATTTGGCAACCAACCTCGCCTCCAAGCTGTCGGCGGCGAAAACAATTCTCGACACAGTCAATATCTATCAGGAGTGGACTGGCGAGCGCTTGCGCCTGCTCGCCGAGGACACGCCATCGGACCCGCCCGGATGCAAACGCCACATGCCGATTGAACTCGTCGAGCAATATCTACCTGCTTTGGTGATTGAATGATCTGCGACCGATCATGCTCCGGGTCGTGCCCGCATGAACCGTGACCCGAAGCGACGCATTGGATGGCGCCGGCTAGTGGCCTTCCAGGAATAGGTAGTTCTCCCAGCTCCGCATGCGCAGGAGGATTTTGCGCAACAGCGAAAGATGGTGCCAGTGTTTCGTGTAGATCGCGACCTGGGCCGCGGAGCCAAGCGGGATCTGGTACCCCTGCATGTCGTCGGTGACATCGATGATCGTGAGTGCGCGGCCGGCGACCGTCCGCGTTTCCGGCTCGATAAGCGCCGGGGTCGTCGACAATTGCCCGGCCGCGATTGCATCAACGACCCAACGGACTTTGGCCTTGAACACGCGACCTGGAACGGCCTCGAAGGCAACCTCGGCATCATCGCCTGCGTTGACCCGTTGCAAGGAGTTTTGATCGAATGCCGCCCCCAGCTCGCGGTCGCCGTGGCCGGTATTGACGAAGAGCATGGCGGTCCGAAGCTGCGTCGGGATGACGTACATCCCCGGCCGCAGCGAAACCTGAGTCACGAATCCCGGACCCGCCGCGCGGGTCGTGGTCTGATCCAGGTCGAACTCGGCATCGGCAAGTTCCGCACGCCGCTGCGCGACGGTGGTGTTCACGCCGCCGACATTGGCGGTATAGGCCAATCGCGCCCGCTCTTCGTCGGCTTTCGCCGCCGCCAGTGTCTGTTTTGAAGCTTCCAGGTTTCGCGTGTAGGTGTCGAGGGTGGCCTTGGCGACGATGTTCTTCGCGAACAATTCGTTCTGGCGGTCATAGTTCTGTTGCGCCAGCTGGAGCTGCGCATTGGCCTTTTCTCCTGACGCGGTCGCTTGATCGAGCGATGCCTTCAGCTCATTGACTTTCTGTTCGGCGTCCGCGAGCGCCGCTTTCTTCTCGTCGACGATGTATTGATACGGTTTCGGATCGATGCGGAAAAGGACGTCACCTTCCTTGAGCGGCGCGTTCGCTCGAACCGGCACTTCGATCACGCGCCCCTTCACCGTCGCCAGGACCGGGGTCACCGCGAAATAGATGCGAGCGTTCTTCGTAAACGGATGATTGTAGTTCATGGTCAAGAGCAGCAGCACGATGCCGAATATTCCGCCGAGCGCGGCGGTGGACAGCGACCACTGGTTGACCGGTATACTGAAGACTTTGAAGATCACGACGCAGATCGAGACGTAAATAAGGACGAGGAGGATTTCCATTTTTAACCTCCTGCGCTCATGCTGCTTTTCTCAAGCGCCGATATGCGGCGGCGAAGATCCTCAATTTCGCTTGCGCTGACGGCCGGTGTTTCGCCTGGGCTCAAGGGTGGCGCAGCCTCTGGCTTGGACACACCCCAGCCGCGATCCGGACGATAGAGCATCGCCCAAATCCAAAGAAACGGCCACAGCACATGCAAGGTGAACAGGCTGACCCAGCCTGCGGCATGGATGGCGTCCTGGTGTGGATGATGCCGCGCCTCGGCAATCTTGGCCGGAATGTCATGGATCGCGATGATCCCGTAGAATATCACGATCACCACGAAAATAAGCAGTCCGAGCGCGAAGTAGTTCAGGAATGGATCATCGATCATTGCCCAGACTCCTGTCGTCGTCAGGTCCTCAGGCGATAGATGCCTGTCCGCTCATGCCCTGGCTCGCAATCCTGCGAGCCACCCGACTCAAGCAGCGCAATCTTCATGAAGAAGACCGCTCTCGCTGCTGCCAGGCATGCACGCCATCCGTGACCCGTTCGTAGAAATTCATTGGGCCAACAACAGCATCGATCCCGCCGAGCCGCAGGTCCTCCCGGACATCGTCGCGCACACGGGCGAAAGCAATGGTGATGCCCTGGCCTTGCAGCTGCCTGATGAACGCGATCAGCTCGTCGCAGGCGCTGACGTCGATCAGGTTGACCGAACTGAAGTCCAGAAGGACCCGCCGCACCTGTGCCCGGCTCTTCTCCAGCGCACCGTTCAGCGACACCCGCGTTTGACCGATGCTCGCAAAAAACAAGTCGCCGCCAACTCGCCAGATCAGCAGCCCGGGAAAGGTCATCGCCTCGGGATGGCGCCGGACGTCACCATACGCCTCCGTGCCCGGAAGCTGCCCCAGCGCTGCTGCTGCGGGATGGCTGATCAGGTAGATGAGCGCAAGCAGGGACAGGACGATGCCCAGGATGATGCCTTGCATGACGCCCAACGTGAGCTCGGCGACAATGACGATCAGCGCGTTGGTGAACGACCACCGGCTTCGGAAAAACAGATCGCGCAGATAGCGGGGCTTCGTGAGATGAAGCATCGCGGCGATGACAATGGCAGCCAGCGCCGGCTGCGGCATGTTTCGGAAAAGCGGCGTCAAAAACAGCAGGGTCAGGAGACAAAAGGCGGCCGCCACAAGATTCGCCAACTGACTGCGGGCACCCGCGGCTATGGCCACCGAGGTCTTGGACAGGCTGCCGACCACAAGAAAGCCGCCGAAAAGCCCGGTGAGAATGTTGGCCGGCCCGTAGGCGATCAGCTCCTGATTCGGATCGATATCGCCGCCGCTCTCGATCGCCGCGGCCTTTGCCGCGGCGAGCGACTCCGCATAGCCGATCAGGACGATCGCGAGCGCACCAGGGATCAGCTCCTGCAATATTGCAATGTCGAAGTGCGGCAAGGTGAGATTGGGCAGCCCGGACGGGATATGGCCGGCGACGTGCACGCCGGTTGCTTCTCCACCGAGCAGCCCGATCGCAGCCGTGGCGACCACCATGACGACCAGCGCTGCGGGCACGCCCGGTGCGAAGTGCCGCAGCAGCAGCATCGCTGCGAGGCTGAGCAGGCCGGTCAGCACCGGCGCAAGCGCGAAATCGGGCAAATGCTCGAAGACATTGCCGAGCTTGGCGAAGAAGTTGCCCGAGGCTCCCGGGATGCCAAGCAGATGCGGCACCTGGCCGATGATCGTCACATAGACAAGGCCTTCGATGAAGCCACGCATCACCGGCGTGGAAACGAAGGCAGCCAGCCAGCCCATGCGCATGATGCCGAAAAAGAGGAAGAAAACGCCGATCAGGACCGCGAGCGTGGACGTCAGCGTGCTGTAGTCCGCGGTGCCCTGGGCGGCGATGGCGCCCACGGTCAGCGCGGAAATCAGACCGGTGGCCGTATCGGGTCCGACGACGAGCTGCCGCGACGTTCCGAGCAGCGCATAGGCCAGCAGTCCCGGAACGATCGAGTAAAGCCCCATGATCGGCGGAACGCCGACGATGCTCGAATAGGCCATGGCCTCGGGAACCATGACCGCCCAAAGGGCGATGCCGGCAAAAATATCCGGCAGCAGCCACGCGCGCTGGTAAGCACCGGCCCATTGCAGGAGCGGCACCGATCGCTGAACCAGGGATGCAGCGTGGACCGAGATCGACATGGCTAAACGGTTTAGCCGTGGATGATCTGAGCACGTCCGATATTCATATTACCCCCGGCCACAATTCGCGGCCAGAGGTCATAGCGGTCGCGCCCTCGCCCGCAATTGCTCCCTGACGGTGAGCGACGGTCGTGATCGCGCCTTCTTCTTGCTGGTATCCTTTCAAACCGGATTTTTTCGTCCCACCAGCTCGAAAGTATTAGTCGCATGGGACGCATGCAGACAATTTCCGAAGCTGCGTTTCTCGATCGCGCCGCGCGCTTTGTCCCCCGGGAAAACCGAATAGCGCTCGGCAAGGCACTGCGCGACAGGATTCCGCGAAAGCAGCACGGTCGATGGAAGAAGATTAAAGACCGCCCGGATCCGACCGATACGCTTCGCAAGGAGGACGCGGGCCGAATGAAGGAGCTCGTGCCGATCCGATACGGCCGGATGCTGCAGTCGCCTTTTTCATTTTATCGTGGCGCTGCCGGAGTGATGGCCTCCGACCTGGCGCAAATGCCCCGCACCGATCTCAAGGTCCAGGCATGCGGCGATTGTCACCTCATGAATTTCGGCGGCTTCGCCACGCCCGAACGCAACATCATCTTCGACATCAACGATTTCGACGAGACCCTGCCTGCTCCATGGGAATGGGACGTGAAGCGGCTTTCGGCCTCGGTCGCACTGGCGGCGCGGTCGATCGGACTCTCCGATGCCAAGGCCCGTGACTGTGCCGTCAGCTCAGCGCGCAGTTACCGCGAGCACATGTGGAAATTCTGCAGCATGGGCCCGCTGCAGGTCTGGTACACGGACATTGCCGTCAACGAGTTCATTGCAGCATTGCCAAAGGCCGTTCGCAAACGTGTCTTCAAGCATATCGACAAAACGGCATCGCGCAGCAGTTCGGAGCATGACTACCCCAAGCTCGCAGGAACGGTGAGCGGGCAAATCCTTATTACCGACCGTCCGCCATTGATCTTTCATCCGCGGGCGTCCCATGCCCCCGAATTCGAGGAAACATCCGAGCAGATCTGCCGCGCCTACCGTGAAACCCTGCCCGATGACCGGCGCATGCTGCTCGATCGCTACCGGCTGGTTGATGCGGCCATCAAGGTTGTCGGCGTCGGCAGCGTCGGACGCAGGTGCTGGATTGCTTTGCTCATGTCGGCCGACAACGATCCGCTCTTCCTCCAATTCAAGGAGGCTGCGGAATCGGTGCTCGAGCCCCACGCCGGAAAAAGTGCATATAGCCATCATGGCCAGCGGGTCGTCATGGGGCAGCGTCTCATGCAGCCGGTTTCCGATATTTTCCTGGGTTGGGCGACGGCGCCGGACGGCCGGCAATTCTATGTGCGACAGTTGCACGACGCGAAGATCAAGCCGATGCTCGAAACCTTCAATGCTGAATTGTTGGACGTTTACGCCCGGGCGTGCGGCTGGGCGCTCGCCCGTGCGCACTCGAAGGTCAGCGAAGTATCGACCATCATCAGCGGATATCTTGGCTCCTCAAGTGATGAATTCGACGAGGCCATGGGTCAATTTGCGCTGGCTTACGCCGATCAGATCGAGCGCGATCATGCCGCTCTTCGGGCCGCAGCGAGAAAAGGTACAGTCCCCGCGTCTGATGAGACTTGAGGGTCCGGTGTCGCGGTTCGGAAGCCCGGCTGGGTTCTCAGCTGGCTCCGGGGCGAGCTTCCGAGCCAAGGGGATACCAGCCTAAACCCAAGTTCAGTTGGCGGAATTTCGCGGCCTGCTAGAGTCTTCTGCTTTCAGGGACTTGTGCGGCAGGGGGAAAAGTTCATGCCAGACGCCGGCGACGATCCGAACGACCGCCGCGATCCGACGGCGGCCTGGATCGAGGTGACCATCAGGCTCGCCGTCCTCGGCCTGCTGCTTTATCTGGCGTTCACCCTGATCCTGCCGTTCATCACGATTGCCATATGGAGCATCGTGCTGACCGTTGCACTTTATCCGGTCTACGACTGGATGGTGCGGCATCTCGGCGGACGGCGGCGAGTCGCCGCCGTGCTGCTGACCCTCATCAGCCTCCTGGTCATCATCGGACCCGCGACATGGCTGGCGCTGGGCCTGATCGACAGCGTCGGCATGCTGTCGGCGCGCTTTGACCTCGCGACGCTGGCGCTGCCGCCGCCGCCAGAAACGGTCAGGACCTGGCCGCTGGTCGGCGAGCCGGTCTATCAATTCTGGGATCTCGCTTCCACCAACCTGCGCGAGGCGCTGGCCCGGATCGCGCCACAGCTCAAACCGGTCGGCAGCGCGCTCCTCCAGATCGCCGCCGAGGCCGGCACCGGCACGATCAAATTCTTCATCGCGATCTTTGTGGCGGGTTTCCTGTTTTCGCCGGCGCCATCGCTGGTCGAAACCATGCGCCGCTTTTCGCGCAGGCTTGCTGAGGGGCGCGGCGAGCACTTCGTCGATCTCGCCGGCGCGACGATCCGCACCGTCGCGCGCGGCGTGATCGGCATCTCGGCGCTGCAGGCGTTCCTGGCGGGGATCGGCTTCATGGCGGCCGGGATTCCCGGTGCGAGCCTGCTCACGACGGCCGTCCTCGTTCTCGGCATCCTTCAGGTCGGCCCGTCGATCATCATCCTGCCGCTGATCATCTGGAGCTGGTTTGCGATGGAGACGACGGCGGCGCTGCTGTTCACCGCCTGGATGATCCCGGTCAATCTGATGGACAACGTCCTGCGGCCGCTCGTCATGGGGCGTGGCCTGAGCACACCGATGCTGGTCATCCTGATCGGTGTGATCGGCGGCGTCCTGTCCTACGGCATCACCGGACTGTTTCTCGGCCCGATCGTGCTTGCGGTGATCTGGGAGCTCCTGGTCGCCTGGATCAAGGAGCGTGAAGGCGTCTCAACGCCGGCCTGACGATCGGATGGCGCGCGACCGCGATCGGCCGGTGGCCACCCGGCACCTCCTCACTGTTGATCGCGACCGCATGTGGGCAGACGGATCTGGCCGTCGCCGAACGGAGACGGCCGGTTTTCCGGTACACGCCGGGCGGCCGGATTTGCTATCGTGCGGCAACAACACCGAGGGGGAAATGCCATGCAATTTCATCGCCGTCGGTTTCTGCATCTGGCCGCGGGTGCTGCCGCGCTTCCAATCGCATCGCGCTCCGCTTGCGCGCAAACCTATCCGGCGCAGCCGGTGCGCATCATCGTCGGCTTCGCCGCCGGCAGCGGCTCCGACATCTTCGCCCGGCTGATGGCGCAGTGGCTTTCGGAGCGGCTCAATCAGACATTTGTCGTCGAGAACCGGCCGGGAGCCGGCGGCAACATCGGGACCGAGGCGGCCGCAAACGCGCCGCCGGACGGCTACACGCTGCTCCAGACGGTCCCGGCGCACGCGGTCAACAACACGCTCTACGACAAGCTGAGCGTCAACTTTCTTCGCGACCTCGCACCGGTCGGCGGCACCGCGCGCGTGCCGTTCGTGCTCGAGGTCAACCTGTCGGTTCCGGTCACCACCGTTCCCGAATTCATTGCCTACGCGAAAGCCAATCCCGGCAAGCTCAACTTCGCCTCGCCCGGCATCGGCACCGGCATCCACATGGCCGGCGAGTTGTTCAAGCTGATGACCGGCGTGAACATGGTGCACGTGCCTTATCGCGGTGCGGCGGGCGCGATGACCGACCTGATCGGCGGTCAGGTGCAGGTCATGTTCGACACCATGGCGGCCTCGATCCCGCACATCAAAGCCGGCAAGGTCCGCCCCTTGGCGGTGACGACGGCTGGGCGCTCGGCCCTGCTGCCCGAGCTGCCGACCGTGGGCGATTTCGTCGCCGGCTACGAAGCGAGCGGTCCGTTCGGTCTCGCTGCGCCGAAGAACACACGGCCCGAGATCGTCGCGCGGCTCAACGCGGAGATGAACGCGGTGCTGGCTGATCCCAAGGTCAAGGCGCGCCTTGCCGAGCTGGGCAGCGACGCGCTGACCGGATCGCCTGCCGAATTCGGCAAGCTGATGGCGGATGAAACCGAGAAGTGGGCCAAGGTGATCCGGACCGCGAATATCAAGATCGAAGCGGGTTGAGCCGCGCGCACCCCTTCCGCGCAAACACGGTGGTGATAGGCTATCGACCGGGCGGCCCCGGGGGGCACGCCGAAGCCCTACATATTTTGCGGCAGCGCCAGTGCCATCGGCAGGCGAACTCGAAAAATCAGAACTTTGTTGAGTGGGAGCGACCGACCCCTTTGTAATTACAGAATTGGGAGGACGCCATGAAACTTCCCCGCCGTCGATTTCTGCAACTGGCGGTCGGCGGCCTCACGCCGCCTGCAATCCCGCGCACAGCGCAAGCGCAGGCCTGGCCGTCAAAGCCGCTGCGCTGGATCATCGGCTTTCCCGCGGGCGGCGGCGCGGACACCGTCGCGCGCATCATGGAGCCAGGGCTGACGAAGCGCCTCGGGCAACCCGTCATCGTCGAGAACCGACCGGGCGCTTCGACCAACATCGCGGTGCAAACTGTCGTCAATGCACCGCCCGACGGATACACGCTGCTGTGGCACGGCCTCTCGTCGGTGGTGAACGCGAGCCTGTTCGTCAGTCTGCCGTTCGACATCCAGCGCGACATTGATCCGGTCGCCGGCATCGTCAGTTATCCGATGATCATAGTTGCGCATCCTTCCGTGCCGGCGAAGAATGCTGCCGAGCTGATCGCGCTTGCCAAGGCCAATCCGGGCAAGATCACGATGGCATCGTTCGGCACCGGCTCGGCGTCGCATCTGGCGGGCGAGCTGTTCAAGTTCATGGCCGGCATCAATATGCAGCACGTCCCGTATCGCGGCGGCGCGCCCATGACGAACGATCTGGTCGGCGGCCAGGTCAAGGTCGGCTTCGACGTGATGGTGACGGCATTGCCGCAGGTCAAGAGCGGCAGATTGCGCGCGCTCGGCGTTCTCGGCCGCACGCGATTTGACGCTTTGCCGGATGTGGCGGCTGTCGCCGAGACATTGCCGGGCTACGAGGCCAGCACGTGGGCCGGGATGGGCGTGCCGCGAGGAACGCCGCTCGAAATCATTGAGCGGCTCAACCGCGAGGTCAACGACGTGCTGGCGCAGCCGGAGATCAAAGCGCGCTTCGCCGACGTCGGCACCGTTCCCATGGTGCTCAGTGCCGCAGAGTTCAGGGCTTACATCGCCGCCGAATTCGAAAAATGGGACAGGGTGGTGAGAAACGCAGGCATCAAGCCCGATTGAGGCGTCGGTGCATCGGCGGGACTTCCGAGTTGAAATTCGAGCATCGAAGATGCTCAGCGAGCCCGCTCGCGACTTTCAAATTTGGAACCAGCATGATTTGACAATGAAAGAGGCCGCCAACTGAGGCGGCCCCGATCTGGCTATCGTTGTCCCTATCTGCACCGGGCCATTGCGGCGCGGAAGCAGGCCTGCGCGGAGACGCCGTATCCCGGGCAACTTGCCCGCGCCTGTTCTCGACAATTGACCGCCGGTTTCGCTGCGGATTTCTTCTTCTGCGCGGTCTGCGCAACTGCTTCCGCGACAGGCAGAAGCAGCAGTAGTGCAAAAACTGGAATGAATAGCTTCTTGTACATAGTGACGTGCCCCCCTTTTGAAAGTTGCAGACTGATGCTGCCACAACTCGAAAACCAAAACACGCCACTGCGTGATTCAAAACCGGCCACTGGGGAGGCCAGCATCGGGCGCCGCCGCTGCATTACTAATGTTCTCTTTTTGTTCTATACCCAGCCAGCCCCGCTCGTTCGAGGGCATCATTCCTGGGTGTCGACAGCTCACGACATTGCCGGCATCCGATGTCCGGTCGCAATCGCAGCGATCTCCGCGACGTCGGTCAGCGCATTGCCACGCCACACGACGTGCATGTCGGGACGGATGAGCAGCAGGTCGTAGCCGTAAATATCGCGCGCGATCTGGTCCGGGATATCGAGCACGCTGACCGGTGCTTTGCGCTCGCGCAGCGCCGCGGCGAGCGGCGCGGCGTCAGCGCCATTCCGGTTGAGCGTCAGTATCGTGAAGCCGTCCTGCGGGATGTGGTCCTGCACCGCCGAGCCGTCGTTGAGCCAGACATGCGGCAGCCGCGCGCCCGGCCACGTGGTCGGCTCGTAGCTGCGGAACAGGTGCTCGGGGCCACCCGGCACGTCGCAGATCACCGGCGAGCTGACGTAGCGGTAGCCGAGCTCGGCACCGATCATCTCGTTGCTCTTGCGCTGCTCGACGTCGGCAACCGCCGCGAGCGTGTCGCGGGTCCGCTTGCCGGCCGGCGTGTCGTCGGCGATGTCCGGCCGCCACATCGCGCGCCATTTGCGGCGGCCCTGGTTGGCATAGCGCGAGGCGCCCACGTTGCGGTCGCCGATCTGCCGCCGCTCGATCTCGTAGGAGGCGAGCAGCATCGGCCCGCCCCAGCCCTGCAGCGTCGCCGCAAGCTTCCAGCCGAGGTCGACCGCGTCGCCGACGCCCGAGTTCATGCCGAGCCCGCCGGTCGGGATGACGAGATGCACCGCGTCGCCGGCGAGCAACACCCGGCCCTTCTGGTACTGCTCGGCGAGCAGCAGGTTCTGCCGCCACGGATTGGTGGACAGCCGCTGGTACTTCACCGGAATGCCGACGATCCGCTCGAACTGGCGGTCGACCTCCTCGTCGGTGTCGGCGGTGGCGTGCAGCGTCCAGTGCCTGGTCGAGTCCTGCATGATCAGGAAGCTCGCGTTCTCCTCGGCCACGTGATAGTGGCGGCCGCGGCCCGGACCGTTGCCGATCGGAATCCGATCGAACAGCTCGTCGCAGCGGTAGAGCGCCTGGCGGAGCCGCAGCAGATCGGCCTCGCCGCGCAGCTTGATGCCGAGCGCCTGGCGCACCGCGCTCGAGCCGCCGTCGCAGCCGACCAGATAGTCGCAGCGGATGGTGCGGGTCGTGCCGTCGGCGGATTTCACGGTGACGCTGACGCCGTCGGCGCTTTCCGCGTGCGACACATATTCCGTGGACCAGTGCGTGGTCACGGCCGGCAACGCTTCGCATTCCGACTTCAGCAGCGGCTCGAGCGTGTATTGCGAAATGAGCTGGTAAGGCTCGAGCGGCACGCTGCCGTCGGTGGTGGCGCGGATCTCGGCCTCGGCCTCCGCGACCGACGGGTAAGGCAGCCGCAGCAGCGGCGGCCGGGTGAGATTGAGAACGATGTAGACATCCATGGGGACGTCGCGAGGCAGCCCCGCGCCGCGGATTTTCCCGGAAAGACCCATGCGCCGGTAGATTTCCATGGTCCGCGCATTGATGCGCTCCATCTTCGGCAGGAACGCCGGCTGGTCCTTGCGTTCGATCAACGTGCATGGGACGCCGCGCTGGCCGAGATCGATGGCGAGCGTCAGCCCGACCGGACCGGCCCCGACGATCAGAACCTGGGTGTCGGACAACGAAGAACTCCTGAAACCGGGTCGGGGGTGGTGGAAACCGCCGTTTTGGGCGACCCCGGGCGTTTGGCCGGGGCAGCAGGGTGGTGTAATTTGACGGGGTTTTCCAGGGCTTTATCCGGTGCCTTGGGGTTTCAGACGGGCCGCCTGCCGACGGTCCGCCCGAGGTCGCGCACCAGGGAACAGAGATGACCGCCGCCAACGACGCCGCCAGCGCGACGGAACGGCAGCGAGCCGGGCTGCTGAACCGGCGGTCGGGGCGCGCCTTCTCCTATGTCGGCAGCCGGCTGTTCCGCAAATACGTCGCGCTGTTCATGGCCGTGGTCTGCGTGGCGCTTCTGACCAACGGCCTGTTCGAGATCTGGTTCTCCTACCAGGAGAACAAGCAGGCGCTGACCCGCATCCAGCGCGAGCAGGCCGAGGCCGCGGCCGGCAAGATCGGCCAGTTCATCAAGGACATCGAAGGCCAGATCGGCTGGACCACGCAGCTGCCCTGGACCGCGAGCGCGCTGGAGCAGCGCCGCTTCGACGCGCTGCGCCTGCTGCGCCAGGTGCCGGCGATCACCGAGCTCGCCCAGCTCGACGCCAGCGGCAAGGAGCAGCTCAGAGTGTCGCGGCTTGCCATGGACGCGGTCGGCGTCGGCACCGACTACTCCAAGGACCCGAAATTCACCGAAGCGGTCGCCAAGAAAATCTACTACGGCCCGGTCTACTTCCGCCGCGAGTCCGAGCCCTACATGACGCTGGCGATGGCCGGCGCGCGGCGCGACGCCGGCGTCAGCGTCGCCGAGGTCAACCTGAAGTTCATCTGGGAGGTCGTCTCGCAGATCAAGGTCGGCATGAAGGGCCAGGCCTTCGTCATCGACGGCCGCGGCCGGCTGATCGCCCATCCCGACATCAGCCTGGTGCTGCGCAACACCGACATGTTCCGGCTCGACTACGTCAAGGCCGCGCGCGACGAGACCGGCGCGGGCCGCCAGGGCGTCGAGATCGTCAACGACATCCAGGGCCGCGAGGTGCTGACCGCGCACGCGCCGATCCCGCCGCTGCGCTGGCTGATGTTCGTGGAGCTGCCGATCGACGAGGCCTATGCGCCGCTTTACGAATCGATCAAGCGGTCGGCCTGGCTGCTGGCGGGCGGCCTGGCGCTCGCCTTCCTCGCGGGCCTGCTGCTCGCCCGCAAGATGATCATCCCGATCCAGCGGCTGCGCGAAGGCGCAGCGCAGATCGGCAGCGGCAACCTCGAGCAGCGCATCTCGGTCAAGACCGGCGACGAGCTGCAAATGCTGGCCGACCAGTTCAACGACATGGCCGGCCGGCTGGAAGAGTCCTACGCCGACCTCGAAAACAAGGTCGAGCAGCGCACCGCCGAGCTTGCGCAATCGGTCGGCGAATTGCGGGCGCTGGGCGAGGTCTCGCAGGCGGTGAACTCAACGCTCGACCTCGAAACCGTGCTGACCACCATCACCCAGCGGGCGGTGCAACTGTCCCGCACCGATGCCGGCGCGATCTACGTGTTCGACGGGGCACGGCAGGAATTCAAGCTGCGCGCCACCTACGGCATGAGCGATGCGATGATCGTCGCCCTCACCGACCGTCACATCGGCATGGGCGATGCGCATATCGGGCCGGCGACCGCGCAACGAAAGCCGATCCAGGTGCCGGACGTCACGCTCGAGCCACCGGCTCCGGTCAACGAGATCAACCTGCGCGAGGGCTATCGCGCGCTGCTGATCGTGCCGCTGCTGCGGCCGGACCACATCGTCGGCGCGCTGGTGGTGCGGCGCAGGGAGCCGGGCGAGTTTCCGCAGTCGACCATCGACCTCTTGGAAACCTTCGCCGACCAGTCGGTGGTGGCGATCCAGAACGCCAACCTGTTCCACGAGATCGAGGAGAAGGGCAAGCAGCTTGCCATCGCGAGCCAGCACAAGTCGCAGTTCCTGGCCAACATGAGCCACGAGCTGCGCACGCCGCTGAACGCGATCCTGGGTTACACCGAGCTCATTCTCGACAGCATCTACGGCGACGTGCCGGAGAAGGCGCAGGGCGTGCTCAAGCGCGTCGAGAGCAACGGCCGCCACCTGCTCGGCCTGATCAACGACGTGCTCGACCTGTCGAAGATCGAGGCGGGCCAGCTCATGCTGTCGCTGAACGACTATTCGATGAAGGACGTGCTCTACAGCGTGTTCAGCGCGGTCGAGCCGCTGGCCACCGAAAAGAAGCTCAACTTCAAGGTCGACGCGCCCGGCGAGCTGCCCAAGGGCCATGGCGACGAGCGCCGGCTGACGCAGGTGATCCTCAACCTCGTCGGCAACGCCATCAAGTTCACCGATCAGGGCGGCGTGATCATCAGGGCGACCGCCAGCAACGGCACGTTCACCGTTGCGGTGAAGGATACCGGCCCCGGCATCTCCAAGGCGGATCAGGGCAAGATTTTCGAGGAGTTTCAGCAGGCGGACAATTCCGCCACCAAGAAGAAGGGCGGCACGGGCTTGGGTCTGTCGATTTCGCGGCGCATCGTCGAGATGCACGGCGGCAAGCTTTGGGTCGAGTCCGAGATTGGCCAGGGCTCGGTATTTCAGTTTTCACTTCCGGTCGAGGTTCAAGTTCAGGCGCAAGCAAAGGCGTCCTGATTTGCGGACATAGCGCCATGAAGGGGCGACGTCGCAAGGCAAAGGTCGGGGCAAGGAAGGCGGCAATACGCCGCCCGGCCGGCCGCGCGCACCTGGGCGTGAAGCGGAACACCGAGAGCGTCGCTTCGCTCAAGCGCGCTCTTTCGCTGGCGTTCGCGCAGCAAAGCGCAACCGCCGACGTGCTCAAGCTGATCAATCAGCCGGGTTTCGACCTGCAGAAGGTGCTCGACAAGCTGACCGAGGCGGCCGCGGGCCTTTGCGGGGCCGACATGGCGTCGATCGCCCGGCCGAGCGAAGCCGGGCATTTCTATCACGTCACCAACTCGAACTTTTCCAACGACTGGATCCAATTCACCAGGAAGCTTCCGCTCGAGCCTGGACGCTGCAGCGTGGTTGGCCGCTCGCTGCTGGCGGGCCGCGTCGTCCAGGTCGCCGACGTGCTGGCCGATCCCGAGTACACCTATATCGAGCCCGCCAAGCAGGCGGGTTATCGAACGTTCCTGGCCGCGCCGATGATCCGCGACGGCCAGGTCATCGGCGTCCTGGTGATGGCGCGCCGGCGCGTCGCGCCGTTCACCGACCACGAGGTCGAGATCATCTCGACGTTCGCCGCCCAGGCCGTGATCGCCATCGAGAACGCGCGGCTCTTGAGCGAGCTGCGGCAACGCACCGATGACCTCGGCGAGTCGCTGGAACAGCAGACCGCGACCAGCGACGTTTTGAGCGTGATCAGCGGTTCGCCCACGGATGTGCAGCCCACCCTGGACGCCATCGTCAAGACAGCGGTTTCGCTCTGCAACTCCTATGATGCCGTGATCCTGCTGCGGGATGGCGACTTCCTCAGGATTGCGGCCCACCATGGGCCCATGGCGATTGATTTCAAGGGCGCACCGCTTCAGCGCGACTGGGTTGCCGGGCGTACGGTGCTGGACCGTACGCCCGTGCACGTCGCGGACCTGCCCGCAGAAGCCGCCGAATTCCCCAAGGGCGCGGAAATTTCCGTCCGGCTCAATCAGCGCACGGTGCTGGGCCTGCCGCTCCTGCGCGAGGGACAGGCCATCGGCTGCCTGTTTCTCCGCCGCACCGAGGTTCGGCCCTTCTCCGAGAAGCAGATCGCGCTGCTCCAGACCTTCGCCGCGCAGGCGGTCATCGCCATCGAGAACACGCGGCTGTTCACCGAGCTGCGACAGCGCACGGACGACCTCACCGAATCGCTGGAGCAGCAAACTGCGACGTCCGAGGTGCTCGGGGTCATCAGCAACTCGCTGAGCGACGCCCAGCCGGTGTTCGACGCCATCGTGCAGAGCGGCTTGCGGCTATTCCCCAACGACACCGTATTCATCGCGCTGCCAGACAGCGGCATGATCAGGGCTGCGGCAATGGCGGAGAAAGACCCGGCGCGAGCCGAAGCTTGGAAAAGGCGTTTTCCCTTTCCGCTCACGCGCGAATACATGCATGGCCTCGCCATCCTCGATCGCCGGATGGTCGACGTTGCGGACGTGCGCCAGGCCCCCGCCGACCTCGCCATCGGTGCCAAGAACTTCCTGGCCAGCGGCTACCGCGCGGTCACGATCGTGCCGATGATGCGCGGCGGCGAGGCCATCGGCGCGCTCAGCGTGGTGCGGCTCGAACCTGGGCCGCTATCGGACAAGCAGCGCGCGACGCTCCACGCTTTCGCCGATCAGGCCGTCATCGCCATCGAGAACACGCGTCTCTTGAACGAGCTCCGGCAGCGCACCGACGATCTCGCCGAGTCATTGGAGCAGCAGACCGCGACATCGGAGGTGCTGAAGGTCATCAGCAGCTCACCGGGCGAGCTCGCGCCGGTGTTCTCGTCCATCCTGACGAACGCCACGCACATTTGCGAAGCCAGGTATGGAATGCTGTGGCTGACGGAGGGCGACGGTTTCCGCAGCGTGGCCTCGCACGACATTCCCGCCGCGCTCGCCGAAGAACGCGAGCGCGAGCAGACCATCTATCCGAGTGAGGACGTGCCGCTGGGTCGACTCCGGCACACCAAAGAGCTGGTCCACATCCCGGACATCAGGACCGATCGGGCCTACACCATCGGCTTCAGGCCTTTCGTCGCGCTTGCCGACATCGGCGGAGCGCGGACCTTCCTTCTGGTGCCGATGCTCAAGGACGACCAGCTCGTCGGCGCGATTGCGATCTACCGCAAGGAGATTCGGCCCTTTACCGACAAGCAGATCGAGTTGGTTCAGAATTTCGCCGCCCAGGCGGTGATCGCCATCGAGAACACGCGGCTGCTCAGCGAGCTGCGCCAGCGCACCGACGACCTTTCCGAGTCGCTGGAGCAGCAGACGGCCACCGCCGACGTCCTGAAGGTCATCAGCCGCTCGGCCTACGACCTCATGACGGTGCTCGACACGCTGCTGCGGTCGGCCGCGCGGCTCTGCGATGCCGACCAGGGCACGATCACCCAGAAGAAGGGCGATCAGTTCTACCGGACGGTGGCATTCGGATTTCCTGGGGCGTTTCTCGACTACGTCAAAGACCAGCCGGTCGAGCCGGCGCGCGACACCGGCACCGGCCGCGCGCTTGTCGAGGGCAAGGTGATCCACATTCCCGACGTTGACGCCGACCCCGATTACACCTGGAAGCAGGCGCAGAAGCTCGGCGGCTTCCGCACCATGCTGGGCGTGCCGATGCTGCGCGAGGGTGAGCCGGTCGGCGTGCTCACCCTGACTCGAACCGACGTCCGCCCGTTCACCAACAAGCAGATTGAGCTGGTTTCGACCTTCGCCGACCAAGCCGCCATCGCCATCGAGAACGTGCGGCTGTTCGACGAGATCCAGGACAAGAGCCGCCAGCTCGAAGAGGCGAGCCAGCACAAGTCGCGCTTCCTCGCCAACATGAGCCATGAGCTGCGCACGCCGCTCAACGCCATTCTCGGCTACACCGAGCTGATCACCGACAACGTCTATGGCGAGCCGCCGGAGAAGATGCGCAGCGTACTCGAGCGCATCACCCGCAACGGCAAGCACCTGCTCGGCCTCATCAACGACGTGCTCGACCTCTCCAAGATCGAGGCCGGACAGCTCGTGCTCAATCTCGACGACTATTCCATCAAGGACGTCGTGCACGGCGTCTACAGCGCGGTCGAGCCACTCGCCGCCAGCAAGAAGCTCGCCTTCAAGGTCGAGATGGCAAAGGACCTGCCGTCCGGCCGGGGCGACGCGCGGCGGCTGACCCAGGTGCTGCTCAACCTCGTAGGCAATGCGATCAAGTTCACCGACCAGGGCGAGGTCTCGATCCGCGCCTCGGCCACCAACGGCAGCTATAATCTCGCGGTGCATGACACCGGGCCCGGCATCTCCGAGGCCGACCAGAGCAAGCTTTTCCAGGAATTCCAGCAGGCCGACAGCTCGATCACCAAGGCCAAGGGCGGCGCCGGGCTGGGGCTGGCGATATCGCGGCGAATTGTTGAGATGCACGGCGGCCGGATTTGGGTAGAATCCCGGCTCGGCCAGGGCTCCACGTTTTCACTCACGCTTCCCATCAAAGTCGAACAGGCGACGAGGTTGCCATGACCAAAATTCTCGTGGTCGAGGATCAGGAAGATAACCGGCAGATCCTCCGCGATCTTCTTTCAAGCGTCGACTACGAGATGGTCGAGGCGGAAAACGGCCAGGAGGCGCTGACCGCCGTCACCGAGCACAAGCCGGACCTGATCCTGATGGACATCCAGCTGCCGATCATGGACGGCTACGAGGCGACGCGCCGGATCAAGGCCGATCCCGCGACCAAGAGCATCCCGATCATCGTCGTGACCTCCTATGCGCTGTCGGGCGACGAGGGCAAGGCGCGCGAGGCGGGCTGCGACGCCTACGTCACGAAGCCGTACAGTCCGCGCCAGCTGCTGGCAACAATCCGCGAATATCTGCCGAGATAATTCGATGAAAAGAAACTTCCGGATGAGATGCACCACATGGGCGATGTTGTATGCACAATCCACCGCGTATCCTGATCGTTGACGACAACGAGACCAACCGCGACATCCTGCTGGCGCGGCTCGGTCCGCACGGCTACGACCTCAAGCAGGCCGCCGACGGCGAAGAGGCGCTCGCTGCGGCGAAGGAACATCTGCCCGATCTGATCCTGCTCGACATCATGATGCCGAAGATCGACGGCATCGAGGTCTGCAAGCGGATCAAGAACGATCCGACGATGCCGTTCACGCCGATCATCCTTTGCACGGCGAAGGCCGACACCAAGGACGTCGTGGCCGGGCTCGAGGCTGGTGCTGACGAATACCTCACCAAGCCGATCGACCAGACTGCGCTGGTGGCACGGGTGAAGTCCGTGCTCCGCCTGAAGCAGCTTCACGACGAGATCGCGGAGTTGAACAAGGGCCTGGAGCAGCGCATCGCCACGCAGCTCGGCGAGATCGAGCGCATGTCCGGGCTCAAGCGCTTTCTCGCGCCGCAGATCGCCGAGCTGGTGCTATCCTCCGGCGGCGAGAAGCTGCTCGACAGTCACCGCCGCGACGTGACGATCGTGTTCTGCGACCTGCGCGGTTTCACGTCATTCGCCGAGACCGCCGAGCCCGAAGAGGTGATGGCGGTGCTGCGCGAATATCACGGCAGCCTCGCCGGCCTGATCAACAGCTTCGAGGGCACGCTCGAGCGCTTCGCCGGTGACGGATTGATGATCCTGTTCAACGATCCGATCCCCTGCCCCGACCCGTGCGAGCGCGCGGTGAAGATGGCGGTCGAGATGCGCGACCGGGTGATGACGCTGGCCACGAAATGGAAAAAGCTCGGCCATGACCTCGGCTTCGGCATGGGCATCGCGCACGGCTACGCCACGCTGGGCCGCATCAGCTCCGAAGGCCGCTTCGACTACACCGCGATCGGCCGCGTGGTGAACCTCGCGGCGCGGCTGTGCGGCGAGGCCAAGAGCGGCCAGATCCTGGTCGACGGCAAGGTCCACACCGCGGTCGAGGCGCTGACCGACTTCGATGCGGTCGGCGAGCTTGAGCTCAAGGGCTTCCATCGGCCGGTCGCGGCGTTCGACATCAAGGCGCTTCGGGGCGACCCGCCGCCCGCCGGC
Source organism: Xanthobacteraceae bacterium (assembly GCA_019746355.1). The sequence continues at coordinate 193,607 of JAIESC010000013.1, read as the reverse complement.
CAGTTCGCCGCAGCAGCAGCGGAAGCGCCCAAGATTTAGGCATCGATACGCCTATTGTATGCAATTCGTTTTCCGCCGCTTCGGCGGAAGGCTTGCGCGGCCGTTCGCCCTGCATGGGAAAGCTGACCTGGAATCAGCCACTTGGCGAAACCCACCGCGATTACCCCAAATTGGCACGACCTTTGCGGAAGAGACCCCAGGCACGTTCGCAGCATCGGGGGACCTTCCAATGAAACGGCGCGACTTCCTGAAATCCACGGCGGCGCTCGCCGGCAGCATGGCGGCACCGGCGGTCTGGTCGCCGGCCAAGGCGCAGTCGCGCCAGGAGACGCTGCTGATCGTTTCGGAGAGCGGCCCGAACAACATCGACATCCACGGCGTCGGCACCAACGTGCCGGGCTACGAGGTGTCGTGGAATTGCTACGACCGGCTGATCACCCACGAGATGAAGGACGTCAACGGCGTCCCCTATTACGACCGCGACAAGTTCAAGGGCGAGCTCGCCGAGGACATGAACGTCGGGCCGATGTCGGCGACGTTCAAGCTGAAGAAGAATGCCACCTTCCACGACGGCACCCCGGTCACGGCGAAGGACGTGAAGTGGTCGCTCGACCGCGCGGTCAGCGTCGGCGGCTTCCCGACCTTCCAGATGGGCGCCGGCTCGCTGACCAAGCCCGAGCAGTTTGTCGTGGTCGACGATCACACCGTGCGCGTCGACTTCCTGCGCAAGGATCGCCTGACCATTCCCGACCTCGCGGTGATCGTGCCGGCGATCTACAACTCCGAGCTGGTCAAGAAGCACGCCACGGAAAAAGACCCGTGGGGCATGGAATACACCAAGCAGAACACCGCGGGCTCCGGCGCCTATCGCGTGGTGAGCTGGAACGCCGGCACCGAGGTCATCCTCGAGCGCAACGACAGGTGGACCGGCGGCCCGCTGCCCAAGGTCAAACGCGTGGTGTGGCGCATGGTGCCGTCCGCCGGCAACCGCCGCGCGCTGCTCGAGCGCGGCGACGCCGATATCTCCTACGATCTGCCGAACAAGGACTTCGTCGAGCTGAAGAGCCATCCCAAGCTCAACATCATCTCGACGCCGTACTCGAACGGCATTCAGTACCTCGGCATGAACGTGACCAAGCCGCCGTTCGACAATCTCAAGGTCCGGCAGGCGGTGGCCTACGCCATTCCGTACCAGAAGATCATGGACGCGGTGCTGTTCGGCCTGTCGAAGCCGATGTTCGGCGCGCCGGCCGACAAGGCGACCGAGGTGGCCTGGCCGCAACCGCACAAGTTCAACACCGACCTTGCCAAGGCCAAGGCGCTGCTGGCCGAGGCCGGCTACCCGAACGGTTTCGAGACCACGCTGTCGTTCGATCTGGGCTTTGCCGGCGTCAACGAGCCGCTCTGCGTGCTGGTGCAGGAGAGCCTCGCCCAGATCGGCATCAAGGTCACGATCAACAAGATCCCCGGCGCAACCTGGCGCACCGAGCTGAACAAGAAGGTGCTGCCGCTCTACACCAACGTGTTCTCGGGCTGGCTCGACTATCCCGAGTACTTCTTCATCTGGTGCTATCACGGCAAGAATTCGATCTTCAACACCATGAGCTACCAGTCGAAGGAGCTCGACGGGTTCGTCGATGGCGCGGTCACGGCCGCGGCCGAAGGCGACAACGCCGGCTACGACAAGGACGTGAAGGGCTTTGTCGACACGGCGTTCGCCGACATGCCGCGCATCCCGATCTTCCAGCCCTACGTGAACGTCGCGATGCAGAAGAACGTCACCGGCTACCAGTACTGGTTCCACCGCCGGCTCGACTATCGGGCCTTCGCGAAGGGTTAGGTTTCAAGAGCTCGCCAAGCCCGGCCGCTGACGTGCGCCATCGACAGCACCGCACCGAGCCCGGGCATGGCGACCCAAAGCTGACTTCGCGACAACGCAGGGGAGCGCGCGGATGCTTGGCATGATCGTGAAGCGGATGCTGGTCGCGGTGCCGAGCCTGATCGGCGTCGTCATCGTCACCTTCCTGCTCACCCGCGCGCTGCCCGGCGATCCGGCAGCCTATTTCGCGGGCCCCGCGGCCACCAAGGAGGCGATCGAGCAGATCCGCGTCAGTCTCGGTCTCGACAAGCCGCTGATCGTTCAGTTCGGCCGCTATATCAGCGACCTCGCGCATGGCGACCTCGGCCATTCGCTGACCACGGGGCAGCCGGTCGGCAAGGAGATCGCGACGCGGCTGCCGGCCTCCGCCGAGCTGACGCTGCTCGGCCTGCTGGTTTCCATGATGATCGCGGTGCCGCTTGGCATCGTCGCGGCAACGCGGCCCGGTTCCTTGCTCGACCACGCCTGCCGCGTGGTGGCGACGGCAGGCGTATCGCTGCCGGTGTTCTTCACCGGGCTGATCCTGGTTTACGTCTTCTACTACCAGCTGGGCTGGGCGCCCGCGCCGCTCGGGCGTCTCGACGTGTTCTTCAGTCCGCCGCCCCATGTCACGGGCTTCTATCTCATCGACAGCCTGATCGCCGGCAACCTCGAGCTGTTCGTCGCAAGCCTCAAGCAGTTGATCCTGCCGGCGCTGACGCTCGCGATCTTCTCGCTCGCGCCGATCGCCCGCATGACGCGCGCCTCGATGCTCGCCGTGCTCGCGTCCGATTTCGTGCGGACCGCGCGCGCGAGCGGGCTCGCGCCCTACACCGTGATCGTCACCTACGCGTTCCGCAACGCCATGATCCCGGTGGTTACCACGCTCGGCATGGTGTTCTCGTTCCTGCTCGGCGCCAACGTGCTGGTCGAGAAGGTGTTCGCCTGGCCCGGCATCGGCTCGTTCGCGGTTGAGGCGCTGATCGCCTCCGACTTCGCGCCGCTGCAGGGCTTCGTTCTGACCATGGCAGTGATGTACGTCGCGCTCAATCTCATCATCGACATTCTCTACGGCCTGATCGATCCGCGCGTGAGGCTCGAGGCATGAGCGACGTCGCAGCACCGTCACGCCCGTCGAGCGGCTTCGTCGCGCTCATCCGCCATGGCCGCTACGTCATCGGCGAGAACAAGGTCACGGGTTTTGCCTTCGGCCTGTTCGCGCTGATCGTGTTCGCGGCGCTGTTCGGCCCCACCGTCGTCCCGCACGATCCGCTGGCGAGCAACACGGCTGCGGCGCTGAAGCCGCCGTCCGCGACTTACTGGTTTGGCACCGATCAGCTCGGCCGCGACGTGTTCAGCCGCGTCATCGTCGCGACCCGGCTCGACTGCTTCATCGCCATCGCCTCGGTCGCGCTGGTGTTCCTGATGGGCGGGCTCGCCGGCGTCGCCGCGGGATTCTTCGGCGGCTGGCCCGACCGCATCGTCGGCCGCATCGCCGACACCATCATGGCGTTCCCGCTGTTCGTGCTGGCGATGGGCATCGTCGCCGCGCTCGGCAACACCGTGCAGAACATCATCCTCGCCACCGCGATCGTGAACTTCCCGCTCTATGCCCGCGTGGCGCGGGCCGAGGCCAATGTCCGTCGCGAGGCGGGCTTCGTGCAGGCCGCCCGCCTCTCCGGCAACGGCGAGCTCCGCATTCTGCTCGGCCACATCCTGCCCAACATCATGCCGATCATGATCGTGCAGATGTCGCTGACCATGGGCTATGCGATTCTCAACGCCGCGGGCCTGTCGTTCATCGGCCTCGGCGTCCGGCCGCCAACCGCCGAATGGGGCATCATGGTCGCCGAAGGCGCGGCCTTCATGGTATCGGGCGAGTGGTGGATTGCGTTCTTTCCGGGCGTCGCGCTGATGGTCGCCGTGTTCTGCTTCAACCTGCTCGGCGACGGGTTGCGCGACATCGCCGACCCGCAACGACGGACCTGAGGAGCAGCCATGACCGCAATCCCGCTCCTCGACGTACGCGACCTGACGGTGGAGTTCACGACCCGCCGCGGCATCGTCAAGGCGGTGCAGCATGTCGACCTCACCATCGCCAAGGGCGAGACGGTCGGCATCGTCGGCGAGTCCGGCTCCGGCAAGTCGGTCACCTCCTACGCGGTGATGCGCATTCTCGACCGCGCCGGCCGGATCGCCGACGGCTCGGTGATGTTCACCAACATCGACGTTCGCCACGCCGGCGAGGACGAGATGCGCGAGCTGCGCGGCCGCGAGATCTCGATGATCTTCCAGAACCCGCGCGCGGCGCTCAATCCGATCCGCAAGGTCGGCCATCAGATCGAGGACGTGCTGCTGGAGCACGTCAAGGCCGCGCCGTCCGACGCCCCGGAAAAGGCGATCGAGCTGCTCGAACAGGTCCGCATCGCGCGGCCGCGCGAGCGCTATCATGCCTATCCGTTCGAGCTTTCCGGCGGCATGTGCCAGCGCATCGTCATCGCGCTGGCGCTCGCCTGCCGCCCGCAACTTCTTATTGCCGACGAGCCGACCACGGGCCTCGACGTCACCACCCAGAGGACGGTGATGGAGCTGATCGTCGAGCTTACCCGCGAGCGCGGCATGTCGACGATCCTGATCACCCACGATCTGGGTCTGGCCGCGACCTATTGCGACCGCGTCGTGGTGATGGAAAAGGGCCACGTCGTGGAAACCGCGACCTCGCGGGCGATTTTCACCGCACCGTCGCACCGATACACGCGCAAGCTGATGCGGGCGACACCGCGGCCCGGCGTTTCGCTGCGCGACCTCCTGCCCGAGGCGGACGTTCCGCCTGGCGCGACCGTCGCCAAGCTCAATGTCGCCGAGCGGAAGCCGCTGCTCGTGGTCGACAAGCTGGTGAAACAATACCCGCGCAAGGGCCTCGAGGGCTTCGGCGGGACCTTGAAGAAGGCGCTGCGACGCGGACCCGCGCCCGAGCCGGACGTGTTCTGCGCGGTCGACGGCGTCAGCTTCGATGTTTATCGCGGCGAGAGCGTCGGTCTGGTCGGCGAATCCGGCTGCGGCAAGTCCACCACCTCCACCATGATCATGCGGCTGATCGACAAGACCGACGGTACGATCATGTTCGACGGCGAGAACATCGGCGAAATTCCGGCCAAGCAGTTCGCCAGGCTGCCGCTTCGCAAGCGCATCCAGATGGTGTTCCAGGACCCGACCGACAGCCTCAATCCGCGGTTCACCGCGGCGCGCGCCATCGCCGATCCGATCCTGCAGCTCGGCGACATCAAGGGCCGCGACACCGTCCGCGCCCGATGCGAGGAGCTCGCGGCGCAGGTTGGCCTGCCGCTGGAACTGCTCGATCGCTTCCCGCACCAGCTTTCCGGCGGCCAGAAGGCGCGTGTCGGCATCGCCCGCGCCATCGCGCTGAAGCCTGATTTGATTATTCTTGACGAGCCGACCGCGGCGCTCGACGTTTCGGTTCAGGCGGTGGTGCTCAACCTGCTGCAGGACCTCAAGGACACGCTCGGCATGAGCTATCTGTTCGTCTCGCACGACCTCAACGTGGTGCGCCTCCTCTGCGACCGCGTCATCGTCATGCGCGCCGGCAGGATCGTCGAGGAAGGCCCGACCGAGCGGGTGCTGTTCTCGCCCGAGGCCGACTACACGCGCGAATTGCTGGCGGCGATCCCGCATCCGAATTTCGGGCCGGAGCAGACGGAAGCAAACCGGGCGGCGGCCGGATCATGACGCGGCGTCCGAAGAAGCAGCGGATTGCGCGCAAGGCCGCCAAGACCGCAAAGCGCAGCAAACCGGCCAAGCAGGTCAAGCCGCCTGCCCATCCGCTCGACCCGTTCATCGCCGCGGGCGCCCGCGCGCTTGAGCTCAAGATCGACAAGGCCTGGCTGCCGGCGGTTCGCAGTCACCTGGAGGTCACGCTGCGCCACGGCGCGCTGGTCGCAAGCTTTCCCCTGCCGGACGAGACCGACCCGGCGCCCGTGTTCGAGGCCTGAGGCGCAACGATGGACTGGACCAGCGCCGCGGAGATTGCCCGCGCCGTTTCGAGCGGCGAACGAAGCGCGATTTCGATCACCGAAGCCGCACTCGCGCGCATCGACCAGCTCAATCCCAAGCTCAACGCCTTCTCCGGCGTGGTCGCGAAGCGCGCCCGCGCCACAGCACGTGCCGTTGACAGCGCCCAGAGCGAAGGCAATGCGCTCGGGCCACTCGCTGGCGTGCCGTTTGCGGTCAAAAATCTGTTTGACGTTGCCGGGCTCGCCACGCTCGCGGGCTCCAAGATCAATCGCGATCACAAGCCTGCAATTCGCGATGCGACATTGATCGAGCGCCTTGAGGCCGCCGGCGCGGTTCTGATCGGCGCGCTCAACATGGGCGAGTACGCCTATGACTTCACCGGCGAGAACGTGCACGACGGCGCCTCGCGCAATCCGCACGATCTTAGCCGCATGACCGGCGGTTCCTCCGGCGGCTCGGGCGGCGCGGTGGCCGGTGGCCTCGTGCCGCTCGCGCTCGGCTCCGACACCAACGGCTCGATCCGTGTGCCGTCGTCGTTCTGCGGCATCTTCGGGCTGAAGCCGACCTATGGCCGCCTGTCGCGGGCACGCACCTTCCCGTTCGTTTCGAGCTTCGACCATCTCGGCCCGTTCGCGCGCAGCACCGACGACCTTGCGCTGGCCTACGACGCCATGCAGGGCGCGGACCCGGACGATCCGGCCTGCGCCGGCCGGCCGGTCGAACGCGTCGCGCCGACCCTGGCATTTGGCATCGACGGCCTGCGAATTGCGATTGCCGGCGGCTATTTCCGCAAAGGCATCTCACCGGAAGCCGCCGAGACCATGACGATCGTCGCCAAGGCGCTCGGCGTAACGCACGAGATCGACATTCCGGAGGCCGGGCGCGCGCGTTCCGCGGCCTTCGTCATCACCGCAACGGAAGGCGCGGCCCTGCATCTCGACAGGCTTCGCACGCGCGCTAAAGACTTCGATCCCGCGGTACGGGACCGGCTGATCGCGGGCGCGATGGTGCCGGCGGCGCTGGTCAACCATGCGCAGAAATTCCGTCGCTGGTATCGCGGCGAGGTGTTGAAATTGTTCGAAGGCATCGACGTCATCCTCGCGCCAGCCATGCCCTGCGTTGCCCCGAAAATCGGCCAGCAGACCTTCGTGCTCGATGGCGTGGAGATGCCGCTTCGCCCGAACATCGGCATCTACACCCAGCCGATTTCGTTCATCGGCCTGCCGGTCGTGGCGGCACCGGTGCCGCTCAAGCCGCTGCCGATCGCGGTCCAGATCATCGCCGCGCCGTGGCGCGAGGATGTCGCGTTGCGGGTCGCCCATGCGCTGGAGCAGTCCGGCGTCGCGCGCGCGCCGCGGCCGAATATTTGAGCAGAACGATGAGCATTGCGATCCGCGACAGCCGCCGCACGCTCGCCGAAGTCCTGAAGCTTCACCTCGCCGACGAGATCGTCCGCGGCACACTCACACCCGGCGCAACGCTCGACGAGATGGAGCTGGCGCGGCGCTTCAGCGTGTCGCGCACGCCGGTGCGCGAGGCGATCCGCCAGCTTGCGGCGAGCGGGCTGATCGAAGCACGCGCGCACCGTGCCGCGGTGGTGGCGCAGCCTTCCGAGGAGCGGCTCAAGGGCATGTTCGAGGCGATGGCCGAGCTCGAGGCGCTGTGCGCGGGCTTTGCCGCCGAGCGGATGACCACGCCAGAGCGCCGCGCGCTGGAACTGGTCCACGAAGAGATGCGGGCCTTGATCCGGACCAGCGATCCGCAGCGCTTTCACGAGGTCAACGAGGCGTTCCACAGCGCGATCTATGCGGGCGCGCACAACAACTATCTCGCCGAGATGACGGTGGCGACGCGCTCGCGCGTTCAACCGTTCCGCCGCGCCCAGTTCCGCACGCTGGGACGGCTCGCCAAATCGCATACCGAACACGATCGCGTGGTCGTGGCGATCCTGCGCGGCGAGCGCGAGCGCGCCGCAGCGGCGATGCGCGAGCACATCGGCACGGTGCGGGAGACCTACGAGGTTTACGCGAGCTCGCTTTAGCCCGCTGCCGCCTTGGCCTGCGCGAGATAATTCCGCCAGCCGCCGAAGCTTGAGATATCCGCCGCGCCGGAAACCGCGTCCGCCTCGACCAGGAACCCTTTGACCGTGCGGCCGTCGGCGAGCCGCAGCGTGCCGATCGACATCGGCGGCGGGATCGCCGCGACAAACTGGCCGAAGCCTTCGGCGCTCAGTGCCCAGATCTCGAGCGCGATCGCGCTGCCCTGCCCTTGCCCGACGCGAAGCAGCCCCGGCTTCGGCGGGTTGCTCGCAGCGAGCGCATAAAGCCGGTAATCGGACGCGGTCGCCGTCGCTTCGAGAAGCCGCGCGCCGAGCGTCTTCAGCTCGCCATTGAGCGGCATGCCGGAAAGGTGCGCCCCGACCACGGCGATGGCGATCTCGTCTGCCGCGGGCATCGATGAAAGTACCGCGAGCGGCGGCTGCGGCCGCCCCAGCGCGCCCATCGGCAGGCCGGTGTCGGCGTGAAAGGCGCGGCCGATCGAGGCGAGCAAGCCGTCGTGCCCGCCCGGGGCGAGCAGTGTCACGCCGAACGGAATGCCGTCGTCGCGCATCGCGGCCGGCACGGCAAGGCCGCAGAGGTCGAGCAGGTTGACGAAGTTGGTGTAGGTGCCGAGCCGGCTGTTGAGTTGGATCGGGTCGGCCAGCACCTGCTTGACGGTATAGGCGGTGGGCGCGGTCGGCAGCAGCAGCGCATCGACGGAACGGAACGTCACGTCGCGCACCCGGCGCAATTCCTCGATCTTGTAGAACGCCGCGAACGCATCGACCGCGCTCGGCCGCGCGCCCTGTACGATAATCTCCCGGGTCACCGGATGGATCGATTCCGGCGACGATGCGAGCAGCGATTTGATGGCGATGTAGCGCTCGGCGACCCACGGTCCCTCGTAGAGCAGCCTCGCGGTCTCGTAGAACGGCTCGATGTCGACCTCGACGATCTCAAGGCCGAGCGCGGCCGCGCGCGTGATTGCCTGCTCGTAGGCCGCGGCCGATGCACGGTCGCCAAAGAACACGCGCTGGCCGGCGATCGGCACGCCGAGCCGCATGCCCTTGGCGAAGGCGCCGGCGGGCTTCAGCGGCCGCGCCCGCGAATAAGGATCGGCCGCGTCGGGACCCGCCATCACGGCGAGCGCTGCCCAGGCGTCATCGGTGGTCAGCGCAAACACCGAGACACAATCGAGCGAGCGGCAGGCCGGCACGACGCCTGCCGTTGAAATCAGGCCAAGGCTCGGCTTCAGCCCGACGATATTGTTGAGGCCCGCGGGCACGCGGCCCGAGCCCGCGGTGTCGGTGCCGAGCGAAAGCGGCACAAGGCCCGCGGCCACGGCCACCGCCGATCCCGAGCTCGACCCGCCTGGGACCAACTCCGGATTGACCGCATTGCGCGGCACGCCATAGGGCGAACGCACGCCGACCAGCCCGGTCGCGAATTGATCGAGATTGGTCTTGCCGATGACGATCGCGCCGGCTTGGCGGAGTTTTGCGACGGCGGTCGAGTCCCGCGTGGGCTTATAGGAGAACGCCGGACACGCCGCGGTGGTGACAAACCCTTCGGCGTCGATGTTGTCCTTCACCGCGACCGGCACGCCGAACAGCGGGCGGTCCAGTGCGCCGCCCGCTTCCAGCGCCTTGGCCTCGGCGAGGGCGTCGTTCTCGTCCCGCAGGCTGATGAACAGCGCAGGATCGTTGTGGGCGCGAATGCGTTCGAACGTCCGTGCCACGGTCTCCGTTGGGCGCGCCGTCCCGGAACGGTGCGCACGGAGGATTTCGGAAACCGTTTCGGTCAACTTAGATACCAGAAGGCGAAAATGGCGTGGAGCCGGCGCGCGCATTCAAACACAAATGCGCTGTCGGGGAAACCCGCAGCCCGGAATTGCCTACGCCTCGTTCAAGGCTTCCGCCTTCCACACCTCCCAGGAATCATCGAGGCGCTTCGGATCCTGCATCTCGTCCGGCGCGATGTATTTGATCGGGCGCTTGAACGACAGCGCAGTGGCCAATTGCTGGGCATTGACCTCGGTGTAGAGCGCGCGGTGCACGGCCCGCCTGATATCCGGCGCGACCACCACGTTGCCGTGTCCGCGCATCAGCGCAACCGGGCCCTTGCCGAGCGTCTTCGCCAGCGAGGCGCCTTGCGTGTTGTTGGTGACCAGCAGGCCCTGTGTCATGCCGCAGTCGCGGATTTCCCACAACGGAACCTCCTCGCAGAGAAACGAGGCGATGTGCGAGATGCCCCGCAGCGGCTCGCCGGTGACGCTGAACGGGATCATGGTCGGCGAATGGCTGTGCACCACGGCGTTGACGTCCGGCCGGGCGCGATAGGCCTGGCCGTGGATGAAGCGCTCCAAAAACGCGCGCTTGCTTGGATCCACTTGGTTGGATTCGAGGTCAAACTCGGTGATGTCCTCCGCCGACACCAGCGCCGGTGCACGGGCGCGCGACAACAGATAGCGCTCCGGATTCCTGGGATGGCGGATGCTGACATGGCCCCAGGCGTCGAGCACGCCGTAATGCGCGAGAATGCGGCTTGCCGCCACGAGGTCGTCGATCACGGCCCGATCGACCGGACCGCCGGAAGCAGGAGGAGTATCGGCCAAGGAAGTCACCCGGAGTTTGAGTTTCGAACGATGCAGCGAGGCGGCAGACTACTTGAGGCCGCGCGCTTGCGCCATGTCACTGCGGCTTGATGCCCGTGGCCCGCAGGACCAGCGGCCATTTCTGCATCTCGGCCGCGAAGAATGTTGTGAATTCGGCAGGCGTAGAAATCTTCGCCTCGTAGCCGAAGCGCTTCAGCGCAGGCGCCATTTCGGCGGACCTGAGCACCGCGTTGATATCCCGGTTGAGCCGGTCGACGATCGCGGGCGGCGTGCCGGCCGGCGCGAAGATGCCCATCCAGACGTCGGGATGGAAGCCGACCTGCGGCAGGCCGCTTTCGATCATGGTCGGAACGTCCGGCAGGTCGGGACTGCGCTTCGCCCCGGTATAGCCCAGCGGCCGGATCTTGCCGTCCTGGATCAGCGAGAGGAGCTGCGGCACCGGCGCGATGTTGATGTGGACGCGGCCGCCGAGAAGATCGGCTCGCGCCTGCTCGCCGCCGCGATACGGCACGTTGGTGAGCTCGATGCCCGCCGCCTGCCGGAAGGTTTCGCCGATGATATGCGGCATGGTGGCCAAGCCGAAGCCGAACGCGAGCTTGGCGGGATGGGCCTTGGCATAGGCGACGAGCTCCGGAATGGTGTTGGCTGGGACCTGCGGCGCCACCGCGATCACATGCGACCAGGTGACGATGGTCGCGGCCGGCGCAAGGCTCTTCACCGGATCGAAGTCGAGGTCGGGAAACAGCACCGGATAATAGGCGAGATTCGGACCGACGAAGAGCAGCGTGTAACCGTCGGGCGCTGCGGCCGCCACGGCCTTGGCGCCGATGCTGGTGCCGCCGCCGGTGCGGTTCTCGATGACGACGCTCTGGCCGAGCCGCTCCTGCAGGTGCGGCACCATGGTGCGTGCAAGCGAGTCCACCGGACCGCCGGCGGAGAACGGCACGACGATCTTGATGGTCTGACCCGGATAGGTCTGCGCTGCGGCATGGCCGAGCCCGAATGCGAACGTCAGCAAAGCGGCGACAAAAATCCGGCGCGCGCCCATTCCTGCCTCCCGGCGAAAGCAGGACGAGCTTAGCCGCTTAAACCGACGCTCTCCACGGCAATTCCCGCGGCGCGGCAGGCCGCGATGTCGCTGCTTGCGTTGGCCGAGATCAGAATGCCGGCCTTCAGCCGGACCACGCGACGGCCAGCCTTGGCAAGATCGATCATCAGTGCGTGGGTGTCGGTGCCCGCGACCGCGGTCTTCCGAGCCTCGCGCCGGGCAAAATCGAGCACGACGGACGAGACCTGCTGGTCGAACAGGATATCGTCGGCGGATTGCAGCGCGCGCACCGCGCGCAGCGTCAGCAGCTCCGGATCGCCGGGCCCCGCGCCGACGAGCGTCACCGAGCCGTTGTCGACGGCTTCGCCAAGGCGCTTTGCTTCCACAACAAGCGCACCGACATCGGCCTCAGTTGGCGCGCGATGCGGATCGGCAACCGCGCGCGCGGTGAACAACTGCCAGAACTTGCGGCGGCCGGCGAACGTGAGCCCCGACGACTTCACCGCGGGCCGCCACTGCACCGCGGCGGCGACCCAGCGCGAAAAGCCCTGCGGCAGCAGAGCCTCGATCTTGGCGCGGATCGCCTGCGCGAACACCGGTGCCGCGCCATCGGTCGAGATGCCGACCACGAGCGGCGAACGGTTGACGATCGAGCCGAAGGAAAAGTCGCAGAACCCGGGCTTGTCGATCACGTTGACCGGCACGCCTGCGTTTCGGGCAGCAGCAGCGAAACCTGCGGCCGAAGCATCATCATCGCATGCGCCGACAGCGAGCGCGGCATCGGCAAAGTCGTCCGCGACCCAGTTGCGGCGGACAATACGGATCGCGCCGCCCGGCGGATCGCAGGCGAGCGCGAGCAGCTCTTCGCCGGGAGCGGCCGCATAAACGTCGACCTGCGCGCCCGCGGCCGAAAGCAATTCGGCCTTCCAGGCCGCGGCCGCCGAGCCGCCCGCGACCACCACGCGCTTGTCGGTCAGGACGAAGAACACCGGCAGGCGCGCCAGCGCTGCCATGCGTGGCGGCCGCGTTTCGATTTTCAGCGGGTGGCTGATCGCGTTCATGCGGCGCGCGGCTTGGCGACGTTGGCGTGGAAGTCCCGGCCGTTGCCGGTGCGGGCGACGAAGCCGGCGCGGATGGTGAACTCGCCGAACCGTTCGCCCGGCTGACGGCGCGCGGCGTAGGCCGCGAGCACCGGATCGAGCGCGGCGACGATGCCCTCGTGGTCGAGGTTCTCGGCGTAGAGCTTGGACAACCGCGAGCCGTCGAACGCCGCGCCGAGATAGAGGTTGTAGCGGCCCGGCCCCTTGCCGACCAAGCCGATCTCGGCGAGGTAGGGCCGCGCGCAGCCGTTCGGGCAGCCGGTCATGCGGATGACGATGTCGTCGTTTTCGAGGCCGTGCACGGCAAGCCGCGCGTCGAGCGCGTCGATCAGCGCCGGCAGGTAACGCTCGCTCTCGGCGAGCGCGAGCCCGCAGCTCGGCAGCGCGACGCAGGCCATCGAGTTGCGGCGCAGGCCCGACTTCGGCTCGAGCAGGCCTGCATCGGCCACGATGGCGTTGATCTCGTCGCGCCGTTCAGCCGGCACATTGGCGACGATGACGTTCTGGTTCGCGGTCAGCCGGATATCACCGACGTTCAATTCGGCGATCTTCCGCAGCGCCGAAAGTTGCAGTTGGCCAGGACCTGCATCGCGCACGCGGCCGTTCTCGACGAATAGCGTGAGATGCCCGCGGCCATCCTCGCCTTCCGTCCAGCCGTAGCGGTCGCCAGTCGAGGTGAACTCATAAGGCTTGGCGCGATCGAGCTTCACGCCGGCCCGCCTCTCGACCTCGGCGCGGAACGCATCGAGCCCGCGGTCCTCGATGGTGTATTTGAGCCGCGCATGCTTGCGGTTCGAGCGGTTGCCCCAGTCGCGCTGCACCGTGACCACGGCTTCGGCGACCGCAACCGCCTTGTCGGTGGTGCAAAAGCCCAGCACGTCGGCGGTGCGCGGATAGGTGTCCGGCTCGCCGTGCGTCATGCCCATGCCGCCGCCGACCGTGACGTTCCAGCCGGAAATGTTGCCGGCGTCATCGACAATGGCGATGAAGCTCAGATCGTTCGCGAACACGTCGACGTCGTTCGACGGCGGCACCGCGACCGCGATCTTGAACTTTCGCGGCAGGTAGGTCTTTCCATAAATAGGCTCGACCGCCTCGTCCTCGTCGCCGCCGGCGATGCGCTCGCCGTCGAGCCAGATCTCGCGGTACGCGCCGGTGCGCGGCGTCAGATGGCCGGAGATCGCCCGCGCCAGCTCCAGGGCGCCCGCATGAGCCCGCGACTGCAACGGATTGGGGTTGCACATCACGTTGCGGTTGACGTCGCCGCAGGCGGCGATGGTGTTGAGCAGCGCGGTGTCGATCGCCTTCAGCGTCGATTTCAGGTTGGACTTGATGACGCCGTGCAGCTGGATGGTCTGGCGCGTGGTGATCCGCATCGTGGCGTTGCCGTAGTCGCCCGCGACGCGGTCCAGCGTCAGCCACTGCTCCGGCGTGAGAACGCCGCCGGAGATCCGCACCCGCAGCATGAACGAGAACGCCTTCTCCATTTTCTTGCGGCCGCGCTCGGCGCGCAGATCGCGGTCGTCCTGGAGATACATGCCGTGGAATTTGACGAGCTGCTGATCGTCCTCGGAGATCGCACCGGTGATCTCCTCGCGCAGGCCCTCGGAGAGCGTGCCGCGCAGGTATTCGCTCGCCTCTTTGATTCGCTCGTTGCGGGAGGGTTCGTCAGCCATGGGTAGGTGTCCTGGTCTGGCTCGTGTGCAAACGGCCCCCCACCCCGACCCTTACCCCGACCCTGCACCTTTCAGGGGGATGGAGCTCACCGCCCGAGTCGCGCGATATGCGATAATCCTGCCGTCGAAACATGCTCTAATAGGTGTCCTGCAAGTAGCGCTTGTCACGCTCGAGCTGCGCAACGGCCTGCTCGGCGGCCTCGGGTGTCAGCGACTTCACGTCGGCGTAGGCGCGAACGAGCGCAGCGCGCACGTCCTTGGCCATCGCCTTGGCATCGCCGCAGACATAGAAGCTCGCGCCGCCGTCGAGCCATTCGACGAGGTCGCGACGGCGTTCCCAAAGACGGTCCTGGACGTAGATCTTCTGCGGCTGGTCGCGCGAGAACGCGACGTCCATGCGGGTCAGTGAACCATCCTTCAAGGCCTCCTGCCATTCGAGCTGATAAAGGAAGTCGTGGGTGAACCGACGGTCGCCGAAGAACAGCCAGTTGCGGCCCTTGGCTTCCGTCGCGCGGCGCTCCTGCACAAAGGCGCGGAACGGCGCGATGCCGGTGCCGGGCCCGACCATGATGATGTCGCGATCGGGTGCGGGAAGCGCAAAATGCCGGTTGCGGCGAAGCTTGACGCGGACGCGGTCGCCGCGCTTCCGCCGCTCGACGACGTAGTTGGAGGCGACACCCTTGCGGGCGCGGCCGTGGCTGTCGTAGCGCACGGCCGAGACGAGCAGATGCGCCTCGTCGCTGAACTCGCGCCGCGACGACGCGATCGAATAAGCGCGCGGCGCGAGCGGCCGGGTGACGGCGCGCAGCTGCTCGGCGGTGATCGCGATCGGGAAGTAAGTGATGAGATCGATGAGCTGCCGCCCGGCGGTCCACTCGCGGGCGCTGCCGTCGGCGATCATCGCCTTGACGTATTGATGGCCGGTCAGCGTCGCGTAGGTCTCGAGGCTCTTGAGCGACAGCGTGTGGATGTCCTGCGACTTGATGAAGTCGTTGCGCAGCGTCTGATCGGCGGGAAGACCCGCGGCTTTCAGCAGCTCGTCCACCTCGGCCGGATCGTTTTCCGGATAGACATCGAGTGAGTCGCCCGGCTCGAAGGCCGGGGCCGCGCCGTCGAACGACAGCGCCAGGTGGAAGGTCTCCTTGCCCGACTGCGACGAATTCAGGTTGATGTGCTCGATGATCTCGGCCCCGACGACCTCGGACTTGGACGCAGCGCCGCCCTTGCCGAAATCCACCTCGATGACCGTGCCGCGCCCGGCATCGGCCGGGGCCAGTGCCTTGACCGCGCGGCCGATCCAGTCGGCGGCGGGCGCGGCGAAATCGAGATCGCAATCGACGCGGTCGACCACGCGCTTGCCGCCCAGCGCCGCGAATCGCTCGTCGAGCGCCTTGCCGATCGCGCAGAACCCGGCATAGGCGGTGTCGCCCAGCGCCAGCACGGCATATTCGACGCCATCGAGGCGCGGCGCGCCCTGCCCCATCAGCTCGGCATAGACGCGCGCGGCGCGCGCCGGCGGCTCGCCCTCGCCCCAGGTGGCGGCGATCACCACCAGCCGCTGCGATTTCGAAAGCGTTGCGACATCGAGGTCGGCCATGTCGACGACGGTCGGCTTGAGGCCATTCTGGCGCGCGGCCTTGGCCAGATCGCCGGCGAGCTTTTCGGAATTGCCGGACTCGCTTGCGAACACGATGGTCAGCGGCTCGGCCGCGACCGGCGGCGCGACGGGCTGCGGCGCGGCGGCCGACGATGCCTCAACGCCGGCCAGAAATCCGGCGAGCCAGGCGCGCTGCACGGGGCTTGCCGAGCCGACCACGCGGTTCAGCATCTCGATCTCTTCGTCGGGGAACGGGGCGGACTTCGGGATCGCCACGAGGCTCATGATGGTGTTCCGACGCATGCACGCGCCGGACAGGCGCGAGGGTTCAGCATCGGGACAGATAGAAGTCGATTTCCTTGATAAGCAATACACGCCGAGAAATAAGAAAATCGCTTTGGTCCGCTCCGCGTTTCATGTGAGATTATTGTCGGTTTGATGCGCTCCGAAGCATTTTGCGCCTGGCTCGAACAGCGACGGCGCACGCCTCGCGGACGTCGATGTTTCGCAGTTGCAAGTGTTCTGTCTGACGCCGGGAAAAGAGAAGAAAATGTTCTCCGATCGCATCGAAGGAAAATGGATCGACGCATTATGCGCGGTGTTTGAACGCTGCGCCGTCAAGCGCGGCGACACGGCAGCGATCTTGTCGGAGACGCAGTCGCGCACACTGAACGTTCACCTTGCCGAGCTGGCGCTTTTGCGACTGGGCGCGCGGCCGTTCCATATCGTCGTACCGACACCGGCCAATCCGCATCCGGTGCCGGTGCGCTCGACCGGCGCGAGCGAGGCGATCGGGCGGCTCAGTCCTGTCGTCACTGCATTGGGACAGGCTGGTTTCGTGGTCGACTGCACGGTCGAGGGGCTGATGCATGCGCCGGAGACACCGGCGATCCTCAAGGCCGGCGCGCGCATCCTCGCGATCTCCAACGAGCATCCCGAGGCGCTGGAGCGGATGACACCCGACCCGGCGCTGGAGCAGCGCGTGCGCGCGGCCGCGAAGATGCTGCGCGGCGCAAAACGCATGGGCGTGAGCTCGGCAGCCGGGACCAAGCTCGACGTCGACCTCGCCGGCGCGTCGACCGTCGGCGTCTGGGGCTGGACCGACCGGCCCGGGACGCTGGCGCACTGGCCGGGCGGGTTGGTGGTGAGCTTCCCCAAGCAGGGCACGGTCAACGGCACGCTGGTGCTCGACCGCGGCGACATCAACCTCACCTTCAAGCGCTACATCGAAGCGCCGATCCGGCTGACGCTCGCAAGCGACTATGTCACGCGCATCGACGGCGAAGGCACCGACGCGGAGCTGATGCGCAGCTATCTCGCCGCCTGGGGCGACAAGGAGGCCTACGCCGTGGCCCATGTCGGCTTCGGCATGAACCCGCGCGCCCGGTACGAGGCGCTGACCATGTACGACCAGCGCGACACCAACGGCACGGAGCTTCGCGCCGTCGCCGGCAACTTCCTGTTCTCGACCGGCGCGAACGAATTCGCCGGGCGCTACACCGCGGGCCACTTCGACATTCCGGTGATGCGGACGACGATCACGGTCGACGGCACCGAGGTGGTGCGCGCAGGCGTGCTGCAGGACGTGTTCGGCTAGGCGGACGCGAGCGGCCATCAAGGGTCACTCTTCAAGCAGGAACGTAGACAAAGCTCCGCACCCCGGCGACTTCACTTTTTTCGGGCTGCCGAGCCCGCCCTTTCCCTTTTTTCCGTCTCCCTCAAAACGAGGGAATGGAGCGCCGGGAGGCGCCGGGCACCAGTGACGTAGGTGCCCGCGGACCATAACGCGGTCCGCAGCGCGCCTCGTGCGGAGGCACGCTGGCCCCCCAGTGACGCAGGGGGGCGGCGCCTCCCGGCGCTCCACCAGGGACGCTGCGGACGGGGGCACGTTCTCCCTGACCGGCGGCTTCCCGCTTGCTTGGGCCTCGGACGATCCGATGGGACCTCCCGGCCAAGTAATGTTCTCTATATGTTCTTTATTGGGAGTGTTGTCAACCCGCTCAACCGACGGCGGTTGACGCCCGCGAGTGAAAAGCCCGGGCGTCATTCCGGGCGCGCCCGTCAGCGCGCCCCGGAATGACGCCGAGAGAGAGCCAGCCTGCTAGCAGTCCACGCGCCCCTGCTCCATCGCCAGCTCCGCTTTGAGGCTCTCGACATCGCGGAATATCGAAGCCACGGCGAGCACACGGCCTTTGTGCTTGTATCGCAGCAGGCAATCTTTCGATCTGACGTCGCCATCAATCGAAATTTCGTCCCACTGCTCGGCATGTCCGACGTAGTTGATCGGCACATCGTAGTGCTGGCTCCAGAAGAACGGCACCGCGTCGAACCGCTCGCGCAGGCCCAGCATATTGCGCGCGGCGGTCTGGCCCTGCCGCTCGGCGACCACCCAGTGCTCGACCCGGATGTTGTTGCCGGAATGCGGATCGGGCCAGCGCGCGATGTCGCCGGCGGCATAAATGCCGCCAACGCTCGTTTCGAGGTGGCCGTTCACAAGCACGCCGCGATCGATCGCGAGACCGGCCTTTTCGGCGAGCGCAAGCCGCGGCCGCACGCCGACACCGGCGACCACGAGATCGGCGTCGACCGCCTCGCCGCTTTGCAGCGCCACGCGCCGCCCGTCGATCGCCGTCACGGTGTTCTGAAGATGGAACACGACGCCATGCTCTTCGTGCAAGGCGCGAACGAAATCGCCGATCTGCGGCCCCAGAATGCGCTCCATCGGCCGCTGTTCCGGTGCCACCACACGGACCTCGATGCCGCGCGCCCGAAGCGACGCCGCGACCTCGAGGCCGATGAAGCTCGCGCCAATGACCACCGCACGCTTTGCACTTTTCGCGGCGTCGATGATGGCGCGGCAGTCGGCGAGCGAACGCAGCGTATGAACGTGCGGCTGATCCGCGCCCGGGATCGGCAGACGCACCGGCTCGGCGCCCGTGGCCAACAGCAGCCGGTCGTAAGGCAGGTTGCCGCCGCCGGCGACCATCACCTCGCGCGTCCCGGTGTCGATGCCAACGACTTCGGACCCGAGCCGCAATTCGATGGCGTGTTCGTCATAGAATTTTTCGTCACGCAGCGGCACCCAGTCCTCCGGCGCGCTGCCGGCGAGATAGTCCTTGGACAGATTGGGCCGGTCGACCGGAGCTACAGCATCATCGCTCAGCATGACAATGCCGCCGCGGTAGTCGCGCCGGCGCAGCATCTCGGCCGCCGCGAAACCTGCCGCACCGCCGCCGACGATGACGATCCGGCCCGGCGCGTCCGCAGGTGCTGCCTTCGCGCGCGGTCGTGCGTGCTGGCGTTTTCCCGTCACGACGATGCGGCCGTCCCGCCGCTCGACGTTCCAGCAGTCCACGGGGCTCAAGGCCGGCGCGCGCACGGCTTCCCCGCTGCGCAGATCGAAGCACGCGTGATGCCAGGGGCAACGCACGCTCTCGCCGGTCACGAGGCCTTCGGCCAGCGGCCCGTGATAATGGGTGCAGTGGGCACCGACGGCGAACAGCTCCGTACCGCTCTCAACCAGCAGCACCGCTTCGTCGCCGACGTACCCGAGGAGCTTGCCATCGACAAGGTCCGCGAGCGCGACGCCTTGCGCAAGGTCGGGGCCGGCCGGCCGCGTCTGTTGGTCTGTCATCGTCGTCCTCCTGCGTTCAGGCCGTCATGCTGAAAGGCTCCTGACGAAGCTGCGGATTGTCGCGGAAGCACCCCAGCATGCGGCTGGTCGCAAGGCTGGTTCCGGGCTTATGAACGCGCTCTCCATTCACTGAACGCCGGAGCGGCGGCCCGCGTTGCACGCGTGTCGATGCCTCTTGGCCGGATAGCGACCGTAAAGGTTCCGGTGCAGCACACTTAGGGGCGCGCCCGCCAGCGCGTGAACGCGCTTATGGCGGCGTCCCGGATGCGGGAGAGTTTTTCAGCGGCCGGCTACCGCCCCCAAAGCTCCCGCGACGCCAGCCGCGCGCCTTCGACCAGCGCCTCGAGCTTGGCCCATTGCACCGACGGATGGCAGCGCACGATGTTGTAGCTCTGGGCGAAGCCGCAGTCGGTCCCGGCAATGACGTTCTCGCGGCCGACCACGCTGGCGAAGTTCCTGATGCGCCACGCCACCAGCTCCGGGTGCTCGACCACGTTGGTCGAATGGGTGACGACGCCGGGAATGAGGATCTTGCCGTCCGGCAGCTTCACGTCCTTCCACACCATCCATTCGTGCTCGTGCCGCGGATTGGCGCTCTCCAGCGAATAGGCCTGGGCGCGGACCTGCAGGATCAGGTCGCAGATGGTCTTGAGCGGCACGTCGGTGGTGTGCGGCGCGTTCCAGCTGCCCCAGCACACATGATAGCGGACCTTGTCCTCGGGAATCCCGGTGAGCGCATAGTTCGTCAGATCGACGCAGCGCTGGGCATACCGGTGCGCCTCGCGCTCGCTCATCAGGCCGCGCAGCCGGTCGTACTCGTGCGCGAGAAATGCATCGTCGAGCTGCAGGACGAAGCCGGCATCGACGATCGCCTTGTACTCCTCCTTCAACGCGTCGGCGAGCGCGACGACGATCTCCTCGTTGCTCTTGTAATAAGCATTGAGCCACAGGCCGCGCGCGCTCATCGGCGCCGCGACCGGCATGAACGCGCCGGTGACGTTGACGCCGGCGAGCGCCGACTTGAAGTTCCTGATGTCCTGGGCCACCGCAGCCTGGCCCTTGTAGGTGATCGGCGCGACGCATTCCCAGACCAGGAGATTCTGGCGCAGCTGAGCGACCGTGTTGCCGAGCCCGGTCCTGGTCTCGCCCGGCGGCAGCCAGTCGTAATACTGGATCGGCGTATAGGCCTCGTAGAACTCCTTGAACTTTTCCGCCTCGCGGATCAGGTAGACCGGGTTCTGCTCACGGTCGCCGGCGCGGAATTCGCGGTGCACGAACCCGCCCAGCCGCTCGGACACGTAGCGGATCCAGCCGGCCTTGCCGTATTCGCCGTCGCTGACGATGTCGATGCCGGTGTCGGCCTGCTTGCGCACCACACCGGCGACCTCCTCGGTCAGCGTCTTCTGATACGCGGCCTCGTCGTAGGGTGCGCCGTGGTCGCGCGCCCACAGGATGTTGCGGATCGACATCGGGCGCACGAGGCTGCCGACGTGGGTGACAAGGATTCGATCGGTGCTGCGCTGCATGGTTTTCTCCGGCGGCCTCACCCTCACGAAGATCAGCAGAGCAGCCTTATGCCAGGGGAGTCTATCGAGCCCCAATGCTTTCCATGAGACAACGACCAGGCGGCTCAGCTGACTGCGCGTGCGTGCACGATCTCGCGTGCCTCGACCGGCCGGACGTCGGATGCATCGAGGGTCACGACGGCAATGGTATCGCCGGAGAGCGTGGTAAACTCGACTTCGTAGCCTTGACCCTGCTGATGCACCAACACGACGGTGCCAACGTCACCAACGGCAAGCCGCTGCGGAGGCAAATCACGCTTCAATACAACAAGGTCCATTTCGCTGATCATGGCGTCGCGATCCTTCTCGGTACCAACGTCACCAAACGCGGGACATTTGCCTGCGACTCCACAAACCATACCACACGAACTATCGGAGCACGACCGTCCGGCGCCGGCAGCGGCCCATCGATCTCATATCTGGTACCGAAGCGGGTTTGGTGTGAGGCAGCAATATCGTTTGCCCTTGCGTGTGCCAGTATCGCATCGCGCAACACGCGCCAATCCCCCGTACCAAACCCGAAGCTCTCGAGGAAACGTGCCTTCGCCCGCCCGCTGGAGTGGCGTGCGCTCAAGAGGTAATTCACGATCTTGGCCTCAGGGACGACCGCACGGTCTAAGTGAGGCAGCCGTGGCATGCATCATTGCTCAGCTATCCGGAGTGTCTCAATTGGTAGCGAAGCAAGCCGAAAGGTGCAATTCGGGCAGCAAGCAATCCGGCCCCTAATCCATCGCAATCTGCTGCTTCAGCCGGAAATGCTGCACCTTGCCGAGCGCATTGCGCGGCAGATCGTCGAGAAAGACGTAGCGGCGCGGCACCTTGTAACGCGCGAGCTCGCTCAGACAGAAGCGCTCGATCTCGGCCGGGTCGGCCGCGGCGCCCGGCCGGCGGACGATGCAGGCGACCGGCACCTCCTGCCATTTCGGATCGGCGGCACCAACCACCGCCGCCTCGGCGACCGCGGGATGGCTGAGCAGCACCCGCTCCACCTCGGCCGGATAGATGTTCTCGCCGCCGGAGATGATCAGGTTCTGCTTGCGCTCGTGGATCGTGAAATAGCCGTCGGCGTCGCGCGTGCCGATGTCGCCGGATTGATACCAGCCGTCGCGCAACGTCTCCGCCGTGGCTTTGGCGTTGCGCCAATATTCGGTGAACACGTTCTTGCCGCGCACCACGACCTCGCCGGCCCGGCCGGCCGCGACCTCGTTGCCGGCATCGTCGACGATCCGCGCCTCGCACAAGAGCCCCGGCAGCCCGGCCGAGCCGGGCCGCCGCCAGTCGCCGCCGCGCCGCGCATAGACCGCGATCGGGCAGGTCTCGGTCGAGCCATAGACATTGAGCACGGGAACGCCGCGATCGGCGATCGCGTCGATGAGATCCCGGGGCACCTGGGTCGATCCGGTGGTGACGGCACGCAGGCTGTCGAGCCGGGCCGCCGGCCAGCGCGGATGCTCGATCATCGCCTGAATGGTGGCAGGCACCAGCACGGTGAGCGTCGGACGATCGCGCTCGATCGCCTCGAGCGCCGGCCCCGGCGCGAAGCGTGCGTGCAGCGTCACGGTCGCGCCGAGTTGCAGCGCCGGCGTGGTCTGAATGTTGAGGCCGCCGACGTGAAAGATCGGCAGCACCGTCAGCACGTGGTCGTCGGCGGTCATGTCGTGCAGGTGCTGGCTCATCGCCGCGTTGGCGAGGAGCGCCTCCTGACGCAGCACGGCGCCCTTGGGCCGGCCGGTGGTGCCCGAGGTGTAGACGATGAGCAGCGGCGCGGTGAAATCGGCTGACGGCGCGCGCCCGTCGCCGCTCCCACTTTGCAGAAACGCCTCGAACGTCGCTCCGCCATCCGGCGCGAAGTCGAGGCCTGCGATTTGCACCGCGGGATCGGCCTGCCGCAGCGGCCCGACAATGTCGGCAAACGCCTGCTCGACCACCAGCGCCTTCACCGACGCATCGGCCAGAATGTAGAGCTGCTCCGGCACGGCGAGCCGCCAGTTGACCGGCACCAGCATCGCGCCGAGCCGCGCGCAGGCGTAAAGCAGCACGAGCGTGTCCGGATGGTTGGTCGCGAGCACGGCGACGCGATCGCCCGGCCCGACGCGCCATTGCGACGCCAGCGCCTTTGCGGCCTGCGCGATGCGGCGGGCAAAGCCCGCATAAGTGAGGGTGCGGCCGGCAAAACGGATCGCCGCCTTGTCCGGCGCGAACGCGGCGTTGCGATCAATCAGGTCGGAAAGGTCCATGACCGGGCCGGCTCGAACGTTTGCGATGAAAAGGCATCCATTGCTGCGGCTCGCGGCCCCCCACCCCGAACCCTCGCCCTTTCAGGGGAAGGGAGTGCACCGCCCGAGTTGCTGTCGATTCCGTATCGCCGGCGCATGCTCTACTCGTCCTTCTCGCCGGGCTCGTAGAGCGTCTCGCGGCCGAGCCGGTCGAGGCAGATTTCCGCGGTCCACGGCAGCATCAGCGAGCCGCAGCGGCTGTCGCGATAGATGCGCTCGAGCGCGAGGCTCTTCAGCATCGCCTGGCCGCCGCAGGTGCGGATCGCCTTGGTCGCGAGGGCGTTGGCGTTCTCCATCACGGTGAACTGCGCCGCATAGGCGCGCAGCACGCGGTCCTTGCCCGGATTGGCGCAGGCCTCGCTGATCGACTGGAACCAGAGCGCCTTGGTCTGCTCCAGCATCAGGCGCATCTCGGCGACCGCGATCTGCTTGGTCGGATACATGCGGCGCTTGACCGGCGGCGTGCCGGGAAGCTCGCCGCGCAGATACGACACGGTGAAGTCGTAGGCGGCCTGGGCGAGGCCCATGTAGGTCGGCGACAGCGTCAGGAACATGTGCGGCCACGAGGTCGCGGCCCTGTAGTAGACGCCGTGCGGCATCAGCATCTCCTGCTCCGGCACGAATACGTCCTTGAGCAGGAGCGTGCGCGACACCGTCCCGCGCATGCCGAGCGGATCCCAGTCGCCGACCACCGAGACGCCCGGCGCATTGGCGGGGATCGCGAGATAGATCGTGTTGCGGCGCGACGCCGCCTCGCCTTCTCCCCGCTCGGTGCAGAGCACGCCGTAGTAGTCGGCCGAGCCCGAGAGCGAGGCAAAGATCTTCTTGCCATTGACGACGAAGCCGCCGTCGACCGGCTTGGCTTCGGTGCCGAAGGCCACGACGCCTGCGGCCGCGGCCCCGCCCTCCGAGAACGGCTGCGAATAGATCGCGCCGTCGTCGACGATCCGCCGGTAGTGCAGCTTGCGGCGCGCGTTGTGCTCGGCGCGCTGCTCGGGGGTCATGTCGAGATCGTCGGCCAGCGCGCCGGTCCACAGCGTGGAGCTGACATGCATGTTCCAGGACAGCGTGGTCGCGCCGCAGGAGCGGCCAAGCTCGGCGGCGGCGAGACAATAGGTGCGGAAATCCGCGCCTGCGCCGCCCGCTTCGCGCGGCACGCAGATCGCGAGCAGGCCTTCCCGATGCATGTCGCGGAAGTTCTCGATCGGGAACGTCGCGTCGCGGTCGTGCTGCGCGGCGCGCGGTGCGAGCACTCGCGCGCCGAACGCCCGCGCTTTCGCGATCAGATCGGCGTCGCGGTCCGCGAGGCGAAAGCTCGCGCGATCGAAGATCGCTGCGGCGGTGTCGTGTCGGTCGAGCTCTCGAAGCGTCATATGCGCCTTCCCAAAATGTCACAGCACGCACATAGTTCTTTGTCGCGACGGACGGTGCACCAACGTCCCCTCCCCCGCATAGCCCGTCGAAGACGGGCGTAAACGCCCTTTCGCTGGGGGAGGGAGTGCACCGCCGATGCCTCACCCACTGCAGACTAACGCAGCAACACTTCAACAGCGCGGAGAAATTCGAAGACCGCCGCGTCGAACGCGGCGGGCCGCTCCAGGTTCGGCAGGTGGCCGACACCCGGCAGGCACACATACCGGGCGCCCGGAACACGCCCGGCCATGCGCTCCATCATCGGCGGCGGCGCGTTGCGATCATGCTCGCCGGCAAGGCAAAGCACCGGGACGCGGATCGAGCCGAGGTTTGCGCGCTCGTCGAAGCCTGTCAGGCAAAGCACGGCAGCGCGATAGGTTTCCGCCGGCACCGCGCCCATGCAATCGACCGCAAGGGCAAGTCCCTTGGGGTCCGGCGCGGGGCCGACGATCTCGCCGATGATGTCGGCGGCAAGATCGGCCATGCGCTTGCCGCTTTGCAGCGGCGCGAGCCGGTCGGCGACGAACCGCTTCTGGAAGTCGCCGCCCGGATTGCCAAACGCCGGGCTGGTGCAGCACAGCACGGCCGCGGCATAGCCGTCGGGCCTCCTTCGCAGCATGGTCTGCGCGACCATGCCGCCGAGCGAATGGCCGATCAGCACCGGGCGCTGCAGATGATGCGCTGCGATGGCGGTTTCGACATCCTCGGCAAGCGCCTCGAAGTTCATTTCGACGGTCGGCGACCGCGCGCCATAGCCCGGCAGGTCGAGCGCTATGGCGGCAAAGCCCGCGGCCGGAAAGCTTTGCGTCTGCGGGCCCCACGCGCGGGCGGCCCCGCCCACCCCATGCAGGAACACGACCGCAGATGCTTGGCTTGGCGTCTCAGGCATCGGACCTCGCGGCGCGTGCCCGGCGCGGCCGATTGCCGCCCCGATTGTGCGCTGCCAACGCAAGCTTAGGCGACCGGCGGCGTTTCGGAAAACCGCACTTTTGGTCCTGGTGGCAAATCTTGGTGGCAGGTCTTGGTGGCAGGTCTTGGGGCCGCGTGATACCGTTTGCGCAACAAACAACGATGCAGACGCGGGAGGTTTTCGATGAAGTCGGGAAGGCTTGTTCTTGCAGTGCTCGGCGGCGCGCTGATGTGGCCCGCGGCCGGCGCGAACGCCAACACGGTTCTCAACGTCAACGCCTGGGTGCCGCCTGCGCACCTGCTGGTGGCCGACATCACCATGCCGTTCTGCAAGGACATGGAAAGCGCCACGCAAGGCCGCGTGAAATGCAACCTGCTGCCCAAGGCCGTGGTCGCAGCGCCGCAGACGCTCGACGCGGTGAAGGACGGCCTCGCTGACCTCTCGTTCATCGTCCACGGCTACACGCCCGGCCGCTTCGTTGCGACCGACGTCGCCGAATTCCCGTTCCTCGCCGACACCTCGGAGGTCAACTCCGTCGCCTACCAGCGCGTCCACACCAAGCTGCTGGCCAAGCAGGACGAGCACAAGGGCGTGCGCGTGATGGGCGTGTTCACCCACGGGCCCGGCCAGATCTACAACACCAAGCACGCGGTCAATTCGCTGAAGGACCTCGAAGGGCTGAAGATCCGCGTCGGCGGCGGCCTCGTCAACGACGTCGCCAAGGCGCTCGGCACCGTGCCGATGCTCAAGCCCGCGCCCGAGGCCTACGAGCTGCTGAGCCAGGGCGTCGCCGACGGCCTGTTCTTCCCGAAGGAGTCGGTGCTGTCGTTCAAGCTGGTGCCGCTCATCAAGCACGTCACCTACGTGCCGGGCGGGCTGTATAACGTGACCTTCGCGCTGATCATGAACGAGGCGAAGTGGAAGTCGATTTCGCCGGCCGACCAGGCGGCGATCGAGAAGCTGTCCGGCGAAGCGCTGGCCGTGCGCGCCGGCAAGGCCTGGGACGCGGTCGACGCCAAGGCGGTGCAGGCCGTGACCGACGCCAAGATCCCGACCGTGACCGCGAGCCCGCAGTTCATCGGCGAGATCAAGACCAAGACCGCACCGCTGGAGCAGGCCTGGTACGACAAGGTCAAGGCCAAGGGCGGCGACGGCCCGGCGATGCTGTCGGCGCTGCGGAGCGAGATCGCGGCGTTGTCGAAGAAGTAACATGTACGAAAGCCACTTGCGCGTAACCCACCGCTGTCATGGCCGGGCTTGCCCCGGCCATCCATGACCAAGTCGCAGCGAATTCAATTCGCATGATTTGTCTTGGTCGCGACATCTCATGGATGCCCGGGTCAAGCCCGGGCATGACGGGGAGAGAGTGACGCAAGCCAACTGGCAAAAATGCTCTAGCGTCGCGTTCTGGGGAATCGTGCATGAATTCTGAACGGCAGCCGCTCGCGCTCTTCGACCGCGTGATCGCCCCCTTGCTCGGCGGCATCGCCGGCATCCTGCTGTTCTGCCTGATGCTGCTGACCTGCGTCGACGTCGTCGGGCGCTACTTCTTCAACACGCCGGTCACCGGCGGCTTCGAGCTGACCGAGATGATGCTGGCGGCGCTGATCTTCTTCGGCCTGCCGCTGGTGACGATCCGCAACGAGCACGTGATGGTCGACCTGCTCGATCCGGTCACGCCGGACTGGCTCCTTCGCATCCAGCACGTCGTCTCCTGCCTCGTCTGCGCGGTCGCGACCGGCTATCTCGCCTGGCGGCTCTGGCTTCGCGCCGTCAACATGGCGGCGGCGGGCGAGATCACCGCCCAGCTCAAGCTCAAGATCCCCTATCTCACCTTCACCATGAGCGTGCTGATGGGCATCACCGCGCTGGCCTTGCTGGTGCTCGCCTGCCGGCGTCCGGTCCGGCAAAGCGCGTCGCAGGTCTAGGCGATGCTCGAAGCCCTCATCGGCCTCCTGGCCTTCATGGTGCTGGCGATCGCGCGGATTCCGATGGCGTTCGCGATGGGCATCGTCGGCTTTGCCGGCGTCGCCTATAAGCTCAACTTCAACGTCGCCTCGGCGATGATCGCCCAGGTGACCTACGAGACCGGCCTCGCCTACACGCTGTCGGTGGTGCCGCTATTCATCCTGATGGGCAACTTCGTCGCGCATGCGCGCATGTCGGAGGAGCTCTATCACGCGGCCTACTGCTTCCTCGGCCACAAGCGCGGCGGGCTCGCGATGTCGACCGTCGTCGCCTGCGCCGGCTTCGGCGCGATCTGCGGCTCATCGATCGCGACCGCCGCGACCTTCACCAAGGTGTCGTACCCGTCGATGCGCAAGTACGGCTACAAGGACGCGCTGGCTGCGGGCTCGATCGCGGCCGGCGGCACGCTCGGCATCCTCATTCCGCCGTCGGTCATCATGGTGATCTACGGCATCCTGACCGAGACCAACATCGGCAAGCTGTTCGCCGCCGGCATCATCCCGGGACTGGTCGCGACCATTCTCCTGTGCCTCGCGGTGAAATGGATCACCTGGCGCGATCCGGCGTCCGGGCCGCCGGCCGAGCCGCGCGCCTGGCCCGAGCGATGGGAGTCGCTCCGCCACGTCTGGCCGGTGATCGCCCTGTTCGTGCTGGTGATCGGCGGCATCTATATCGGCGCCTTCACCGCGACCGAGGGCGCGGGCATCGGCGCGGGCGGCGCGTTCCTGTTTGCCCTCGCCCGCCGTGCGCTCACCTGGAAGATCCTGTTCGACGTGCTGATCGAGAGCGCGCGCACCACCTCGATGCTGTTCATGATCCTGATCGGCGCGCTGCTGTTCGCCAATTTCGTCAATTACACGACCATGCCGGCGGACCTGAAGAGCTTCGTGACGCAATTCAACGTGCACCCGACGCTGGTGATCGCCGCGATCTGCCTGGTCTACATCCTGCTCGGCACGGCGATGGAAGAGCTGTCGATGATGCTGCTCACCGTGCCGCTGTTCTTTCCGGTGATCACGGCGCTGGGCTACGACCCGGTCTGGTTCGGCATTCTGGTCGTGGTCGTGGTGCAGATCGGTATGATCAGCCCGCCGGTCGGCATGAATATTTTCGTGGTCAAAAACCTTCTCCGGCATGTTTCAATCGCCGAAGTGTTCCGGGGCGTGACGCCGTTCACCTTCGCTCTCGTCGCGCTGCTGGTGACGATCGTGGCCTTTCCGGGCCTTGTCACCTGGCTGCCGGGATTCATGCGCTGACCCGACCGGGCTGCGCGTTTTGCGAACGAGGAGAAAGTCGGAAATGCGCGTGAAATACGTTGTGCTGGCCGCGATGCTTGCTGTTTCCGGCGCGGCGCACGCCCAGTCGTCACAGAAGCCCCTTCAGATCATCGTGCCGTTCGCGCCCGGCGGCTCCGCCGACGGGATCGGACGTATCATCGCGCTGGAACTCGGCAACCGGCTCGGCCGGCCGACAGTGGTGGAAAACAAGCCGGGTGCGGGCGGCTCGCTCGGCCTCGTTCAGCTGTCGAAGTCCCCGCCGGACGGCGACACCATCGCGATCGCCGCGGCCGGCGCGCTGGTGATCAACCCGCACGTCCCGGGCTCGAGCGGCTTCGATCCGCTGAAGGAGCTTGCGCCGGTCGCGAGGCTGATCGACATCCCGCTGGTGATGATCGCCAATCCGAAGACCGGCCCGAAGACGATCCTCGAAGCGATCAGCCAGTCGAAGGCCTCGCCCAATGGATTGAGCTACGGCAGCACCGGCGTCAATTCGAGCCAGCACCTCTCGGCCGAGGTGCTGAAGAAGGCAACCGGAGCAAACTTCGTGCACGTCCCGTATCGCGGCAGCGGCCCCGCGGCGCTGGCGGCGGTCGCGGGCGAGGTTCCGATGACCTCGACCGATCTGACCGCGGCGCACGAGAACATCAAGGCCGGCAATCTCCGGTCGCTCGGCATCTTCCGGATCAAGCGTGCCCGGTCCGCGCCGGACCTGCCAACCATCGCGGAAAGCGGCGTTCCGGGCTTTGACGGACCGGCGAGCTTCATCGGCGTGATGGCGCCGCGCGGCACGCCGCCGGCGGTCATCCGCAAGCTGTCGAGCGAGATCGCCGCCATCGTCGCGGACCCGAACGTGCAGGAGAAGATCCGCGGCCTCTCAGTCGAGCCGGACTACGCGGACGAAGAGAGCTTCGGCAAGTTCATGGCTTCGGAATCCGAAAAGCTGAAGGAGGTCATCAGGTCCCTGCCCCGATCCTGACGGCTTACGAGGCAGGAGGCGCCGGGTTCCGGCCGCGAAGCCGACGTCCGCGAGATGACGCCGGCGACCGAGCAGCCTGACCGCGCGTCGACGGCGAACCGGTCATTTTCATCAGCGCGCTCCTGAACGAATGGAGCTCGGCGGCGGAGAGCGGGGAAAACATACGCTGTTCCATCCGCTCGACCGCCCGATCGCAAGCCTTCAGCAATCTGGCCCCTTCAGGAGTGAGGTTGATCTGCAAGGTTCGGCGTTTTTCCCCGGCAACGGTTCGGGCAATGAGCTTTTTCCTTTCCAGCCCGGCAATCATCTCGTTCATCGATTGGGGCGAGATCGTGAATCGCCGGGCGAGCGACGCGGATGACAGCTCGCCGCCGCGCCTTGAAAGACTCAGCATCAGGTACTGTGCCGGTGTGAGATTGTAGTCGCGGAGGCAATCCGCCAGATTCCGCGTGATCAATATCTGAGCGCGACGAACGAGATAAGTGGTCAGCGGCGGCTCGCTCATGCAATTCCTTCGGCTGCAGCGGCTCGATCGAGCCTCAAGCGATCGTCCGCAATTCGCACCAGCATCGCGCTCCGTCGCCCGTGCATGCGGGTCCGGGACCAGCCATCCCATGTCGCTTCGACGAACGGACGCGGCATCGTCGCTTCCCGATGCATGGCTGATTTGCCGATCTCTCCACCTCTTGATTTAATAGAAGGCTCCTTGATAATCGACAAGGACCAAGCAACCGGAAACGAGACGTGCATCCCGGAATGTTCCGTGCTGAAATCGCACGAGAGAGCAGTAAAAGCGTATAGGCGGGCGAACTCGTGGAAGCGCTGTCGGACACTGAACGCGACCTGTTGCGCCGCTCGATCCGCGAATTTCTCGCCGCGCGCTGGCCGGCCGACGGCGCCGTTGAGCGCTCCGCCGAATCGCAAACCGTCGCCGCCGTCTGGCGCGGGCTCGCGGACCAAGGATTGGGCACGCTCGGTGCCGATGCAGCCGGGGCCGGATTGCGCGAAATCATCCTCGCCTTCGAGGAGCTCGGCCGCGCGGCGTGCCCGGCCCCGCTGCTCGGCGCCGTCGCCGTCAATCTCGCGTTTGCGGGGCAGCCGTCGAATGCCATGGGCGCGCTGCTGGAGGATGTGCAAAACGGGAAGGCTTCGGTTGCCTTGGCGCTCGGCGCGTTCGACGGCGATGGGGCGGCCGGACGGGCGGCGGCCGCCGGCGATGCGTTGTCGGGCCAGCTTGCGTTTGTCGAAAGCGCACAGTTTGCCACCCATCTGGCCGTGTTCATCGACGGCGGCGTTGCGGTCGCCGCAAGCGACGCTGCGGGCCTGACCATCAAGGCCACGCCGGGGCTTGCCGTGCCCGCCTTCTCCGAGATCACCTTCGACAACACGCCGGCGATCCGCGTGAACGTGCCCGCGGAGACGCTTGCCGACATCGCCCGGATCGCGCGGCTCGCCTGCGCCGGCCGGGCGCTCGGCGCGGCTCAGCGCGCCTTCGAGATGGCGGTCGAGCATGCCAAGGTCCGAAAGCAGTTCGGCCAGCTCATCGGCCAGTTCCAGGCGATCCAGCACAAGCTCGCCAACGGCCTGATCAGCCTCGACGGCGCGCGGATGACGCTCGAGAACGCCGCCGCGGCGCGCGATTCCGGCAACCCGGACTGGCGGACCTTTGCTTCGGCCGCGGTCGCGTACGCGGGACCGGCGCTGCGCGCCGTCGCGGTCGAGACGCACCGGGCGCTCGGCGCCATCGGCTATGCCGAGGAGCACGAGGCGCCGCGCCATTTCCGCCGCGTGCATGCCGATCTCGCCCGCTTCGGCGGCGTGCAGCGCGCGCGGGCCGAGCTTGCCGACTTCCTGCTCGGACCGGCCTGAGGCGACGCCGAGAAAACATCATGACCGCGCTCCCCGCACACGACATGGGCCCTGCCGCGAACGCCTTCCGCAAGGAGATTCGCGACTGGCTGGCGCGCAACTGGACGGCCGAGCAGCGCGCCGCGCATATGCGAAAGCCGTTCAAGGAGCGCGGCTGGGACGCGGAATTCTCCAGGCTGATGGGACGCGACGGCTGGATCGGCGTCGGCTGGCCCAAGCCATTCGGCGGCCAGGCGAGGAACCCCTCCGAGCAGATCGTGTTCGTCACTGAATTGGCCAATGCCGGCGCGCCGTACCAGGCGCACAACACCAGTGAGTCGATCGTCGCGCCGTCGCTGTTCGCCTATGGCACGAAGGAGCAGCAGGACGAGTGGATCCCGAAGATCAGGAATGGCGAATGCCATTTCGCGCTGGGCTACAGCGAGCCGGAGGCCGGCTCCGACCTTGCGGCGCTGCGCACGCGTGCGGTCCGCGACGGCGACGACTGGGTCGTCAACGGCCAGAAGCTCTGGTCGACCGGCGGCGACAAGGCGCAATACATGTGGCTTGCGGTGCGCACCGACCCCGAGGCGAAGAAGCACGCCGGCATCAGCATGCTGATGGTCGACCTGAA
Source organism: Xanthobacteraceae bacterium (assembly GCA_019746355.1). The sequence goes on along the minus strand of JAIESC010000013.1, from coordinate 161,139 downwards.
GTCGCCCGGCGTGACGCTGCGGCCGAGCATGGCGCTCTACGGCAAGACCTTCAGCGCGCAGTTCTACGACAACGTGCGGGTGCCGGCGAGGAACCTGGTCGGCGGCGTCAACAACGGCTGGAAGGTGATCACCGATGCGCTCGCCTCCGAGCGGGTCATGATCGGCGGGACGCGGGTGGCGACGATCGAGCGCGCCTTCGACCGTTTCACCGAGCATGTGAAGACCGCGGTGGTCGGCGGCAAGGCGCTGAAAAGCGATCCGCTCATTCGCGACCGGATCGGCGCGCTGGCCGCCGATCTCGAGGTGGCGCGCCAGCTGCAGATGCGGAGCCTCCGGGCGGTCGAGGAGGGCCGCGCGCCGATTCACGAAGCGGCGATGGCCAAGGTGTTCGCGAGCGAATTGCAGGAGCGGCTCGGCCAGGCCGCGCTCGACATCCTCGGCACCGGCGGGCTTCTGTCCGAGGACGCCGACAGCGCTCCGCTCGGCGAAATGGAGCAGCTCCTGCGCCATTCGCTGATGGGAATCATCGCCGGCGGCAGCAACGAGATCCAGCGAAACATCATCGCGCAGCGGGGGCTGGATTTGCCCCGCTAATGAGGAGCAGTCATGAGCGAAGAAGAGAAGAACATCGTCACCTACGAGCTGGACGGCGAGATCGCGCTGGTCGGCCTCAACCGCCCGGACAAGCGCAACTGCTTCAATCCGGATGTGATGAAGGCCTTGCGCGTGGCGATCGAGCGGGCCGGCGAAGAGGCGAAATGCGGCATCATCTTCGGCCACGGCGACAACTTCTGCGCCGGCCTCGACCTGCGCTGGGCGGCGGAAAGCTGGAAAACCGGCCGCTCGGAGCGACTGCCGTTCCAGTTCAACCGCAACAGCTATTTCGAGGTGATGGCGCGCGGCAATATTCCGTTCATCGCCGCGCTGCATGGCGCGACGCTGGGCGGCGGCCTCGAGACCGCCGCGGCCGCGCATATCCGCGTGGCGGACGAGACGACGTTCTTTGCGCTGCCCGAGGGCACGCGCGGCATCTTCATCGGCGGCGGCGGCTCGGTGCGGGTGGCGCGGCTGATCGGCTTCGCCCGCATGCAGGACATGATGCTGACCGGCCGCGTGCTCAAGGCCGATGAGGCCGAGCGCTACGGCATCGTGCAATACGTGGTGCCGAAGGGACAGCAGATGGCCAAGGCCAAGGAACTGGCGCTGAAGATCTGCAAGAACGCGCCGCTGTCGAACTTCGCCATCACCAACAGCCTGCCGCGGCTGCAGGACATGAACTACGACGACGGCCTCTACTTCGAGCGGATGGTCGCCGAATACACCCGCAGCCCCGAGTCGATCCAGCGGCTGCACCAGTTCCTCGACAAGACCGCGCCGCGGGTGCGGCCGAACGAGTGAAGCGGATGTTTCCCCACGGTCATTCCGGGACGTGCCCATCAGCGCGTTTACGCGCGTCTTCGACGCGCTATGGGCACGAGCCCGGAATCCAGATGCACGCTCGGAGTTTGCGTCTGGATTCCGGGTTCCGGAATGACGACCGAGAGTTTGAACTGAAGGGAGTGAAGCATGGCATTGCGTGACAACGCCATCGTGGCCTACGCCGAAACCAAGGTGATGAAGAAGAGCGACCGGGACGTCTGGGTCCTGATGGGCGAAATCCTCGAATCGCTGCTCGACAAGAGCGGCTTCGAAAAAAGCGAAATCGACGGGCTGGTGATGTCCGGGCTCACCGGAACCGGCGGCGCCAGCATGTTCTGGGCGCAATCGACCTGCGACATGCTGGGCCTCGAAGTCGGCTTCTGCGAGCAGGTGCACACCGGCGGCTGCTCGGCGGTCGGCGCGGTCGCGCGCGCGGCGGCGGCGATCGATGCCGGCATGTGCGAGGTGGCGGTCTGCATGTTCGCCGACACCCATGTGCGCGAGCACAACGGCCGCAACGATCGCAACTACCGGCGGGACTGGACCGATCCCTACGGCGTGCTTGGCCCGCCCGGCGCCTTCGGCCTCCTGCAACGCGGCTATGACGCCAAATACGGCGTCGATCTCCAGGCGCTGGGCAAGCTCGCGGTGACGCAGCGCAACCACGCGATCCTGAACGAAAACGCCTGCGAAGAGCTGCGCGTGCCGATCACCATCGACGACTACATCAACTCGCGCATGATCGCCGATCCGATCCGGCTGCTGGACTGCGTGATGCTGGCCGACGGCGCGGCGGGTCTGATCGTGACCAGCAAGAAGCGGGCGAAGGAAAAAGGCCTGAACAAGTGCGTGATCCCGATCGGCTATGCCGAGCGCACCAACTTCCTCGGCGGCGAGGGCCTGGTCGACGTCACGCGCAGCGGCCACGAGATCGCAGGCAGGAAGGCGCTGGCGCAGGCCGGCTGGAACATCAAGGACGTGCGTTCCTTCCACCCCTATGACGACTTCCTGATCGCGCTGGTCATCCAGTTCGAGGCGTTCGGCTTCTGCAACCCGGGCGAAGGCATGAAGTTCGTCCTCGACACCGACATGTCCTACAACGGCACCCTGCCGATGAACACCGGCGGCGGCCAGATCTCGGCCGGCCAGGCGGCCTGCTCGTCGCACAACCTGATCGAGGCGGTGCGCCAGCTGATGGGTGAAGGCGGCAAGCGGCAGGTCAAGGACACCACCAACGCGCTGGTGACCGGCATCGGCTGGATCAACTACGGGCGCAACTGGGGCTCGAGCGCGGCAATGGCGCTCGTCCCGAACCAATAGCTCGCGAGGACATCATGGCTCTGACATTGAACGATACGCTTAACGTCAAGCGCGAGATGAAGGCGCATTACGACTTCGGCCAGCCGTTCTGGGACGCGACGCGGCAGAAGAAGCTGATGATTCAATATTGCAAGACCGCGAAGAAATTCCAGCACTTCCCGCGCCCGGTCAGCATCTACACCGGCCGGCGGCGCGACATCGAATGGCGCGAGGTTTCGGGCAAGGGCAAGGTCTATTCCTTCACCATCGCCCACCGCGGCCCGCCCGCGTTCCAGGGCACCGAGCCCTATGCGGTCGCCAGCGTCACGATCGACGAAGGCGTCAACATCATCGCCAATGTGGTGAACTGCAAGGCCGAGGACCTGAAGGTCGGCATGCGGGTGAAACCCTACTGGCATCCGATGGCCAACGGCGAGCACCTCCTGATGTGGCAGCCCGACAAGGATGCGAAATGAGCGGACCTGACGACGCACGCGGCAAGAAGGCTGTCACCAAGTTCCTGCGTCCCAAGTCGGTTGCCATCGTCGGCATGTCGACGCGCCCCGGCAGCGCCGGCCAGGTGATCCTGCAGTCGCTGAAGCTCAACAAGTTCCCGGGCGACATCCACCTGGTCGGCCGGAGCGACGAGCCGATCGACGGCCATCCGGTGCTGAAAAGCGCCGAGCAACTGCCGGAAGGCGTCGATCTCGCGGTGTTCACGCTGCCCGCCGCCGGCGTGCAGGAGGCGGTGGCCGCCTGCACCAAGCGCAAGGTCGGCTCGGCGATGATCTTCGCCGCGGGCTTCGCCGAGGTCGGCGAGCAGCAGATGCAGGACCAGGTCGCCAAGACCGCTCGCGATGGCGGACTGGCGATCATCGGTCCGAACTGCCTCGGCGTGACCAACAATGTCGACGGCATGATGCTGCACATGCTGTACGCGCAGGAGGCGCTGCGGTTCGGCAAGGATTCGAAGCCGGGGCTTGCCTTCGTCGGCCAGAGCGGCGGCATGCTCGGCCATTTCCAGCGGGCCGCCGATGCGCGCGGCACGCCGCTGTCCTACGTGATCTCGACCGGCAACGAGATCGGCCTCGAGTCCACCGATTTCATCGAATTCCTGGCCGACGATCCCGCGACCAGCGTGCTCGTCGTCTACACCGAGCAGGTGCGCCGCCCGCGCGAATTCCTCGAGGCGATCCGGCGCTGCCGCGCCAACGGCAAGCCGGTGGTGCTGATGTTCCCCGGCCGGAGCACGAAGTCGCGCGAAGCCGCGGCGTCGCACACCGGCGCGCTGGTCGGCGACTACGCGACGATGAAGACGCTGGTCGAGGACGCCGGCGCCATCGTCGTCGGCACGATGGACGAAATGATCGACCTGGCCGAAATCCTGGTGCGGTTCCCGAAGCCGCCGGCCAAGGGCCCAGGCATTCTGACCGCATCGGGCGCCTTCGTCGGGCTCGCCAACGACATGGCGGAAGAACTCGGGTTCGAATTCCCGCAGGTCGAGCCGGAGACGCTCAAGCGGTTCAAGGAAATCCTGCCGCCCTACGGCAACTACGGCAACCCGCTCGACGTCACCGCGGGATTCACGCCGGCCTCGCTGCCCGCGGCGACGAAAGCGCTGATCGACGATCCGAACATCGGCATGCTGTTCATCTCGTTTCCGATCCGCATGGGGGTGGTCGTGCAGGGCTTCAACAACGGCATGGTCCACTCCGACAAGCCGAAGGTTCTGGTGGCGCTCGGCGACACCTCGCCGCTCGGCCCGGATGTGATGGAAGCGGCGAAGCAGGGCCCCGCGGTGTTCAGCCGCTCGTCGGACCGGATGATGCGCGCGATCGCGCTCTATACGCGTTACGGCCGCCTGCTCGCCCGGCAGCGCAGCAACGCCCAGCCCGAGCCGATCAAAGGCCTGCCGAAGATCGGCAAGGGCACGCAGCCGGAGTGGCTCGGCAAGAAAATCTTCCGCGCGGCGGGCATCGGCGTGCCGGACGGCGATCTGGCGCGCAGCGCCGACGAGGCCGTCACCGTGGCCAGGCGCATCGGCTACCCGGTGGTGCTGAAGGCGCAGGCCGCGGCGCTGTCGCACAAGACCGAGGCCGGCGGCGTCATCCTCAATCTCGCCGACGACGGCGCGGTTCGCGCCGCGTGGGACACGCTGGTTGCGAACGTCAAGCGCGCCGCGCCCGACATCACGCTCGACGGCGCGCTGGTCGAGAAGATGTCGCCCAAGGGCGTCGAGCTGATGGTCGGCGCGAAGCGCGATCCCGGCTGGGGCACGGTGCTGCTGCTCGGCCTCGGCGGCATCTGGGTCGAGGCGCTGGGCGACGTGCAGCTCCTGCCGGGCGACGCCGGCGAAGCGGAGGTGCTGGAGGCGCTCGGCAAGCTTCGCACCGCGAAGCTGCTCAAGGGCTTCCGCGGCGCGCCGCCGGCCGACGTCGAAGCCGTCGCCAAGGTGGTCACCGCGATCGGCCGGCTGATGCAGACCGTGCCGGAGCTGACCGAGATCGACGTCAACCCGCTGATGGTGCACGGCAAGGGACAGGGCGTCACCGCGCTGGATGCGCTGATCGTCGCGGGGTAATCTGCAGGCGACACCAAGAAGAAAGGCGGAGCGCAACCGCCTCGAGCCGAGAGGGAGGAACGCCGTGACGCTCAAGCTCGTCGCCTGGATTGCTGCAGCCCTCGTCAGCACCTGTGTCGCGGTCGAGGCGCAGACCTATCCCACGCGAGAGATCCGCGCGGTGGTCGGCCTGCCGGCCGGCAGCGGCGGCGATGTGGTCGCGCGCTACTACGCCGACAAGCTCTCGAGCCTCGCCGGCAAGCCGGTGATCGTCGAGAACCGGCCCGGCATGATCCTTTCGATCGGCGCCGATGCGGTGGCGAAGGCGCCGCCCGACGGCCACACGATCCTGATCACCTCGGTGACATCGTCGCACGCGGCCAACGTGTTCAACTTCAAGAGGCTGCCTTACGACCCGATCAAGGACTTCACGCCGGTCGCCATGCTGCAGAAGAGCTACTTCATGCTGATGGTGCGCCCGGAGGCGCCGTGGAAGAACGTCGCCGAGCTGACCGAAGCGATGAAGGCCAAGGGCGAGAAGGCAAGCTACGGCTACGGCGCCCCGCCCGCCTTGGCATCGTCGGAGCTCTACAAGGCGCGCAAGGGCCTGAAGGCGGTCGGCATCCCCTACAAGACCTCGATGGCGTCGCTGCCGGAGATGTTCAGCGGCGAGCTCGATTTCCAGTTCATCGACTCGACCGCGGGCACGCCGCTGCGGCAGAGCGGCAAGCTGCGCGCGCTCGCGGTCAGCGCCGGACAGCGGGTGCCCGGCGTCGATGTCCCGACCATGGCCGAGGCCGCCGATATTCCGGAGTTCGACATCGCGCCGGTGTGGGGCGTGCTGCTGCCGGCGGGAACGCCCGCGCCGATCGTGTCGAAGCTCGAAGCGTGGTTCGCCGAGATCAGCAAGATGGAGGCCACGCGGCAGTATATTGCGAACACGCATGCCGCGCCGTTTCCCGGCAACGCCCAGGCGCTCGCCGATTTCATCCCGAAAGAGATCAAGAAGTGGGAAGAGCTGGCGCGACTGGCGAAGATCGAGCCGCAGTAGCGTCGAAACCTACCGCGCCAGCGCCATCTGCAGCCTGGGCTTGACCTCGCCGGCGAACAGCGCGACCGAGCGGAGCATCTCCTCCAGGGTCAGGTCGCCGAAGCAGAACTGGCCGACCACGTAATTGACGCCGCTGTCCTCGACCTGCTGCGCAAGGAACGCGCGCACCGTCTCCGGCGACCCGGCGACGGCCTGCCCCTGCTTGATGAGCGTGTCGAAGCTGTCGGTCCGCAAGGGCGACTGCGGCAGCGTCCCGTTCATCTCGGAGAGGTAGGTGAAGCTTGCCCGCCAGCGCAGATACGCGCGGCGCGCCACCGCCATGGCCTTCGCGTCGCTGTCCGCCACGAAAATGAAGCGCACCATGCCCATCTTCGGCGGCCGGCCTTCGCCATGCACCTCGCTCCAGACCTGCCGGTAGCGCGCGACCATCGCCCGCGTCGGGCCCGGCATGTCGTTGGTGACCATGTTCAGGCCCTTGCGCGCGGCGCGCTCCGCGCTGTCCGGCGAGTGGGCGCCGTACCACAGCGGCGGATGCGGCTGCTGCAACGGCTTCATCTCCATCGGCACGTTCTTGAACTGGTCGTACTTGCCGTTCCAGTCCAGCGTCTTGACGGTGAAGGCCTTGAGAATGAGCTCCAGCCGCTCGGCATAGATCTGCTGCCGCTCCTGCGCGTTCTGCCCGTAATAGGAAATCTCGAACGGCACCGAGCCGCGGCCGAAGCCGATCTCGATCCGGCCGCCGCTCAGGTGATCGAGCATGCAGATTTCCTCGAGCACACGCAGCGGATGATGCACCGGCAGCGCATAGACGAACGTGCCGAAGCGCAGCCGCGTGGTGCGTTGGCCGATCGCGGCGAGAAACACGCTTGGCGAAGGCGCCATGCCGAGCGGCGTGAAGTGGTGCTCGGCGACGTGGTAGGCGTAGAAGCCCGCGCGGTCGAAGGCCTCGATCACCTTCAGCCGCTGCTCGTAATGGTCGCGCAGCGGCAGGTCGTTGCGATCGAGATGATCGAAGATGCCAAATTCCAGATTCATGCAGACCCAACCCGGTCGATCCGCGCGTTGATCGTTGTTTTGGTTTGCCGACCAAGCGAAATGGCCCGAACCATCGCTTCCTTGCATCAGGCCCGGCACGGCGGGTCAACATTCGCGCGCGGGGCGCTCCCCTGCCCCGGCCTCATGTGTTTCATGGCACAAACCGGCATCGCCTGACGGCGGCGAACCGAATCATCCGTCAACCGCATTCCGCCGTCGCTCCTCCGGGCGTGTCGCAAAGCCCATGCGCTCAAATTTTCGTGGGCTCGCGGCTCCGGCCGGCCTCGCCAAACAGCGTGGCCGAACGGTCCGGGCGCGTTTGCCGGCCGGATGACCAGCCCCTTCAACGGGTAAAAAACAGTCACGTTTTCCGTTATTTAGGCTCGGCGCCGGTACGACACGCGGGGCTTGCCGTGAAGTGCCCGGCGATTGATCAGGATGTTTCCTATCGGATATCGCAGCGGAGTGCTGGATTTTGTGAATTGTGACTTTTTTGCACTAGAGAGGCCGGGACCGAGATGCTTCGATGCGGGCGTTAAATACTTCAAAACTCCCACAGGGGGCTGGAAATGAAAAAAGTTGCGCTGGCGTTGGCACTGGTTGTCGCGGGCTTGAGCTTGGGCGGTTGCTTCGTTGGTAAGGGCAAGGCGCCGGCTCCGGTCGTCACCAAGGGCTGATTTTTCAGCCTGACCGGTCTGACCATCGGTCATGTTGCCGGGCCACACGGCCTTGAGCTTCGGGATCGTCGGATCACGTCTTTGGTGTAACCACGGGAACAGCTCGCACTGAGCTGTTCCGCGGGCAGGCACCGACTTGACTTGTGCGGGTCGCCTTCTGAAAGGAAGGCGCCCGCTTAAGCGTTTTTGTATGCCCGGAATTGAGCTAGGCTGCGCTGCACAGCGCGCCGTCGGGCGCACCGATTTTCCATGAGGCCAATGCCAAGTAGCGGACAGGGCAGCGTAGTGGACCGGACGTGAGACACTGCAAGCGGCACGTCTTCCATATCGCAGGGTACGATCCGGCCTCACCCGATCAGTTCTATCGGCGCTTTTCCCGGCAGTTCGACATCTTCAAGCGCACCTGGAACGTGGACGGCGTGCTGTCCGCGCCGGACGCAACATCGTCATTTCCGCGCTGGAGCATCTCCACCCGGGGGGCCAACTGGACGTCGGAGGCGACGTTCGAGCTGCTCGACTGGAACGACCTCCTCAGCCGGGATTCGCAGCGCACGCTTGCGGTCCGCCTCGCGCGGACCGCCGTCACCTACCTGGACCTCCTCTTCACCGGCACCTTGTGGCGCTATCTCCTCGCCAACACGCGGTATTTTGCCTTTTCCGTCGTGCCGCCGCTGCAGGCGGTGGCGCTCGGCGTGGCGGCCACGTTGATTGCGGCGTATGCCGCTGCAGCCCTCATGGAAGCGACGGCAATCCGCTGCCTTGTGACCGCAGCGGCCGCGATCGTTTTGTTTGTCATTTTCCTCAAGCTCGCCGGACCGCGCTGGCGGATGTTCCAGGCGTTCGACGACTGGATCCTGTCGCTCGATTACATTCGCGGAACGCGCCGCGACCTCGATGACAAGATCGACCGGTTTGCTGAACGAATCGTGACCTGCGCCCGCTCGGAGCAACCGGACGAGATCATTGTGGTGGGCCACAGCCTCGGCGCGACCTTCGCGGTGGACGCGCTGGCGCGCGCGCTCGATCTGGATCCCGCCCTGGCAACACGTCGCGCCAAGCTCTGCCTTGTCACGGTCGGCGCAACGATCCCCAAATGCGCGCTGCATCCGGCCGCCGATCGGCTCCGCGAGCGGATCGCGAAAGTGGTCGCGGAGCCGTCCGTGCTGTGGGCGGAATATCAGGCCCGGGAGGACGCGATCAGCTTCTACCGGTTCGATCCGGCCTCGCTGACGCGGATCGGCGGAAAGGCCGACCGGCTCGACAGCAGGCCCATCATTCGCAGGATCAACGTCAAGAACCTGCTGAGCCCGGAAATCTACAAACGGTTTCGCCTGCGGGTCTTGCGGCTGCACTACCAGTTCGTCAGCGCCAACGACATCCGCGCGGTCTACGATTATTTCATGATGATCTGCGGCCCGGTGCTCGCAACCGCCTGGACGACGTCCCGCCTGGGCTTCCTCGATTTCTTCCCTGGCCCCGACAGCTCGGCCGTCGAACCATGACCATGCTGCTCGCCGCAAAAATCATCTGGTGCGCGGGCGTGATCGCCTGGTTCGTCATCCGCTATCCGCATGCGCGGCGCAGCCGGCGCACCGCCAGGCAACGTGTGGCCTACCGCAAGCTCGAGCTCGTCCTGCTCAGCATCTCGTCGCTGGGGCTCGGCATCATCCCCGCGATCTACGTCTTCAGCGGCGAGCCGCGCTTTGCCAGCTATCCGCTGCAGCCGTGGCAGGTGTTTGCCGGGGCGCTGACGTTCCTCGCGGCGCTCTATCTGTTCCGGCGCACCCATTCGGCGCTCGGACGGAACTGGTCGGTGACGCTCGAGGTCCGCGAGAACCATGCGCTGATCACCGAGGGCATCTACAAATACGTCCGCCACCCGATGTATTCGGCGTTCTGGCTCTGGGCGATTGCCCAGGCGTTTCTGCTGCCGAACTGGATCGCAGGCTTTGCCGGCATCGCAGGCTTCGGCACGCTCTATCTGATCCGCGTGCGGCACGAGGAGCAGATGATGCTGGAGACCTTCGGCAGCGCCTACGCCGAATACGCGGCGCGGACGGGGCGGGTTTTTCCGAAGCTGAAGCGAACCTCTTAGAGCTACTGCGCCCGCTGCAATGCCGCGACCAGACGCGCGAGCAGCGGCGTCGGCGTCAGCCAGCAAACGGTGATCACAAACCGGTCGATGAAGCGGGGAACGACGTGCGAGCGCCCTGCGCGGAACGCCGTCCAGGACGCCCGCGCCGCCTGCGACACCCCGCCGTGCGGCAGGATCTTGGTCATCCGGCTGCGCCGCATCAACGCACGGTCAAAGAACGCCGTCCGCACGATGCCCGGCGAAACGCAGGTGACGGTCACGCCGGTCCCTGCCACCTCGGCGGACAGCGCCGCCGACAGCGACCGGATGAAGGCTTTCGAGGCGCCGTAGCTCGCCATGAACGGCCCGGGCGCAAAGCCGGTGATCGAGCCGAGATTGAGAATGCCGCCGCGCCGGCGCGAAATCATGCCGGGGAGATAGCGCATGGCCAAAGCGAGCGGCGCCTTGATGTTCACATCGATCAGCGCGAGCTGGGTGGCGGCGTCCGTCTCGGCGACGGGACCGAACACGCCGAAGCCCGCGCTGTTGACCAGCACGTCGCAATAAAGGTCGTGCTTTGAAAGCAGCGCATCGATCGCGGAAACCGCATCCGGACGCTGGAGATCTAGGCTCAGTGGAAACGCGGCCGCGCCTCCGGCCTGAAGCTCGCGCACAAGCTCGTCGAGCCGGTCCTGCGCGCGGCCGATCAGCACCAGCGGCTGACCATCCGCCGCGGCGATCCGCGCAATCTCACGTCCCAGTCCGGACGACGCACCGGTGATGACAATGGCAGGCGCGGGCTCCGGCCCGCTCATGTCTGCGGAGCGGACGACACACGTCGCTTGGCCGGACCGGCGGCCCTCGGAGTCCCGCCTCCTTCATTCAGCTCCTTGAGAGCCGGAACGAACGAATAGGCGACCTGGAATTGTCCCGGCACCTTCAGCCCCACCGCCTGCGCGAGCTGGCCGATGAAGTGGTTGCAGTTGTTGGTCACGGCGTTCCAGTATCGATCACCGGACTTGGCGGTTTTCACCGCGGCCAGGAGCCTGCGGTACTGATCGCCATTGAGCGCCTTGCGATAGCGGGCGGTGACCGGAAGCGCCAGCACCCCCGGGTCCCACCGCGTGTTGCCGGGCACCGGCAGAACATGCCCCACCGCCATGCCCGCGTATCCGCCCATCGGGTGGAGGTCGGCATAGTTCGCCTTGCCGCCCTGGGCTCCGTAGACCGCATAGCTGTGGCCATAGGTGCCGATCTGGCCGACGCGGAATTCGATGTAGTAGCCGCCGTTTGCCGGCTTGGCGCCTGGCGCCGCCGGAGCGGCTTCGGCGGCTTCCTGCGCCGGAGCAGGCCGGCTCAATGCTGGAAGAACGAGGCCTGCGGCCAACGCCACGACCGCGATCAGACGCGCAAACTTCCCTTCGCGTGCACTCGACACTTGCAAGCCTCCTGCTTCGCTTCAGTGGGTCACGACCACACGGGTGCCGACACTGACCCGCTCGAACAAATCCAAAATGTCCCGGTTGTGCATCCGAATGCAACCGAAGGAGACGAACCCGCCGATCGAGCCAGGATTGTTGGTGCCGTGGATCGCGTATTCGCCGTGCGCCAGCACGAGCGCCGCCGCGCCCATGGGATTGCTCGGAGAGCCCGCGGGAATGACATCCGGCAGCCTCGGCCGCTCGCGCTTCATTTCCGCCGGCGGCGACCATGCAGGTCGCAAGCGCTTGCTGACGATAAAAGAATCACCCTGCCATTGCTTTCCCGCACGGCCGACACCCACCGGGTAACTGATGGCGCGGCCGGGGGCGGTAACCAGGTACAAGCGCCGCTGCGCCGTCCGCACGATGATGGTCCCAACCGATTCATTGGCGATCGAAACCGATTGTGCGGCGGCCGCGGGCTCGGCGCCCCCGAAGCCGAAAACGCCAGTGCAAACAACGACAGCCAATGCATATAGGTATTTTTTCATGCCCCGGTCGCCCCGCTCGAGTGATTTCGGAATGAGGGTTTGCGCGCCGCAATTCCATCCATCCGTTACCGCTCGTGTCAAACCGGGCGTGCGGTTCATGGTCGGAAGCATGTGAACTGTGGTATTTTTGCACTAGAGCGGGATTTGAACGAAGTTATTGTAATCGGGGCACTCGGACGGACTGAGCCTAACGGCACCTTTGCGGCCAGCGCGGCGATGCTGCCGGTCGCACCGAAACCGAGCGGTGAAAAAATCACATCGACCAGCGAGGTTCACATGGCGTGCTCAGGAACTCACAGAACTTTCTGGTCGGTGGTTGCCGTGTGCGCGGCCGTGGCGCTGAGCCCGGCGCAGGCGCAAGCACAGATCGTTGAAGAGTCGACGGCCCAGCGGGGAGCCGCAGCGCCGCCGCCTGAAGCAGCTCCGCCAGCAGCGCCGGTCGTTGCAGCAGCCCCCGCCGCCGACGCCTCGCACGGCAAGCCCTATTACATCGAATTCCGCGCGCGCAGCGCGCAGAGCTACGGCCACACCTTCTCACTCCACGGGCGGCTCAACGGGAACGGACAGATCCTGACCAAGGCCGTCTCGGGCCTTCACCCGGCGACCGAAAGTCCGGTGCCGTGGATGATCGGCCACTTCGTGCTGGTGCCGTCCGAGACCGGCGCCAGCGACGGCGACAAGGAAGACCAGTACGTCACCGCGCGCTTCCGGATTAACTTGAGCGCCGACGAGTACAAGAGGGTTGTTGGCTACATCAAGAGTCTGGAGGCCAAGTCGCCGGTCTGGCACGCGGTGCTTTACAACTGCAACGCATATGTCGGCGACATCGCCAAGTTCATGGGCATGGAGGTGCCGTCCTCCACGATGCTGATGCCGGCGAATTACATCAACGAGCTGAAGCAGTTGAACATCAACAAAAAGGGCATCATCGGCACGCCAAAGAACGTGGCGTCTGCGGAGCAGCTTCGCACCGAAGCGCTGCGAGCGCTCCAGCGGCGTGGAAACCGCGCTGCGCCGGCCGGCGCCGAGGCGAGGCCCGCGGCGACCGAAGCGGCACCCGCGGCAACAGAGCGCCCGAAGCCGGCACGCGGGGCAGCTGCCAAGCCGCAGGATACGAGCAAGCAGACCCAGGCATCGTCCCGCGTCGAGCCCACCGGTCATAGCCCCAACTAGGCGAGAGACGAATCGCTGGCCGGCCTGGAGCGGCCGCCGGGGATCACTGAACCGCCTGAGGTTTGAGAACGGCGCGAAACGATTCGCGCCGTTTTCTATTGCGCATCCGGCTGCCGAAAACGGCTGAGCGCGTCCCGCAACTGGATTGCCGACATCCCGCCCAGAACGAGCAGGACATGAAGGGCCACAAGCAAGACCGCCGAAATGGCGATGACCCAGCCCAACGTCTCATACATGACGCATCTGTCCGCGTGAGAATCCCATCCGACGTCCGATCAACGGACCCCTCAGGGATTGGCTAAGAACCGCTTCCTGGACCTCAAGCCCATCGGAAAAGGACGCCGCTTTCAACAAGAAACGCGCGGTCCCGAAGGCCTCAGGCCGCCAATCGCCACCCTTGTCCCGGACCATCTTACCGGTGCCTCGCCGCACGCTCCCGACGGCCCGCATATTCATATGCACTGTGGCTTTTCGGCACTATCGCCAGGGGCGGTCCCATATCACTCTAGCCGGGGCGTATAACTCGATGGGGCGTTCCATGAAGAAGGTTGCATTGGCATTGGCGCTGGTCGTGGCAGGCCTGAGCTTGGGTGGTTGCTTTGTTGGCAAAGGCAAGGCCCCCGCTCCGGTGGTCACCAAGGGCTAAAAACAAACCAAAGAAAGTGGCCCTTGCGGCTGCTTTCCGTTGAAGCGCGATAACTGAAGCGGGGTGCCAGTCACCCCGTTTCATTTCGCGTTTTTTTTTGCGTTTGAGCCGAAACCGGCAATGCACGCCGCGAATACCGCAGCGGCGGCGGACAGCTTGCAGGACCCGGCGCCGCAGCGTTCCATAACCTGATGGCCGCAATCCGGGACGACCGGAGGCCGGCACCGGGAGCCCAAGGAACGTGAATGAAACGCTGTCGATTTGACGCCGACGCGCTCGGCCTGGTGCCGGGCGAGACGCACTCCGCCGAGCGATTGGGACACCTGACCGTTTCCGCCCGCGCACGGCCGGCGGCATCGAGGTGACCGATGGAGTTCGGCGTCCAGTTCTTCCCGTCGGTCGGACCTGACCTGAAATCGGCCGAGCAGTACTGGGGCGAGGCGCTTCAACTCACCCAGCTTGCGGAGCGGCTCGGCTTCGCAAACGTGCGGACGGTGGAGCACTACTTCCACCCCTATGGCGGCTACAGTCCCGACCCGCTGATCTTTCTGACCGCGGCCGCGGCGATGACCAGGACCATCCGCCTCGTCACCGGCGCGGTGCTGCCGGTGTTCAACCATCCGCTGAAGCTTGCCGGCCAGATCGGCATGGTCGATGCGATCTCGAACGGCCGCGTCGAGATCGGCTTCGCGCGCGCGTTCCTGCCGCACGAATTCGCCCGCTTCGGCATCACGATGGACGAAAGCCGCGCCCGCTTCGACGAAGGCCTCGAGCAGATCACGAGGCTCCTGGAGCAGGAGAACGTCACCGCGAAGGGCCGCTTCCACAGCTTCGAGAACACGACGTCGCTGCCGCGACCCACCCAGAAGCCCAGGCCGCCGTTCTGGATCGCGGCGCTGTCGACCGAGGAATCGTTCGAGAACGCCGGCCGCCTCGGCCATTACCTGATGGGCATTCCGCTCGCCGGCGCGCAGATGGCGAAGCTGATGAAAATCTATCGCGATGCCTGGACCGCGGCGGGCCATCCCGGCCGCGGCCGGGTGATGCTGGCGTTCCACATGTTCTGCGCCGAGACCCGCGAGAAGGCCGCAGCGATCGCGCGCGAGCCGCTGAACATCTATCTCAAGTCGATCGTCGCGGCCGCGTCCGACTGGATGTCGGGCGTGGCCTCGAAGGACTATCCGAACTACCAGAAGACGATCGAGTTTCTCTCCAAGGAGAGCTTCGAGTCGCAGGTCGAGAAAGGCGCCGCCTGGGTCGGCACGCCGGACGACATCAGGAGGTCCATCGCCGCCTACGACAGCCAGGTCGGCGGCTTCGAATCCGCCTCGCTGCAGGTGAGTTTTGGTATGATCAGCCAGGCCGACGCCGAACAGTCGATGACGCTGTTCGCCCGGGAGGTGATGCCGCATTTCAGAAACTGAAGGAGGCTCGCATGTCCGTTGCCGCTGCTGTCGCCGCTCCGCAAAACCTGTCGCAACGCGATATTCCAGACCTCGAAACGCTTTATGAAGCGGCCGGCAGCGTCAACTTCACGCCCGGCTGGGTGCCGCGCAAGAAGCCGATCCTGTGGGGCGAGCCGCGGCCGGAGTTCGGCCCGGCGCAATGGACCTGGGAAGACGCCAAGGCCGGCCTCGACGCCGCCGGCCGGCTGATCGACGTGACGCTCGCCGAACGCCGCAACCTGGTGATGCGCAATCCCGCGCCGGGCGCCAACTTCGAAACCACGCGCACGCTGGTCTGCGCCTACCAGATGATCCTGCCCGGCGAGAAGGCGCCGTCGCACCGGCATTCGTCGCATGCGCTGCGCGTCATCATCGACGGCAAGGGCTCGTTCTCCACCGTCAACGGCGAGAAGATGCCGATGGAGACCGGCGACGTGGTGCTCACGCCAGGCTGGTGCTGGCACGGCCACGGCCATGACGGCGACCGGCCGGCCTACTGGTTCGACGGGCTCGACGTGCCGCTCACGCACCTGCTCGAGCCGATGTTTTATCAGGAGCATCCGGACAAGCACGAAAAGGTCGAGCGCGTGGTGGAAAGCTCTCCGTTCCGCTTCAAGCGCGAGGACATCGCGCGCCGGCTCGATGCCGCGACGGCCGACGGCGAAGGCTTCCACGGCCCTCGCGTCACGCTCGAAGCGCCGAGCATGCCGCCGATGGGATTGACGATGGAGCGGCTCGCCGTCGGCGCCAACACGCGGCGCTATCGCACCACCGCCAACACGATCTTCCTGGTGACCGAAGGTTCGGGCGAAAGCACCATCGGCGATCGGCGCTTCTCCTGGCGCGCCGGCGACACAATCGCGGCACCGTGCTGGTGCGCGATCGGCCACCGCGCCACGTCGGACGCGCAGCTGTTCGCGCTCAGCGACGAGCCGCTGCTGCGCTTTTCGAGCTATTACCGGTTCGAGGCGGTGGAATAGCTACTCCTCCCGGGCCGGAAAGCCCGCGCGCACCCGCCAGTATTCCCACGCCCGCTCCAATCCGAGCGGGCCGAGCAGGATTTCGAGGTCGCCTCGATCTCGGCGGGGCTGAGATGCTTCACCGCGGCGTCGCCGCGGCCCTGCGACAGCGTGTGCGCCTGGATCAGCATCGCCGCGTTGCACATCAGTCCGATCGACACCATCACGGTGGCCCTGAGCTCGCTCGTTGCGATCACCGCGCCGTGCCCGCGCAGCAGGCACACGCGCCCTGCCCCGAGCGTCTTCGCGAGCGACCGCCCGGTCGCGTCGTTGACCACCAGCATGGGGTCTTAAGCAGGACGCGTGTCAGCTTGCGGAACCAATAAGTTCAAGCCAATCACTCGCCGCGGGCCGGCTCGCCGGGCGATGGAGTGTCGTCTTCAGCCGCCGCCTTTTGCGCCCGCACACCCGCGCTTTGTTGGCCGCGACTGTTCTGCTGTGCCCGGCGTTTGTCGGCCGGCTGCTCCTGGCCGCGCTCGTCGCGGACGACGCCCTGCCCTTTGTCGCGATCCCGCAAATCGTCTTGCTGCTTGTCGCGACCGCGCAGCCCCGCACCGGTCTCGCTGCGCCTTGTGTTCTCTCCTGCCATCTTTCTCTCCTTGGAATGGCAACGTGACCTGAAAGAGGTCGGTTCCGACCGCCTCGGCGGAAGCGCAGCAATTAATTCCGCCGCGCAGGAACCAGTGCTCAGGCGTGGAATTGATGGTCCAGAAAAGGGACGAGGGGGCGGACCGCCGGCGCCTCGTTTCCTGCATGGGGCCCGCGAGACGTCCTCCGGACAGGAGAGAACCGCGTGAGACGGCCCCTTTGTTATCTCGGCGCCACGCTCGCCCTCATTTGCCAGTCGAATGCCGAATGGAAGCCGGAATATGCGTCAAGCCCGCCCGAGGTGCGGGAGTGGTATCGCAATGCCGAACTCACCGAGGCCGCCAAAATACGCTTTTCATTCAAAAAGTGCTGCGACCACGCCGATGTCGTGAAGACCAAATTCACGGTCAGCCGAGCCACCGGCGGTGACGAATGGTACTGGCTCGACGGCGGGCAATGGCGGCGCATTCCCGACGACGTGATCCACTGGGGCCGCTCGGCTCCGGGAGGCAAACCCACGCTGTTCGTCTATTCGGGCAAAGAGACCTGTTTCTTCCCCGGTGATGGCGGAATCTGAGGGGGCTGCCGCCGCTCCGGAACGCCCGTGTCGCTTCGGATCCGGATGGAACCAAGCGGCGACGAAGCGGTTAACGCCGGACAAGTCGATCACTTGTCCGGTTGGTGCAGACGTGACGCGAATCCTGGCGGCATCCCATCAACGCCTGTTGAACATCACCAATCTTCCCGAAGCCGCCCCGAACGATCCCACCGGGCCGCGCTTTCTGGTTGAGGACATCTATCCAAGCATCGACGGCGGGCGTTACGCGGTCAAACGCATCGCCGGCGAACGGATCGACGTGTGGGCCGATCTCTTGCGCGACGGCCATGACCGGATTGCCGCCGAATTGCTGTGGCGCAAGGAAGCCGATGCGGACTGGCGGCATGAGCCCATGACGCTGCACGGCAACGATCGCTGGCATGGCGCGTTCACGCCGCCTGAGCCCGGCCGCTATCTGTTCGTAATCGAAGCCTGGACCGATCATTTCGGAAGCTGGCGGCGCGACGTGCTGCTCAAGTCCGGCGCGGGCATCGACGTATCGCTTGAAGTGCGCGAAGGCCGCGAGCTGCTCGGCGAGCTCCGATCAAACGATCCGCACAACCGGCAGGTGATCGAAGCCGCCCGGCGCGAGTTCGACCGGACGCGGCGCCTCACGGTGCTGCTCGCCGAAGAGCTGGCACAGGCTGCCGCCGCAAGCCTCGCCCGCAACGACCTGATCCGCAGCATCCCGGTCCCGGTGGTCGCCGACCGGCCGCGCGCGCGAGGCGGCGCCTGGTACGAGATGATCCCGCGCAGCCAGGGCACGGTGCCCGGCAAGCACGGCACCTTTGCCGACTGCATCGCCCGGCTGCCGGAGATCGCAAGCCTCGGCTTCGACGTCGTCTACCTCACGCCGATCCATCCCATCGGACGGACCAACCGCAAAGGCCGCAACAACAGCGTCAAGGCGGAGCCGGGCGACCCCGGCAGTCCCTACGCCATCGGCGGCGCCGAGGGCGGCCACACCGCGGTGCATTCCGAGCTCGGCACGATGGCCGACTTCCGGCACTTCGTCGAAGCCTGCAAGAGCCACGGCATGGAGGTGGCGCTCGACTTCGCCATCCAGTGCTCGCCCGATCATCCCTGGCTGACCGAGCATCCGGAATGGTTCAACCGCCGGCCGGACGGCTCGATCAAATACGCCGAGAACCCGCCGAAGAAATACGAGGACATCGTCAACCCGGATTTCTATTGCGCCGACCGCATCGCGCTATGGCAGGCGCTGCGCGATGTCGTGCTGTTCTGGGTCCGGCAGGGCGTGGAGATTTTCCGGGTCGACAACCCGCACACCAAGCCGTTTCCGTTCTGGGAATGGCTGATCCGCGAGGTCCAGGAGCGCAATCCGAACGTGCTGTTCCTGTCGGAAGCGTTTTCGCGGCCGAAGATCATGAAGGGCCTTGCCAAGCTCGGCTTCACCCAGTCGTACACCTACTTCACCTGGCGCACGCACAAGGCGGAATTCCAGGACTACCTCGCCGAGATCACGCGCTATCCGGAGCGTGACTACTTCCGGCCGAATTTCTTCACCAACACGCCGGACATCCTGCCCGTGCATCTGCAATCGGGCGAGCCGTGGATGTTCAAATCGCGGCTCGCGCTCGCCGCCACGATGTCGTCGAACTACGGCATCTACAATGGGTTCGAGTTGCTCGAGCACGAGCCGCTGCCCGGCCGCGAGGAATACATCAACTCCGAAAAATACGAGATCAAGGTGCGCGACTGGAACAAGCCGGGGAACATCAAGGACTATATCGGCCGCATCAACCGCATCCGTCGCGAGAATGGCGCGCTGCAGCAGACCGCGGACATCCGCTTCGCGCAGGTCGACGACGCCGAGGTGATCGGCTTCGTCAAGGAGGCGGTCGCGCGCGACAATGCGGTTGCCGTGGCCGTCGCCCTGACCGCCCAGCCGCGCACCTTCTGGTTCCACTTCGGCGATCTCATGATCGGCCCGGACGGTGACCGCAAGCCGGTGCGCGCCGTCGTCGATCTCGTCACCGGCGAACGCCGCGCCATCGAATGGGGCGGCGTGCGGCTGACCATCGATCCCGCCCGCGATCCGGCCATGCTGTTCCGCTGCGAAAGCTAGAGGCGAGCGTTTGTCGTGAACATCCTGCCGCAGATCGAGTTGCAGCCGGACCTCCACAAGGAGCTTTGGTACAAGGACGCGATCATCTATCAGTTGCACGTCAAGGCGTTCGCCGACAGCAACAACGACGGCATCGGCGATTTCATCGGCCTTACGCAGCAGCTCGATTATCTCCAGGACCTCGGCGTCAACGCGGTCTGGCTGCTGCCGTTCTATCCCAGCCCCGGCAAGGACGACGGCTACGATATCGCCGACTACCGCCGCATCAATCCGGATTTCGGCTCGCTGCGCGACTTCAAGCGCTTCATCACCGAGGCCCATCGCCGGGGCCTTCGCGTCATCACCGAGCTCGTGATCAATCACACCTCGGATCAGCATCCGTGGTTCAAGCGCGCGCGCCGCAGCGGCCCCACCACCGACGCGCGCAACTGGTATGTCTGGAACGACAACGACCAGAAATATTCCGGCACCCGAATTATTTTCACCGATACGGAAAAATCGAACTGGGCCTGGTGCCCGGAGGCCGGCGCCTACTACTGGCACCGCTTCTTCTCGCATCAGCCGGACCTGAATTTCGACAATCCGCGCGTACTCTGGGCGATCGTCCAGGTGATGCGCCGCTGGCTCGATATGGGCGTGGACGGTTTCCGGCTCGACGCGATCCCCTATCTGTGCGAGCGCGAGGGCACCAGCAGCGAGAACCTCCCCGAGACCCACGCCGTCATCAAGCAGATCCGCAAGGAGCTCGACGCCTACAAGCCGGGCAAGCTCTTGCTCGCCGAGGCCAACCAGTGGCCGGAGGACGTCAGCGCCTATTTCGGCGACGGCGACGAATGCCACATGGCCTATCACTTCCCGCTGATGCCGCGCATCTACATGGCGATCGCGCAGGAGGACCGTTTCCCGATTGCCGACATCATGCGCCAGACCCCGGACATTCCGGCGAACTGCCAGTGGGCGCTGTTTCTCCGCAATCACGACGAGCTGACGCTGGAAATGGTCACCGACGTCGAGCGCGACTACCTGTGGTCGACCTATGCCAACGATCCGCGCGCGCGCATCAACCTCGGCATCCGCCGGCGTCTTGCGCCGCTGATGGACAACGACCGCCGCAAGATCGAGCTGATGAACGCGCTGCTGTTCTCGCTTCCCGGCACGCCGATCATCTATTACGGCGACGAGATCGGCATGGGCGACAACATCTATCTCGGCGACCGCAACGGCGTGCGCACGCCGATGCAATGGACGTCCGACCGCAACGGCGGGTTCTCGCGCTGCGATCCGGCGCGGCTTTTCCTGCCGGTCATCATGGACTCGGTCTACGGTCACCAGTCGGTCAACGTCGAGGCGCAGCAGCGCAGCCCCTCCTCGCTGCTGCACTGGACCAAACGGCTGATCGGCGTGCGCCGCTCCAGCCTGGCTTTCAGCCGCGGCACCCTGCGCTTCATCCGCCCGGCCAACCGCACCATGCTCGCTTACGTGCGCGAATATGAGAACGACACCATTCTCTGCGTTGCCAACATGTCGCGCTCGGCGCAGGCCGCCGAGCTGGACTTGAGCCCCTGGAAAGGCCGCGAACCGATCGAGATGCTCGGCCGCAGCGCCTTTCCCCCCATTGGCGAGGCGCCCTATGTGATTACGCTCTCGCCCTACGGGTTCTACTGGTTCCAGCTGTCCGAGCCCCACGTCAGGGTCCCGCCAAAGCCGGCGAGCCGCGAGCTGACGACCCTGGTCTGGATCGCCGGCTGGCATTCGCTGTTCGCAGGCCGCGAGCGTCACGCGATCGAGAGCGACGTGCTGCCCGCGTTCCTGCGCGACCGGCGGTGGTTTGCCGAGAAGGCGCATGCCATCACCACCGCCAAGGTCGATACCGTCATCCCGCTTGAAGACGACGCCGGCGGCATCGCGCTCGCATTCGTCAACGTGCCGGACAGGCAGCAAGCGGTGTCGCGCTATTTCATTCCGCTGATGGTGCGATGGACCCGCCCCGACCTGATCGACGGCGGCGGCGCGAACGTGATGGCCGCGGTCCGCCGCCTGTCCCGTGAGGGCACGTTGCTCGATGCTGCGTCCGACCGCGAATTCGTTGCGACGCTGCTGAAGGCCGTGCACGAGGGCCGCAGCATCGGACAGGACGGTCTCACGGTCGAGTTCCGTCCGACCACAGCTTTCCGCGAGATGCCCGTGCCGGCCTGCGATGCGGTCACGTCGCCGAACCCCGAGCAGTCCAACACCACGGTCGTCGCCGACCAAGCCTGCGTCATCAAGATACTCCGCAAGGTCAATGAAGGGATCCATCCCGAGATCGAGGTCGGCCGCTTCCTGCTGGAGCACACGGCCTACAAGAACGTGCCCGACCTTCTGGGCTCGGCGGAGCTGGTCGAGAGCGGCAGGCACAGCGCGCTTGCCGTCGTGCATCGCTTCGTCGGCAACCAGGGCGATGCCTGGTCAGTCACCGCCGCACATCTCGGCCGTTTCATCGACGACCAGCGCGGCACCGCCGCGGAACCGCCCGAGCAGAGCCACGAGCTTGCGTCCTATTTGCAGCGTATCCGTCAGATCGGGCTGCGCACCGGCGAACTGCAAACCGCGCTCGCCAGCCGGGCCGACATTGCCGATTTCGCGCCAGAACCGATCAGCGAGGCCGACATCGCCGCATGGACCGAGCGCCTGCTCGAACGCAGCAGCCAGATCTTCGACGTGCTCGCCGCCAAGCGTCACGAAATGGACGATGCCGGCGCGGCCGCCGTCGATCGCCTGCTGCAGAGGCGCAAGCAGATCTCCGATCACATCGACGGGCTGCTGCCGCCGAAAACTTCGGCGCTGAAGGTCCGGCATCACGGCGACTTCCATCTCGGCCAGGTTCTGATCGTCAGGGACGACGCCTTCATCCTCGACTTCGAGGGCGAGCCGGGCCGCACGCTCGAGGAGCGGCGGCGCAAGGTGCCGGCCGCGCGCGACGTCGCGGGCATGATCCGCTCGATCGACTATTCGACCACATCGGCTCTGCTCAGTGCGGTCCACCTGACGCCGGAGGAGCGGGCGTTGCTGCCGCCGAAGCTTGCGATCTGGCGCGAGAAGGCCACCGAGGAATTCTGGAACGCGTGCCGGACCTACACCGAAGCTTCCCTGTGGCCGGCCGACGCGCGAGAGGCGCAGAACCTGCTTGACTTCTTCCTGCTCGAAAAGGCGTTCTACGAAATGCAGTACGAGCTGATGAACCGTCCGGGGTGGCTGCACGTTCCCCTGGATGGCACATTGCGCATCCTGGCACGGCACGGCGTGGTGATGACATGACGCACTCACCTGCCGCGGAAGCGATCGTCAGCGGCCGCCACGCCGACCCGTTCAACTATCTCGGCCTGCATTTCGAGGGCGAGGCGCCGGTCGTGCGCGTGTTCCTCCCCGACGCCGCCACCGTGAAGGTGATCGACGACGCCGGCCAGGTCAGCGAGCTGCCGCGCATCCACGAGGCCGGCCTGTTCGCAGGCCGCGTCGCCTCGGGCGACCAGCATTACCGGTTGCAGGCGCGCTACGGCGACCGCGAGGTCGAGATGGAGGACGCCTACCGCTTCCCGCCGATCCTCTCCGATCTCGACCTCTATCTGCTCGGCGAAGGCACCCATCTCGAGCTCTACAACAGGCTCGGCGCGCACCCGATGCGCCATGACGGGGTGGACGGCGTGGCGTTCGCGGTGTTCGCGCCGAACGCCCGCCGCGTCAGCGTGGTCGGCGACTTCAACCTGTGGGACGGCCGCCGCCACGCCATGCGCGCGCGCGGCCATGGCTACTGGGAGATCTTCGTCCCCGAGGTCAGGCCCTACGACAAATACAAATACGAAATCATCGGTCCTGACGGCCTGATGCTGCCGCTGAAATCGGACCCGATGGCGTTCGCGGCCGAAGTGCGCCCCTCGACCGCCTCGGTGGTGATCGACGCGGCGAAGCTGCCGCAGCCGGCGCGGCTTCCGCACAACGCCAATGCGCTCGACGCGCCGATATCGATCTACGAGGTCCACCTCGGCTCGTGGCGAAGAAAGCCCGAGGAGAACAACCGCTGGCTCACCTACCGTGAGCTGGCCGCGCAGCTTCCGCGCTACGCCGCCGACATGGGCTTTACCCATATCGAGCTCCTGCCGATCGCCGAGCATCCGTTCGACGGCTCGTGGGGCTACCAGCCGACCGGCCTGTTCGCGCCGACCAGCCGGTTCGGCTCACCGGAGGATTTCGTCGAGCTGGTCAACGCCTGCCATCGCGCAGGCCTCGGCGTGCTGCTCGACTGGGTGCCGGGGCACTTCCCCGACGACCCGCACGGCCTTGCCCACTTCGACGGCACCGCACTCTACGAGCACGCCAATCCGCAGCAAGGCCGGCATCTCGACTGGGACACGCTGATCTACAACTACGGCCGCGTCGAGGTCACAAACTTCCTTGTCTCCAACGCACTGTTCTGGCTCGAGCGCTACGGCATCGACGGACTTCGCGTCGACGCGGTCGCCTCCATGCTCTATCTCGATTACAGCCGGCCGCAGGGCGGCTGGATCCCGAACAAGTATGGCGGCCGCGAGAACATCGAGGCGATCGAGTTCCTGCGCCGTACCAACACGCAGCTATATGCGCGCCATCCGCACGCCGCCACGATCGCCGAGGAGTCGACCGCATGGCCCATGGTGTCGCGTCCGGTCGACTGGGGCGGACTCGGCTTCGGCTACAAGTGGAACATGGGGTGGATGCACGATACCCTCGACTACATTTCCAAGGAGCCGATCCACCGCCGTTTCCATCACGGCAGCATCCTGTTCGGCCTGCACTACGCCTTCTTCGAGAACTTCATCCTGCCGCTCTCACACGACGAGGTGGTGCACGGCAAGCGCTCGATCCTCGGCCGCATGCCGGGCGATGCGTGGCAGCGCTTCGCCAATCTCCGCGCCTACTATGGCTTCATGTTCGGCCATCCCGGCAAGAAGCTGATGTTCATGGGCTGCGAGTTCGGCCAGGACACCGAGTGGAATCACGACGTGAGCCTGCCGTGGCACTTGCTGGGACATCAGCCACATCTCGGCGTGCAGAACCTGGTCCGCGATCTCAACCAGCTTTATCGCACGACGCCGGCGCTGCACCAGCTCGACTGCGACGGCAACGGCTTCGAGTGGCTCATCACCGACGACGCCAACCAGAGCGTGTTCGCGTGGCTGCGCAAGGGCCGCGATCCCAACGCGCGCTGCGTCGTCGCCGTCAACTTCACCCCCGCGGTGCGGCACAACTACCGCATCCGCGTACCGTTCGCGGGCAATTGGCGCGAGGTGCTCAACACCGACGCTGCCGTTTATGGAGGCAGCAACGTTGGGAACGCGGGCCATGCGACCGCGGTTGTGACAGCCGACAGTCCGGAGCTTCATGTTGTCCTCCCGCCGCTTGCTGCCGTCTATCTCGTTCCGGAAGTCTGACCGGCGCATCGCCGCCGGCTCGCCGCATCCGCTCGGCGCGACCTGGGACGGCAAAGGCACGAATTTCGCGCTGTTCTCCTCGAGCGCCGAGAAGGTCGAGCTGTGCCTGTTCGACAAGTTCGGGCGCAACGAGCTCGATCGCATCGAGCTGCCGGAGCGCACCGACGACGTCTGGCACGGCTACCTGCCGTCGACGCAGCCCGGCCAGCTCTACGGCTATCGCGTGCACGGGCCGTACGACCCGGAATCGGGTTTCCGCTTCAATCCGCACAAGCTCCTGATCGACCCCTACAGCAAGCGGCTCGGCGGCACGTTTCACTGGACCGACGCGCACCTCGCCTATCGCGTCGGCCACAGGCGCGAGGATCTGTCGTTCGACCGCCGCGACAACGCGAGGTTCATGCTCAAGTCGGTCGTGGTGGACCCGGCCTACACCTGGGGCGAGGACCGCCGTCCGCACGTGCCTTGGGAAAGCACGATCATCTACGAGGCGCACGTCAAAGGCCTGACGCAGCTGCGCGAGGATGTGCCCAAGGAATTGCGCGGCACCTACCGCGGGCTTTCATCACCGGCGATGATCGAGCATCTGCACAAGCTCGGCGTCACCGCGATCGAGCTGCTGCCGATCCATTCGTTCCTCGATGAACGCCATCTCCCGGAGCACGGCCTCAGCAATTACTGGGGTTACAACTCGCTGTGCTTTTTCGCGCCCGAGCAGCGCTATTTTTCCGGCAACGTCCGCAACGCGTTCCGCTCGACCGTTGCCGAGCTGCACAGCGCCGGCATCGAGGTAATCCTCGATGTGGTCTACAACCACACCTGCGAGGGCAATCATCTCGGTCCCACGCTCTGCTACCGCGGCATCGACAACGCCGCCTACTACTGGCTGGTGCCGGACCAGCCGCGCTTCTATGAAAACTACGCCGGCACCGGCAACGCGCTGAACCTCACCCATCCGCGCGTCCTGCAGATGGTGATGGATTCGCTGCGCTACTGGGTCGAAGTGTTTCATATCGATGGCTTCCGCTTCGATCTCGCGAGCACGCTCGGCCGCATGCCGGCATTCGATCCGCACGCCGCGTTCTTTGCCGCCATCCGCCAGGACCCGGTGCTGGCAGACGTCAAGCTGATTGCCGAGCCGTGGGACATCGGCCAGGGCGGCTATCAGGTCGGCTTCTTTCCGCCGGGCTGGTCGGAGTGGAACGACGTCTACCGCAAGATCGTGCGGCGCTACTGGCGCGGCGAAGGCAACCTGCTCGGCGAGCTTGCCGGCGCGCTGACCGGATCGGCGGCCCAATTCCGTCACCACGGTCGCAGCCCGCGGGCCAGCATCAATCACGTCACGGTGCACGATGGCTTCACGCTGGCCGACCTCGTCAGCTACGAGCACAAGCACAACGAGGCGAACGGCGAGGCCAACCACGACGGCTCCGACGACAACATCAGCCTCAATTGCGGGGTCGAAGGTCCCACCGACGATCCGTCCATCATCGAGCGGCGACGTCTGCTGCGGCGGAATCAGTTGGCGACGCTTTTCGTCGCGCAGGGAATTCCGCTGCTGCTTGCGGGTGACGAGGTCGGCAACAGCCAGGCCGGCAACAACAACGCCTATTGTCAGGACAACGAGATCGGCTGGGTCGATTGGTCAGGACTCGGCCGCGCCGGCGACGACATGACGGACTTTGTCAGTGGCCTCGCAAGACTGCGCAAGCGGTTCGCGCAGCTGCGGACGCGGCACTGGCTCGAAGGCAAGAAGGCGGACGGCAGCCACGACGTGCTGTGGCTGCGGCCCGACGGCACCGAGATGCGCGAGGAGGATTGGCACTTTCCCGAAGGCCGGTTTATCGCCTACGTGCTGGCGCCGTCGAGCCCCGATGGCGAAGCGCTGCTGCTCACGTTCAACGCCGCCCCGAGCGAGATCGAAATGACGTTTCCGCCCTGGCTCAACGTCGCGCGCTGGACCCGTGTTCTCGACAGCAGCATCGGGTCGGTGCTCGCCGAAGACATCTCCGAGCGGCCGGGCGCCAAATTCCACGCCCCGCCGCTCTCGATCGTTGCGTTCGCGGGCAAGCCGCGGGAGTGATGGGCATCTTCAGATGCTCGCACCCGCTGATCGATCACACGCTCGCTCAGGTGCCGGATTTTCCTTCACGCTTTTCCAGCCAGCGTTGGAGGTCCTTGGCGATCCATTCGTTGGCCTCGTTTTCCGTCTTGAATCCTCCGATGTCCTCGAAGCTTCCGTCGGGAAATTCGGCGTGGACGCACCAGGCTCCGCCGTTGGAATTGCGGATTTGCAGCACCGGCATCGATATCTCGGACATGACGTCGCCCTCGTTATTCGGGCACAACGCGAATGCGGCCGGCGCGTTCCGGCGGAGCAGATCGCTCGCCAAAAACCGCCTCTCCCCTGAGGCGCGATGACCGGGATTCGGTTCCGCGATGGGAACCAATTCCAACCGCAAAGGGTTGCTCTGTCACAAGGAGGCGACCATGTTGAGCACGGTTTTGCTGGTCATTCTGATTCTGTTGCTGATCGGTGCGTTGCCGACCTGGCCATACAGCTCCGGCTGGGGCTATTACCCGTCAGGCGGCCTCGGATTGATCGTCATTATCCTGATCATCCTGCTGCTCATGGGACGGATCTAGGCCACGGCACCGACGCGAGGCGCGGCGGCAACGCTTTCACGATGTATCCGCCGCGTCGTGCGTCGTAGCGAGGGCGCACGGTTACGATGCTGCGCGCTTCCGCATCGGCTCCTGATCCTGCTTTGCGCCACGCTCCGGTGAAGGTGCCCGGCTGGGCGACACCGCAGCCGAAGGGGAACCAACACCCTCGGATCGGATTTGGAAATTCATGCGGTTGAAAAGGGACAAGACATGTCTTTGCTGAAGTGGGCACTGATCATGCTGCTGGTGTCGCTGGTGGCGGCGCTGTTCGGCTTCACCAATCTGTCGGCTGCGAGCGCGGATGTCGCTCGCATCCTGTTCTACATTTTCGTTGTGGTTTTCCTGGTGCTCCTGGTATTGGGCCTGATGGGCGCCAGAGCCGCCCGCGGTCCGTGACGCGGCGACCGGTTCGACACGAGGCATCGGCGGAGCCCGGCTGACATCAACTGCTCAGGGTTGCCCATCGGCGGGCCCGCGCCGATGGAACCAGCTCAATATCCATACGTTTTCCCACGTTGTGTTCGGTGACGGGCACAGGGTGCATACGTCCCACGCAATCAGGGTGCATACCTCCGATGAATATCGATCCTGACGAGATCCTCCCGTTTTCCAGAAAATCCACCGCGCTTCTTCTCGATATCGACGGGACGCTGCTCGATTTCGCGCCAACTCCGCGCGAGGTCTGGGTCGATCCCGAGCTGCTCGAGACGCTGAAACTGCTCTACACCGGCCTCGACGGCGCGGTGGCCTTCGTCAGCGGCCGCTCCATCGCCGACATCGACCTGATCTTTTCGCCGCTGCTGCTCCCCGCGGTCGGCGGCCACGGCGCCGAGTTCCGCCCCGACATCGCATCCAACGACGGTGCCACCCCGCCACCGCTGCCGAAAACGATCAAACGCGAATTCGCGTTGATCTCGAAACTCGGCCGCGGCGTGCTGATCGAGGACAAGGGCTATGCACTCGCCCTGCACTATCGCCTTGCGCCGGAGAAAGGTCCGGCCGTGATCGAGGCCGTGGACCGAATTCGCGAACTGCTTCCTCCCGACGCCGTGGAGGTGATGCACGGAAAGTTCGTCGTCGAGATCAAGCCCGCCGGGCTGAGCAAGGCGAGCGGCGTCCACGCCATGATGCACGAGCCGGCGTTCGCCGGCCGGCAGCCGATCTTCATCGGCGACGACGTCACCGACGAAACCGTCTTTCCAATCATTCCCGACTACCACGGCCGCTGCTTTTCGGTCGGGCGCACCATCGCCGGCACCGACGGCTGTTTCGACGATCCGGCAGCGGTGCGGGCGTGGCTTTCGCGCGCAGCCGAAGCGCTCGAGCTCCTCAGCGAGGCATGACGTGGCCCGGAAGCGCCAGGCAACAAAGCGCGGAGCCAGCCGAACACGCAAGGCACGGACATCGCGATAGGCCGCCACCGGGCTACAGGGGGACACAAGGGAGCTTGCGAATGGCGGCGAAGGTCAAGGAAAAGACCCAGGAGGGTCCGGCGATCGCGGCGCATGGCGCGTCACGACTGCCTTCAGTCCTGGTCGACTCTTACAATATCGAGCTGCGCGACGAAGACGGCTTTGTCGGCGACCGCGCCAACAAGCGGGCGTTCCGCGAAATTCTCGACGTGCTGCGCAAGAACCTGCGCCGGAACGGCGACGATCCGATCGGCCGCGGCGACACCCACGAGCTGACCAAAGACCGGATCGACGCGTTGCTGGCCAAGGGCGATCCGGAGGCGGCGGGCGTGGTGCATGCCGCGATCGAGGAGTTCTCGCAGGAACTTTCGGCGGTGATCCGGCGGTATCTGAAGACCAAGGCCTGGCGGGACACCGAGCGGATCGTGGTCGGCGGCGGCCTGCGCGACAGCCGGGTCGGCGAGCTCGTGATCGGCCGCGTGTCGGTGCTGCTGAAAACCGCCAAGATCGACA
The DNA here is from genome assembly GCA_019746355.1 of Xanthobacteraceae bacterium. Next base: position 131,454 of record JAIESC010000013.1, on the reverse strand, counting down.
TCGAAGTTCAGCCGATCCGCCATCATCCCGACGACGCAGGCCTGATCGGGGCAGGTCACCTGGCGCCGGCCTGGTTGTTCAAGGGGCACGACGCAATCCTCGCGGTCGACATCGGCGGCACCAACATGCGGGCGGGCGTGGTCGAGCTCAATCTCAAGAAATCGCCCGAATTGGAGAAGACCAAGGTCTGGAAATCGGAACTCTGGCGTCACGCCGACGAGAAGCTCAAGCGCGACAAGGCCGTGAAGGAGCTGATCGGAATGCTCGAGCGCCTCATTCGTGCCGCGAACAAGGAGAAACTCCGCCTCGCTCCGTTCATCGGCATCGGCTGTCCCGGCCTGATCGAGGAGGACGGCTCAATCGACCGCGGGGCGCAGAACCTGCCGGGAAACTGGGCGGGGGAGGACTTCAACCTGCCACACGAGATTCGCGAAGCCATTCCCCGGATCGGTGACGACGAGACGGCAATTCTCATCCACAACGACGCGGTGATCCAGGGCCTGAGCGAGGTGCCGTTCATGACCGACATCAAACACTGGGGCGTCCTGACGATTGGTACGGGCCTGGGAAACGCCCGTTTCACCAATCGGCAGTTCGACAAGTGAGCCCGCGGACGTCTTTGGAAAGGAACGCATGGAATCTCGCGCATCGCTCAACATCCGGCAGCCAGCCTTTGCAGGCGACGTGCAGGCGCTTCGGAATGCCATTGCCAACAAGCTCACCTACGCGCTCGGCACGGACCCCGAAGTCGCATCGAAGCAAGACTGGTACACCGCTACCGCGCTTGCGGTGCGCGATCGCGTTGTCGACGTCTGGATGCGCTCGTCGCAACAGGCCACGCAGCAGCGGAAAAAGCGGGTGTATTATTTTTCGATCGAGTTCCTGCTTGGAAAGCAGCTGTTCGACGCCCTGGTCAACCTCGGGCTGCTTCGGCAGGCCCGCGAAGCTCTGGCATCGTTCGGCGTCGACCTCGACAACCTGCGCGGCTGCGAGCCCGATCCCGGCCTCGGTAACGGCGGCCTCGGGCGGCTCGCCGCTTGCTACCTGGACGGCATGTCGGCCCTGGGCCTTCCCGCCTTCGGCTACGGCATTCGCTACGAGCAAGGCCTGTTCGAGCAGCGCTTTCATCACGGCTGGCAGGAGGAATATCCCGACCCGTGGCTGGCCCATGGAAACGTCTGGGAATTCCCGCGGCCCGATCACACGTTTCCGGTCCATTTCGGCGGCACGGTCGAGTACTCCGGCGGCGACCAAGACACCGCGCCGGCCATCTGGCATCCGGCCGAGACCGTGCTCGCCACGGCCTACGACATGGCGATCGCCGGATGGCACGGCCGCCATGCCAACACGTTGCGGCTGTGGTGCGCCCGCCAGACGCACCCAAGCCAGTTCAGCGGCTACTCCCGCAATGTCGCGGGTCCGCGCATTCGCGCCGAGGCCATTTCCGGAGTCCTTTATCCGAATGACAGCACGCCGGAGGGCCAGGAGCTGAGGCTGCGACAGGAGTATTTCTTCACGTCAGCCTCGTTGCAGGACCTGATCCAGCGTCATCTGTCCGAGCACGACACACTCGACTCTTTGCCGAGCTATGCGGCGATCCAGCTCAACGATACGCATCCGGCGATTGCCGTCGCCGAACTCATGCGGATTCTGATCGACGAGCATGACTATTCCTGGAAAAAAGCCTGGACCATCACGCGCTCGACGCTGAGCTACACCAATCACACGCTGCTCCCCGAGGCGATCGAAAGCTGGCCGGTTTCCCTGTTCGGCCAGTTGCTGCCCCGGCATCTGCAGATCATCTACTTGATCAACTGGCTCCATCTGCAATCTGCTCGCGAGCGCGGTTTCGACGATCCGGACTTCATCTCGCGCATCTCGCTGATCGACGAGGATGACATTCGGCGCGTCCGCATGGGACATCTCGCCTTCGTCGGCTCCCACTGCGTCAATGGCGTCTCGGCGCTGCACACGGAGCTGTTGCGCCGCACGGTATTCGGGGACCTTGCGAAGGCCTCTGCCACACGGATCGTCAACAAGACCAACGGCATTACGTTCCGCCGCTGGTTGCTGGAAGCCAATGAAGGGCTCGTCGCGCTCCTGCGCGACGAGTTCGGCGAACGCAGCGTCGACGACGCCCGGCACCTCTGCCGGATCGCCGAAAAAGCCACCGATCCGGCATTCGTCGCCCGCTACGCCGCGGTGCGCGCGCGGAACAAGGAGCGATTGGCCGGTACGCTCCGCGATCTGACGGGCATTGCCGTCGAGCCGGCCGCGTTGTTCGACGTCCAGATCAAGCGCATTCACGAATACAAGCGCCAGCTTCTCAACATTCTCGAAGCCGTTGCGCTATGGCAGGCCATCCGGGAGCGGCCCGATGCGCCGTGGCCGCACCGGGTCAAGATCTTCGGCGGCAAGGCCGCCGGCAGCTACCAGCGCGCGAAACTCATCATCAAGCTCATCCATGACGTGGCGGGGTTCGTGAACCACGACCCTGTCGTCGGCAACCGCCTGAAGATCGTCTTTGCGCCGAATTACGGCGTGTCGCTCGCCGAACGGATCGTCAGCGCCGCGGACCTTTCCGAGCAGATTTCGACCGCCGGCATGGAGGCGTCCGGCACCGGAAACATGAAGCTCGCGCTCAACGGCGCGATCACGATCGGAACGCTTGACGGCGCCAACGTCGAAATCCGCGATCATGTCGGAAGCGACAACGTGGTGATTTTCGGTCTGAGCGCCGACGAGGTCGAGGCTCGCCGAAAGGCGGAGTTGCGCGGCCGGGACGTCATCGGCCCGAGACTCGCCGCCGTGATCGACAGCCTCGAAAGCGGCGAGCTGTCGCACGACGATCCCGTGCGCTATGCGCCGATCGTGGCCTCGCTGCGCGACTACGATCCGTTCATGGTCGCGGCCGATTTCGATGCCTACTGGACAGCGCAGCGCCGCGTCGATGCGATGTGGCAAGACTCCGCCGCATGGTGGAAATCGAGCATCGAGAACACCGCCCGCATGGGCTGGTTCTCATCCGACCGTGCCATCAGCGAATACGCCGCCGATATCTGGCGGATGCCGACAACCTCGTGACAGTGCATCATGACCAGACCGCGCGCCCTGTTCATCGGCCACAGCTATATCGATGTGACGTTCCTGACCGATCACATCCCGACCGGCGACGAAAAATACGTCGCCCAGGACTATGCCGTTTCTTTCGGCGGCAACGCCGTAACCGCAGCATTCTGCTGCGCCAAGCTTTCCGCCGAGGTGGACCTGATCACCACCCATGCGGATGATTGGCTCGGCCGCATGTTCATGGAAATGGCCGAACACTATTCGTTGACGATCCATTCGCGGTTGGTGAAGACCTCGTCGCTGTCGTTCGTCATGCCCAATCATGGCAAACGGGCCATCGTGCGCTGCCGCGACGATGACTATCGCGAACCGTTTCCAAAGCTTGATGTCAACCAATTCCAGGCGCTGCATATCGACGGGCATCAGTCCGACGCAGCCCTCTACTATGCAAAGGCCTGCCGCGAGGCCGGCATCCTCACGTCGTTGGACGGAGGCGGCGTCAGGAGCAACACCCAGCAGGTCTTGAACTACATCGACGTCGCCATCGTCTCCGAGCGCTTCTGCGAGCAGATGGACATGACCGCGCAGAGGATGCTGGCCCATCTGCGCAGCCACGGCTGCAAGGTCGGCGGCGTGACGCTCGGCGAGCATGGGCTGTTGTGGTACGAGAAGGACAGCCCGCCCCGCACCACGCCGGCGCTCAACGTGCCGCCCGGCCACGTGATCGACACCAGCGGGGCCGGCGACGTCTTCCACGGCGCCTACATGTGGTCCTACCTGACGCACCGGAAACGGAGCTGGTCGGACCACTTCCGGTTTGCCGCAGCAGCCTCGGCTTTCAAGATCCAGAAGCTCGGCAACGAGGCCGGACTGCCGACGCTTGCTGATATCGATTGGGTCACGAGCGAGTTCGGCGATCAGGTGCTGGAAGCGCGCCCGGCCTGAGAAAAGATTTCCGCGACGAGATTGAGCGTCCGGTTCGCCTTCAGCGCCTCGAGCGAGAGCGGCATGCGGTTGCGCCAATTGGGATATTGGTCGAACGTGCCCGGGATGTTGATTTGATCGACAATGCCGAGAACGTCCTCCAGCGCCACCATCACCAGCCGCGCAGGCGTGCGTGCCAGATAATGCGCGACCGCCGGAAAATCGTTGCCGGGCCCATGCGCCGCCAACGCCGCACGCAGCGCCGCGTGTGACTGCGCCCGGGCCTCGTCGCTTTCCCCGGGATCGACGCCGACGGATCGCTTCAGGATCATGTCCTTCCCCGACATCCACCCGCCGAACGTCGGAAGATCATGGGTGGTGAAGGTCACAAGCGCATTCGCCGGATAGCGATCCGGCGCGCGGAACGCGCCGTCGCGCTCCCGCTCGAACAGCAAGACCAAGTATCGCCACAACCCGCGGCGCGCCAGCGCCTCGCGGAGCCCGTCCGGCACGGTCCCGAGGTCTTCGCCGATGACGACGCAGCGTGCCTTTGCGCTTTCCTCGGCGACGGCCGTCAACATCCCCTCGAGCGGGAAGCGGACATAGGCACCCTCCGCCGCGCCGCCACTGCGCGGGATGAGATAAAGCCGCATCAGCCCGAGAACATGGTCGATGCGGAGTGAGCCCGCGTGACGCATCGTCGCCCGCAGCAGGCGGCGCAGGGGTTCGAAGTCTGAAGCGGCAAGCGCGTGCGGATTGAATGAGGTCAAACCCCAGTCCTGACCGGCGGGATTGAACTGATCCGGCGGTGCGCCGACCGAGACGCCGATCAGCATGTCGCCCTGCCCCGCCCAGGCGTCGGCGCCCGCCGGATCCGCGCCGACCGCGAGATCGACGCCGAGGCCGATCGGCATGCCGCGGCGTCGCGCCAGTTGCTGGCAGGCCTGAAGCTGGCTGTCGGCGAGCCATTGGACATACATTTGAAAACCTGCGGCGTCGGCGTGCTCGGCGCAGAACCGGCCAAGCCGCGCATCGTCGGGACTTCGCCACGGCTCCGGCCATTCCCGCCAAGGTCTGCCGGCGAACCGCTGGCGCAAGACCTCGAACGCGGCAAACCGCACGAGGTCGCCGCCCTGCCCGCGCCGGAACGCGTCGAAGTCCCGCTGCCGCGCGTCTGGCGCGTTGCCAAACCGTGCATGGCACGCGCGCAGCGCGGCCAGTTTCGCCTCCGCCACCCGCTTATAAGCCACGATGTCCGTCGCGCGCAGCGCCGCGACGTCCGCTTCGAGGCCTAGTGCCGCAAGGCCGGGAAACTCGTCGACGGCGTCGAGGTCGATGTAGAGCGGATTGAGAAACAGCCGGCTGTTCGGAGAATAAGGACTCGCATCTTCGGGGCGGTCGGGAAACAACGCGTGCAACGGATTGAGCCCGACGGCACCGCAGCCGAGCGCGCTCACCGTTTCGATGAGCCGCGCCAGGTCGCCGAAATCGCCGTGCCCCCAGTTCTGCGCCGAGCGCAGCGCATAAAGCGGCACTGACAGGCCCCACATCCGCCTGTCGCCGCATTGCCAGGCCACGGCCGGCTTTCCGGACGGCATGGCCACAGGCTCGCTCCGGCCGGCGCGAAGCACCGCGGTGAGCTCCTGCAGCGCCAGCGGTGTCGGCGTGTGCCAGCCACCCAACATATCGTGATAGCCCGGCTCGACACCCCACCGGGCAGCTTCGCTCGCATCGGTCATCGCCGCCTCTCCGATTACCGCCTATCAAGACTGTGACGGTTCCCGGGTTCCAACGCCACCGCCGCCGCGCCGCTTTCCTGAATCTCAGATGAACGCCGCGCATGCGGAACATTCAGGGCGGAACAATGTTGTTGTCGGGACGGTGGAGCAATCATGACAGTTATCGTGGTATCGAACAGGGTCGCCCGTGTATCGACTGGCGAGCCGATCATGGGCGGGCTTGCCTCCGCCCTGCTGCCCGCTGTCAAAAGTTTTGGCGCGGTGTGGGTTGGTTCCAGCGGCAAGTTCCAGAAACCGCAGGATCGCGGCGCGCTCGCGTCGATCGAGGCGCTGGGCTGCGGCGCGCTTGCGACCGTCGACCTGCCGGAGACGCATTACGCCAATTTCTACGAAGGCTATTCAAACTCGGCGCTGTGGCCGGCGCTGCACTCCCGCACCGATCTGCTGCAATGCGGCAAGCAGCACTACGCTTCCTATCGCGAGGTCAACCGCTATATGGCGCGCGCGCTGCTGCGCTTCGAAAAGCCGGACGCGCGCTTCTGGGTGCAGGACTACCACTTCCTGTGCCTTGGCGAAGAGCTGAGAAAGCTGCACATCCGCCAGCCGATCGGCTTCTTTCTGCACACGCCCTGGCCCGAGCGGGCGACCATTGCCGCCTTGCCGCAGCATCGCGAGATCGTCGACGCCATGCTGGCTTACGATCTGATCGGCTTCCAGACCCAGGAAGACTCCAACAACTTCATCGCTTATGTGGAAGCCGAATTCGATCTGAGCTGTATCGATGGCGCGTTCGACACCAAATACGGGCGCTGCAGGATTGCGACCTTCCCGATCGGCATCGATGCCGATGAGTTCGCCGCGTTTGCCGGCCAGGCCTCAAGCGATGCCGAGGTGCAGCGGCTCCGGGAAAGCCTGCAGAGTCGCAAGCTGGTGATCGGCGTCGACCGCGTCGACTATTCCAAGGGCCTGATCAACCGCTTCAAGACGTTCGACCGGATGCTCGCCGAGCATCCGAAGCTCAAACGCAACGTGCAGTTTCTGCAGATTGCCGTGCCCTCCCGCTCGGCCATCGAAAGCTACAGCGAATTGCAGGACAAGCTCGCCTTTCAGGCCGGCCGGATCAACGGCCGGCACGGCGAGGTGGACTGGACGCCGATCCGCTATCTCAACAAGGGATTCAGCCAGTCGACGCTCGCGGGATTCTACCGCACGGCCGCGGTCGGCCTCGTTACGCCGTTCCATGACGGCATGAATCTGGTGGCAAAGGAATATGTCGCGGCGCAGAACCCGGACAATCCCGGCGTGCTGGTGCTGTCGGAATTTGCCGGCGCCGCACGCGAGCTGGACGCCGCCGTCCTGGTCAATCCGCACGACATCGACGGGATGGCACAGAAGCTCGCCGCGGCCATTGCCATGCCGCAGCCGGAACGAATCGAACGGTGGTCAGCGATGATGAAGGCATTGCGGCAATCCTCCATCCATGTCTGGTTTGCGGACTTCATGGACGCGTTGGCGCAAACGCGGAACAATATGACCGCTCAATACCCGCTGCGCGCCGCAACAAGCAAGCGAACCAACCTGTCGGCGCGATAATCGAACCGCGCGCAGCCCTCCATCAGCCACGGCGTGGCCGCGACTCGACGCGGATGCGGGCGGCCTCGATCACGCGTTTCCAGCGCTGGATCTCGGCCGCTACATAGCTGCGGAAGTCGACCGGCGAAACATCCCAGTGCTCGGCGCCTTCGGTGTTCAGCCGCCGCGCGATCTCCGGCGACGCCATCGCCTTGCGGATTTCCGGGATAGAGCCGCTGCACGATCGCGTCGGGCGTGCCACGGGCGCGACCACGCCATACCAGGACGAGGCCTCGAAGCCCGGCACCGTTTCAGCACCGGCCGCGATGTCGGGCGCAGCGGCAATGCGCTTTGGCGTGCCGAAGCCGAGCGCGCGCAGCGCGCCGCTGCGGACATGCGGCAGCAGCGACACGCCGCTGGCGAAGGTCGCCTGCACCTGGCCGGAGATCAGGTCGGTGATCGATGGCGGCGTGCCACGATAAAGACCAGGGTGACGTTGCCGGTGGGCCAATTCGCATCGGCTTGCGCGAGTGCGTTGAGCGGACGCAAGGCCATAGCGGCCGTCGCTGCGGCCAGAGCGAGCATGTCACGGCGTCGCACGGCACAAGCTCCTTGTTCGTCCCTGCCCATCTTGTTGCCCAACAGCTTACGCTGGCTTCCGGGAAATCTTCAAAAATTGCTATGGTCCCTTCGCGCATTTTTTCTGCGACGTCGTGAGAAGTTTGAATGCAACGCAGCGTCAGCCGCATCCTGACCACCCACACCGGCAGCCTGCCGCGGCCGGGCGATCTTGTCGCGATGCTGAACGCCAAGGAATTGGACGAGCCCTACGACAGGGCCGCGTTCGCCGCGCGGGTGAAACGCGCCATCGATGAGGTCGTCCAGCAGCAGGTCGACACCGGCATCGATGTGATCGGCGACGGCGAGCACAGCAAGTTCAACTGGATGGCTTACGCCCGCGCCCGGCTTGGCGGGCTCAAGGAGATCGACAGCCCGGTGCGCTTTCGCACCGCGACGCGAGACTCGATCGAGTTCGCCGGAGCCTACGAGGATCTGAAGGTGATGCACGCGGCGCGCTCCGGCGCGCTCGTTGCCAAGCGCACCGCGCGGCCGAAGGCGCTGGTTTGCGCCGGGCCGATCAAATATGACGGCCAGGATGAATTGCGGGTCGATCTCGACAATCTCAAGTCGGCGCTTCACGGCCGGCGCCACGAGGATGTCTTTGTCACCGCGATCTCACCCTCCAACCTCGAGCTCTATTACGAAAACCAGCACTACAAGTCCGACGAGGAATACCTTGCGGCGCTGTCGGACGCGATGCGGGTCGAATACCTCGCCATCGTCGATGCCGGCTTCGTCCTGCAGATCGACGACCCGCGGATGGCGACGCATTACAATCGCGCGGTGGAGGCGACGATCGACGATTGCCGCAAGTTCATCGCTGTGCGGGTCGAGGCGCTGAACTACGCGCTGCGCGGCATCCCCGAGGACAAGGTCCGGTTCCACACCTGCTACAGCACGAACATCGCCCCGCGCGTGCATGACTTCGAGCTGAAGCACTTCGTCGATCTCATGCTGCAGGTCCGTGCGGCGGCCTTCGTGATCGAGGCGGCCAACCCGCGCCACGAGCACGAGTGGCAGATCTGGGAAGATGTGAAGCTGCCGGCCGACAGGCTGCTCATTCCGGGCGTGGTGTCGCACTGCGTGCATCTGGTCGAGCATCCGGAGCTGGTGGCGCAGCGGATCATCCGCTTCGCGGACGTGGTCGAGCGCGAGCGCGTGATCGCCGGCACCGACTGCGGCTTCGGCACCTCGGGCGCGGGCGACGAGGTTCATCCGGACGTGGCCTGGGCCAAGCTCAGGGCACTGGTCGAGGGCGCGGGCATTGCCAGCCGCAAATTGTGGGGCGGCTAGTTCTCGGACAGGCGCGCACACCGGCCGCGGCCCGGATTTTGCTTCGTATTTGAGCAGTTATTTTGGCCCTGCAACCGCTTAGATTGGCTAGCCTATCGGCATGTCCGTCCTTGTCGCCCTCCAGCACGTCACCCGGTATCGGTACGGCCGCCCGATCAGTCTCGGGCCGCAGATCATCCGGCTCAGGCCCGCGCCGCATTGCCGCACCGCGATCCGTGCCTATTCGCTGAAGGTCGAGCCGGCCGAACACTTCGTGAATTGGCAGCAGGACCCGAACGGCAACTGGCTCGCCCGCTACGTCTTTCCCGAGCGCACGGCTGAATTCAGCATCACGGTCGATCTGCTGGCCGATATGTCGGTGATCAACCCGTTCGACTTCTTCGTCGAACCGGCCGCGGCCGATTTTCCGTTCGCCTATCCGGCCGAATTCGACGAAGAGCTCGCGCCTTATCTTTCGAAGGAAGCCGCAACTGCCCTGCTCGCCGAATATCTCAAGACAATCCCGCGCGAGCGGCAGAACATCGTCGACTTCCTCGTCCACCTCAATCAGCGGCTGCAGCGTGAGATCCGCTATCTGGTCCGCATGGACCCGGGCGTGCAGACGCCCGAGGAAACGCTGAAACTCGCCTCCGGCTCGTGCCGCGACACCGCCTGGCTGCTGGTGCAGATCCTCCGCCATCTCGGTCTCGCCGCGCGGTTCGTGTCCGGCTACCTTATTCAGCTGGTGCCGGACCTCAAGGCACTCGATGGGCCGGCCGGGTCGACCGCCGACTTCACCGATCTGCACGCCTGGACCGAAGTCTATATTCCCGGCGCAGGCTGGATCGGGCTCGATCCCACATCAGGCCTGCTCACCGGCGAAGGCCACCTGCCGCTCGCCGCCACGCCGCACTACCGCGCGGCCGCGCCGATCAGCGGCGGCGTCGAGGCCGCCAACGTCGATTTCTCGTTCGCAATGAAGGTCGATCGCGTCGACGAGAAGGCGCGCGTCACCTCCCCGTTTTCCGACGCGGCGTGGCACGCGCTCGACGTGCTCGGCGACCGGATCGAAGCCGATCTCGCCGCGCAGGACGTACGCCTCACCATGGGCGGCGAGCCGACCTTCGTCTCGATCGACGACTATCAGTCGGCCGAATGGAACACCGCCGCAGTCGGTCCGACCAAGCGCATCCTCGCCGACCAGTTGATCCGGCGGCTGCGCGACCGCTTCGCGCCGGGCGGCTTGATCCACCACGGCCAGGGCAAATGGTATCCCGGCGAGCCGCTGCCGCGCTGGGCGTTCTCGCTGTTCTGGCGGACCGACGGCAAACCGATCTGGCAGGACGAAGCGCTGATCGCGACCGAGAAGCCGCTGAAGGCGGCGTCGGTCAACGACGCGCACTGGTTCACCGAAAGTCTCGCGGGCCGGCTCGGCATCGCCACCGAGCACGTGCTGCCGGCCTTCGAGGACCCGGCCGACCGGATGCTCAAGGAAGGCCTACTGCCCGCCAATGTCGATCCCGCCGACCCGAAGATCGACGATCCGATCGAACGGGCGCGCATCGTGCGCGAGTTCGAGCGGCATCTGACGGTGCCGGCCGGCTACGTCCTTCCGGTGCAGCGCTGGACCGCCAAGGCCTCCGGCGGCTGGATCAGCGAGGTGTGGCAGTTGCGCCGGCGGCGGCTGTTCCTGCTGCCGGGAGATTCGCCGGTCGGTTTCCGGCTGCCGCTCGGTTCGCTGCCGTATCTTGCCCCCGCCGACGAGCCGCGGCTGGTGCCGGCCGATCCGTTCATCGAGCGCGAGACGTTGCCCGATCCAGAGCAACTCGTTCGCGCCTACGCCACCAACGGCGGAAGCTACGCGCCGCCGCGTGTACCCTCGGGCTACGACGTTGCGCCGATGGCGCGCTCGGCAACGGGCGCAATCCCGGTCCGCACTGCGCTCGCGATCGAGCCACGCGACGGGAGGCTCTGCGTGTTCATGCCGCCGACCGAGCGGCTGGAGGGTTATCTCGAGTTGCTTGCGGCGGTCGAGGCCACCGCGCACGACCTCAAGCTGCCGGTTCATGTCGAAGGCTATCTGCCGCCGCCTGATCCGAGGCTGCGCGTCATCAAGGTGACGCCCGATCCCGGCGTCATCGAGGTCAACATCCATCCCGCGACATCCTGGCGCGAGGCGGTCGACGTGACACGCGGGCTCTATGAGGAAGCGCGGCTGACGCGGCTCGGCACCGACAAATTCATGATCGACGGCCGCCACACCGGCACCGGTGGCGGCAATCACGTGGTGCTCGGGGGTGCGACCGCGGCAGACAGTCCGTTCCTGCGCCGGCCCGACGTGCTCAAGAGCCTGATCATCTATTTCCTGCGGCATCCATCGCTGTCGTATCTGTTCTCCGGGCTGTTTATCGGTCCGACCAGCCAGGCGCCGCGACTCGACGAGGCGCGGCATGATCTGCTCTACGAGCTCGACATCGCGCTGTCGCAGGTGCCGTCGCCGGGACGGGGCGAAGCGCCACGGCCGTGGCTGATCGACCGTCTTCTTCGCAATCTTCTGGTCGACGTCACCGGCAACACCCACCGCACCGAAATCTGCATCGACAAGCTGTTCTCGCCGGACGGACCGACCGGCCGGCTGGGGCTGGTCGAATTCCGATCGTTCGAGATGCCGCCCGACGCGCGCATGAGCCTCGCCCAGCAGGTGCTGCTGCGCGCGCTGACCGCGTGGTTCTGGCGCGAGCCGCTCCATGGCGCGCTGCCGCGCTGGGGCACCGTCCTGCACGATCGTTTCATGCTCGGTCATTTCGTCTGGGAGGATTTCCTCGGCGTGCTCGACGATCTGCGCCACGCCGGCTACGCGTTCGGTCCAGCGTGGTTCGAGGCGCAGCGCGAGTTCCGCTTTCCGCTCTACGGCGCAGTGAGCCACAGTGGCGTCGAGCTCGAGGTGCGGCACGCACTCGAGCCCTGGCACGTGCTCGGCGAAGAGGGCTTTGCCGGCGGCACCACGCGCTTCGTCGACTCGTCGGTCGCGCGGCTGCAGATCCGCGCCGAGGGCTTCAATCCGGCGCGGCACGTCATCGCCTGTAATGGCCGCCACATGCCGATGACGAGCACCGGCCGGTCCGGTGAATATGTCGCGGGCGTGCGCTTCAAGGCGTGGAAGCTTGCCTCCGCGCTGCAACCGACCCTCGACGTGCATTCGCCGCTGACCTTCGACATCTACGATCGCTGGAACGGCCGCTCGCTCGGCGGCTGCGTCTATCACGTGGCGCACCCGGGCGGCCGCAACTACGAGACCTTCCCGGTCAACGCCTACGAGGCCCAGGCGCGCCGCCTCGCCCGCTTCGAAACCAAAGGACACACGCCCGGGAGCTTCCGCATTCCCGTTGAAGAACGTTCGCTTGAATATCCCATGACGCTCGACCTGCGGCGTCCGACTCAGGTTTGATGCCGCGCATGGCCCAGCCGGACAGCATCAGCCAGGGGAGCGCCGATTTCGAGCCGCTGCTCGCGGGCTACCACTGCCTGTTCCCGCGCGTCTTCGACGAGATGCTGGACCATGACGGCGAGGTGCGTCCGCACTGGCGGCCGTTTCTCGGCATGCTCGCCGCGCTGGGCAAGGACGAGGTCAACCGCCGCTTTGCCGCCGCCGACCGGCATCTGCGCGACTCCGGCGTGTTCTACCGCGTCTACGAGGATCCGGCGGACGCGGTGCGGCCCTGGCCGCTCAGCCATGTGCCGCTGCTGATCGACGCGACCGAATGGCAGGAGCTGCAAGCGGGCCTGATCCAGCGCGCGCGCCTGCTCGAAGCGATCCTCGCCGACATCTACGGCCCGGCCAACCTCGTTCGCGAAGGGCGGCTCCCCGCCGCCGTGGTCGCGGGCAATCCGGAGTTCCTGCGGCCGATGGTCGGCGTCGCGCCGCCCGGCGGCACGCATCTGCGGTTCTATGGCGTCGACGTCGGCCGCTCGCCCAGCGGCCGCTGGTGGGTGCTCGGCGACCGCACCCAGGCACCATCCGGCGCGGGCTTTGCCCTGGAGAACCGGCTCGCGCTGTCGCGGGCGATGCCGGACATCTACGGCGCGCTGCGCGTCGAGCGCGTCGCGCCGTTCTTCCAGGCCTTCCAGGCGTCGCTGTCCGCGCTCAACCGACGCGACGACTCCCCGGTCTGCGTGCTGACGCCCGGCCCGCTGAACGAGACCTATTTCGAGCACGCCTATCTGGCGCGCTATCTCGGCTTCCTGCTGGTCGAAGGCGACGACCTGACTGTCCAGCACGACGGCGTCTTCATCCGCACCGTGTCCGGCCTCAAGCGCGCCGAAGTGCTGCTGCGCCGTCTCGATTCCGACTTTGCCGATCCGCTGGAGCTGTCGGCGCGCTCGCGCCTCGGCGTCCCCGGCCTGGTGCAGGCGATGCGCGACGGCACCGTGGCGATGGCGAACTCGCTCGGCTCGGGCGTCGCCGAGGCACATTCGATGCTGAGCTTCCTGCCGGCGCTCGCGCCCGCGGTGCTCGGCGAAGATCTGGCGCTGCCCAACGTTGCCACCTGGTGGCTGGGCGATCCGTCCGTCCGCGCCGACGCGCTGAGCCGTTTCGATGATCTCGTGATCGCCTCCGCCTTCTCCGGCGATATCCCGGCGCACATCGAGCGGCGCACCGTGATCGGCAACGACCTCGACCCGAAATCACGCGCCGATCTGATGGAGGCGATCGGACGCCGCGGCATCGATTTCGTCGCCCAGGAAGCAGTGACGCTGTCGACCACGCCGGTGTGGAACAACGGCCAACTGGCGCCGCGGCCCTTCATCCTGCGGCTGCTGCTGGCCAAGACCGACGACGGCTGGCGCGTGATGCCGGGCGGCTTTGTCCGCATCGCCGACGATCTCGACGCGCGCGCCGTCAGCCTGCAACAGGGCGGCCGCACCGCCGACGCCTGGATCCTTTCCGACAAGCCGGTTGCCCCGACAACCCTGCTGCCGGCCGCCGACCGCATCACCATCAATCGCAGCACCGGCGCGCTGCCGAGCCGGGCGGCGGCCAATCTGTTCTGGCTCGGCCGCTATGTCGAGCGCGCCGAGGCGACGTTGCGGCTCGTCCGCGCGCTGGTCAACCGCGCTTCGGAAACAGGCGAGGCCGCAGTCGAGCTCAAGGCTGACACCATCGGCCTGCTGCGCGCCTGGGACGCGGTGCCACAGGACCTGCTCAATGCCCGTGCGGCGCTGGTCGCGGCCTCGGCGCTGCAGCAGCGCGAATTGTCCGGCGCGCTGCCGCGGCTCACCGGCATGGCACAGTCCGCGGCCTCGGCGATCCGCGACCGCTTCTCGCCCGATGCGTGGCGTGCGCTCACCGACATGGTCGAGATGATCCGGGCCCCGCTCGAACAGGGGCCGAGCGAGAGCGCGATCTTCGATCGCCTCAACGGCGCGCTGCGGATCATCGCGTCGTTCTCCGGGCTCGCCCAGGAAAACATGAGCCAGCTTGCCGGCTGGCGGTTCCTGGAGCTCGGCCGCCGCATCGAGCGGACGCTTGCGACCTGCCGCTTCCTGCGCCAGTTCGCCTACGGCACGCCGGCCGACGGCTCGCTCGATGTCCTGCTGGAGCTCTGCGACAGCCAGATCACCTACCGGCTCCGCTACGTGATGGTTGCGGCGCGGGCGCCGGTGGTCGATCTGGTGGCGCTCGATCCGGCCAATCCGCGCTCGATCGTCTACCAGCTCGCGCGCATCGAAACACACCTTGCGGCGCTACCCAACCGCGACGACGGCCGCCTGTCGCCGCCGGAGCAGATTGCCGCGGCGCTTGCAACCAGGCTGCGCACTGCGGACGTTGCGTCAATCGGCGAGGAGATGCTGCTCGACATGGAAACGTCGCTGATGACACTCTCCGACGTCATCACGTCGAGCTACTTCACCACCCAGATGCGGTCCGAGGCGCAGCACGAGGCGCTCGGATGATCTACGACGTGCGCCAGACGACGATCTATCGCTATGGGTCGCCGGTCGCCGTCGCCAGTCACGTGCTGCGGCTGACGCCGATCGATCGTCCGCACCAGCGTGTCCGCGCCGCGGCGCTCGAAGTGTCGCCGCATCCGGTCGAGCGCCACGAGCGGCGTGACTTTTTCGGCAACCACATGACTTCGGTCGTGCTGAACGAGCCGCACGACACGCTGAAGGTGAAGGTTGCCGCCCGCATCGCGGTAGAGCACGGCCCTGCGGCCGACCCTGCGGCTACGCCGCCGTGGGAGGAGGTGCGATCGGCCGCCTATGCGAGCTCCGATCTGTCGCCCCACTCGCCCTCGCATTACCTCTTTCCCAGCCGGCAGGTCTCGCTCGATCCGGAGATCCGCGACTACGCGGCCCAAAGCTTCACGTCCGGGCGCCCGGCACTCGAGGCCGCCATCGATCTGATGAACCGCATCAAGGCGGAGTTCGTCTACGAGATCGGCGCCACCACCGCCACGACCGCACCTTCGATGTCGTTCGCGCTGCGCCGTGGCGTCTGCCAGGATTTCTCCCACATCATGATTTCGGGTATGCGCTCGCTCGGCCTGCCGGCGGCCTATGTCAGCGGCTATCTGCGCACGGTGCAGCGGCCGGGCGAAGTCCGTCTCGAAGGCGCCGACGCGATGCACGCGTGGGTGCTGACCTGGTGCGGCGAGGACGCCGGCTGGATCGGACTTGACCCGACCAACGACATTCTCGCTGGAGACGATCACGTGGTGCTGGCGATCGGCCGCGACTACGCCGATGTGGCCCCGATCGACGGCGTCATCTTCGCGTCAGGCAGCCAGCGCATCGAGGTTTCGGTTCAGGTTGTGCCGGTCGTGGCGCCCGCGGAGCTTCCGGCGTGAACAGGCCACGGCACACCGGCCGAAACCGGCCCGCTATTGCAGATATTTGGTCGACCGCAAAGCGGCCGGACGCGGGTCTCTGATCCGCGCGACCTTCGCCTGATCGCGGACCTGCCTGACATAGGGGCGAAGCAGTTCCTTGGCACGAGCAATGCCGGCGCGGGCATCGTTCACGTCGACGCCTCGCGGCAAGGGCGTCGCGGTGAGCTTCCGATCCATCGCCTGGATCAGCTTGTCGACATCGTGCCGCCGGCCGTCGGTGACGAGCTCGGCAGCGAGCAACCGGATCAGATTCAACAAGGCCAGGGTCGCGACGGTCTCCTGCGACGTGTTGCCCATCGAACGCCTCCACGAAATCGAACCCGCGCCACCCTGCGCGTCGCCCCGCAGCCATCTCCTCCATACCAACAACTCTCGCTCCGACCTTCCAATTGGATTTGAAAAGCATTCCACCCGGTGCGATCAGCCAACCACTGTTCCAACGGTATCGGGTGCCGCCCAACATTCGGACATTCTTTGCCGCTATCAGGGCCCTGCAGAAAACTTCTTTCCATCAGGCGCGTGCGGGCGAACGATTCATCCTCGTTCTGGTTATTTGACGCGGCTGCGGCTATCGCTGGAGATGGCCTGTGCACGCGGCCGCCGAGAGGTGTCATGAACTTGCAGCAAATTCGCATCATTGGAGAGGCGCTTCGGCGCGATCTCAATCTCACCGAGGTCGCGAAAGCCTTGAACACGTCGCAGTCCGGCGTGAGCAAGCACATCATGGACCTCGAATACGAGCTCGGCGTCGATATCTTCGTCAGGCGTGGCAAGCGCATCGTCGCGCTCACGGAACCCGGAAAGGAGTTGGCGGAGCGCGTCGAACGCATCCTGCTCGACGTCAAGGGCATCAAGGGAGTAGCGGAGCAATTCAGCAGCCGCGACACCGGGCAGTTAACGCTCGCGACGACGCACACCCAGGCACGCTATGCGTTGCCTCTCGTCGTCGCTGAATTCAAACGGCTCTTTCCCGACGTGCAGCTCGTGCTGCACCAGGGCGGCCCCGCCGAGATCGTCGCCCTGCTGATGTCCGGCCGTGCCGACCTCGCCATCGCCACCGAGGCGCTCGACAACGTACCGGAGTTCGCGACGTTTCCATACTATCGATGGCACCATGCGGTGATCGTTCCGAACGGCCACCCGCTGCTGGCCGAGAACGGGCACGCGCTGACGATCGAGCGGATCGCGGACTATCCGATCATCACCTATAGCGAGGGCTTCACCGGCCGGGCGCGCGTCGACGAGGCGTTCGCCAAGGCCGGCATCACGCCGAATATCGCCATGTCCGCGCTCGATGCGGACGTGATCAAGGCCTATGTCGAGCTGGGATTGGGCGTCGGTATCGTCGCCGCCATGGCGGTCAATCCTGACCGTGACCGCGCGCTTCGCATGGTGCCATGCGAGCATCTGTTCCAAACGAACACCACGCGGATCGCGGTCCGACGGGGAAACTATCTTCGCGGCTTCATTTGCCGGTTCATCCAGCTCTGCGCGGCCTCGATCACCGAAGCCGATATCCGCGCGGCCACGCAGGTCGATCACAAATGAAGGATCTCGCTCGCGAGCTCTGCGCCGAAAATCGCGGCATCGTGTTGCCGGTGTTCTCGACGTAATGCCCCATGGCAAACAGCACGTAGCTGGCATCGCGCGAACTTGCCGCCTGTTTCTCGATCTTGCGCCGTTTGCAGCAACGGGCACGCGAATAGCTGGCATGCAACAGCGTTGCGCCGACAAACCAAAGAGTGATGGCGTCAATTCGACGTATGATGGTGCGCGGCGCGAAAACACGCCATCTCCGTGACGGTTGCCAGAGATTGTTCAATCCGATCGCTGACAGACTGACCACATGAGTATGGAGATGAAAATGAAAAAGGTTCTTGTCATGGCGGCTTTGGCCGCGTCGCTCGCTTCGCCGGCGCTCGCCCAGTCCTGGGATCCGGACGTCGGTTCCGGCAACATCGCGCCCCCGCCGTACGGCGAGGCTGAGAATGGCGCCAGCATCTATCAGGGCGGCGACAGCGGCTTCTCGGCCCGCGCCGAGGCGCCGCGGCATTTCGCGAGCCATCGACGCGTGCATGTGAACCAGCAGCAGAAGCGATAGACATCCGCCTGGCCGGCCACCGGTCATCCGATTCCGGGGCGCGCACGATTTTCGGCGCGTCCCGATCGTTTGTGACATGCGCCAGAACGCAAAGTCCTGCCCGCTCCAGCACATTGCGGCAGAAATGCAGCAATCAACCCCGCCACGCCAAACCAAAGTATAGGAGCGCACATACTCTGACCTACGGTGGCGCAACCTGTGTAGAAATTGAGTCTGCCGCCCGCCGGTCAATAATCCAGCCCGCGATCGCTGACCGACTTTTTCCGAAATCGGCGATGGACATGAAAAGGGTGACCGATATGGCAACCAGCACTCCGATAGCCGCAAAGAATCTTTCCATCGATCCTTTGGACGCGCGGCCCACGTTCGTTCCATCCGATCTGCTGCACGGGCTGGCGCGACCACCGCATCTCGTGCCGGCCTCCTCCAACCATCTCGACGTCTCCATCTCCGGCATCACCCATATGACGTTCTCGCCCGCGAGCGCCGTCCGACGCCGCTCATTCCAGACCGTCCACATGGCGGCGGAGCTGGTTCAGGGAACGGACAAGGTGCAATTCGACTCGCACATTCGCAGTCCCTACCACACGCTGATCGCCTACGGGCGCGGGTCGCGAAAAGACGGCAAGACGGTCATCGAGGGACTTCCGCCCTCGTCGATCCACGACCTGACGCACAAGCTCGTGTTCGTGGCGGCCGGCACCGAATACCGCGATCAGCACACGCCGCGCACCAACCTGTCGGCGGTCTACTTTCACTTCTCTCCCGACATCCTGCCGCGTGACGCAGGACGCAGCGCCACGTCGCTCGTGCCGCACCTGTTCTTCGAACATGCTTCGCTGTGGAACTCGGTGTTGAAGCTGAAGGAGATGCTCGAAGATCCGGCGTTCGAAGACGAGCCGTACTTCGAGGCCCTCGGCGTCCTGCTGGCCCACGAGATCGTGCACGCGCATTCGGCCCTGTCGACGGGCCAGCCACCGGCCCGTGGCGGACTGGCGCCCTGGCAGCAGCGCATCGTCACCGGCTATATCGAGGAGCACCTGACCGAAGCAATCCCGCTTGCAGCGCTCGCCGGCCTCGTTCACCTCAGCCCCTACTACTTCTGCCGCGCCTTCAAGCAATCGCTCGGCGTGCCGCCGCACCGCTATCACATCAACCGCCGCATCGAGCGTGCCAAGCGCATGCTGCTCGAGCGCGAGCAATCGGTCACCCATATCGGGCTGGCGCTTGGCTTCGGCGAGACCAGCTCGTTCAGCGCCGCCTTCCGCAAGGCAACGGGCACCACGCCAACGGGTTATCAGCGCAACGCGGGATAATCCGGCCGCGGACGGCACAAACGGCCCGCCTGGCAAGCCAAGCCGATTTCTGGCCCCTGGGTCCCCGCTTGCGCGGGGGACGAACGGGGAGAGAGCGTCGATTCCAGGCAACCGGCCTTCGCTTTAATGCGCCGCGACGGCATCCCGGATCAGGCTGACCAGCCAGCAGCCGTCGAACGGCTTTTCCAGGAAGGCCAGCGCGCCTTTCGCAAGGACGCCGTCGCGGATGCGCTTTTCCGGAAACGCCGTGATGAAGATCATCGGCGTGTGGTGTCCTTCCGCGATCAGGCGGCGCTGCAGGTCCTGGCCGCTCATCCCCGGCATCTGCAGATCGCAGATGATGCACGAGCTCGCGTCGCGGTCCGTCGAGCTCAGAAAGTCTTCCGCGGACCCGTAGGTGTGCGCCACCAGGCCGAGCGAGCTGACGAGGTCGTCGATCGCGGTGCGCATCGAGTCGTCGTCATCGATAATCGAAACAACACGGCCTTCGGACACGTTTCATCCCAGAGCTGCACCGGCGAAACCCTTTGCGCGCCACAATGGCCGCGCGGACGCCAGCGTCACCCCCAATCTGGGACGGGCCGCCGAAAATTATAATCATACGGACGTTTTACGGGACCGGCTTTCTGTTTGGGTGAAGTTCCAGGCTCTCCGCCATCCGCACCAGGTCGGCCAGCGACCGGGCGCCCATTTTCCGCATGACATGGCCGCGGTGGATCTTGACCGTGATCTCGCTGAGCCCCATGGCGGCGGCCGCCTGCTTGTTCAACATGCCGGAGGTGACCAGCGTCATGACCTCGCGCTCGCGCGGCGTCAGCGTCTCGAACAGGCCGCGGATCCTCGCTTCGGCCTTGGTACCATCGCGGCGCTTACGGTCGCGCTCGATCGCCTGGGTGACCGCGTCCAGCATGTCCTGATCGCGGAACGGCTTGGTGAGAAAATCGACCGCGCCGGCCTTCATCGCCCGGACCGACATCGGGATATCGCCGTGGCCGGTCATGATGACGACGGGGATGCGGACGTTGGTGCGGGCAAGCTGATCCTGGAAGTCCAGGCCGCTCACCCCCGGCATCCGGATATCGAGCACCAGGCAGCTTGGCAAATCCGGCAGCGACGCCTTGAGGAACTCGGCGGCCGTGCCGAACGATTGCGTCCGCAGCCCCACCGAATTGAACAGATCGGTCAGCGCCTCGCGCAGCGAGGCATCGTCGTCGATCACCAGGACGGTTGCGGCAGCCACGTCTGCCGCGGGCGCCGATTTGGGATTCATTGTGTCTTCCCCTGCCGAGGGATTACGAACTGAAACGTGCTTCCGCCGCGCTCATTTCGCGACGCCCAGATCCGCCCGTCATGCGCCTCAACGATCGAGCGGCAGATCGCCAGCCCCATTCCCATACCGCTTGGCTTGGTCGTAAAGAAGGCCTGAAACAGATCGGCCTCCACCGCCGGATCGAAACCCAGGCCGTTGTCCTCGACAGCCAGCAGCACCTCGTCGTCGTTCTCCTGGTGCGTCCGGACAATCAGGTCGCGGCTGCGGTCGCTCTCGACCGTGGCCATCGCCTGCACGGCATTGACCATCAGGTTGATGATCACAAGCTGTAAAAGGAAGCGATCGCCGTCCAGGTCCGGCAGCCGGCGGGCGAGATCGAGCGTCAGCGACACGTGCTGGCTCAGGAGCTCGCGCCGGACCAGCGGCACGCTCTCCTCGACCACGTCGTTCATGTTGACCGGCAACCCTTGCATGTCGCCCTTGCGGGCCAGCTGCCGCACCCGGCGGATCACATCGCCCGCCCGCCGGGCGTCGCCGATCATGCGGGTGATGCCGCGCTTGACCCGGTCGAGTGGCGGCGCCTCGCTGTCGAGCCAGCGCAGCGACGCCTCGCCGCTGGTGACCACCGCGGCGAGCGGCTGGTTCACCTCGTGGGCGATCGAGGCGGTGAGCTCGCCGAGCGTCGACACGCGGGACAGCTGCGCCAGCTCGGCCTGCGCCTTGGCGAGATTTTCCTGCGCGCGCCGGCGCTCCTCGATGTCGGTGTTGGTCTCGAGCGTCGCGACGGGATGACCGCGCGGATCGCGCTGCAGCGACCAGCGGCTCGACACCGTGACCTTGGAGCCGTCGCGCCTGGTGTGAACGAGGTCGCCTTCCCAATGTCCTGCCTGCAGCAGCTGCGCCTTGATCGTGGCGTAAGGCGCGGGAAAAACCGTCTTCACCAGTTCGTGCGACACCGCCCCCAAGGCCGCCTTGGCCGGCCAGCCATAGAGCTCTTCCGCGGCCCGGTTCCAGTAGGTGATGACGTCGTTCATGTCGCGCACGAAGATCGCATCATGGGTCAGGTCGAGAAGCCTGGCCTGGCTGCGGACCGCCGCGGTGGTCGACTGGATCCAGACCGACAGGAAAGCGGTGATGGCAATCGCCAGAATGCTGACAGCGCCACGCGCGCCGGAATTGGTCAGCGGCTCGTCATGGTGCTGGATCACGAACGCGAGGATGGTCAGGCCGATGCAGCCGGCGGCAACGAGCAGAACCCCACGCCGGTTGCAGAACGTGATCGATGCGATCACCACCGCGACATAGAGCACGGCAATCGCGATATCGATGGCAACGAAGGCGTCGGTGACAAAGACGGCCGCGGCGAAAATGACCGCCGCGATCCGCAAAAACGGCACGAACGCGACCGGCCAGGTCGCGCCGACCGGACCTACCGCAGCAAATTCCGTGGTTTCTGAAGGCCTTGTCATGGCGTGGGTGTATCGGCTGCACGGATATATTGCCGATGGGGCCGGTTGCAAAGTCCGGCCTCGTTCAGGAGAGGCCCACGGTGTCATTCCGGGGCGCGCCGAAGGCGCGAGCCCGGAATCCAGACACGGAGGGAATCCCGATGTGTCTGGATTCCGGGCCCGCCGCTTTGCGGCGTCCCGGAATGACCGTGGGGAGAGTTCTCAGAAACCTGTGAGACCTGTTTCATAGGCTCGCCCATTCAGTTCAAGCTGTGGCTACCGCAACGGGACGAGACGCATGACCGAGCCATCCCTCCCCGCCGGCACGACACTGCTCCTCAAGGGCGGCCAGGTGCTCACGCCGGATGCCGACTGGCACAAGCCGCCGACGCTCGACATAGCCATCGCCGGCGACCGGATCGCCGCCGTTGCGGAGGCGTTCTCCGGCGCAGCACCGGGGGGCATGCAGACGATCGACGCGCGCGGCCACCTGGTGCTGCCGGGCTTCATCAACGCGCACTACCATTCGCACGACGTGCTGGCGAAGGGCACGCTCGAAGAGGTGCCGCTGGAAAGCTGGCGGCTCTATGCGCTGCCGCCGCAATACCCGCCGCGCTCGGCCGAGGAGGTCTATGCCCGCACCCTGCTCGGCGCGCTGGAATGCCTGCGCTCGGGCATGACCACCGTGCAGGACATGCTGACGCTTTATCCTTACGAGGACCGCCACATGGAGGCGGTGATGGACGCGTATGCCAAGGTCGGCGTGCGCGTGGTGTTCGCGCTGCAATACGCCGACCGCAAGGGCCTCGAAACCATTCCGTTCTGGAAGGACACATTCCCGCCCGAGCTGCATCCGCTGCTGTCCACCGCGGCCGAGCCGGAGCGCAATCTCGACCTGCTCGGCCATTTCGAGGCGACGCGGCTCAAGGCCAAGCCGCAGCCGCGCGTGTCGTGGGCGCTCGGCCCCTCGGCCCCGGAGCGCTGCTCGACCACGCTGATGCAGCGGACCATGGAGCTCGCGCGGCGCTACGACATCCCGGTCTATTCGCACATCTACGAATCCCGCGGCATGGCGCTGCAGGCGCGGCTGTCGGTGCCGGAATACAGCGGCCTGCTGATCGAGCGGCTTGCCAAGGAAGGCGTGCTCGACCCGCGGCTCAACCTCGCGCACAGCGTCTGGCTGGCGAAGCCCGAGATCGAGCTCCTTGCACAGCATGGCGCGGGCGTGGTGCTCAACCCGCAGGGCAACCTGAAAATGAAGTGCGGCATTCCGCCGATCCGCATGCTGCAGGATGCGGGCGTGCGCATCGGGCTCGGCTGCGACAACTGCAGCTGCTCGGACGCGCAGAACATGTTCGTCGCGATGAAGCTTTACGCGCTGCTCGCGGCGGTGAGCGATCCGATCCCCGGACCGCCGCAGGCCGCGGCGGCGCTGAAGGCCGCGACGCAAGCCGGGGCCGACGGCGCGCGGCTCGGCCACGCGCTCGGCCGCATCACGCCGGGCCACAAGGCTGACATCGCGCTGATCGACATGCAGGACCCAAGCTGGTCGCCGATGAACAGCGCGGTGCGCCAGCTGGTCCATGTCGAGGCAGGGCGCGGCGTGCGGCATGTGATCGTCGACGGCAATGTCGTGGTGCGCGACCGCAAGCTCGCGACAGTGGATGAAGCAACGATCTACGACGCGGTCGAGGCGGTGATGCCCGGCTTCCGGCATGATTTCGCAGCGATCTCGGCGCGCGTTGCCAAGCTGCAGCCGTGGCTCGACGCTGCGCATCGCAAGATCATGGCGGCCGAGCTCGACCTGGAGCGCCTGCCGTTCGGCTCCGGGGAGCGGCGTGCCTGAGGTCTGTTCGTCGAGCTGTGGGGCGCAAGACGTAGCCCGGATGAAGCGCAGCGCAATCCGGGACCGGTTGCCCCGCATTCCGCTTCGCTCCATGCGGGCTACGTTCGCTTGCCCAGAACATGTTTTCATGTGAGCCGAATCCGCCGTGGCGTAGACAACCTTCGCCGCCCGGCGACTTCACTTTCTTCGGGCTGCCGGGCCCGCCCTTCCCCTTTTTCCGTCTCCCTCGAAACGAGGGAATGGAGCGCCGGGAGGCGCCGGGCACCAGTGACGTAGGTGCCCGCGGACCATAACGCGGTCCGCAGCGCGCCTGACGAGGCACGCTGCCCCCCAGTGACGCAGGGGGGCGGCGCCTCCCGGCGCTCCACCGCGATGCCATTGTCGGGCACCACACCCTGCTCCGCCTCGAACGCCGCGATCGACGGCACCCTCGATTGAGCAGGGCAACAGGAACGTAGCATGAACAAATGGGAATACAACCCATCGACAGCCCTGTCTTATCCGATTGCGTTTGCAGGGGAATTCGGCCTGGCGCAGCCGGTGCCGATGCGCATGCGCCGGTGGGCGACACTGGATCGCCCGCCGGAGCCTGTCATCGGGCCGCGCCATAGCGCGTCAAAGACGCGCGTGAACGCGCTGGCGGCGAGCTACGCGGTCCTGGAGTCGCCGAAACGCGTGAGCGCGAAGGCTGAAGGCGCGAGCCCGAATCCCCGTGTGTCTGGATTCCGGGCTCGGCCCTTCGGGCCGCCCCGGAATGACCGCGGAGAGTTTTTCGCCAGGCCTCTCAAACGAGCTGGAAATCGTTCTGGTTCAGGTTTGCCAGGCTGACGTTCTGCAGCGTGATGGTGTTCGACGCATCGAGCGTGATCACCACGTTGCTGCCGACCTGGGCGCTCGCCGCCTGCACCGCGGCGAAGTCGGCGAACAGGCCGCTTCCCGACAGATTTCCGAAAAAACACTGCCAATCGCATCACCAGCAAATCACCTTCGAGAAGGCCTGTGACGGGACACCAGCGCGCAATGTCTTCGCACCGATCGGTCCGACACTGCGCACATGCCTCTGTTGTTGCGTCACGTTGCTCTGAAGCGTAACGTTCCCTTGTCGGGAGCGGTGCGAGCTTACGTCACGGAGTCGACGCGTGATGTCGACAGACGCAGCTGCGAGCCCGTTGCATCGAAGACCATCGGCGATCGAGTGCGCGGCTCTCGCCGATTGTGTGCTGCACATCGTCCAACGCAACGTGCTGATGCAGGACGTGTCGCGCCAGCGCGGCAACAATTACCTCG
The DNA here is from genome assembly GCA_019746355.1 of Xanthobacteraceae bacterium. The sequence goes on along the minus strand of JAIESC010000013.1, from coordinate 106,096 downwards.
AACATATGGCCGGCGACGTGCCGCATGTTCTCGGGTTCGCGTTCGAGCCCGCGTCGTCCGCAAAGGGAGCGCGAAAACACTGAGGATACCGGCTTATCGATTCCTTGAGGCCCCGTGCCTGGATCGTTTCAACGCGGAGGGCTGCCATGTTCGGACGTCGTGCCGCCGCCTTCCTGGTTGCTCCTGCAATCCTGGTCGTCGGCGCTCTCTCGAACTCCATCCAGAGCAACATTCCCCCGATCGACAGTGTGCTCGCGTCTCCCGCACAGGCGCTACCGAGGCTCCGGACGCTGCTCGATCGCTTGCGCGGCCGGCAAATGCCGGAAGGCATCGTCAAGGCGAACGGCCGTATCGAGGCCACCCAGATCGACGTGGCGGCAAAGTACGCGGGACGTCTCGCCGCGCTCGCCGTGAATGAAGGCGACGACGTAACCGCCGGGCAGGTGGTGGCCCGCATCTCGGCGCCTGAATACGAAGCGCAACTCCGCGGCGCCCGCGCGGAAGTCTTGCGGGCAAAACGAGCGCTGGCCGAGTCCGAGGCCATGATTGCCCAGCGCAAGAGCGATCAGGCCTTCGCGCAAGTCGAATTCGAGAGAGGCGAAGAGCTCTTGAACAGGGGCCACCTGGCGCGGCAGGCCTTCGATCAGCGGCGCAACAAGCGCGACGCCGCCGACGCCGCCCTGCGCGCCGCGAAGGCGCAGAACGAGCAAGCGACGTTCGCGATCAAGTCCGCCGAGGCGGAGGTCGACCGGATCGAGGCGATCCTGGTCGATTTGCAGCTCGTCGCGCCGCGCAGCGGGCGCGTGCAGTACCGGCTCGCGCGCGCAGGCGAAGTGGTCAGCGCCGGGACGCGGGTTCTGACCATCCTCGACTTGAACGACGTCTATATGACGATCTTCCTGCCTGCGGCACAGGCTGGACCGCTGATCCTGAGCGATGAGGCGCGCATCATTGTCGATCCACTGCCTCAATATGTCGTGCCGGCGACCGTCGGCTTTGTCGCCGCGGATGCCCAGTTCACGCCGAAGAGCGTGGAGACCGCCGAGGAACGCGAGAAGCTGATGTTCCGCGTCAAGCTGCAGATTGATCCCGCCGTCCTGAAGAGACACTACCGGCGGGTGAAGACCGGCGTCCGCGGCTTTGGCTTCGTGCGAACCTCCGCGACGGTCGAATGGCCGCCGGACCTGCAAGTGAGGCTGCCGAAATGACGGCGAATGCAGTGGTCGCGGGTCTCATGCGCGTCTCCCATCACTATGGGAGCCGGGCGGCGCTCGACGACATCACGCTCGACGTTCCCGCGCGCCGCATGACCGGCGTGATCGGGCCCGACGGCGTGGGCAAGTCGACCTTGCTGGCACTCATTTCAGGCGTCCGGAAAATCCAGGACGGCCGCGTCACGGTCCTCGGCGGAGACATGGCGGACGCAGCGCATCGAACGCGGTCCTACGGCCGCATCGCCTATATGCCCCAGGGACTCGGACGCAATCTCTACCCCACCCTCACCGTCCTGGAGAATATCGACTTCTTTGGCCGCCTGTTCGGTCAATCCAAGCCGGAACGGCGCGCGCACATCGACGAACTCCTGCAAGCGACCGGCCTCGATCCGTTCGAGGACCGGCCGGCGGGCAAGCTCTCCGGCGGGATGAAGCAAAAGCTCAGCCTGTGCTGCGCGCTGATTCACGATCCCGATCTGCTCATCCTCGACGAACCGACCACCGGCGTCGATCCGCTTTCGCGTGAACAATTCTGGGATCTCATCAATTCGATCAGGGCCCGGCGGCCGCAGATGAGCGTGATCGTGTCGACCGCCTACATGGATGAGGCCGAGCGCTTCGACGCTCTGGTGGCGATGAACGACGGCAAGATCATCGCCCGCGGCGGGCTCAAGGACATCCTGCAGCAGGCGGGCGAGACATCGCTCGAAGCGGCCTTCATCGCGCTGCTCCCGAAGGAGCAGCGCGCGCAGTACCAGAAGGTGGTGCTCCGGCGCCGCCCAACCCATGACGACACGGTCCCGGCCATCGAGGCCGAGGGTCTGACCCGGCGCTTCGGCAATTTCGTCGCCGTGGACCATGTGAGCTTCCGCATCGCCACAGGCGAGATCTTCGGCTTCCTCGGCTCGAACGGCAGCGGCAAGACCACGACGATGAAGATGCTGACAGGGCTTTTGCCCGCGACGGAGGGATGGGCGAAGCTGTTTGGCCGTCCCATGGAAACGGACGACATGGAGATGCGCCGCAACGTCGGCTACATGTCCCAATCGTTCTCGCTCTACAACGAGCTTACCGTCCGGCAGAACCTCGCGTTTCACGCCCACATCTATCAACTGCCATCGGACGAAAGGGACAGCCGCGTCCAGGAGCTTCTGGCGCGCTTCGACCTCGATAAGGTCGACGGCGAGAGGCCGGAGAAGCTCCCGCTCGGCATGAAGCAGAGACTGCAGCTTGCGGTCGCGATCCTGCATCGGCCGGCCATCCTCATCCTCGATGAGCCGACCTCCGGCGTCGATCCGGTGGCGCGCGACTCGTTCTGGCGCATCCTGATCGAACTCTCCCGCGATGACGGCGTGACGATCTTTCTGTCGACGCATTTCATGAACGAAGCCGAACGCTGCGACCGGATTTCGCTGATGCACGCGGGAAAGGTGCTGGCCGTTGGAACACCGGATGAGCTCGTGCAGCAACGCCGGGCCGCTTCGATCGAAGAGGCGTTCGTCGGCTATCTGGCCGATGCGGCCGGCATCGACCGCAGCAAGAAGGCCCAGGCCGCGCCGCAGCCCGCCGCGGCGCCGTCGGCGGAGCCCGTGCATGCGATCCGCCAGTTCGATCCCGGCCGGCTGTGGGCCTGCGCGCGACGCGAGACATTGGAGCTGCTGCGCGACCCGATACGGATCGCCTTCGCCCTGCTGGGGCCGCTGGTGCTGATGCTGGCCTTTGGCTTCGGCATCTCCTTCGACGTGGAAAACCTCAAATACGCCACCTTCGATCAGGATCAGACGCCGGAGAGCCGGACGCTGCTGGAGAACTTCGCGGGCTCGCGCTACTTCACCGAACGGCCGCCGATCGGCTCCAGCGACGATATGGATCGCCGCTTCCGATCCGGCGAGCTGACATTTGCGATCGAAATCCCTTCCGGGTTCGGCCGCGATCTGCAATCCGGCAGGACGCCGGAGGTGGCGGTCTGGATCGACGGCAGCATGCCGTTCCGTGCCGAGACCGCGAGGGGCTATGTCACCGGCGTTGCCGCACAATTTGCGGAGGAACTGATGAAGCGACGCTACGGGCCCCAGGCGACCGTCAGCGCCGTGACCTTCGAGCCGCGCTTTCTCTACAATCAGGCCTTCAGGAGCGTGTTTGCGATGATCCCCAGCGTCATCATGCTCATGCTGCTGCTGATCCCGGCCATCATGTCCGCCATCGCGGTGGTGCGCGAGAAGGAGACCGGCTCAATCGCCAATTTCCGCTCGACACCCATGACCAAGTTCGAATTCCTGGTCGGCAAGCAGCTTCCCTACGTCGCCGTCGCGATGGGCAGCTTCGTGCTGCTGGTGCTCATGGCATTGTTCATCTTCGATGTCCCGGTCAAGGGGTCGTTCGCCACGCTCGCGGTGGGAAGCCTTCTGTATGTTCTGGCCGCCACCGGGTTCGGGCAGTTGGTGTCGTCGTTCACGCGCACGCAGGTCGCCGCCGTGTTCGCGACCGCAATCCTCGCCATCATTCCGACCGTGAATTTCTCGGGGCTGCTGGTGCCCGTCTCATCCCTCTCGGGCGGTGCCCGCGTCACCGGGCTGGCATTCCCGGCGGCGTGGTATCAGCCGGTCAGCGTCGGCACCTTCACCAAGTCGCTCGGATTTTACGATCTCTGGCTGAACGTGATCGTGCTTGCTGGTTTCGGCCTGACCTACCTCGTCATAGCTCAGCTCATTCTGCGCAAGCAGGAGGCGTAGCATGGCAGATCGCGCCCGCGATTCGGCAATCAACCGGCCGAGCCGGCGATCAGCGTTCGGCAGGCATATCGCGAACCTCTATCAGCTGGCGATCAAGGAGCTGCGCAGCATCCGCGCCGACCCGCTGATGCTCGTCCTGGTGCTCTACTCCTTCAGTATCGCGGTCTATATGGTGACCACCGGGGCCTCGACCGAAGTCAGGAACATGACGGTCGGCTTCGTCGACGAGGACCACTCATCGCTCTCCCGCCAGCTCAGAGACGCGCTGCTCCCGCCGTTGTTCCAAAGGACCATATCGCTCTCGGCCGCCGAGATGGACGCCGCGCTGGATCAAGGACGGATGGTGTTCGTCGTGGTCGCGCCGCCCAAATTCGAGGCCGACGTGCTGGCAGGTCGCCCGACATCCATCCAGATCAATGTGGACGCGACGGCGATGGCGCAGGCGGGCAACGGTGCCATCTATATCCAGAATATCCTCAACAGCGAGATCACCCGTTTCAAGGCGAGGCGCGAAGGAAGCAGCGAAGCGCCGGTCAATCTGGTGATCCGCAGCAAGTTCAACCCCAACCTGACGCCGAGCTGGTTCACCGCGGTCATGCAGGTGGTCAACAATCTGACCTTGCTCACCGTCATCCTCAGCGGCGCGGCGCTGATCCGCGAGCGTGAGCAAGGCACGGTCGAACACCTGCTGGTGATGCCGGTGGTCCCGACGGAGATCATGCTGGCGAAGATCGTCGCCAACGGGCTCGTCATCGTGTCGGCGGCGGGGCTGTCGCTCGCGCTGGTGGTGCAATGGCTGCTCGGCGTGCCGATCGCCGGATCGCTGGTGCTGTTTCTGCTCGGCGGAGCGCTTTATGCCTTCACGGTCGCGGCGCTTGGCATCCTCCTCGGCACGCTGGCGACCACGATGGGACAGTTCGCGCTGCTCGCGATCCCGGTCCTGCTGGTGATGCAGCTCCTGTCCGGCAGCACCACCCCGATGGAGAGCATGCCGCTCTGGCTGCGCACCGTGATGCTGACCATCAGCCCGACGCCGCATTTCGTGGCCTTCGCGCAGGCCGTGCTCTATCGCGGCGCTGATCTTTCGATCGTCTGGCCGCAGCTTCTGGCGCTTGTCGCACTCGGCTGCGGGTACTTCGCGTTCTCGCTGCGGCGTTTCCGCCGGGTCATCTTCGGCGCCTGACGGGGAGCCCGTAGCCCGTAGGATGGGTTGAGCCAAAGGCGAAACCCATCACCTCTCCCCGAACTCGGCGTCTGCGTTACCAGCATCGCGCGTCCAATCCGCGGGATAAACACCAAGCCGCGTCATGCGATTGAATGAAGAATACGGCCAATCCGCCACGCGTACGACATGCCCATGCTTCACCGGGTTGAAATGAATATAGTCGACATGCCGAGCGAAATCGCCTTCATCGCGCAGCGTGTGCTCCCAATAGCGCCGCTGCCAGATGCCGCGCTCGCCCTTGCTGCGGCGGCTTGCGGAAATTCGCTCACCTCCTGGCAACGCATGCGAAAACCTCGATTTGATCAATCGCCAGCGCGTCGCGAAATCGGCGTCCCCCTTGGGCAGACTCCAGATCGCATGCAGATGATCGGGCAGGACGACAATTGCCTCGATGCTGAACGGATGATCGGCCTTCGTTTCGCGAAACGCCGCACGCAATGCGCCGATATGTTCGGTGAGCAAGCACGACCGTCGCTCCGCGAGATTAACGGTGAAGAAGAAGCTGCCGCCTGGAACAAAATTGCGCCGGTACTGCGTCATGATTGCAGCATAGCAAAACGGCACCGCGATGGGTTTCGCCTGCGGCTCAACCCATCCTACGCGATCTTCGCGTTCTCGCTGCGGCGTTTCCGCCGGGTCATCTTCGGCGGTTAGACGGGGCAACCGGCTACGGCGTCAGCCGCGGGCGGCGGCGATTACGCCATTGCGGTGACAGCAGAATTGTAGAGTGGGCAAAGCCGCCACAGGCGGCGCGCCCACCTGCTTCTTGCGCTCGCGGAGGCATCGCGTGGGCACGCCGCCATAGCGCCTCGAAGACGCGCGTGAACGCGCTGATGGCGCGCCTTTGTCCTACTGCGTCAAAAACGCCGCCGTTGGTTATTGCGCCCTCTCCTTGTGGGAGAGGGCTACACCAACTGTGCAGTACATTCGAATGGGTGAGGGGTTACGACCTATCGATGGACCGTCACCCCTCACCCTTTCTTTTCGCTGAGCGGTCGGTGCAGCCCTCTCCCACAAGGAGAGGGCACAACAACAAGCGCCTCGGCTCTTCTGACGCAGTAGAATTTGCCCACGCAACAACGCAATGACTTCAGCTTCGCGTCATCGCGTGGCTGAGCTTGTCCTGCGGCAGATAGGCGCCCTGCCCGCGCAGCGTTTCCACGAGCGTCCAGGTGTCGAGATCGCAGGCGGGCTCGCCGGTGCGGATCGACTGCACGGCGGCGGTGGCCGAGGCCTGGCCCATCATGTAGGCGGCGGACTGGGCGCGGATCGAGCCATGCACCTTGGTGTCGCTCGAGTGGCAGCGTCCGGCGACCCAGAGATTGCTCCAGCCCTTCGGCACCAGGATGCCGTAGGGCACGCCGAGGCAATCGCCCTCGCCGAGCCCGTGGAAGCCCTCGAAGTCGTCGAGGAAGCGTTTGTACTCCTTCTCCGACGTGTCGGTCGGATGCACGTCGGTCGGCCGATTGTAGACCGCGACCTGATCGGGAAACTGGCGCGCCGACTTGAAGTCGTCGATCGTCAGCTCGAACTCGCCGACGATGCGGCGGGTGTCGCGCACGCCCATCACCGGCGCGGTGGTGAGGAGCTCGATCTCCGCGCAGCCCGGCACGTATTTGCGGAAGAACTCGGTGTATTCGACCGCGAGCTTGCGCCCGAACATCATGCCGTCCGACAGCGAGCGGCTGTCGAGGCCGTTGAGGTTGAAGATGTGGCCGCCGTTGAGCTGGGCCGCGCGCCTGCCGATCTTGTTCATGCCCGGCATGAAGCGGTCAGGCTGGGTGAAATGGCCGTCCTCGATGGCTTTCAGGATCTGCTGCTTGGAGAACGCCTTCACCTTGTCGAGGCCGCGCCAGTCGTCGCCATAGGCCGGATCGTCCCAGTTCACGCCGGAGAACATCGAGCAGAGCGTCGACGGCGCGATCGCGTCGATGTCGCGCAGGATGATCCTGCACTCGGCGCCGCAGAGGTCGGACAGCGCGGCGTCGCCGGTGCAGTCGATGAACGCCTTGGCGCGGATGAAGCGGTGGCCCTCGACGTTGTTGATCACCGCGCCCTCGACGCGGCCGTTCGCGGCCTCGGCGTCGATCACGCGGGTGAAGAAGCGCACGTCGACGCCGGCGTCCTGCGCCATGGCGTCGAGCGTGCGCTTGAGCGCCTCCGGCTTGAACGGGACCCAGCGGTTGAGCTGGCTGTAGAGATACTCCGGCACCACGTGCGGGCCGAGATCGCCACGCTGATAGAGAGACTCGACAAGCTCCTTCATGAAGCCGCCGACCAGCATGCGCTTGCCGTCGGACACCGGGCCGAAGGTCGAGACGAGGCCCGAGGTGCCCATGCCGCCGAGGCAGCCGGTGGCTTCGGCGAGCAGCACCCTGGCGCCGAGGCGGGCAGCGCAGACCGCGGCCGCGGTGCCGGCCGGTCCGCCGCCGGCGACCAGGATGTCGTAGCTGTCGTCGACCGGGATCTCGCGGGTCAGGCGGTGGGTGGCCATCGGAGTTCCTAACACACGGCTATCTCATGTGGCTCGCTGTAGAGCCTTCTCCCGGCTTGTGGCGCCAGCCTGGTGCCGTTTCCGGTTGGCTTGCACCACTCTCTCGCCGTCATGCGCGGGCTTGACCCGCGCATCGATACAACAGCGCGGCATGCCGTGGACTTACGTAAGGCTTCCGCCGCTGCGCCGCGTCATAGATGGCCGGGTCATAGGCGAGCGAAGCGACGCCGACCTTCGGACGGCTATGCCCGGCCATGACGTGGATGGGCCGGTGCAGACATACTGGAAAGCGATCTGGCCACATGCGATCACCCTTCTCCTTATTACTGCGGCTCGATGCGGGCGTCGGCGGCGATCTTGCGGTAGCGCTCCAGCGCCGCCTTGATGATTGCGCCGAACTGCGCGGACGTGCCGGTCGTGACCTCGAAGCCGCTGCCCTCCAGCGTCCGGCGCACGGACGGCGTCTCGATCGTTTTCACCAGAGCCACGTTCAGCCGTCCGGTCATGGGCTCGGGGAGACCGGCCGGCGCGAGGAAGCCCAAGAAGCTCGAGGGCACGGCATAGCCCGGCACGCTTTCGCCGATCGTCGGGATCTCCGGGCGCGCCCGCGAGCGGCTCGCCTCGATCGTGCCGAGCACCTTGAAGCTGCCGCTGGAAAGATGCGGCAGCACGGTCGACAGCGTGGCGAACAGCACCGGGATCTGGCCGGCGAGAAAATCGGTCATCGCCGGATTGCCGCCGCGATAGGGCACGTGGACCATGTCGATGCCGGCCTGGCTCTTGAGGAATTCGCCGGCCAGATGATGCGTCGTGTTCGGGCCGGAGCTGCCGAACGAGAGCTTGCCGGGATTGGCCTTGGCGTAGGCGACGAGCCCGGCGACGGAACTGACCGGCAGGTCCTTGTGCACGACGAGACAGATCGGCGTCTCGATGGCGATGGTCAGCGGCGTGAAGTCGGCGACCGGATCGAACGTCACGTTCTTGGCGAGCACCGGCGTGATGGTGAGCGTGCCCGCGGTGCCAAGCAGCAGCGTGTAGCCGTCGGGCTGCGCGCGGGCGACCGTGCCCGCGGCGAGGATGCCGCCGCCGCCCGGCCGGTTCTCGATCACCACCGGTTGCTTGAGCGTCGCGAACAATTCGTCGCCGACGGCGCGAGCCAGAATGTCGGCGGCGCCGCCTGCGGCCAGCGGCGTGATGATCTTGACCGGCCGCGACGGCCACGCCGCCGGCTGCTCCTGCGCGGACGCTGAGACGGCGAGGCCGGTCAGCAGCGCGGTTCCGACAAGGAGGCGACGTATCGCAGCGCTCAAGGTCAATGGCGTTCCCTGCAGTTTCGCAGGGGTTATAGGGTGAAGCCGGCGAAGGCAACAATAGGCTGCGTTTTCCGACACAGGCGCAACCCGCAGGATGGGCGGTCGGTAGCAGGCTGCTCAAACCCCATCCGCGGTCATTCCGGGGCGCGAGCGCAGCGAGCGAACCCGGAATCCATAACCACTGCTGCGGAGTATGGATTCCGGGTTCGCGCCTTCGGCGCGCCCCGGAATGACGCGGAGGCTTTCCGCCGCCAGCCAGGCGAGCGGCCGGGCTCAATTCGCCGTCATGTTCGCCGCTTTGATCAGCTCCAGCATCAGCTTGGCGTCGGCCTGAAGGAAGGCGGCGTACTCGTCGGGATTTTTGACGAAGATCTCCGCGCCCTGCGCTTCCATCTTGTCCTTGTACTTCGCCGTGCCGAGCGTCTTGGCAATGGCGGCGTGGAGCTTGTTGACGACGTCGCGCGGGGTCTTCGCCGGCGCCGAGATTCCGTACCAGGTGCCCATGGCGACCGCCGGATATCCGGCATCGCCCATCGTCGGCGTGTCGGGCAGCGCCGCAATCCGCGTCGTGTTGGCGACCGCGAGCCCGCGCAACTGGCCGCTCTTCACCTGGGACAGCACGGCGGGCACGTTGAGAAACGCCATGTCGACCCGGCCGCCGATCAGATCGACCGAGGCGGGCGCCGCGCCCTTGTAGGGCACGTCGACGAGCTTCAGGCCGGCGCGAAGCTGGAACAGCACGCCGAGAAACTGCGGGATGCTGCCGACACCGATCGACGCGAAGGTCATCTTGCCGTTGGCCTCCTTGGCCGCGGCGGCCAATTCCTTCACGGTTTTGTACGGGCGGTCCGGCGGCACGACCAGCATGTTGGGAAGGTTGGCGACGGTCGCGACCGGCGTGAAGTCCTTGATGCCGTCGTAGTTCGCATCCTTCATCAGCGTCGGCGTGATGACGTGCGACGGCGAGCCGCCGAGGAACAGCGTGTAGCCGTCCGGATTGGCGGTGGCGACCGCCCTCGCCCCGATCGCCGTGCCCGCGCCCGCGCGATTCTCGACGACCACCGGACGGCCGAGCGTTTCGCTCATGCCCTCGGCGACCGTGCGGGCAAGAAGGTCGGCCGGGCCGCCTGCGGCGTAGGGATTGATCAATGTGATGGGACGTTCGGGGAACGACTGCGCGGCCGCGGTCTCTGCAAAAAGCGAAATGGCAAAAATCGACGCAGCAAGAATCGCGAAAGCCGGACGCCTCATGCATTCCTCCCGGAGCGCTTGCGGGGTCTCCTGTGCTCACGTGACATCGGATGATGCGCGCGGCCGGGACCTTCTCGCGTGCAGTCATGCTAGCATAGAACCATCAGCCGACACGCCGGGAATCCCGTTCGCATGCCCAACTTCCGCGTCAACACGCTGCTGCCGACCACGTTGGTGGGCAGCTATCCGCAGCCCGACTGGCTGATCGACCGCAAGCGGCTCACCGACATCGTGCCGCCGCGCGCCCGCGCGCCGGAGCTGTGGCGGGTCGAGGCGTCGCTGCTGGAGCAGGCCAAGGACGACGCGACGATTCTCGCGATCCGCGACCAGGAGCGCGCGGGCATCGACGTGGTGACCGACGGCGAAATCCGCCGCGAGAGCTATTCCAACCGTTTCGCCACCGCGCTCGAGGGCATGGACAGCGACAATCCGGCGCAGGTCCCCTCGCGCACGCCGGGGCGCTTCCAGACCGTGCCGCGGGTGGTCGGCAAGATCCGCCGCAGGCATCCGGTGCAGGTCAGGGACGTGACGTTTTTGCGCGCGAACACCGACCGCCCGATCAAGATCACCATTCCCGGGCCGTTCACCATGACGCAGCAGCTCCTCGACGAGCACTACAAGGACGAGGCCGCGGTCGCGATGGACTGTGCCGCGGCGCTCAACGAGGAGGTCAAGGACCTGTTCGCGGCCGGCGCCGACGTGGTGCAGCTCGACGAGCCGTTCCTGCAGGCCCAGCCGGACAAAGCGCGCCGCTTCGGTGTGGCGGCGATCAACCGCGCGCTCGACGGGGTCAAAGGCACCACCGCGGTGCACCTCTGCTTCGGCTACGCGGCGCGGGTGAAGGAAAAGCCGTCCGGCTATTCGTTCCTGCCGGAGCTCGAAGCGACGACCGCCGACCAGATCTCGATCGAGACCGCGGAGGCGAAGCTCGACGGCGCGATGCTGGCGAAGCTGCCGGGCAAGACGATCGTGCTGGGGGTGATCGATTTGCGGGACATGAGAGTGGAGACGCCAGAGATCGTCGCCGAACGCATCCGCCGGGCGATGGCCTATGTGCCGGCGGAGCGGCTGGTCATCGCGCCGGATTGCGGGATGAAGTACCTGCCGCGCGACGTGGCGTTCGGGAAGCTGAAGGCGATGGTCGACGGCGCGGCGCTGGTGCGGCGCGGGCTTTAGCGCGGTTTCCAGGTTGCAGCGCCACTCGCTCCGCCGTCATGCGCGGGCTTGACCCGCGCATCCCGCTCAGGGAGACACTGTGCCAACCTGATCAGGATGGCCGGGACAAGCCCGGCCATGACGTGGTTAGGCTGGTGCAAACCAACTGGAAACCGCTCTCGCGGATCGCCACGGCATCCTGCCCTTCACTTGAACAACCGCTCCGACGCGATGCGCGCGCCGTCGCGCAGCGTGCGGAGTTTGGCCCAGACCACGTCGGGTGAAACGCGGCCCCAGCCGGCGGAGGTGTCGAAGCCGCAGTCGTTGGCCGCCATGACTTTGGCCGGGTCGCCCAGCACCGCCGCCACGCGCTCGATGCGGTCGGCGACCACCTCCGGATGCTCAATGATGTTGGTCAGGGGGTCGATCACGCCGGCGATCAGGATCTGGTCGTTTCGCAGCGGAAACCGCTTGAAGCAGCGGAATTCGTGGGCGTGACGCGGCCCGGCAAACGGCAGGTACAACGCGCCGACCTTAGCCTGCTGCACGGCGGGCAGGATATCCTCAAGCGGCACGTCGGCATCATGCGGCGATTCCGAATTGCCCCAGCAGATGTGCAGCCGCACGCGGTCGGGCGGAATGTTTCGCAGCGCGTTGTTGATCACCGCGACGACGTTGTCGACGAACTCGACGAACACCGGCAGCGGCTTGTCCTTGAACGAGATGTGCCGTTCGAGCGCGAGGTCGGGCGCATCGATCTGCAGCACGAAGCCCGACCGGACGATGGCCTCGTATTCGACCCGAAGCGCCTCGGCGAGCGCCTCGAGATATTTCAGCTCGGTGTCGTAGTGCTGGTTCCTGATCGCGGCCGCGAGGATGCCGGGAGACGGCGCGTTCATGAACGTGTCGGCAAACGCGCCCGGATTGGCCGCGAGAACGCCGGCGAAGTCGCGGCACTCGGCTTCGATGGCGTCCGGCTTGACGTATCGGACCGCGCCGACCGCCATCGGCAGCCCCTCGTTGGGCGATACGCGGGCCTTGCTGGACGTCTGCGCCAGATAGAGCTTCTTGAACTCGGGATAGCGGTCGACGTCGGCCCGCGACGGCCGCTGCCATGTGCCGCCCAGCCCGGTCAGCCGCTCCTTGAGATAAAGGAAAAAGGAGTCGCGCTGCTGCTCGCCGTTGTTGCCGACGTCGACGCCGGCCTCGACCTGCTTCGGCACGATCGCGCGCAGCGCCTCGCGGCCCGCCGCAGCGATCTCATCTGTGCCGACACCCTCGCCGCGAGCGCGGCGGACGAACAGAGCGGTCAAATTCTCCGGTCGCGGCAGGCTGCCGGCGTGGGTGGTCAGAATTCGTTCGGTGCTGCGTCGCATGGAGTTGCCGGCCTCGATGAAAGTGTTGGGCGGCGCGGATGCGCCGCGCCGCCCAGCCGATGTCAGAGCGATGCCGCTACTTCAGCCGTCCGGTCTTGACGTAGAACTCGCGCTCGCGCTCGGCGTATTCCTTGACGCTCGCTTCGAGGCGCGAAGGATCGGTGAACTTCGGATCGAAGTACACGCCGGCCTTCTGGTATTCGGCGACCAGCTCGGGATCTTTCATGGCCGCCTGCACCGCGGCGCCGAGATAGGCCTTGCGGTCCGCCGGCGTGCCCCTCGGCGTGACGGCATAGCGGATGATGATCCACTGGTACTCGTTGCCGCCGAGCGCCTCGTTCATGGTCGGCGTGTCCTTCATGAAGCTCATGCGCTCGGACGCGGCGACGCCGATCGGCCTGACCTTTTTGGCGTCGGCGAGGCCGCGAAACTCGGAAAAGAAGCCCTGCGCGATGTCGACATTGCCGCCCGCGAGCGCGTTGATGCCGGCGCCGCCGCCCTGGAACGGCACGCGCAGGAACTTGGCGCCGGTGTTCGCCTCGACCTGATCGAGGATGTAGTCCCACATGCTGCCGGGAACGGTCGCGGCGCGCACCGTGCCAGGCTTGTCCTTGGCGGCCTGGACAATCTGCTTGACCGACATGTCCTTGTACGGACCTTCGGTCGGGCCGACCCAGCTCAGCGGATCGGAGTTGAGATAGCCGATCGGCTCGAGGTCGGTGTAGGACCAGCGGCCCTGCGCGCGCAGCATCGCGTCGCCCCACATCAGGTTGGCGATCACGCCGACGGTGTAGCCGTCGGGCTTGGCCTGGGTCGCGAGATAGGAGTGCCCGACCATGCCGGCGCCGCCGGTGCGGTTGTTGACGACGATCTTGTCGCCGCTCCATTTCTCGACATGTTTGGCGAGAAGGCGCGCGGTGACGTCCATGCCGCCGCCGGCCGGATAGACCACGGTGTATTCGATCGGCGCGGTCGGGAAGTCCTTCGGCTTGAGCTTGGCGAGATCAGCCTTGGGGTCGGCTTTGGCGTCGCCTTGCGCCACGGCGGGCGTGACCAGCAAGGCAGCGAGAAACGCTAAAGCGGCAGCACACTTCATGAAGTCCCTCCCGAAATTTTTTGTTTGCGGCGAAACATCAAGGCGACGAGAACGACGCTGGCCGCGAGCATCAGCGCCGTCCCCGGGCGTTGGACGAAGATCATAGCCCCGTCGGGGGACATCGCCAACGACTGCCGCAGCGACTGCTCGAGCAGCGGCGCCAGCACAAAGGCGATGACAAAGGGCGCGAGGTCGTATTCGAGCTTGATCAGCACATAGCCGCCGATACCGAAGCCGAGCATGACCCACAGGTCGAACACGTTTTTGTTGGCCGAATAGGTGCCCACCACCGACAGCAGCAGCACGATCGGAAACAGCACGCGATAGGGAATGCGCAGGAGCTGTGCCCACAAGCCCACCAGCGGGAGGTTCAGGAGCAGCAGAAAGACGTTGCCCACATACATGCTGGCGACGATGCCCCAGAACAGGTCCGGCCGCTGGTTCATGAACAGCGGGCCGGGCTGGATGCCCTGGATCACCAGCGCGCCGAGAAGGAGCGCGGTCACAGGATTGCCCGGGATGCCGAGCGACAGCACCGGGATGATGCTGCCGGCGACGGCGGCGTTGTTGGCCGATTCCGGGCCGGCGACGCCCTCGATCGCGCCCTTGCCGAAACGTTCGGGGTGGGCAGAGACCCGCTTCTCCAGCGCGTAAGACATGAACGACGCCGTCACCGGCCCGCCGCCGGGAACGAGGCCGAGCAGGAAGCCGAGACCGCTGCCGCGCAGCATCGGCCGCCACGACGCTTTCCAGTCGGCGAGCGTCGGCCACAGGTTGCGGATGCGGTCGGTGACGACGGTGCCTTTGACGAGACGCTCGACGTTGCCCAGCACCTCGGTCAGGCCGAACAGCCCGATCACCACGGCCAGCAGCTCGATGCCGGCGGAGAGGTTCACCGAGCCGAAGGTGAAGCGCTCGCGGCCGTTGACCACGTCGATGCCGATCGCCGCCATCAGGAAGCCCAGCGCCATCATCAGCACGCCCTTTACCGGCGAGCCGCTGATCATGAACAGGGTGCAGACCACGCCGAGCACCATCAGCGCGAAGTTCTCGGGCGGCCCGAAGCGGATGGCGACCGCCGCGATCGCCGGCGCGAAGAACGTCATGACAATGACGCCGAGCGTTCCGGCGACGAACGATCCGAGCGCGGCGATGCCGAGCGCCGCGCCGGCGCGGCCCTGCCTCGCCATCTGGTGGCCGTCGATGCAGGTGACGACCGATGACGCCTCGCCGGGAATGTTCAGGAGGATCGAGGTGGTCGAGCCGCCATACATCGCGCCGTAGAAGATCGAGGCGAGCATCACCATGCCGCCGACCGGCGACAGCGTGAAGGTGATGGGCAGAAGGAGTGCCAGCGCGGCGAGCGGCCCCACGCCCGGCAGCACGCCGACCAGGGTGCCTATTACGCTTCCGAGAAAACAGTAATAGAGATTCTCGGGCGTGAGGATGACGCCGAAGCCGGTGATGAGACCGCCGAGCGCATCCATGCGTCAAAAGCCCCATGGACCGCGGGGCAGCGTCATGCCCAGCACATGGCCGAACAGCCAGACCACGACGATCACCGAGACCAGGGCCAGCGTGATCGAGAAGGCCCAGCCGGATTTCTCGACGGAGCGCAGCAGAATGATCATGGTGATGAAGCCCGCGACCGCGAAGCCAAGCCAGGCGATGCTCAGCGCCATGAAGGCGAGGCCGGCAATGACGCCGAGCACCCGGCCGAGCGCGGCGCCGCGCGGAAAATGCGGCGACAGCGGCTCACTCCGGAGCAGCAGAACCGCACCGGCTCCGACGATGATCAGGGCGGCGATGAACGGAAACAGGCCGCTCTCGGGTCCGGACGGGCCGACGAGGCCCAGCGTCCAGGCATAGGCCGCCGCGGCCGCGCCGAGCATGATCCAGAACAGGTTGAGCGCACGCTCGAACATGACAGTTGCTGCAGGTCCCCGTGGATGATGGCGAAACGGCCTCGGTCAGAGCGAGAGCGCGGCGGCTTCTCCCTCGTGGATGGCGCAAAGCAGATTGCGCGGCGCCATGCAGTCGCCGATCAGGCGGACGTCCGCACAGACGTCGCGCAACGGCGCGGCGATGGCGTCGTCGGCGATGCGCGGCGTGGACCAGACGAAGGCACCGACATCGTCGATCTGCTGAAGCCTGTCGGTGAAGACGTTGTGCCAGACGAGGACACCGCCGTGCAACGACACCGGTTCGGCCGACAGCACGATTTCGGCGTTTGCTTGATAAAGCCTGCGGTGGACGCCGATGGCGCTGCAATAGTTGACGTTGCGGGCGAGTTGCTGGCGCGGGGTGAGCAGGACCAGGCGGCGATATTGCTTCGCCAGCGCGTCCGCTACAGCATAGGTCGCGGCGGTGTGGTCCATGTCGAACAGCACCGCGGTTGCGTCTTTTGGCGCGCCGTTCGAGCCGGCTGCCCAATCGCGGGCACCGACGCCATCGCCGGAGAAATTGTCGGGCCGACGCTGGTGCGAGCCGGTGGCGACGATCACGCTGTCGGGCCTGGTGGAAAGCGCGTCGGCCGCGGTCGCGGCGTGGCCGAGCTCGGCTTTCACGCCCGCGGCCGCGGCCTGCCGCTCCATCCACGTCACGAGCGGGAGAACTTCGTCCTTGCCGGGAAGGCCGGCCTCCCATCGGAGCTTGCCGCCAAGGCTCCGTGACGCACCGAACAGCGTCACGTCATGGCCGCGTTCGGCGGCGATCCGCGCGGCCTGCAGCCCGGCGGGACCCGCGCCGATCACGGCGACGCGGCGGCGCGATGACGCGCGTTGCGGCCGCCAGGCGGATTCGCCCGGGCGGCCGAGCTGCGGGTTGAGTGGCTCGGCGAGCGGCCGGCCGACATGGATCTCGCCCCAGGCGAAATTGTCGAAGCTCGACGGCCGGATGTCTTCGGCCTTGCCGTCGCGCGCCTTGGCCGGCCAGTCCGCGTCGGCAATCAGCGCGCGCGTCATGCCGACAAAGTCGCCTGCGCCGCCGGCGATGGCGGCTTCGGCTTCGGCGGGCGTCGCGATGCGGCCGATCGCCATCACCGGGCGACCGGCGCTTGCGAGCCGCATCTTGCGGTGAATGTCGAGAAAGTGGCCGCGCCGGAAATGCATGTCCGGCGCGTGGTTTTCCAGGCTGAGCGTGAAATTGCCCTGGCTGTAAGCGAAATAGTCGAGCGCGCCCGATGCCGCGAGCGCCGCCGTGATCCGCGCCGCTTCGTCCGGATCGATGCCTCCGGCAACGCCTTCGTCGCCGGGCATCTTCAGGCCGATGACGAAATCGCCGCCGCAGGACGCGCGGATGCCGTCCGCCACCTCGCGCACGAAGCGGGTGCGGTTCTCCAGCGAGCCGCCATAGTCGTCGGTGCGGCGGTTGGACCAGGGCGACAGGATCTGGGTGATGAGATAGCCGTGCGCGCCGTGCAGCTCGACACCGCCGAAGCCGCATTTTTTGAAACGCGTCGCGACCGCGACGTATTCACCGGCGACCTGCCGCAGCTCGGCGGTGCTCATCACGTGCGGCACGGTCCAGCTATAGGCGTCCGGCTGGTCGGATATTCCCTTGGGAGACGCGACCGGACTCCAGAGCTGCTGCCGTCCGGGATGCCAGAGCTGGGCGATCAGGCAGGCGCCCTCGCCTTCGACCGCGTCCGCGGCGCGCTTGAAGCCGTCTTCGTTTTCGCTTTCGTAGCCGGTTACCGTCGACGCCTGGCACAATGCGGCCGGATCGACCGCCACGATCTCGGTGATGACCATTCCCGCGCCGCCCCTGGCGCGCTCGGCGAGGAAGCTGATCCAGCGGTCGGTCACACGGTTGCGCGCGCCGTAGTTCGTCGTGGTGGCCGGCAAGGCGATGCGGTTTCGCAACGTGCGCTGTCCGACCCGCAACGGGCTGAACAGGCGCGGAAAGTACGCATTTTCACTCACGTCGAAACGTCCCCGGCAAGGCACGATGTCCGAAGGACAGAGTACATCGGGAAACCTGGTGACGGGCAAGCGTCTCTCGCCCGGCTCGTGAACCGATAATGTGCGCGCGGCGCTGGTGCGGAGCGGACTTCAGGGCAATCCCGCTTGAGTGCGCGCCCGCGCAACGTGCACATCGTCACCCGCGCGCTTGACGCGCGGGTCCATGAGGTGCCGCCGCGAGGTTCGCTTTTACGAATGGGACGCGTTGCGCCGCGTCATGGATTGCCGGGTCACGGCGCTTACGCGCCGGCCCGGCAATGACACCGCGGTTGTGGCTCGCGGCTCTGGACAACTGAGAGATGCTCTATGAGTCATCGACGGGCTCCGTCGCGCGGACCGATGGACGCGCGGCAAACGTCGCATGCCACGCCGCGAGCCGCGGGAAATCCTTGCGCCACTGCCGTTCATCGAACCGGAAGTCGAGATAGCAGAGCGCGCATCCTATCGCGATGTGGCCGATCGAGTAAGCACTCGACTCCAGCGCCGGCACTTCGTGTTCCACAGAGGACAGCGTCGCCTCGTTGCGAACCGAAAAGCTTTTGAGATAAGGCTGCGACTGCTGCTCGGCCGGGCGCGACAGCTCGCCGCGCCACAGCACCAGGGCGTCGAGCCAGCCGTCGCCCAGCGCCTGGCGGCGCAGCGCGGTCATGCGCTCGGCGAACGGGGCGGGAAACAGCTTCGGGCCGTCGTGCAGATGGTCGAAGTATTCGCAGATCACCGACGAATCGTAGAGCACCGTGCCGTCGTCGAGCACCAGCGTCGGGATCTTCGACAGCGGATTGTCGCGCATCAGCTCGGCGTGCGGCTTCATCATCGCCGCGACGGTGCGGACGGATTCGATCCGGCCGGCGATGCCGACATCGTGGGCGAACACCATGACCTTGCGCACGAACGGCGAGCGCGGCGACCAGTGCAGCTTCATGGAGAGCCTCCGCTTCCGCGAGACACTGAACCAGCGGTCGTCATGGCCGGGCTTAGCCGTCCGAAGGACGGCGTCGCTTCGCTCGCCTATGCCCGGCCATCTCGCTTAGGCTGGCACTGTGCTTTCCTAATCGAGATGCGCGGGTCAAGCCCGCGCATGACGGCGGACAGTGTGGTGCAAACCGACTGTAAGTCACTCTACGAGACCTTGGCCGGGACGGCCTGTTCCGCCGACGCCTCGGGGTCCGGCACCGCGGGCCGCTGGATCGCGAACAGCTCGTTCACCGCGCAGTAGTCCATGTAGCCGAGCCGCGCCAGGGGCTGCATGCGCGTCACGTCGATGTGGCCGTTGACGATCACTTGATCGTCGATGTGGATGCCGACCACCTCGCCGAGGATGACGGAGGAGGTGTTGCGCGTGCCGTCGGCGCTGACCAGCTCGACGGTCTTGTAATATTTGCACTCCAGCGCGACCGGTGAGCGCGCCACCCGCGGCGGCCTCACCGCGCGGCACGGCGCCATCTCGAGCCCGATGCGGTCCGGCTCGCTGATCGCGGACGCGTATTCGGCGGACGAGGCGTTGACCGCATCGCGCAGGTCGTAGGTCGCCATGTTGTAGACGAACTCGCCGGTCTCCTCGGCGTTGCGCTGGGAGTCCTTGCGCGGCTTGCTCGCGAACATGATGAACGGCGGCGCGCCGGACACCACGTTGAAGAAGCTGTAGGGCGCGAGGTTGACCACGCCGTCGCGGCTTAGGGTCGAGATCCAGCCGATCGGCCGCGGCACGACCAGCGCCGTCATCGGGTTGTGCGACAGGCCGTGGTTGCTGCGGCGGGGGTCGTAGTACATAGGCTAACTCCTGAACACCGGCTTGCGCTTCTCGGCGAAGGCGCGCTGCGCCTCCTTGGTCTCCTCGGTCCCGGCCAGTGCCACGGTCTGCGACTGCTCGAAGCGGTAGGCGTCGCGGAGCGGCATGTCCTCGGTGACGTTGAACGAGCGCTTGGCCGCGCGCACTGCCGTCGGACTCTTTGCGGCAATCTCGCGGGCGATGCCGCGGGCGGTTTCCAGCAGCGCATCGGGCGGCACGCAGGCGGAGACGGCGCCCATGCGGTAAAGCTCCGGGCCGGGCACACGGCGCGCGGTGTAGACCAGGAGCCTCGCATCGGACTCGCGGAAGAACCGCCGCACATGGGCGACGCCGCCGGCAAGGCCCACGTCGACCTCGGTCATGGCGAAATAGGCGCTCTCGCTCGCGATCAGGATGTCGCAGCAGAGCGCCAGCACGCAGCCCGCGCCGATCGCGGCGCCGTTGATCGCGGCGATCACCGGCTTCTCGCATTCCATGACGGCGTTGAAGCTTTCGCGGACGATGCGGTTGTGCCGCGGATAGGCGCCGGTCTCCTCGAGCGCCGGCCGGTCCTTGAGGTCGGCGCCGGCCGAGAAGACCTTGCCCTCGCCGGTCAGCACCACGGCGCGCACGTCGGCGCGGTCGCTCAGCAGGTCGAAGATGGCGATGATCTCCTCGCGGAAGCGGCGGTTCTGCGCGTTCACCGGCGGGCGGGCGAGCGTGACGGTTGCGACGTGGTCGGCAACCTCCAGCTTGAAGCACTCATAAGCGTCGGCCATGTCGGTGTCCTCGTGTTCGGTCAGCCGTCAAGCGTGCGGTTCATGCCGCATCTCCCGCGGCCTTCAGCCGGCAGGGCGGCAATGTCGTCAGCCCGCCGCCCGGCGACGGCGCAAGCGGGGCGCTCGCGCCGTCCGGCAGCGGGATGTCATGCGCGTTGAGCGTCATCGACACCATGGTGTAATAGCCGATGACACCGGTCAGCTCGACCACGCCGCGCTCGCCGAAGCGCGCCGTCACCGCGGCATGCACGGCCGCGTCGACGTCGCCGGTCTGCTGGAGCTGACGGGCGAACTCGTAGACTTCGGCCTCGGCTTCGTCGGCGAACACCGGCGGCTGCGCAAGCCTGATCGCCTCGATGCAGGCGGGATCGAGTCCAGCCGCCTTCGCGGCTTCCGCATGGATGTGAAACTCGAGCTGGCTGTTCCAGCGGCGGCCGGTGACGATGATCGCAAGCTCGTTGAGCCTCTTCGGCAGGCAGGTGGAAAAGCGCAGATACTCGCCGAGGCGCGACCAGCGCCGTGCGAGATCCGGGCTGTGGATCACCGCGCGGAGCGGACCGACCAGCCGGCCGCGCACGCCCGAGACGACCTCGTCATGCACGTCGCGCTGCTCGGGGGTCATCTCGGCGACGGAGGGAAGGCGCAGGCGGGGCATCATGGTCTCCAGGGCTCAGGCGGCCGGAACGAGCCCGAGCTCGCGGAGGATTTCCTCGGTCTGCTCGCCGAGCAGCGGCGGCGCACAGTCGAAGGCGAGCGGCGCTTGGGCGAAATTCAGCGGGCTCACGACCTGCGGCACGCGCCCCGCGGTCGGGTGCGGCAGCTCGCGCAGCATCGCCCGGTGCTGCACTTGCGGCTCGGCAAACACCTCCGGCACGGTGTTGATCGGCGAGCACGGCACGCCCGCGGCATCCAGCAGCGCTGCCAATTCGCCGCGGGTGCGCGTTGCGAACTCGGCACGCAGCAACGGATCGAGCAGCGCATGGTTGCGGACCCGCGCCGGATTGGTGGCGAAGCGCTCGTCCTTGGTCCACTCGGGGTGGCCGAGAACTCCGGCGAGCTTCAAGAACTGGCCGTCGTTGCCGACGGCAAGCGCGACAAAGCCGTCGGCGCAGGGAAACACATCCTGCGGCTGGATGTTGGGATGGCGGTTGCCGCCGCGCTTCGGCGGGTTGCCGGAAACGAGCCAGTTCATCGCCTGGTTGGCGAGAAACGCCGCCTGCACGTCGAGCATGGCGAGATCGATATAGTCGCCCTGCCCGGTCTCGCTCCTGCGCGCCAGCGCCGCCAGCACGCCGACCGCGGCGTACATGCCGGTCATCAGGTCGACGATCGGCACGCCGACCTTCTGCGGGCCCGCGCCGGGCATGCCGTCGCGCTCGCCGGTGACGCTCATCAGCCCGCCCATCGCCTGGATCATGAAATCGTAGGCGGCGGCGTCGCGCTTGGGCCCGGTCTGGCCGAAGCCGGTGATCGAGCAATAGATGATCTTCGGATTGACCGCCTTCAGGCTTTCGTAGTCGAGGCCGTAGCGCTTGAGGGTACCGACCTTGAAGTTCTCCAGCACGATGTCGGAGCGCGCGGCAATGGCACGCACGATCTCCTGGCCGGCGGGCTTGTCGAGCTCGAGCGCGATCGAGCGCTTGCCGCGGTTGACCGAGAGATAGTAGCCGGCCTCGCCGGTCGGCTGGCCGGATTGGTCCTTGAGGAACGGCGGCCCCCAGGCGCGGGTGTCGTCGCCCACCTCCGGACGCTCGACCTTGATCACGTCGGCGCCGAGATCGGCCAGCACCTGGCCGGCCCACGGCCCGGCCATGATCCGGCTGAGGTCAAGCACGCGGATGTGCGACAGCGGGCCGGCCATTTCCGTCCTCCCAAGCGGAGCTTCTTGCCGGTGCGGATGTCATATAAAGCTGACGTGCAGGTCAATATCAGCGTTGCGGGAGGGATACGGCATGGCGACCGCCGAACGCCGCAGCGAGCTCGTTCGCCATGGCGACGTCGAGATCGAGGTGGTGATCGACGGCGACGGCCCGGCGGTGGTGCTGCTGCCCTCGCTCGCGCGCGACTCCGACGACTACGACGAGGTGGCGGAGGGCCTGGCGGCGGCAGGCTTCCGCGTGCTGCGGCCGAAGCCGCGCGGCATCGGCCGCAGCGCCGGGCCGATCAGCCGGGTCACGCTGCACGACTTCGCGCGCGACACCGCCGAGGTGGTAAGGACGCTCGGCAACGGCCAAGCCGTCATCGTCGGCCATGCCTACGGTAACTGGGTGGCGCGGATGACCGCGACCGACCATCCCGACCTGGTGCGGGGCGTGGTGATCGCCGCGGCGGCTGCCAAGCAGTACGCGCCGGAGCTCTCGGCCGCGATCGAAGCGGCCGGCAATCCTTCGCTTCCCGATGACATGCGCATCGCCGCGCTGCGCTTTGCGTTCTTCGCACCGGGCAACGATGCGACGGTGTGGCTCACGGGATGGCATCCGGAGATCCGCGACAGCCAGCGCGCCGCGGCCGCGGCGGTCGCGCAGAGCGAATGGTGGTCCGGCGGCACCGCGCCGCTTCTGGACCTGCAGGCGGCGAACGATCCGTTCAAGCCGGAAGCCAAACGCAACGAGATGAAGGACGAGTTCGGATCGCGCGTCACCGTGATGGTCATTCCGAACGCGAGCCATGCGCTGGTCCCCGAGCAGCCCAAGGCCGTGGTCGAGGCGCTTGTCCAATGGATCAAGAGCCTGCCGTGAACTGAAATTCGCACAAGCACTCAACGAGAAATCACCGAATCCCGGGAGGATATTTGAAATGTCCGCACTCGCCGCCCAGAGCGTGATTGCGGTCGGCAATTCTTCCGCGCAGTTCTCCGCCTACGTCAAAAGCGAGATCGACCGCAGGGGCAAGGTCATCAAGGAGGCGGGTATCAAGACCAAATGACCGTGCTAACGTGTCACGGTTCGGAGGTTGGCTCCAGTTCTTAGACTTACGGGTTGAACGAGACTGCAAAGCTGACAGACGGGAAGCCGCGGCAGGCGCCGCAGTGTGCACCTGGACGCTCGCGGCAAATGCCATCAGGGAGCGCTCAAATGAAGCTTGGCCGCCGCCGTTTTCTGACATTGGTCGGAGGCGTCGCGACGCTTCCAGCCGTTTCGCGCCTCGCCTCAGCGCAGGCCTATCCGACGCGGCCGGTGAAGCTGATCGCGCCTTTCCCACCGGGCGGCTCGATCGACCTCGCCGCAAGGCTCATCGGCCAGTGGCTGTCGGACCGGCTCGGCCAGCAAATCGTCGTCGAAAACCGGCCTGGCGCGGGCGGTAACGTCGGCAGCGAGGCGGCGCTGAGTTCGCCGGCCGATGGCTATACGCTCCTTCTGTGCAGCGTCGCGAACGCCATCAGCGCCACGCTCTACGACAATCTCAAGTACAATTTTCTCGATGTCGCAGCGGTGGCTGGCATCAGCCGCGCGCCCAACGTCATGGTGGTGCATCCGTCGGTTCCGGCCCAAACCGTTCCCGAGTTCATCGCCTATGCCAAGGCCAATCCCGGGAAGATCAACATGGCCTCTTCGGGCGTCGGCACGTCGATTCATATGTCCGGCGAGCTGTTCAAGCTGCTGACCGGCGTGAACATGCAGCACGTGCCCTATCGCGGCTCGGCGCCGATGCTGACCGACCTCCTCGCCGGCCAAGTCCAGGTCGCCTTTGACAACCTGCAGCCGTCCATCCCGCACATCAAGGCCGGCACGCTGCGGGCGCTGGCGGTAACGACCGCAACGCGCTCGCAGGCGCTGCCCGAACTGCCACCGATCGCCGATTTCGTTCCTGGATATGAGGCGAGCACGTGGAACGGTGTGTGCGCCCCCAAGGGCACACCGGCTGAAATCGTGCAAAAGCTCAATCGGGAGGTCAACGCCGGCCTGAATGACGCGCAGTTCAAGGCGAGGCTTGCCGACATGGGCGCGTGGGCGTTGCCGGGCTCGGCCGCCGACGCCGGCAAGCTGATTGCCGACGAAGTCGACAAGTGGGCCAAGGTGATCCGAACCGGCAACATCAAGGCACAGTGACGCGGCTGCGGGACACCTGGCTATGACACTTGGCTACAGCCCGTGCTGCCAAGCTTCGGGAATGAGCCGATAGCCCGCGCCGTCGCGCACCAGATGGGCGAAGCCCGGGAAATGCAGATGCATGCCGGTGACGAGCAGCCGGTCAGTCGCGGCCATGTCGAACACCTTGCGGCGTGAATCCTCCGCAAGCCCCTTGTCGGTGTCGAAGTCCATGCAGACCTCTGGTCGCGCCGTCTGCACCTCTGGCACGTGGACCGTGTCGGCCCAGATCAAGAGCTGCTCCTTGCCGGAGCTGATCATGTAGGTCGAGTGGCCCGGCGTGTGGCCGGGCCGATGGATCGCCGTGACGCCCGGGAAGACCTCCTCGCCGCCTTTGAACAGGCGCCAGCGGTCTTTGTAAGGCGTGATCTGCTCGCGCCCGGCCTGAAAGAAGTCGCGCTTCTCGCGGTCCGTTCCCTTCGCCATCGCCGCGTCGTCGAACCAGTGCGCGGGCTCGCGCTCATGCATAGCCAGCTCGGCGTTCGGATAAAACGGCTGCCATGTGGTCCGGTCGGCGAGTCCCGCCGAATGGTCCGGATGCATGTGGGTGAGGATCACGGTGTCGATGCTCGCGGGATCGACGCCGGCGGCCTTGATGTTGGCCAGTACCTTGCCGGCGGTCGGAAGGAGGTAAGTGCCCGAGCCGGTGTCGACCAGCGCCAGCCGCCCCTTGGAATGGATCAAAAACGCATTCACCGATGTCCGGCGCGCCGGGCGGAACGCTGCGGTCAGGATGCCGGTCGCCTCCTCCACGCTGATGTTGCGCAGCACCTGCATGGAGCCGTCGAGAAATCCGTCGCTGATGGCGGTGACGACGATGTCGCCGATGCGGCGGTGATAGACGCCGGGTATCTGCTGCTGCGGGACGTTCATTGATCTTCCTCCGGCACTCGATCCGCTCGCTGTTTCGACGCGGACATAACCACAGTTGATCGCTTCCGCGCCAGACTCCTGCATTTGCGCATGTCCTTTTCGGAAAACCGGTACCCACTTTTCCGGGACATGCGCCAGCGCTACAGTCGACGCGCATGCCGAGTATTCAGAACTCTCCACTCAAAACCTATCTCGATCATCTTGCGCGAGGCGAGCTCGCCTACCAGTTCAGCCCGGCGGCAGGGCGGGCCGTGTTCTATCCGCGCGTCACCTGCCCGTTCACCGGCAGCGACCAACTCGAATGGCGCGTCAGCAAGGGGCTCGGCACGGTCTATGCCACGACCGTCGTGCATCCGGCCGAAGGCAAGCCGTTCAACGTGGCGCTGATCGACTGCGACGAGGGCTTCCGCCTGATGAGCCGGGTGGAGGACATCGCGCCGGAGCAGGTGCGCATCGGCCAGCGCGTGCGCTTCCGCGTGCACCGGCCCGGCGGCGACGAGCCGCCCTGCCCCGTGTTCACGCCGGCGGAGGGCGCGTGATGGACGGGCTCAAGCGCGGCAGCGCCGCCATCGTCGGCGTCGCGGAATCCGACCTCGGCCAGGTCGCCGAAGACATGTCGGTGTTCGACCTGATGGCGCAGGGAACGCGGCGGGCGCTCGACGATTGCGGCCTGACGCTGAAGGACGTCGACGGGCTGTTCTCGGCCACCACCCAGAGCCGCCTGTCGGTGCTGGGCCTCGCTGAATATCTCGGCATCAATCCGCCGTACATCGGCTCGACGATCGTGGGCGGCTCGTCGTTCGAATACCACGTGGCGCATGCGATGGGCGCGATCGCGCAGGGCCTGTGCAACGTCGCGGTGATCGCCTACGGCAGCACGCAGCGCAGCGTCGGCAGGAAGCAGGCGTCGGTGCGCGAGGTCAATCCATACGAGACCCCGTTCAAACCGTTCCTGCCGTCGAGCGCCTACGCGCTCGCCGCATCGCGGCACATGCACGAGTTCGGCACGACGCGCGAGCAGCTTGCCGCGGTCGCGGTCGCGGCGCGCGGATGGGCGCTGCTCAATCCGGCGGCGTGGGAGAAGAAGCCGCTGACGATCGCCGACGTGCTTTCGGCGCGGATGGTGAGCTATCCGTTCACGGTGCGTGATTGCTGCCTGGTCACCGACGGCGGCGGCGCGATCGTCGTCACGTCGGCCGAGCGCGCCAAGTCGCTGAAGAAGCCGCCGGCCTATGTGCTGGGCTGCGGCCAGTCGACCACCCACGCCAACATCTCCAGCATGCCGGACCTGACGGTGACCGGCGCGCTCGCCGCCGGGCAAGCCGCCTACAAGATGGCGAAGCTCGGGCCTTCGGATGTCGACGCGGTCGAGCTCTATGATGCGTTCACGATCAACACCATCCTGTTTCTCGAGGATCTCGGATTCTGCAAGAAGGGCGAAGGCGGCGCGTTCGTCAGCGGCGGGCGCATTGCGCCGAACGGCAGCCTTGCGGTCAACACCAACGGCGGCGGGCTGTCCTATTGCCATCCCGGCATGTACGGACTGTTTCTCCTGATCGAGGCGGTGCGCCAGCTGCGTGGCGAATGCGGCGCGCGCCAGGTGAAGGACTGCGAAGTTGCGCTGGCGCACGGCAACGGCGGCGTGCTGTCGTCCCAGGCCACCGTCATTCTCGGCACGCAGGCGACGGTTTAGAAGCGTTTTTCAGTTGGTTTGCATCAGCCCATCCACGTCATGGCCGGGCTTGACCCGGCCATCCATGAAGCGGTGCAGCGGCGGAATTCTCACGTAAGTCCACGGCACGCCGCACTATCGCGTGGATGCGCGGGTCATAGGCGAGCGAAGCGACGCCGTCCTTCGGACGGCTGTGCCCGCGCATGACAGTGGAGAGGGTGGCGCAAACAAACGGAAGCCGCTCTAGAAGCGTTTACAGCCCAATCGAATCGAGGAACTCGTCGACCGTGCGGGCGTAGAGCTCGGGCGTCTGCACCGGCGCATAGTGTCCGGTCTCGAGCACGGCGTAGCGCGCGGCGGGGATCGCTTGCGCGACGGGCTCAACCAGATGCGGCGGACGCGCGCGATCGAGCGCGCCGGCTGTCACCAGAACCGGGCAGATGATCTGCGGCAATTCCGGCTGCAGGTCGGTGTGGACCAGCATCCGGTAGATGGCGCCGTAGCTGACCGGATCGCCGCCGAGCCAGCGGGCGCGAAACTCGGCGAAGCGCTGCGCGTCGCCGCGCAGCTCGGCCGGATAGCCATTGTCGAGCGTATCGATGACGGCGTGCAGGCCGAGCCGCTCCATTTTCTCGACCCGTTCCAGCAACCCGAGACGGCGATCCGGCGAGATCCCGACCGCCGGACTGCTGGCGACGACCGCCGCGACGCGCCTGGGATGGCGAATCGCCGTGTGCATCGCGATGGCACCGCCAACGGCGACACCGACGAGCACGACCCGGCTGGTGACGTCGAGCGCGTCCATGAGGGCCACGAGATCGTCGGTCATCGTCTCGATGCTGAGCGCGCCGCTGACCTTCTGCGACAATCCGGCGCCGCGCGTGTCGTAGCGCAAGACCTTCCGCTTCCCGGCGAGCCGAAACCTGACGAGGTCCCAGCTCTCGAGCGTCCCGCCCATTTCGTGGATCAGAACCAGCGTCGACGCGCCGTGCCCGGACAGCTCGTAGCGGAGCGCCGTGCCGTTGACCTCGACGAAATTCATGACGCTTTAGTCCGGCAGCGCGATCGGAGGCGCCACCAGCGGTTTGCAGTCCGGCGCAAAGCTGAGCGGCGCACCGGTGCGCGCGCGAAGCTCGGCTTCGCCGAGATCACCGAGCATTTCCCGCACCACCATGCCCGCCGGCGTGACGTCGACGATGGCGAGGTCCGTGTAGATGCGCTTGACGCAGCGCACGGCGGTGAGCGGCAGCTTGCATGTGTCGAGCAGCCGTGGCTCGCCCTTGCGTGTCGTGTGCTCCATGATCACCCAGACCGAACGGGCGCAGGCGGCGAGATCCATCGCGCCGCCGACCAGCGGTCCCTTGTCCGGCAGTCGCATGTCCCAGTTGGCAAGATCGCCATTCTTCGCGACCTCGAACGCACCCAGCACCGCCACGTCGATGTGGCCGCCGCGGATCATGGCGAACGACCACGATGAATCGACGAAGGCCGCGCCAGGCCGGAGCGTGACGCGGCGGCTGCCGGCATCGACCAGATCGGTGTCGATGCGATCGGGCGGCGCGACCGGGCCGACGCCGATCACGCCATTCTCGGACTGGATGAAGACATCGGCCTCCGGCCGCAGATAGTCGGCGACGGCAAGCGGCATGCCGATCCCGAGATTGACCAGCATCCCGGTGTCGATGTCCTGGGCGGCGCGCCAGGCGATCTGCAGGCGATTGAGCGGCTGCATGATCATGCCTCAACCGCGACCACGCGATCGACATAGACGCCCGGCAGCTGCACCCGCTCGTGCGGCATCGGCTCATCGAGCACGGTGCGCACCTCGGCCACCGCGAGCCGCGCGGCGGTTGCCATCACCGGGCCGAAGTTCATCTGCGCGTAGCGAAACGACAGGTTGCCGTAGCGGTCGGCGGTGTCGGCGCGCACGAGCGCCACGTCGCCGGTCATCGCCTGCTCCAGCACGTAATCGCGGCCGCCGAAGTTGCGGACTTCCTTTCCCCTCGCGAGCTCGGTGCCGAAGCCGACCGGGGTGTAAAACGCCGGAATGCCGGCGCCGCCGGCGCGGATGCGCTCCGAGAAGGTGCCTTGCGGCATGAATTCGAGCTCGATCTTGCCGTCCATCCAGAGCCGCTCGAAGGCGGACGGCTCCTTGCTGTGGCCGCGCGCCGCCGTGCACACGACCTTGCGCACGAGGCCCGCCTCGATCAGCTCGTGGGTATAGGAATAGCGATGCGTGGCCGAGTTGACGACCAGCGTGAGGTCCTTCGGGCCGCGATCGCGCAGCGCGCGGATCAGCACGTTGGGAAAGCCCGCCCCGCCGAAGCCGGATATCAAGACGGTGGCGCCGTCCGGAACATCGGCGAGAGCCTCGGCGGCATTCGCGACACGCTTGTCGATAGGCATTGCGGATTTGCGCCTTCCTCATCCGGTCGGAGCCGCATACTCAGCCACGGCCAAGCAGGACGTCAATGTGCACCGGCACCTGCGCCGGCACACCGGTCAGTCGGCGCGGGCGCCGGCGAATTTGACGACCCTGCCCCACTTCTCGGTCTCCTCGGCGATCAGCTTGCCGAATTCGTCGGGCGAGCCCGCGATCAGCACGCAACCGAGCTCGTCGAACCTCGTCTTCATTCTGGGCTCGGCCAGCACCGCGTTGATCTCGCGGTTGAGCTTTTCCACGATCGGCCGCGGCGTCTGGCGCGGCGCTCCGAGCCCGTACCATGCGGTGGCCTCATAGCCCTTGATGAACTCGCCGATCGTCGGCAGCTCGGGAAGCGCTTCGAGGCGGACGGCTGTGGTCGCGGCAAGGCCGCGCACGCGGCCGGTCTTGATGTGCTCGATGCAGGACGGCGTGGTTGAAAAGTAGAACTGGACCTGACCGGCGAGCAGATCGGTCATGGCGGGCGCCGCGCCGCGATAGGGCACGTGCTGGAACTCGACGCCGGCCATCATCTTGAACAGCTCGCCCGCCAGATGCGGCGTCGTGCCGACGCCCGACGAGGCCATGTTGACCTTCTGCGGATTGGCCTTGGCGTAGGCGACGAACTCGGGGATCGTCGCCGCCGGAACCGACGGATGCACGATCAGCACCATGGGAACGCTGGCGATCGCGGCCACCGGCGCGATGTCGCGCACGAACTCGAAATTCAGCTTCGGATAAAGCGTGGCATTGATCGCGTTCGGCGCCCCGACAAAGAGCAGCGTGTAGCCGTCGGGCGCGGCGCGCACGACGAATTCGGTCGCGAGATTGGTGCCGGCGCCGGGACGCGGCTCGATGACGAACGGCTGGCCGAGCCGCTCGGTCAGCGGCTGCGTCACCAGACGGGAGATGATGTCGGTCGTGCCGCCCGTCGTGTAGCCGAGCGTCCAGCGCACCGGCCGCGACGGATAATCCTGCGCCCCACCGGCTTGCGGCCGGGCCGCCTGCGGCAGGGTTGCCAGAGCGGCACCTCCGGCGAAGCGCCGGAACAACTGTCGCCGTGTGACACTCATCGCCGCCCCATCCTTCGGCCGTGGCTGACAACGGACGCGCGATCATATCCTAAAAGACCAGGCGCCCGGCGCGTCGAAAAAAAATGGAGCGTTAAACGGTCGCCGGTTGGTTTGCAGCAGTCTCTCCACGTCATGCCCGGCCGTGTGCCGGGCATCTCGACGAGGAGAGCAGAGTGCCCGCCTAAGCGAGATGGCCGGGACAAGCCCGGCCATGACGCCGGAGTGGAAGCCGCGCTAGAACCCGTACAGAGCGGCGGGGTTGTCCACCAGGATGCGTTTGCGCGTGGCGTCGTCCGGCGCCCAGTCGGCCAGCAGATTGAAGAGCTGCACCGAACCGACCTTGTCGGCAAACGACAGATGCGGGTAGTCGCTGCCCCAGATCAGCCGGTCCGGCGCGGCTTCGATGAGCGCGCGGGCCATCGGCAAAGTGTCGGCCATGGCCGGAAGGGTCCCCATGCGATAGGTCCCAGTGAACTTCACCCACATGCGGCCGTCGCCGTGGCGCAGCACGTCCAGCATCTTCTGGAAGCCGCGTTGCGCGGGTCCGTCCTTGGCGAGGAACATGCCCATATGCGCCACGGTATAGGAGCAGCGCATCCTGGCGAAGACCGGCAGCAATTCCTCGGTCAGCCAGCCGGGATTGAGGAAGTCGACGTGCCAGCCGAGCTCGGCGCATCGCGCATCGATGCGCTCGATCCGCTTGCTCCACTTCTCGGCGAAGCCCGGCTCCGGCTGCTTGACCGGCGATTGATTGATGCGCACGGCGCGCACGCCGAGCTTGTCCATCTCGGCGAGCAGCGAGTCGGGCGCATCCTCGTCAACATCGACGACCCCGCGACAGCGGGCGATGCCGACCTCACGCATGGCGTCGAGCATGCAGGAGTTGTCGCGGCCGTAGGCGCTGGGCTGCACGAACACGAACCGTTCCATGCCCAGGTGCCTGGCGAGCTTCATGTAATCCGAAAGCGGCGCAAGCGGCGGCGCGTATCGCAGCTTCTCGTTGACGCCGCCGTGCGGGTATTTGTCCGCCGGACCGAACACGTGAAAGTGCGCGTCACAGGACTGGGACGGTGCGCGGAATGCCGGCGCGGGCTCGTTCTCGAGGCTCAATGCTGATCTCCCTCTTCGTCTTGCGCTACTGGGCGGTGACGTTGGCGCTCTTGATGACGTTGCGCCAGACACCGATCTCTTCCGTCACGAATTTGGTCATGTCTTCCGGCGTGGAGGTGACGGCGAGCGCCGCGCTCTTGAGGAACGCTTCGCGCAGACGCGGCTGGCCGCATGCCTTGACGATTTCGCGATGCAGCCGCTCGACGACCGGCCGCGGTGTCCCGGCGGGCGCGGCAATGCCCCACCAGTAGGACATGTTGTAGCGCGGCTGGCCCGCCTCGGCGAAGGTCGGAACCTCCGGCAACAGCTCGCTGCGCTTGTCACCCGACACGCCGAGGCCGAGCAGCGTGCCGGCCTTCACATGGGCGACGCCGGACGCAAGGCTGGCAATCGCCATATCGATGCGGCCGGCGATGACGTCGGCAATGGCGGCCGCGACGCCGCGAAACGGCACGTGCAGCGCCTTGATGCCGGCGACGTTCAACAGAAATTCCATGGCGAGATGCGCGGACGAGCCCTGACCACCGGAGCCGAAGGTGATCTCGCCCGGCTTCTGCCTCGCGAGATCGACGAGCTCGGCCAGCGTCTTTGGTCCAAGGCCTGGCCGCACCAGCAGGATCGATGGAGAATCAGCGATACGGCTGATCTGCGCGAGATCCTTGATCGGATCGTAGGGCAAATTCGCCGCATAGAGGCCGGGCGCAATCGACAACGACGTGTCGGTCAGGAGCAGCGTGTAGCCGTCCGGCGCGGCGCGAACCACCGCGAGCGTCCCGGCGTTGCCGCCCGCGCCGCCGCGGTTCTCCACAATGACCGACTGGCCGAGCTGCTCGGTCAGCTCCTGCGCCACGAGGCGGGCGGAAACGTCGGTGAACGAGCCGGGCGCGAACGGCACGACAATGCGGATCACCTGGTTCGGCCAGTTGGCCTGGGCCGCGGCGCGGCTGCCGATGGCCAGCGGCGAGAGCGCAGCGCCGAGCAGCAGCGCACGGCGATTGATGGCGGTCATGCTTGTTTTCTCCGATTTTGATCTTGGGTGCGGCCGAGGGCGGCGCGCCAGCGCATCAGCACCGAGGCGCGAAACGCCGGATCGAGCAGCCGGAACAGGTCATCGTCCAGCGGGATCGGCGTCACCGGCCGCGCCTGCTCGGCGCTGATCGGGAACAGACCCGCCTCGCCGATCGCCGCCTGGCCTTCGGGCGACAGCATGTAGCCGAGGAAGGCCGATGCCGCTTCAGGATCGGCCGCGCGGCGCGGGATGAATGCAACACGAGCAACCGCCATCGACGGCACCGCCGATGGCGCAACCGTCAGCGACGGATCGCTTGCGGTCGCGCGTTCCGCATAGGCCCCGAGCAGATGCAGCGCGAGCTCGGCACCGTCCGCCATGGCCGCGATCAGCGCCGGTGCCGATCCCACGGCCCGCGGCTCGCACCACGACAGCGCGTCGAGAAAGCTGTCGAACGCCGGATCTTTCAGTGCCCACCAAAGCATGGCGACGAAGCCGAGCCCGTTGGTCTCAATGTCCGGCACCGCGATGCGCCCGCGAAAGCGCGCCACGTCGCTGCGGATCAGCGCGGCAACCTCGGCCGGCGCACCAGCGCGCGCCGCAACGTCGCGTGTGAGCGTGACAATCGGCTCGCAGGTCGTGGCAACAGCCAGATCGCGATACGCCGCGCCCGCGGGCAGGCTGTGCCTGACGCCGTGCGGCCGGGCGTGGCCGTCCAGCACAAGGCTCATCTGCTGATCCATGGCGCTGCTCCAGAACAGGTCCGCAGGCGGAGCGCCGGACGCCTCGTCGTTCAGAAAGCGGCGATGAAGGTCGGTGCTGATGCCGAACACGAAATCGATACCGATCTCCGGATGACGTCCGGCGAAGCCGCGCAGCAGCGGCTCGCAATAGCGGCGCTCGGCCGCCGAAAATATGATCAGGCGCCGGCGCGACATCAGTTTGCGGGCTGCCGCCCCGCTGCGCCCGGAGCCGGAAAAGCGCTGAATCCATGCATGGCTCGGGTTTCCTCCTTCGGCCGCGTCCGCCGATGTTTGGCGCACGCTAAGACCATGGTATGAATTTGTCCAGCATGGCGGGATTTTCTTCAGAACGCGGCGCGAGCAGCCTGGAAAAGATGCTGGCGTTGCTGGACGTGTTCACCCCGACGGCCCCGGCGTGGTCGACGGAGGAGCTGATCCGGTTTTCCGGCGCGTCGCGCTCGACGTGCTACCGCTACATCAAGGTGCTGCAGGATGCCGGGCTGCTGACGCCTGTGGCCGGCGGGGCCTGGATGCTCGGCCCCCGCGTCATCGAGCTCGATCGCACCATGCGGCTCACCGATCCGGTTGCCACCGGCGGCGGGCCGCCGATGCGCCGCCTGGCGCGAGACACCGGGTACAGTGCGCTGCTGTGCGTGCTGTTCAGCGGCACGGTGATGTGCGTCGACGACGTGCCGGCGGCGGGCGCGCCGGCCGGGCTGTTCAGCCGCGGACAGCGGCGACCGCTGTTCGCCGGAGCAGCCTCGAAAGTGATCCTGGCGCACCTGCCTCCGCACCAGTTGCGCGCGCTGTTCGCGCGCCATCGCACCGCCATTGCCGGCGCCGGCCTCGGCGCGGACTGGGACGCGTTTCGCGCCACGCTGCGCGCCATTCGCGAGGCCGGGCACAGCGTGACAATCGGCGAGTTCCGGCCCGGGATCCTGGGCATCGCCGCGCCGCTGTTCAACGCCGAAGGCGGCGTGCTGGGGAGCCTCGGTATCGCCGCCGAGGCGCACCGCGTGCCCGCCAAGCAGCGCACCGCGCTGGCGGACCGGGTCATGGCCGCGGCGAAGCAAGCCTGCACCCTGATTGCGCAGGAGCAGCCACGCAGCGCGCGTCCGGCGCGCGCCATAGGCTGAACCGTCTATTCCGTGACCTCGATCTTCACGTGCCTGGCGAGATCAGCCCAGCGATCGAGCTCGCGGTCGAGATGCGCGCCCAGCTCCTGCGGCGCACCACTTTTGATCTCGAGGCCGATCTTGCGCAGGCGCTCCGCCGTTTCAGGATGATTGAGGGCGGCAATCGCAGCCTTGTTCAGCCTGTCCTGGACCGGAGCCGGAAGATTGGCCGGTCCGAACAAGCCGAGCCAGGCGTAGAGCGAGAAACCGGGCAGCATCGCCTCCGCGACGGTCGGCACGTCCGGCAAGGCCTTGCTCCGCTCCTGTCCGGTGGTCGCAAGCGCGCGCAACCGTCCGTCGCCGATGAACGGCAGTGCCGTCGGCAACGTCGCGAACACATAGGAGAGCCGACCTGCCACCAGATCGGTCATCACCTGTCCGCCGCCGCGATAAGGCACATGGGTCACCTTGATGCCGGCGAGATGGTTGAACAGCTCGGCGGTGAGATGGTTGTCGCTGCCGTTTCCCGCCGAGCCGTAGTTTGTCTCGCTGCCCTTCGACCGCGCGAGCTCAACCATCTCCTTCAGCGTCCTGGCCGGTGAAGCCGCAGGCACCACCGCGACCATCGGCACCACGCCGACCAAGCTGACCGGCGCAAAGCTTTTCCGCGCGTCGTAGGGGATGGACTTGAACAGAATGGGATTGGCGGCGAGTGCCGTGGTGGCGAGCACAAGCGTATAGCCGTCGGCAGGGGCGCTCGCGGTCGCACCGAAGCCGATCATGCCCGCCCCGCCGGGACGATTGTCGACGTACACCTGCTGGCCGAGCTGGTCGCCCATGGCCGGCGCGACGATACGCGCGGTGATGTCGGTGATGCCGCCCGTGCCGTAGGGGACGACGAGGCGGATCGGACGGTCCGGGAAGGTTTGCGCGCCGGCCGGCCCGATCAGCGCGCCAAGCAATACGACGGCTAACGCGTCGCGCACCATCCGCATCTCTTCCTCCCTTGCCGTTCGGGTCGCCTTGCGGCGATGCGTTTTGTTTTTCGACCGGACAAACCGCGTCAGGCCGCCACCGGCAGGCGTTTCGCGTCCCAGGCGGTGGCGCAGATCGACGACCATGTGGGCCGTTTGAATTCGGTCCGCAGGCCGTCGAGGATGGCATGGGTCGGCAGTTGCGAGCAGCCGATGAACATCGCGTCGCAATCCGCCGCCATGGTCGCGCGGGCAAGATCGCGCACCTGCTCGGCGGTGATCCTACCGAGCGCGACCACGTCGGGCGCGCGGAACGTGTCCATGCGCGCCACGCTGATCCCGCCGTCGGCCAGAAACGCCGCGAGCTGCTGGTTCACCGCATCATGATAGGGCGTGATCACGGCAATGCGATTGGCATTGTCGTGCTGGAGCGCGCTCACCATCGCGCGCGCGGTCGTCACCACCGGCAAACCGGTCGCCTCCGTGAGCTTCGCCTGCAGCTCGGCGTCGCCGGCCGGGCCGGAGATGAAACCTGCCGCGGTGCAGCCATAGGCGATCAGATCGTGCTGGCCGCCGGTGAAATACCGGCGCGCCAGCGCAATGGCGCTGTCGCGATAGGCCGGAAGCGTTTCGCGGGTGAGCAGGCCCTGGCCGCGCGGAATCTTGACCGTGGTGATGGTCGAGCCTGCGGGCAGCCAGGCGGCGAGCTCGACCACCATGGTGGTGTTGTTCGCCGGGACCATCAGGCCGACCTTGAGCGGAGTGCCTGCCTGCCGCGCCGCGTTCGTGCTCATGCTCATGCTGCAACCCAGCCCATCTGCTTGGCCTTCAACACCGGCCTTGTCACCGAGTGCGCCGCCTGGCGCGTGCCCGGCGGCAATTTGCGCCAGTGGAACGCGCGCAGCTCGCCGAACACATGCGGCATTCGATTCCAACTTTCACCGCCGTCGGTCGAACGAAACAGCTCGCCGAGGTTGGTGCAGACGAAAATCAACATCGGATCATCGGCATTGGTGGCGATACACCAGACCGAGCTTTCGAGCGGGCCCGGCAGCTTCGCGTCCTGCCAGGTCCTGCCGTAGTCGCGCGAGCGCAGCAGGAAGCCATCATTGCCGGGCGGACCATTGCCGTTGGCGACAAAGACCACCCCGGAATGGTCGGCACGCGGCGCGACGCCGCGCGTGTAGGGCCACGGCGTCGGCAGCTCCTGGAACACGAAGGTCTCGCCGTCATCCTCGCTGCGATGCAGGCCCCGGTTGGTGGTGGCGAGCAGCGCCTTGCCGCCGGCCGGGAGCTTCATCACCGCAAGCCCGTGCACGTCGCCCGAGACGAGACCCTTGTCCTTGCGCTCCCAGGTCTGGCCGCCGTCCCTGCTACGGTAAATGGCGTCGACTTCGATGGAGGCCCAGACCGTGCCGTTGTCGACCGGATCGAACAGGATCTGCGTGACCCGGGTCGGTCCGGCGTTGACGTCGGAGAGCGGGATCACGCCGGGCGGGGTCACGGCCTTCCAGGTCCTGCCGGCATCGGTGGAGCGATAGAACGCGGCGGGCCGCGTGCCCGCGAGCAGCACATCGGGATCGGCCGGATCAACCGCAATCGACCACACGTCGTTCATGGGAGATGGAAGATGCGTCCAGCGCGCCGACGCTTCGTTCCAGCGAAACACGCCGGCGTCGGTGCCGGCGAACAGATGGCCGGGCGTCTTGGGATGGCTCGCGAGCGACCACACGCGTTGCTCGAGGTACATGCCGGAGTGACTGTTCGGATGCACCCACGTCTCGCCGCGATCGTCGCTGAACCAGGCGGAGTGTCCGGCGGTGCCGGCGTAGACCTGCACGCCGGCAGTGGCGTTCCCGAAGCCTTCAGGTGCCCGGTCCGCGCCGACCGTTGTCTGTGTCACCTTGTCCCTCCCCGTGCGTGCGGCTTGACCGGCCGCAAACAATAATCCCATGATTTGGGATATTTTAATGATGCCTCTGCCGACCGTCTGAGGCAAGCACCACCGGGAGAAACGCCATGGCTCGTTCGACGACGCGACGCTCTTTTATCCTTGGCGCTGCCTCGAGTGCTGCCTTGGGTGCCGCGGCGGCCCCGCTCCTGGCCGCTCCAGCCATTGCTCAGTCCGGTTTTCCGTCGCGCACGATCCGCATCGTGATCGGCTTTCCGGCGGGCGGCGGCATCGACATTCTGGCGCGGCTCATCGGACCCAAGATATCGGAGCGGCTCGGCCAGCCGGTCGTGGTCGAGAACCGGCCCGGCGCCAACGGCCTGATCGCCACGCAAGGCGTGCTGCAGGCCGATGCCGACGGCCACACCATCCTGTTCGGCACGACCGGCAACCTCGCGGTCAACCCGGTGCTGTATGCCGGCAAGCCGGGCATGGACATGGAGCGCGAATTTGCGCCCCTCTCACATGTCGCCTCGCTTGGCTTCGTCCTCGTGGTCAACCCGTCGGTGCAGGCCAACTCGCTGAAGGAGCTGATCGACCTCGCCAAAGCCAAGCCGAGTGAGATGCTGTTCGGCTCGAGCGGCAACGGCGGACTGCCACACCTCTCAGGTGAACTCCTGAACCTGCAAGCCGGCATCAAGACGCGGCACGTGCCGTATCGCGGCAGTGCACCGGCGTTTACGGATCTGATCAGCGGTCAGGTGAATTTCGTGTTCGACGCGCTTGCCATCGCGCAGCCGCACATCGAAGCCGGCCGGCTCCGCGCCATTGCGACGACCGGACCGAAACGGATGGCGGCGCTGCCCAATGTGCCGGCGGCCAACGAGACATTGCCGAAATTCGAGGTGGTGAACTGGTACGGCATGGTGGTGCGCGCCGGCACACCTGCGCCGGTCATTTCCATCCTGCAGCAGGAGGTGGCCCGCGCGCTGCAGCAGCCCGATGTCGCCGAGCGCGCAAAGACGCTGGGGCTCGATCTGGTCGGCAGCACGGCTCAACAATTCGCCACGTTCCAGCGCGCCGAGATCGCCAAATGGGGCGACGTCATCCGCACGGCGAACATCAAGGGCGACTGATCGCTGCGGTCGGTCCAACGGCGCAGCCGCACCGTGCGGCCGCTTGGCGCCGCCTCGACACTTGGCGACACCTTAAAGAGCCGCGGTCTCGAGGCGGGCTCCCTGCAGCGCGGCCATGAAGCAAGACGAATCCGACACCCATCCGAACATCGTCCCGATCACATGCAGCGAG
Organism: Xanthobacteraceae bacterium; assembly: GCA_019746355.1. The sequence goes on along the minus strand of JAIESC010000013.1, from coordinate 67,453 downwards.
GCGTCGTGGTTGCTGCGCGCGAAACCTTGGCCGATCGGCTCGGCGCTGCAATCCCTCAGCAGCACACAGGTGTAATCCAAGGCCGCCGCGTCACGGATAGAGGCTTCGACACACACGCTGGTCGTACAGCCAACGACGACGAGGGTACGGATGCCGTGCTCACGCAGCGTGTGATCAAGCGCGGTCTTGAAGAACGCACTGAAGCGGTTCTTGTAAAGTACGATGTCGCCGGCGCGAGGGGTCAACTGATCGAGGATATCGGTGTTCCAGGTGTCGCGAACAAGGATCCGGCTGGCTTCGCCGTTGGGTGCGCGGACGGTCTTGCCGACTTGCAGCGGCACGTGCTTGATCCATGTCGGCGAGTTCTCCCCGCCGGTGTCCGACAGATCGGGCATAAACGCCATCTTGACGAAGACAATCTTGAGTCCCGCAGCCCGCGCCCTGTCGACGACGCGCGACGTCGGTGCCGTGGCTCGTTGAATGCCCGAGATGTCGATGCCGGCACGGTCGAACATGCCGCCCGCAGCACCGAAATCGTTCTGCATGTCGATGACGAGCACCGCGGCGGTCTCAGTCTGAAACGACAGCTCGGACGGCTCGGCATGGATGATCGCGGTGGGCATGGGCTGGTCCTCGCTACCAGTGGCGTCAGTTATCAACGCGCAGATTGATGGTCTGCATAAGCTTCACCCATTTCGCGGTATCACGGTTGAGACGGGCTGCCGCCTCCTCCGGCGTGTTGCCGAGCGGTGCCAGATCGTAGGCCAGGAGCCGCTCGCGGATATCGGGTCGCTTGAGCGCCCGCGCTACCTCGGATTGCAGCAGATGCATCACGCTCTGCGGCGTGCCGGCGCGCACGAACAGCGCCTCGGCAAAGGTCGCGTCATAGCCGGGCACGGCGTCGGCGACCGGCGGAACCTCCGGAAGGGTCAAGGACGGCGTACGGCTCGAGACCGCAACGCCCAACAGCTTGCCGTCCCGCACTTGAGGGATCACGGCGGGAGATGCGATGAAGCCGCACTGCACCTGGCCGGCCAGCATATCCTGGATGGCGGGCGCGGCGCCTTTGTATGGCACGTGGACCATGGCCGCGCCGGTGCTTGTCAGCAGAAGCTCCATGGCCAGGTGCCCCGGCGAGCCGAGTCCGCCGGAAGCGTAATTGAGGCTCCCGGACTTGCTGCGCGCGAGCAGATCGGCGAGCGACCTGATCCCGGTGGCCGGATGGCACGCGAGCATTTGCGAGAAATCCGCCAGATAAGTGAGCGGAACCAGATCGGTCGACTTGAACGGCACGCTCTTGAACAGGCTGGGATTGACGGAGAGCAGCGTGTCCGGCCCTTCGAGAATGGTGGTGCCGTCGGCGGGCGCTTTGGCCACCACATCGGTGCCAATGACTCCGCCTGCCCCCGGCCGGTTCTCAACGATGAAGGGCTGATGCAGCCTCTCGCGGAGGTTCTCGGCCAGCAGCCTGACCACGACGTCTCCGGGTCCGCCCGCCGGAAACGGGATCACGAAACGGCCGGGTTTTGCCGGATAGCCCTGAGCAGAGGCTTGCGCCGGCAACCAGGCCAATGCGGTCGCCACAAGCAAGATCGAGAGCGCAGCTTTTCTCATCGGGACCCCCTCGGGTTTTGCATCCACTTCACCGCCACTCGCCGATCGCGATTCCCTGATCACGCTCGGCGGCGGTCCACCCGGCGATGTCCGCGTCAGAAATGGTCGTATGGATCTTGCGGTGTCGGAGCCAGTCGAACAGCATGGTCTCGAAGTCCTTGCAGAGGGCCGCATGCTCGCTGCCGAGAGCCAGGTCCACCAGCTCGTCAGGATCGTTCGCCAGGTCGTAGAGTTGCGGACGCAGGCCGTCGTAGTGGATGTATTTCCAACGCTGCGTCCGCAGCATGGTGCTCCGGCAGCCGTCGATGCCCCGCTGCAGCGGCTCGCGCACGAAGCTCCGGAAGGAATAGTCGGATTCGCTGACGGCGTAGTCACGCCACTTCACGTCCTGCCGTCGAAGCAGCGGCAACAGCGAGCGCCCTTCCAATTTATGGCCTGGTGCCTCGATCCCATAGGCATCGAGTATCGTCGGAAGAACGTCGACCGCCTCAACCAACTGCGCGTTGGTCGTGCCGCGCGAACCTGCCGCAGCGGGATCGTAGATGATCAGCGGCACCTTGCACACGGTGTCGTGAAACAGCTCCTTCTCGCCGAGATAGTGGTCTCCGAGGTAGTCGCCGTGATCGCTGGCAAACACGATCAAGGTGTCGGACCAGCGCCCCTGACGCTCGAGAAACGCAAAAAGCTCGCCGAGCCGGTCGTCGATCTGCTTGACCAGGCCCATGTAGGTCGGAATGACCTGCGCACGCACATCGGGCTTCGAGAAATTCCGGCTGAAGGTCGCCTGCCTGAACCCGGCCAGCACGGGATGCTCGTCGGTCCGTTCGCTCGGATGGCAGTTGACCGGAAGAACGTCGGCCGCAGAATACATGTCATTGTAGGGCGCCGGCGCGACATAGGGCCAGTGCGGCTTGATATAGGACAGGTGCAGGCACCACGGTTTGCTGCCCTGCTCGTCGATGAACTGCATGGCGCGCCGCGTCGTATACGCGGTTTCGGAATGCACCTCCGGCAAGCGAGCCGGCATCCTGGCCCAGCGCATATTCCATCCTGACAGGATGGCGCCCTCGGCATCCTCGGCCGAATTGGCAAAGTCATGCCACGGATTGTCGGCGCGATAGCCGTGGCCGCGGAGATAGTCCGCGTAGCGCGTGGAGTTGCTCGAGGAATCGCCGGGGTGGACGCCATCGTCACGGTCGTATGGCTCGAAACCGCTTTCCCGCAGCAAAACGCCCTGCGGACTGTCCGGGTCAATGCCTGCGCGGCGCAGCCCTTCCAGATCGGGCGTGACATGCGTCTTGCCCACCACCGCGGTGCGCACGCCTTTGGGCCGCAGATAGTCGCCGATGGTCCATTCGTTCAGCCGCAGCGGCACGAAATTCCAGATGGCGCCGTGGCTGACCACGTAGCGACCGGTGTAATAAGACATTCGCGACGGCCCGCAGACCGAAGCCTGGACATAGGCGTTGGTGAAACGCACGCCGCGGCGCGCCAGCGCATCAATATGCGGGGTCGCCAGCGTGGGATGGCCGTAACAGGACAGATAGTCCCACCGCAACTGATCGCACATGATGAAAAGCACGTTGCGAACGGCGGTCGTCACGGCGAGGCCTTCCCGGTTCATGCTAGATTTGGTCAAAGTCTGGTTGGGATTGTAGCCAGGCCACGTCGGCGGAAAACCGAAATGCGCCGATGGCTCACCAGGTGAGACGCAGCCCGCCATGGGAATCAAGCGGATCAGAGCGGTTTCAAGGGCCGTCGCGGTGCTTCGCTCGCTGCATCGCAAGCCAGGGCAGACGTTGGCCACCCTGCAACAATCGACCGGCCTTCCGAAGGCGACGCTCGAGCGCATCTTGGCGACGCTCGAGGACGAGCACGTGGTGTGGCGGGCCATGGCCGATGGCAGCTATCGCAATACGCTCAACCTCCAGCATCGCAGCATCGCCTACCGCAAAAACCATCGCTTGGCCGAAATCGCGATGCCGCATCTCGAAGCGCTTCGGAAGCGAATCATCTGGCCTTCCGACCTCGCGGTACGCAATGGCTATGGAATGGTGCTGCTGGAGACCACCCGCTCACGGGCGGCGCTCGGCCTGTTCCGCGACCCGATCGGACGACGGATCAACATGCTGTATTCTGCGATGGGCCGCGCCTACCTCGCATTCTGTCCAGAAGAGGAACGGACAATGCTGGTCCGTCATTTGTTGCGAAGCGATGCCGAGGGACGCACGCGGACGATGGATTTCGGAGAGCGACAGAACTCGCTGCGAAAGGTTCTCGCCTCGGTGCGGCAATGCGGCTATGCCGTGCGCGATCCACAATTCGGCCGAAGCCGGAAAAGCGACACCCCCGCCGACCACCTGGCAGCAATTGCCGTGCCAATCTTGAGCGACTCGGGCGTGCTGGGCTGCATCAATATCGTCTGGCCGAACAAATTCGACCTCGAGAACCGGATCGCGGACCTGCACCTGCCGGACTTGCAGCGGACCGCGGCAAGTCTCGCCAAGGCGGCGGCAACAAGGGATCTTGGCACCTAGCGATCTGGTCCCGGCGCGTGGGGAACAGGCCAAGACGTTCTGTGTCGGCGAAACCGCCTGCGCCTCCGCTTCGGGGTCGTTGAACGGCAGATGGCGCATGTAGGCGATCTTGAGATAGACCCTCCAGGTTCGAAGAACGTGGCGGGCTGGCCGCCAGAAGGGCGGCGCCAGCGGATGAACCTCCTCAGATAACACGGTCGAATAGAACGCTGATCAAGCTCTTGAACCATGTCTGATCCGCAGCTTGCAGCAATTCCAAGAACAAATGCTCGGGGCCAGACCCGGTCGCCGTACCGTGGGCATACGTGTCTCGTTGGCCGCTCAAGCGAACGATCTCGCGCGCAATGTCCAACAGCCCTCGCTGGAGAGCGTACGGCGAAATTCGGCAGCCCGCCAGCCGGGCTTCATTGGCGCAATCGATGTGCGCCGGCGCAAAACTGCGCGTGGCGTCACGAAACATCGGCAGGTCAGCGCCCGAGTCGCCTACAGCGATTGTCTCGGCCTCGGAGCCCAAGACCCAGTCGCGCAGTGCCAACAGGCCGGTGCCCTTGTCGATGTCCTTGGCCACGATCGTCGTGTCGATCGTCGTGCGGTGGACAGACAGTTGATCGAGCCGCAAGCTCGTCATCAAATGACCCGTGACGAGCGTCGACAGCGGGAGTGGGGCAGGAAACCAAGGAATGGACGCGTCAAGGTATTTTACCAAGCGGGAAAGCACACTGCTGGCCTTATCCGCATACGTGAAAGCCCGAATGGAATATTGATGCCGATCGTCCAGGAATACGGCCGGAAGCTGCCGCAAACGTCGCTTCAGTTCGTCGAGCTGGCGAATTGCCTCGGAGTTGATCAAGACTCTCCCTTGCTGGGCTACGGCGTCCCACAGAAAGCTGCCGTTTTCCGCCACCCCCCCGGCGAGGCCATACGCCTGGCAATAGTCCTTCACTTCAGCGACCGACCGAGCCGTATTCAGGGCCACGGAAAATTCATGGCGGGCTAGCAGCGAAAGCGCCTCGATGCCCGCGGCCGTGGTGCAAGGAAATCCAAACAGCCGGCGATCCAGAACGCCATCGATATCGAGTGCGACGAGAGGCGAGCGCCACCTTGGCCCTTGCGGAGGCCGGCAATAATTGCCGCAGAACCGAGCCGTATGGACGGTGAGGAAATTCCACGCGCTGACGAATTGTCGATGCAGCTCCTGCTGCCGGTCTGGCGTGTGCGGTCCGTCGAACAGACGTTCTTGGACCGAAAACATTGTCCAGAACCCGGCGAGCAATTTGTTCATAAATAGACGCTGGTCAACCTCGGCATCCCCTGATTCTTCGACGTATCGCTGGACCAGCCTGCTCTCTTCTTCGGGATCGAGTGCCAAGGCGAGGATGGCCCCGGCAAGGTCGCAAGCGGGATCCATGACATTGAGCTCGCTCTTGCCCATGCCATGATGTTCGTAGTCAGTTTTCAGCAAACCGGATGTCCCAAGAATCCATTCGGCGCGGCTCATGTTGCCATCGATGAGCGTGGGAAACGGGCAAGGCTGCCGGCCCATCTGCTGCTGAAGGCGCGATCGCATAAGGATATCAGCCCCGAACCGTCCGCAAGCCTTGCTGAGCACCCTCATCAGCAGCCGACGGCCATTTTCATATGATCGAAGGCTCTTGGGCGGGGCACGCGATCTCGATAGATTCAACGAGCGGACTCTTGCCGCGATGTAGGAGGCGGCCGTGTCGATCCATACATCACGCCCCGAGCGGTCGCCTTCGACGGGGGAATCCTGCGGGATCCATTCCATATAAAGAATGCCGTCGCGCAGCCCGAGGATCGGCGGCACGAAGTCCGAGAGACGGGATCCTGCGAGAAAGGCGTGATAACCCAGCCACCCCCATCCAACGCTCTTGGCCAGGATGTAGCGGGTTTCCGTCAGCCCTTCGGACGTCTGCAACCGGACCTCGAAGATTCGCTTGAGGCGCGCGCCTCGCTCTCTGCGCCAGCTGTCCTCCAGGCGAACATTGAGCGCATCCACGCCGCCGCTATCGATGACCGATATTCGAGCGAAGCCGTGCTTCCGCAAGTATTCCATCAATCGGCGCTCCACGTTGCGTGGGTGGAGCAATTGACGTTTGTGCCATTGCTCGGGCTCCAGCGTCACGATGGCGTGATTGGAAAGATCCTTGAACCGATACTGCCCTGCCGCGTGCGCGGGGAAGAGGATTGCCGCCTTCGCGAGGTCGACCCCCGCTGTGCGAGCGAGGTCAAACGCAAGATCGAGCGTTTCGCCGGTGCTCGGCGGCTCATCAATGATCACACAGGCGTAGTCTCGCTCGGCGTACCCTCTCAACTCCCTGCGTTCGCGCCGTCCCAGGCCTTTGTTCGGCTGCACGGTCAGCGAGGACACCCGGCGATAGCCTTCAGCTTTGAGGAAGGCCCGCAGCAACGCGACAAAATACGTCCCTGCGGTGCGAAGCCCCAGTAGCAGAGTCGGCTGCGAACGATCAGGGAAACGTTGCGCAAACCGCCGTCCAAGAGCCAGAACGTCGAAATGCGTCAAATCGAGCCGCCTGAATGCAGATGGCAGACGACTCCGTTTGGCCTGCAAGTCTAGAGGCAGCGGCCGCCGCAGCAAGTTTGCAAGCTTTCGGCCGGGCTCCGCGAAGCGGGCTGCATCGGAGGTCTCCGCAGCGACGATCGCCAGAAATTCATCCAGACCGGTCTGCCACTCCCCCCTCCAGCGCCGCGCCCGTGCCCGATGTCGCCGTCGGAGGCCCGCAGGCACGCCAGCGATGCTGTCTGCCGCCCACCTCATGTTGCGACCAATAGCCGTTGCCGCCAGCCGCTTCGGCATCGCCAGGGCCGGTCCACGCAGATATTCGTCAACATCGTTCAGCAGCGCGCAGGAGAGCAGAAATACATTCGTTGCCACCTCGACGGTCTGCCAGTCCTCCTGCACGATCTCCAACCGATTGATCTCATCGCGAAGGCGGTCGACCGTCTCGCGTATCGTCAGATGCGGATCAAGGCACCACTCGTAGGCTGAATAGAAATCGCGTTCGGCCGGCAGCAGTTCCTGCTGCACAGAGCTTTGAGCGGCGGGCGCGGGTGTTGCGGGCGTCAGCATCGCCTCCCGAAGAGATCATAACCATCCAGTGAACGCGCCAGACATCCGACGTCGCGACTCACGGCCATCGACGGCCTCGCTTCCTTCGTCAAGCCCGGTAGTGGTCCAGTCTTCGGAATCGTCAGTCCGGGAGAGTTGCTGCAGCACCCGGGTCACACCGCCGCCACTCGAGATGCGCAAGCCGACGTTTGATACGCTCTGTGCGCGAGCGTCAGGAACACCCTCCACCGTGCCGCCAGCCAGGCCAAACTGCCCGCCAGCACTCCGCAAGCGGCCCCCAGCAGACCCCACTGAAACACCAACCACGCGACGAGAGTCGCGGTGATGACGGTCCCGATCAGGCCGATCCAGAAGTTCGCACGGGCGCACTCCATGGCCGACAGCGCGGTGACGACCGGCATGCCGATGGCGATCAACAACGCCTCAAGCGCCAACACCATGACGATCTGACCATATCCCCCCACCGCCATTTTGCGACGACAGCTCTCTATTTGTTAATCGGCGATTTCGAGTTACCCATTTGGCGTACTCGCGAGTTGCCAAGAGGCCAGCGCGCCGATCTCACTGATTTGCGAGCCTGCCGCTCATCCCTTGCGTTGGCCCCTACAACCGATGGACCCAACAGCCGACAAGGGTTCAACCGGCCTTCGCTAAACTGTCGAGCCATCGCCAGTTACTCCCGCGATGACGCCGCGAAACGGACTCCAATATTCGACCGCCCATTTGCTGATCGATCTCGCCAAGGCCAAGCCGAACGAGCTGCTGTTCGGCTCGAGCGGCAACGGCGGACTGCCGCACCTGTCGGACGAGCAGCGGCACAGCGGCGACTTCGCGCAATATCGGTACACCAAACACCGCTGCGCTCCGCCCCGCCGCCAGAGATTGGCGCAATTTTTCGCAATGCAATTTTCTTGCATTTAAATCTCAAACAAATTCATTTGCTTGCATGGATCACCAAAATCAAAATCTTGAAACGACCTACACCGCCGGCAGGCAGCCTCGGGCGCCGACTCGATGCACCCATGTGGACGTGTGGACGTTTTCCAAACGTCTCTCCACCCGCGGGACCGGCTGGGTCTTGGTGGCGGCCAACGCGGACTAACGCCACGCGAGAGGATCAACGCGAGAGGATCGATGGAAAGAGCAAAGAACGAGTCGGATGGGCCGGCACCGGGTGAGTGCTTTTCGCCACCTTGCTCGATGCACGAAGTCGATCCGGCCTATGTCGGTCTGCCGGACGGCACCGGCCGGCCGGACGACAATCTGAAGCGATGGCGCAAGATCGAGCGCGAGCGGCTGCTGGTTGCACGCATGACGCTGAGCTGGCAGGCGCGGGCGCGTTACGACGAGAGGATCGCGGCCGGCCTGCACAATGCGATCGGCGTTCCACGCGGCCTGACCGTCAGCGCGTATTGGCCGTTCAAGGGCGAGCCCGACCTCCGCCCCTGGATGGATCAGGTCCGGGCCCGGGGTGGGCGGACCGCCCTGCCTGTCGTCGTTGGCAAGGCGCAACCGCTGGTGTTCCGGCTGTGGGCGCCCGGCGAGCCGCTCCAGCGGGGCGTGTGGAACATTCCGGTGCCGAGTGGGGGCGTACCCGTTGAGCCGGACATCGTGATCGCACCGGTCGTCGGCTTCGATCGCGCGGGCTTTCGGCTGGGTTATGGCGGCGGGTTCTATGACCGCACACTGGCGGCTCTGGCGAAGCGGCCGCGCATCGTCGGGGTCGGCTACGCGCAGGCTGCAATCGCCACGATCTACCCGCAGCCCCACGATATTCCGATGGATTTCGTCGTCACCGAAGCGGGTCCGGTGATGCCGGAACGGTGAACGACGTGGCCCTGGCCGAACAGGCGCCGTAGCCCGGATGGAGCGCAGCGCAATCCGGGGCCGCCGGTCCCGCATTCCGCTGCGCTCCATGCGGGCTACGGGTGCTGCAACGCTGCGAGCTGTTTCCTGAGCTCCCGCAACTCCTGAAAGCGCTCTGTCACATCCCGCAGGATCGCCGCGATGCCCTCCACCCGGTCCTCGGCGTCACGCAACACGACGATCGTGAATTCGACGGAGATCTGGCGTCCGTCTTTCGTCAGCGCCGGCACGGACAACAGCGAGCCGGAGCCGTAGCGGGTCGAGCCCGCCGCCATGACGTGCTCGTAGCCCTGCCAGTGCCGGGCGCGGAGCCGCTCGGGAATGATGAGATCGAGCGATTGGCCGACCGCCTCCTCGCGCGCAAACCCGAAGATACGGACCGCACCCGCGTTCCAGAATCGGATCACGCCATTCCGGTCGGCCAGCAGAATGGCATCCGACGGCGTGTTGAGTATCGCATTGCCGAGCCGCTCAACGAAATCCATGATCCGCACTCGCGCCGGCTTCAAAAGTCATGGCCGCCCGGGACCAGCCGCCGACAGGCCGCGCCCGATGTCCGCGATGAGATCGACCTCGCCCTCCAGGCCGACCGAAAGCCGCAGCAGCCCGTCGGTGATTCCGGCAGCGCTGCGGGCCGCTTCGTCCATCCCGGCATGGGTCATGGTCGCCGGATGGGCAACAAGGCTTTCGACGCCACCGAGCGACTCCGCCAGCGTGAAAATCTGCAAAGCTTCGAGAAACCGGGCCACCGCCTCGACGCCGCCGGCCAGTTCGAAGCTGAGCATCGCGCCGAAGCCGGACTGCTGCGAACGCGCGAGCGCGTGCCCCGGATGGGTCGGCAACCCCGGATAGTGACAGGCGCGCACGCCGGGATGGCCCGCCAGGACATCAGCGACCTTGCCGGCGGTCGCTTGTTGGCGCTCCATCCGCGGGAACAAGGTGCGCACGCCGCGCAGCGTCAAATATGCATCGAACGGCGCACCGGTCGCGCCGGTCGTGTTGGCCCACGCGCGCAGCGCGTCCACATCGGCAGGCGCGGCTGCGACGACGGCGCCGCCGACCACGTCCGAGTGGCCGTTGAGATATTTGGTGGTTGAATGGATGACGAAGTCCGCGCCGAGCCGTATCGGACGCTGCAAGGCGGGAGACATGAACGTGTTGTCGACTGCGACCTTGCATCCGGCGGCCCTGCCGCGCGCCACGATGCGACGGATATCGACGATCCGCATCAGCGGATTGCTCGGCGTCTCGATCAAGACCAGCGCCGGCGAGGCTTTCAGCGCCTGCTCCAGAGCAGCGTCATCGCCCTGATCGACAAAGCAGACCCGGAGGTGTCCGCGGTCGCGCCGCCCCTCCAGCAGGCGGTAGGTGCCGCCGTAGCAATCGTGCGGCGCGACGATCAGATCGTCGCTCCGCAATTGCCCGCACAGCAGATCGAGCGCAGCCATCCCTGAAGACGCAATCACCGCGCCAGCGCCGCCCTCGAGCTTGGCCAGCGTATCGGCCAGCAGATCGCGTGTCGGGTTGGCGGTTCGCGTGTAATCATAGGGACCGCTCTGCCGGAACCCGCCGAAGGCGAACGTGCTGGAAAGATAGGCCGGAGGCACGATCGAACCGAACGCCTTGTCGGTCGCAATGCCATTGGCGGCGGCGATCGTCTCAGGTTCCTTGGAGTCGGGCATATCTGCATCTCGCATCGGAGGGCGGGCAGGACAAATGAATAGAATTGCTGGATCGATACAATTTTTTTGCCGATCAGACTCCGTGCGACCGGCGTGCGGCGGCCCGTGACGTTGGATGTCGGCGGCGCGCCCGCGCCAGATAGGCCTTGAGCGCCACCGCGTTGTTGTGGTCGCGATCCTTCGCCGAAAACACCAGCGTCACGGGCCCCTGATCGAGCCAGCGCTCCAGGGCCGTGACGGCAAACGGATCGTCCTTCAGTTCCTCGCCATAGCGCTTGCAGAACTGCTTCCACCGCTCGGGACGGTGGCCGAACCACTTGCGAAGCGGTGTGGACGGGGCGATGTCCCTGAGCCAGAGGTCCAATGCGGCGGCCTTCTTGCTGAGCCCACGCGGCCAGACGCGGTCCACCAGAATTCTCGCCCCGTCCGCGGGACCGGGCGTGTCGTACACGCGCTTGACCTCAAGCCGCCGCTTCGCCATCCGCCTCCGACCAGCGGCAGCTTTTCCAGTTCCTGATGTCACGGCCGGAGCCATCGCGGTCAACTCCGATCGCTCGTTTCGGTTCGACCACCGGCGGCGCTACGCCGCGGAGGGCCCAGGATCGTCATCATTGCCGGCGCCGACGCACGGCAACGCCTGCTTCCGCGGCGGCCACCGTCGCGCGGAAAGCGGCACCACACGACCGTCCGGCTTGTCAGCGTCGCACAATCCGGCCGCGTTCGGCGTATCGCCAGTGGGCTTCGTCATGGCAAGAACCTCCAGTCTTTGAGTCACTCCCTCCAGACCCCGAACCTTCCGTGGTGCCGCTTCCCGGCGGGCAGGCAAGCCATCCAGGTCAGGATGGCCGACGTCTTTTGTCGGCCGGGGTTTGAGCACAAGCAAACGAATGTTATTGCATTATGAGTGCAATATTGATGCTGAGCTCAAGATGGATATCGAACTGGCCCGCACGTTTCTCGAAATCGTCTCCACCGGAAGCTTCGTCAGGGCGGCCGAACGCCTGAACGTCGGGCAGACGACGGTGAGCGCTCGAATTCGATCGCTCGAACAGCAACTCGGGCGTCCGCTGTTCGTGCGCAACAAGGCCGGAGCCTCCCTGACCCCGGCAGGCGAACAGCTTCTGCGCTATGCGCCGACCTTCGTGCAGCTCTGGCAGCGTGCGCGCCATCAGGTTGCGGTGCCGCCGGGCCACCGGGCCGTCCTGACCGTGGCCAGCGAGGTCAGTCTGTGGCAGCCGCTGCTGGTCGACTGGGTGATCTGGATGCGACGCTCGCTTCCGGACATCGCGCTGCGCGTCCATGTCGACGTGCCGCAGGATCTGATCAACCATGTCGCGTCGGGCTTTGTCGACATCGCGGTGATGTACGCGCCACAGCATCGGCCCGGATTGAAAGTCGACCTGCTGATGGAAGAAGAGCTGGTTCTGGCGACGACCGATCCCAAGCCATCCCGATCGAAGCCTTCCAGCTACGTTCATGTCGATTGGGGGCCTGACTTTGCGCTCCGCCACGACGCAACGTTTCCCGAGGCGGCCCCGAGCCTGTTCGTCAATCTCGGCCCATTGGCACTGAACTACGTGCTCGAGGCCGGCGGCAGCGGATACTTCCGAAGGCAGGCCATCCAGCCGCATCTCAAGGCCGGACGGCTGCACCTGGTGCGCGGCGCCCCGCGGTTTTCGTATCCCGTGTATGTCGTGCACTCCGCCCAGGCCGATGATGCGCTGCTCGAGCCGGCCCTGGTGGGGCTTCGCAAGATTTCGGGATAATCGGGCGTCCCGGCAAGCCCGGCAAAATTCACGAGGCGGATCGACCCGCCAGTGACTGCGAGAAGCTGCGAAGCTGCTCAATGAAGAGCTCGACCACCGGGCTCAGGGTCCGGTTCTTCAGGGTGACCATCGCAACGGGCCACGGCCGCCCAGGAATTTCGACCGGTAGCGCCTTCAGTGAAAACCCGGTCCAAAGTGATCAGGTTTTCCGGCATCAAGGTGAGCTGACCCGGCTTGCCACGAAGGGCCAGAGCGGACGCGCGAACGCGCACCACGCCCGACTTGGGTCACAGGCGTAGGCGGCGTGGCGAGGGCGGCACAACGGTCGTTCTTGGATCAGCTGACGAAGTCGTGGTGGGCCCGGCAGGACTCGAACCTGCAACCAGACCGTCATGAGCGGCGTTCTTGCTAAGACAATTCAAAAATCGATGTTCCGTCACGTCCGACACGGTTTGTCCACGTCTGTGCGCGGGGTTTCTGTGCTCAATCTGTGGTCCGTTCTCACGATGTACGTGGCGGCGAGATCAATGCGGCGAACGAGACGCTTGGCGCAATCACTGTCCAACGTTTCACGGCTTATTTGAGTCGTTGGGATTCCGCTGGGTTGTAGCTCTCGCCCGTTCAAAGGCCGATGCCAGCCGCACAACGTCGTATTCACCAAGCGGGCGGCCGACAATTTGCAATCCAATCGGCATATCGTCATTGCCGAATCCAGCACACACCGTTCCTGCCGGCTGCCCGGTCAGATTGAACGGGTAAGTGTAGTACACCCAGGAAACCAGATTGCGGTCAGTGAGATGCGGGGGGATGTTCACGCCTGCATCCAAAGAGCTGACGGGAACAACCGGCGAAATCAGGGCGTCGTAACGCTCGAAGAACATGCGAACCTTGTCGCGGAAGACGTATCTTTCGAAGACTTTCTCGTAATAATCGCGCATGTTCTGCGCGAGCGCGCTCTCCAGCACGTCGGCGACGGCCGGATCGAGCAGAGAGCGCTGTTTCTCGACGAAGCCGCGCAGCCGCGTACCGACGCCGGCGTAAAATTCGGCGGTCCAGAGGTCGGCCGGGTCCTTCTCGAACACGTTATCGACCCTCTCGACGATGCAACCGAGGTCTTCCAGTATGTTTCCTGCTTTCTCGATCACCGCCACGACATCAGCGTCCGGCCGGGCATAGCCGAGCGTCAAGCTCAGCGCCACGCGCATGCCGTCAGCCGGCGCCTTCGCCGCGGCCAGCACGTCCGGCACCTGGCCTGCGACACTGAAGGGATCACGCGGATCGTAACCGGCAATAGCCGAGAACAGAAGCGCGGCATCTTCCATGTTGCGCGCGATCGGGCCGACATGCGCGAGCGTCGGCGTCGCCGAGGTCGGCCAGACCGGCACGCGGCCGAAATGACCCTTGATCCCGGCAAGCCCGGTCAGGCTGCACGGAATACGGATCGAGCCACCGCCATCGGTGCCGAGCGCAAACGGCGTGATGCCGGCTGCAACAGAAGCAGTCGCGCCTGCGCTCGACCCGCCGGGCGTTTTATTGAGATTGCGCGGATTGCGGGTGATGCCGGTGAGCGGACTGTCGCCCACCGGCTTGCAGCCGAATTCGCTGGTCGTGGTCTTGCCGATCAGGATGGCACCCGCCGCCCTCGCCCGCTCGACCGCGGGTGCATCGACCGGGGCAATGTTGTTCGCCATCGCACGCGAGCCTGACGCATAGCGCACATTGGCCACCGCCATCAGATCTTTGGCCGAAAACGGAAGACCATGCAGCGCGCCGAGCGGCCGGCCCTGCATGACTGCGTCTTCCGCCGCACGCGCCGTCACCAGCGCCTCATCGGGCAGCAGCACGTAGAATGCATTCAGCGTGCTCTGGCTGGCCTCGGCGGTGTCCAGCGCACGCTTCGTGACCTCGACCGGAGAAATCTCCTTGCGGGCGATCTTCCGCCGCAGCTCCATCGCCGACATGGCGTCGAATTCAGCCGACATGGGACAGCTCCCGCAAACATCGCTCGTCCGGACGGCACGCATCGCCCGGACGCAGCGTCACCCCATCATTCGTTGACGATTGCGAAAGCGCGAACCGGCGATCCCGAGCCGCCCTTGAATTTCAGCGGAACGCCGAAGAACTGGAACTCGCCCTTGCCCAGCACCTCCTCGAGATTTACCAGCCACTCCCAATGGCTGATGCCGAGATCGCGGCAGAGGCGGTGCTGCGCAAAAATATTGTCCGATGGCTTGTCGGTGGACGGCCCCTCAACGCCGTGCATCTTCGACCCACGGTCATACAGCCAGCGCGTCGCCTCGACCGTCAGCAGCGGATTCTTCCACACCGAATCCAGCGTCGGATAAGTGCGTTTGTGGAATCCAGTGCACAGCAGGACGATATGGCCATCCACCTTTACGCCGGCCTTCTTCTCGGCCTCTTCCATGTCCTTGATGGTGATATCACCGAGGTCTGGAATATGGCGGAGGTCGAAGCACACGGCCTTGCCCATGAATAACTCAAGCGGCATCTCGTCGACCGGCGCGCCCTTTGGATTGACGTGGCGGAACGCATCGACATGCGTGCCGACGTGATCGAGGGTGGCGATGAAGTTAGTCTGGAATGTCATGGCGTCGCCAGGAACGCCCAAATTCAGCGCCAGCGTCGATTCATGGCTGAGATGCATGGTGATGACCGGGCGCTGGAACAGCTTATGAGCCGGCATGTTGTCTTCAATCAAGAGGCTCAAGTCGATGACGCGCTGACCCATTGTGGTCTCCTTTTCTGACTCAGACGATGTTGCGTTTCTTGCCGAGGAAGGTCTCCATCACCTTCGGCGATCCGGAGAGCTCCGCGGATGTTCCTTCAAGCTCGATGTGCCCATGGTTGACGACATAGGCACGCTGCGCGATGGCAAGCGCATGCGAAGCGAGTTGTTCGACGAGGAGAATTGTCTGTCCCTTGGCATTCAGGTCGCGCAGCAAGCCCATCAATTGCTCGACGATCTTGGGCGCGAGACCGAGCGACAGTTCGTCGATCATCAGCAGCTCCGGCCGCGAGAGCAGCCCTCGTGCGATCGCCAGCATCTGCTGTTCGCCGCCGGACAAGCTGCCCGCCCGCTGATGCAGACGCTCTTTGAGACGCGGGAAAAGATCGAAAATCCCGTCGAATTCGGCGCGCACGCGCGTCTGTTCGCGCGACCAGCGGCTATAGGCGCCGAGGATCAGATTGTCCTCGACCGTCTGGTCAGCAAAGATCAGCCGGCCTTCCGGGATCATCGCGAGACCGAGCTTCACTTTCTGGTGCGCAGCGAAGCCAGAGGTCTCGACGCCGTTGAATGTCACCTGGCCTGCGCTCGGCCGTACCAGGCCGGAAATGCCGCGCAGGATCGAGGTCTTCCCCGCCCCGTTGTTGCCAATCACCGCGACCAGCTCGCCGCGGCGAACCTGCATATCCACGCCGCGCACGGCAACTGCCGCGCCGTAGCGCAGGTGCAACCCGGTGACTTTCAGAAGGACGTCGGCTCTGCTCATGACGCCACCTTCTGAATGGCCGCCGAGCCGCCGAAATAGGCTTCGATCACGCGCGGATCGCGCTGCACTGCATCCGGCGTGTCGCTCGCAATCACCGTGCCGTAATCGAGAACGGTCACCTGTTTCGCAACAGACATGATCAAATCGACATGATGCTCGATCAGCAGCACAGAAATGCCGAGCGACGCGATCCGCCGGATCATGCGGTCGAGCTCATCGATCTCGTGCACGGTCAAGCCGGCCGCCGGCTCGTCGAGCAGAAGAAGATTCGGCCCTGATGCAAGCGCGCGGGCAATCTCAAGACGGCGCTGGAGACCGAACGGCAAGAAACGCGCCGTCTCGTTCCCGTAATCGGTCAAGCCCACGAAATCGAGCAGACCGATCGCGGCGCGGCGGCATTCGTCTTCCTCGCGCAGGAAATGCGGCGTACGCAAAGCGGCATCGATGAAGCTGTAGGAAAAGCGGGGCTGATAGCCGACCATGACATTTTCCAGCACCGTCATGTCGCCGAACAATTCGGTATTCTGGAACGTTCTGGCCAATCCTTGACGCGCGATGGAATGGGGCGAAAAGTCATTCAGTGCGACACCGTTGAGCTCAACGCATCCACTGTCGGGCGTGTAGAAGCCGGTGATCGTATTGATGAAAGTGGACTTGCCGGCGCCGTTCGGTCCGATCAGTGCGTGAATATCGGCAGGAGCGACGCGTAGCGAGACATCGTTCAGCGCCGTCAGACCACCGAATCTGACGGTGAGACCCCGCGCCACGAGCTCCGTCGTCAGCCTTTGCTCGGCGCTGCCCGCAAGTCCGAGCGCATGTTCAATCGGCAAACCTTCGGACGCATCAACAGAGCGCGGCGACGGCCGCCAGCGGTGCCACAGATGCGCTGCCGTTCCGAACACGCCGAGCGGCAGGACGAACATCACCAGCGCCAGCAAGGCGCCATAGGCGAATTTCTGCCAGTACTGAAGCTGCTGCAGATATTCGGGAAGATACGTGATGATGAGCGCGCCGATCAGTGCGCCGGTCGTGGTGCCGGCGCCGCCGAAGATCACCATCAGCAGAAAGCGGATGGAGTCGGAGAATGTGAAGATGTCGGGAGAAATATAGGAATTGAGGAAGGCATAGAGCACACCAGCGAGCCCGGCGGTTGCCGCCGAGATCACGAAGGCCAATGTGCGGATGCCGGCGGCATTGATGCCGAGAGAGCGTGCGGCCGTTTCGCTCTGGGAGACCGCGAGCATCGCCCGGCCATATTTCGACCGCTTGAGATTGTGGGTGACGATGGCGACGATTACCAGCACCACCGCCACCACCGCATAATAGCCATACCCTGTCAGCCGAAAGCCAAAGAGGCTGGGCTTGGGAATGGACGTTATGCCCATAGGACCGCCGGTCAGTCCTTGCCATTCAATCGCCGCGTTCTCGACAATCAGCCCGAACGCGATGGTGACAACAGCGAGGTAAACACCTCGGACGCGCACGGTCGGATAAGCCAGCAGCGCGCCGAAGAGACTGGCGATGACGATTGCGGAGAGACCCGCTGCGATCAGATCGAAACCGACGCGCGTTGCGAGAATCGCACCGGTATAGGCGCCGAGTGCGAACAAGCCGGCCTGCCCGAGCGACACCAAACCCGCGAGACCGACGAGGACGTTCAGCCCCATCGCGACCACGGCGTAGATCAGGAACAGCATGAAAAGCCGCAATTCGTATTCGTTCGCGGCGGCAAGTGGCACGGCAAGCAGAAAGGCGATGAACAGGCCAAAGCCCGCGAGCGCGCTGCGCGAGATCATACCTTGAAGACCTCGCGCTTGCCGAACAGCCCCTGCGGAAAGATGAGCAGGACGACAATGGTGAGGCTGAAGCCGACGATCTCGCGAGCGGCGGTCGAGATGTAGCCCTCGACGAATTTTTCAACGATTCCGAAGGCCAACCCCGCGATAACCACGCCTGGCGCGCTGGTGATGCCGCCAATGATCGCAACCGCAAAGCCCTTGAGGCCGAGGATGAGCCCCATCGTGGCGGATGCCTGCGTCACTGGCGCGACCAGGACGCCCGCCGCAGCACCGAGTGCAGCGGCCAGCGCAAAGGAGAACGCAAACATCGCGTTGACATTGATGCCCATCAGCGCGGCAGCGTTGCGATCAAAGGCAACCGCCTGCATGGCGCGGCCGATCAGGGTCTTCTTCTGCATCCAGCCGAAGCCGAACATGACCACGATCGCAAAGACCGGGATCAGCAATTCCTGCGGATAGACCCCCGCCCCGAAGACGTGAATGGCCTGCGCCACGCCGGGCGACGGCAGCGGCCGCGAGAAGCCGCCAAACTGCATCGTGACCAGCGCCTCGAGCATGATCCCGACTGCTATGGTCGTCAGCATCCAGCCGATCGAGGCCGCAGACTTTGCGAACGGCCGCACCGCGAAGCGTTCAAGCAGAATGCCGAACACACATGCCACCGCGATCGAGACGAACGCGGCTAGGGCGAAGGGCAAACCGGCATCCATACCCATGATGGTCAGCACAGCGCCGAGCATGAGCGTATCGCCGTGCGCGAAATTCACCGCCTTGGCGGCCGACCACATGATGTGAAAGCCGAGCGCGACCAGCGCGTAGATGCCGCCAATCGCGAGTCCGGAAAACACATACTGAAGGGCAGTTTGCATCACTGCTTTCGAAGGGGAAATCGACGAAGGACTAAGCGACGAAGATTCGGCGGACGCAGCGAGCGTCCGCCGTCTTTGTCATTTACCGGCTTACGCCGTAAGGCGTTTGCGCGATCGGCAGCAGCTTGCCGTCGTGCCAGGCCGTCAGCTTGTAGAACTGCGGAAGGATTGCGTCCTGCCGTTCGGGATTGGAGAGATCGAAGGCCGGCTTGTAAATCGCAACCAGTCCTTCGTGCTCGACCTTATAAAGAGCCTCCCGCACCTTGGCCCAGTCGTAGGAGCCGGCCTTCTCGATCGCCTTAGCGAGAATGTAGACCGCGTCATAGGCGTTGGCGGTGCCGGAGCCCATCTTGAGGTCGGAAGGACCCTTCAGGCCGTATTTCTTCTGGATCTTGTCCCAGATCACCTTGGTCCTGGCGTCCATTTCGCCCATCCAGGTGAAGGTCTGCATCACGCGCACGCCGTTCGCGAGCGGGCCAGCCAGTTCGCCGAGATTTCCGGCGAGGCCCCAAGCGGCGATCATGGTCGGCTTGTAGCCGATCTTGTCGAAACTGCGCAGGATCTGGTTGCCCTCACGGTCAAGGCCCCAGATCAGCAGCGTGTCGGCGCCCGCGTCACGAATGCGGATCGCCTGCGCGGACATATCCTGATCGTTCCAGTTATAGGTCTCGGCCGCGACAAGGTCCTTGCCCTTGGCCTGCAGCGCCGCCTTCACATCCGGCACCGCGCCGTTGCCCCAGCCAGTGTTCTCGTAAATGAACGCAATCTTGCCGTTCTTCGTGGACTTCATCGCCTGCTCGACGAGGAAGTGCGCGACCCATTTGTCCTTGGCCGACACACGGAACATCGAGCTCGGTGTCTTGCCATGCTCGATAATCTTGGTGTTCGCGGCAATGGTGCCGATATAGGGGATGCCGATTTCCTGGATCGGATCGACCTGGGCCAGCCCCACCGTCGAGTGATAGCCGCCGAAGATCGCGATGCATTTGTCGGCCAGCGCGATGCGGCGCGTGTTGTCGACGCCGCGCGGTGGAGCGCCGGCATCGTCGTATTGAACGAAGCGCAGCTTTTTGCCGAGCACGCCACCCTTCTCGTTGATTTCATCAATCGCGATTTCCGCGCCGTACTTGACCGCCGCACCGCCGAATGCCGCGGAACCGGTGAGAGGTCCGCTGTTTCCGATGCAGGGCTCCTGCTGCGCCAGCGCCGGGACCGCGATCAGCATGGCCACCGTCAAAGCGATCAAGGGAATGAGGCTAGCGAAGCGTTGCGACATCTGGGCAGCTCTCCGTTCGTTGCACACCGCCGCGACCACGAAGGCCGCCGAGACCCGGCACGCCAATTACGGAGCAAATTCACCAACGCCACAAAGACAAATTTTTAATCGGACGTATAGAAAAATCATATAGCCCGCAGCCATAAGCTTTCAGGCCGTTCGATCGCCCAATTAAAAACCTGTAAATGCACAATCTTCTGGCAGCGGAAGGCAGATCGAGAACGAATTGCAGTACAGCTATTGCTGCTGTTTAATTGGTCAACAGGCAAAACAGCCCAAGGCAGCGCATTGATGGATCTAAGGCAGCTACGATCGCTGGTACACATTTCCGATTGCGGCAGCCTGTCACGCGCGGCCGAGATCATGCGGACCTCGCAACCCGCACTCAGCCTGCAGATCAAGCATCTCGAAACAGAGCTCGGCGTGGAATTGCTGCACCGTCATGCCCGCGGCGTGACACTCACCGACCTCGGACGCCTGTTCTGCGACCATGTACGCACCATTCTGAAGGACATTGAGCGCGCGAAGGAGATCGTCTCAAGCCAAGCGAAGAGTCCGATCGGGAAAGTATCGGTCGGGCTGCCGACCTCGGCCTGCCGCGGCATGTCGGCGCAGTTGATCGAAACGGTGGCGAAGCGCTTTCCGAATATCTCCCTCCATATCATCGAGGCGATGACCGGCACCCTCGACGAATGGGTGCAGTTGGGCCGGCTCGACGTCGCCCTGCTCTACGACCACAAGGCGTTCCCGAATGTGGCCTGGACCGAGATGATGGTCGAAGACTTCATGTTGATCGCCGCAAGCAACGATCCGATCGGCAAACGCACGAGCATACGGTTTTTGGAGCTGGAGAATCTCCGGATCGTATTGCCAGGCAGTCATCACGTTCTCCGCAACGTGATCGACCGCATCGCGGTGCGCGAGGGTGTCACGCCGAATGTCGTGATCGACAGCGACTCGCTGACCGCGATCAGCCAGCTTGTGCGCTCCGGCTACATGACGATCATGCCGCATTTCGCCTTCGCCGACGAGATCGCGCGCGGCGAGATGAATGCGGTGCCTATCGTGGACCCAACGCCGTCGTGGCGGCTGTCAGTCGTCGTGTCCCAGCGCACCATCAACGCACGGTCGAGCGAGGTCATCGCGACCGCTCTCGCGGAAGTGATCCAGTCCATGGTCGAAAGCGGTGCTTGGCGGGCGCGATTGCGAGCCCAAGCGGCCTGAGCAGATCCTGAATGCAATTTTGCACCGCACGCGTGCCGACAAAAGTTGCACTCCTTCAGCTCGAGAGAACTCCATCATCATCCTGATCACCTGCGCGAAGCCGCAAACCCGATCGGGGGGAAGACAGGCCGCCAGAGCGTTCCGTGGTCGGGATTTCCGCTTCATGCGGGAAATCGCAACAAGCGTAAGGAAAATATGGTGGGCCCGGCAGGACTCGAACCTGCAACCAGACCGTTATGAGCGGTAAGGTCTTCCGAGAAATCCCAGCAAAACCGATGATATTCGCGCATGATCGACGACGTTGGACCACGTTCGTTCACGGTCATTCTGTGGGATAACTGTGGGGGTACGCCCCTAGATTCGTAGTCTGGTGGGAACCATTGATATCATTGAAGTTCGTTCCCATAAGCCAGCGTCGAATTCAGTTCCCGGCCATTTGCCACCGCACACGCAGACCACCGTTCCCGTAAGAATTGCCGAGAAAGCTCACGGTGCCGCAGCGACCCGCCCGTGCCGACGAGGTAAGCGAAGGCCGATGTCTCGATATCTGCGCTAGCGGACAGGCCAATTGAGCGGATCATCGAAGGCGGCGAGTCGACCTCCGCCTGGCCCCGGATTCACAGATGCGAGACGGGATTGAGTAAAAGGAGGGTTCCCCGAAGCTAGGGTTGCCTGCTCGCATCGAAATCATAGATCCAGTCCCGCGACATTGGTGGCGCCGGCGGCCATCGGCGTGTCAGATCAAAGTTCTCGCGCGACTTCAGCGTGACGTCGCGGGTTCGCGGCTTGCGCTCGGCCGCATAGCCCTCAAGCGCTGCATCAATGTCCCCAGGATGTCGCGTCAGATTGCGTGCCAGGACGATGCCGTCCTCGATCGCCATGTTGGCCCCTTGCGCCAGGTTCGGCATGGTCGGATGCGCCGCATCACCGAGCAACGTAATCCGCCCCTTCGTCCAGACTTCCGTGGGCTCGCGGTCGAAGATGCCCCATTTGAAGCAGTGCTCGACCTTACTCAACATGCCGAGCAGCGCCTCGTTCCAGCCGGCATACGTCTGAAGCATCTCGGCCGGCGAACTCGGCAGCGTCCAGGACTCTTCGACCCAACTCGATGACGTCCGACCGGCAAAGATATTGAGCACCGAGCCGTCGCCGATCGGATAGCAGATGACCTGCCCCGGCGGGCCGTAGAACGAGATGTGGTCTCCCCGTGCCAGATTCACCGCGCCGCCGGGACCGACCCGCTCCGGCATCAGCTCTATCGGCACGATGCAGCGCCAGCACACGAAGTTGGTGAAGCGCGGCGCATCCGGACCGATCAGCTGTTCGCGCACGACCGAGCGGATGCCGTCCGCGCCGACAACGATGTCGGCCTCGACGCTGGAACCGTCGGCAAAATGGGCAACCGCTCCGTCCCTGATGGTTTCGACACGCGTGCAGCCGCAGCCCAGATGAATCATGCGCGGATCGAGATCCTGCCGAAGCACGCGGTGAAGGTCGGCGCGATGCACCGTGACGAACGGAGCGCCAAAGCGCGCGAGCGCGACGCCGCGCAGCTGAATCCTGCTACGTTCGCTGGCGTCGTTCCAGTTCAGCGCAATCCGCGCCGCCGGCTCGACTGCGATACGGCGCAGTGGGTCTTCGAGTCCGAGCGCGCGCAGCACCTTGAACGCATTCGGACCGATCTGCAGACCCGCGCCCACCTCGCCGAGCTCGGAGGCCCTCTCATATAGATCGACTTCGATCCCGTGCAGCCGCAGCGCATGGGCAGCGGCCAAGCCGCCGATCCCGGCCCCAATGATCACAACGCGTAGCGTCATCGCGGCAGTCTTCTACTTTGCACGGCCAAGGATCGTGGCCGCCCTCGCTGCCACCTCCGCGGGCGTGCGCGAAACGTCTTCGATGAATGCGGCGATGGCGGCGCCGCCAAGCGGATCGATGCGGAGACTGACCTTGGCTGCGTCTGCCAGCAGCGCGGGATCCGTCATCGCCGCGTCGAAGCCCGCGCGTAGCGCCTGCACCCGTTCAGCGGGGACGCCGGGCGGTGTCGCGATCGGCCGCTCGAATGCAAGCCAGCCGAACACAAGCCGGAAGAGCTGCCGATCGGCCTCCGACTTCGTATAGTCTCCGACGAACGGCACATTCGGCATCTCGGGATTCCGCGCGGGGCCGACCTGGGCCAGGAAGTTGACATTGTCGGTGCTAAGCCCCGCCGTCTTGAGCGAATAATAACCAACACCGCAGAAGCCTTCGATCTCGCCGCGTTCAAGCGCGAGCCGCAACGCGGCGCTGCCACCATAGCCTTTGATGAGCTTGAACTTCGTGCCGACCACGCCATTCATAAGAAGCGGAAAGTCGAGCGTCGACGTTCCTGACGCGCCGAGGACCATCTCCCGCTTGATTGCATCGTCGATGGTCTTGAACGGCGATTTCAGCGACGAGACGCAAACGGTCGTTTCGGTGGTCGGCGCCCCGATCCAGTTGAACTTGCGGGCGTCGTAGCGTTGTTGCGTGCCACCAATGATCGGGTCGACGACGATGTTTCCGGCGAAGAGGCCGAGCTCGGTGCCATCCGCCGCGGCAACGTTGTAGATATGGTTCGCGGCGATGACGCTGCCGGCGCCCTGCATGTTCCGCACCAGGATGTTGGGATTGCCTGCGACATACCTGCCAAGATGGCGCGCGACCAGTCTTGCATAGGTGTCGGCCCCACCTCCGGGGGCAAAACCGGCGGTCACCGAAATGGTCTTGCCACGGTAGAAGGCCGCGGCATCCTGGGCACGCACGCAGCCCGGCGAAAGCAGGATTGTAGCCGTCGCCAGTAGAGCAGCGAACATGATGCCGGTGGTCCTGGAGAAGTGTTCGGTCGTGTCGATCCGATTTACTACTGCGGGGTCTGATTCTGCGATTTGTGGCGTGATATCTAGCATTGGCTTAGAACCATGACAGTTTTATCTAACATTGACCCCAAGCCACCGCTACTCGGCTGCAACGCTTACCGCTCTGCCGCGGCGATCTCGCGTGCCGCCGCCAGCACCGGCGCCAGGTGATCGCGCGGAATCACCACCAAGCCATCTTCGTCACCCAACAGGATGTCGTCGCATTCGACCCGCACGCCGCCGATGACAACCGGCAGGTTATAGGCCTCGACGCGGACCCGATCCTTGCCGTTGCGGCTGTGCGTGCCAAGCGCAAACAGCGGATATGCGCCCAAGTGCATCCCGCCGCGGCAGGTGCCGTCGATCACGGTGCCCGCAATGCCGCGTTGGCGTGCGCTTCGGGTCATCGCATCATCCCAGACGCTGCTTTCGAGATTGCCGCGATTGTCCAGCGCGACCACATTTATGGAAGACGCTCATCCATGACAGCCGGTATTTCAACCGCTCTCCAGCAAGAGATCGAAGCGTTCCTCTATGACGAAGCTCGAATGCTTGAGGACAATCGATTTGACGATTGGCTGGGCTGCTTCGCAAGCGATGTCCACTACTGGATGCCCGTGCGGCAAAGCACTGATCCCGGAAGTGGTTCAGCTATAGCGCATGACGCCTTTTGCCTGTTCGACGATGACAAAAAGTCACTTGAGCTTCGGGTACTACGGATCCTGGGCCGAGGTCCCGTGAACCGGTTTCAGCACCCTGAGCTTGTTGTGTGTACCGAAAACTGATCGTCTCGGGCTTCACAATCGTGACGACCGACAGGATTGACGGAAACCACCTGAAAAGCTGGACCAGGAACCAGCGGTCGGTGTTTGTCAGCCAGACCCGGCCCGGCACCTTGCGTTGCAACACAATCAGTTGATGTCGGAGTACCGCATTCTCTGCCTCAAGCCGGCTTTTGGACTTGATTGGCAAGGTCAATGCGGCCAGGACGAAGCAGAATAGTGCGAACATCGTCCAATGACGTTAGGCGATTCCGTCAGCCAATCAATACGGATGAGGTTCTCGGTACACACTCTTCATATTTCCTCCTTTATTGTTGCTCGATGCCGGCGCTCTTCACCACTTCGTTGACCTTGTCGATCTCGCGCTTCAGCGCCTTTCGGAGCGCCTCGGCGTTGTCGCCGGCAGGCTCGATGCCTGCCGCGCGGAGTTGCTTCTCCGCCTCCTGCGAATTTGCCGCGGCGACCGCCTCCGCGGTGATCTTGTCGATGACCGACTGCGGCACGCCGGGGCGCGCGAACAGCCCGACGATGGTTGCCAGATCGAAATTGGCGACGATGACGGACACCGGAGGCACGTCCGGCGCCTGGAACCAGCGCCCCTCGCCGTTCTGGGCGAGCAGCTTGATCTTCTTGCCTTCGACCGCGCCGGCAATCGACGGATAGGCCGCGAACAGCACCTGGACGTGACCGCCAAGCAGCGCCGGCACTGACTGGCCGGTGCCGCGATAGGGAATGTGCGTCATATTGAGATGCAGCGCCGCCTTCAGTGCTTCCATCGACAGATGATGGATGCTGCCGACGCCAGATGAGCCGTAATTGATCTCGCCCGGATGTGCCTTCACATAGTCGATGAACTCACGCAACGTCGACACCGGTAGGTCCGGATGCGCAGCAAGAAACATGGGTGCGCGGCCGAGCAACGCAACCGGAATGATGTCCTTCGGATTGTAGGTGAGCCGCTTGAACAGCGCTGGATTGGTCGAGACAATGCCGCCGTCGGTAACTAGAAAGGTGTAGCCATCGGCCGGCGCGCCCATGAGCGCGCTCACCGCGGCAGCGGCGCCGCCACCCGCGCGGTTTTCGACGACGACGGACTGGCCGATCCGCTCTTGCAAATGCTGGGCGACGATACGCGCCACGGTGTCCGGCAGCCCGCCCGGTGCATAGGGCACGATGAAGCGGACGCCTTGGTTGGGATACGGGGCCTGGGCGCGGGCCTGCGGCACAAACAGCGCGGCGAGCGCCACTGCGAATGCGACGCGCAGCGAATGGAATTTCATGGTGTTTCCTCTTGCAAACTCTCGATAGTCATCCCGGGGCGTGCGACGGCGCGAATCCGGAGCAGCGCGCCGCCACGGAATGACGGCCGAGAATTCAACCGGGATTATCCGGATGACTCCCGAGCCCGGAGGAATATTCGCGCTTTTCCGGCCTTTCCTGCAAGACAGGCGCGAGGTGCAGACGACTACCGGCACCTCGGGCAAGCGCTCGTCGCCAGCAGCGCCATGAGTCACGCCAAGGTGAGTATGCCGTCGGCGCCCAATCTGCCCTTGATTGCCAGATAGCCTCCATCGATCAGCAGATCGGTCGCCATGACAGACGGTGCATCGATATTCGCATTGTCACGTGCCCTTCATTGCCTTCGCACGGAGCAACGGCCTGCTGGCGGTCAGCCGGAGAGACAATCGCGCCGCGGAATTGACATACCCTCTGCCGTATGAAATTTTGGAACTTAGTTCACAAATATGGAACATGTAATCTGGATGGAACAGCGTCGGATCGCCGAAGCATGGCTGGCCGCGTTGAGCACGGCGCTTGAGCAAAGACAATTTGCGAGCGTGGCGGCGATGATGCACCCGGATGGCTATTGGCGCGATCTGCTGACGTTCGGCTGGGATTTCCGAACGCGTCACGGTGTGCCCGCGGTGGAATCGTGGCTGCGCGAAACCTTGAGTTCGAACTCACCACGTAACTTTAGCCTGGAAGGAGACCCTTCGATCGGTTCGCTCGGCGAGCACAGGGAGACACTAGAGTTTTTCTTCAGATTCGAGACGCCTCTCGCTCTTGGTCGCGGCTTTGCCAGGCTGGTTGCAGACGCGAACTCCGCCGAAACCCTGAAAGCGTTCACGATCCTCACCACCATGAAGGAGCTGAAGGCCTTTCCGGAGGCGGTGGGCCGGAACCGCCCGCGCGAAGACATGCGCGTCTCCTCACGGGGGCTGGAGAACTGGCTCGATCGAAAAAACGCAACACGCGAATTCAGGCACAACGATCCGGCCGTGATCATCATCGGCGCCGGTCAATCCGGGCTGATGATGGCGGCGAGGTTAGGTCAGCTCCACATCAGCACGCTTGTGGTCGATAAATCCGAACGGATCGGGGATGTCTGGCGCAAGCGCTATCATTCGCTGAAGCTGCACAACGAAATCTGCATGAATCATTTTCCGTACATGCCGTTTCCGGACACATGGCCGGTGTTCCTCCCCAAGGATAAGCTGGCGGACTGGTTTGAGTTCTATGCCGAAAGCATGGAGCTCAATGTCTGGACCAGGACCTCGTTCCTGGGCGGCGAATACGATCATGCGGACAAGCTGTGGACGGTGCGGCTGCGCCTCGCCGACGGAAGCATCAAGACCATGCGGCCGCGTCACCTCATCATGGCGATGGGCGTCAGCGGCATTCCGAACATTCCCGAGCTGAAGGGAATGAAGGAATTCGGCGGCACGATCCTGCACTCCAGCGGGGACTCCGACGATCTCGACGTAACAGGCAAGTCCGTTCTCGTCGTCGGCGCCGGCACCAGCGGCCATGATATTGCTCAGAACCTGCACCTGCGGGGCGCCGATGTGACCATGCTGCAACGCTCGTCGGTCACCGTCGTGAGCCTCGAGCCCAGTTCGGTTCGCGCCTACGAGATGTATCGTCGAAACGATGGGATTCGGCCGATTGCCGACACCGACATGATGACCGGGTCGGTGCCCTACGATCTGCTGGCGCGGCTGCACCGCCCGCTCAGCAGACAGATGGCGGAAGAGGACAAGGAACTGCTCGCCGGGTTGCGGAAGGTCGGCTTCCTGCTCGACAACGGCGAAGACGACACCGGCTATTTCCTGAAGTTGTTGCGGTCTCAGTCCGGCTATTACTTGAATGTCGGCGCGTCCGATCTGATCATCGAGGGCAAGATCAAATTAAAGGCGGGGGTCGAAATCGAGCGGCTGACGAAGAACAAGGCGATGTTCTCCGACGGCAGCGCGGTGCACGCCGACATCCTGGTGCTGGCGACGGGCTATCAGCCGCTCCAGGAGGCCGTCCGTGCGATGTTCGGCGAGTCCATGGCCGATCGCGTCGGCCCGATCTGGGGCATCGGAGATGACGGCGAGCTCCGCAACATGTACGCCCGAACCGCTCAAGAAGGCTTCTTCGTGGTCGGCGGGGGATTTCCTGCGGCGCGGGCGTATTCGCATTACACCGCGCTGCTGATCAAAGCCGACCTGGAAGGCTTGCTGCCGTCGCCGACATCGCGGAAAACGCGTTCATTGGAAGGGCACGCCGAGCCTGAGCAATTGGAACGCGCCTGAAATTCAAGGAGTTTACGTCATGCGTGATCGTCTCGAACTGCCCCGTATGTCGATCGCCGAGCGCGACCGGCGCTGGTCCGTCACGCGCGATCAGATGCGGGCACGGGGCATCGAGTGCCTCGTCCTCTGGGGCTGGCCCGCGATGTGGGATTTCGCGACGGCCAACGCCCGTTATCTCTGCCCGATCGGTGGCAATGCCGAGAACAACACGCTGATCTTCCCGCTGGAGGGCGAGCCGACATCCTTTGTCTTCATGCCCACCTTCGTCGAATACTGGAAGCGCGCCCAGGACTGGGTCGGCGACGTGCGGTCCCGCCGCGGCACATGGGCGGACACCGTGGTCGCTCGGCTGAAGGAAATGGGCCTCGAGCGCGCAACCATCGGCATGGACGGCCTCGCCGGTCCCCTCGATCCAGACGGCTGGCTGCCCCATAGCATCTACGAGTCAATTAAGTCGGCACTGCCGAGTGTGCGCTTCGTCGATCTCGGCGATCTCCTGGAGACGACGCGGTCGATCAAGAGCGCCGAAGAAATCGCTCAGCTCGAAAAGGCGGCCGCTCTCGGCGACAAGATGCTGCAGGCCTGCAGCAACCGTGCGCGCCCGGGGGCTCGCGAGTCCGAGGTGCATGCCCACATGATGGAGGCGATGCTCGCCGACGGCGGCGAGGAGCCGACCCTGTTCCTCTGGGCCTGCGACCGCTATCCATTTCCGCATCCCTTTAGGCTGCCGACCACACGGCCGATGGAGGCGCGCGACCTCATCACCTGCGAGATCCATCCGAAGATCGGCGGATATTTCACCCACGTGGAGCGCACGTTCTGCCTCGGTGAGCCGGACAAGGAGACGCAACGCATCTATGACGGCTGCGTCGCCGCGTTTCGCCGCGGCATGGAACTGTTCGGCCCCGGCAAGTCCATCGTCGACTGCATGAACGAGGTGAAGCGCGTCATTGACGATGCGAAGCTCGGCATAT
Source organism: Xanthobacteraceae bacterium (assembly GCA_019746355.1). Next base: position 37,989 of record JAIESC010000013.1, on the reverse strand, counting down.
GCGAGACCGGCATTCACGGACACGGCCTCGCCTCGCTCGAATATCCACGTTATCGCTTCCACGCGCTCAAAGCCGATCAAGCCGCGCTGGCGACCATCGGTGGCGAGTTCAAGGCCGGGATGGTGTTCGCCTTCAACATCGACCTGTTCGATCCGAACTGGCGAAATGGCGAAACCGGCGCGGTGTTCGCTGACACCGTGGTGATCACGGACACCGGAGCCCGCTACCTGCATGCGTTCACGCAGGATCTGCAAAGGGTCGGCTAGATCGGCTTCGTTCGCTCGCAGCTGCCGCTGGCTGCAGGTTCACACGACAGGATCAACATAAGCCGAGGAGCACCGCGTGGCGCAGCCAGAACAACGACCTCAGCCGAAGTTTCGACGCATCGTCACCAAGCACGACGCGAACGGCAACCCCGTGATCTGGATCGACGGCGATGCGACCAATCACAAGTTCCCCGATCCCAAGATCTCCTCGACGCTGATGTGGTCGACCGACGCCACCCCCACTCAAATTCTGGGGGAGGAAGATGAAGGCAACCGCATTCTGGGCTCCGCTCCGCCGATCGGCGGTAGCCGTTTCACGATGATGGAATTCCTGCCCGGCAACGGGGCGGACGGCCTGCACCGCACCGACACGGTCGACTACGTCATCTGCGTCGCGGGCCAGATCGACATGTTCGTCGATGACACGGAGTTCGTCACCCTTCGGGCCGGCGACGTGCTGATCCAGCGCGGCACCTATCACGCCTGGAAGAACCGCAGCGACCAGCCCTGCCGGCTGGCGGTCGTGCTGATCGACGCCTTGCCGAAGCGCGAAGGTTCGATTTCAGGGCTCGTCAGCGCGCGGTAGCGGACTTCGGGCGTGCCCGCGGAGGATATTGCTTGGTATCGCGCAACAAGAAAATGCAGCCGCTTCCGGCGAGAAAAGTCAGCAACCGGCTGCCGGGTACACTGGCGTCGACGCAACCGAGCTCGTCGTCTTCGTCCGTCGACAAGACTCTCACCAAAGGCCTGCACCTCCTGGAGACTCTTGCCGAATACGAGCAGTCCCGCGGCATCTCCGAACTGGCTCACGAGCTCTCGCTCAACAAGAGCAATGTTCACCGCCTGCTGCAGACACTCATTCGATGCGGTTATGTCACGAGGGAAGAGAGCACCGAACGTTATCTGCTGTCGTCAAAGCTGTGGCGGCTCTCGCGGCGGGGCCGGCCGTTCGACGCGCTGCGTCGCCTTGCTAGGCCGACACTTCGAAGTCTGGTCCAGGCGACCGGCGAGAGCGCAGTGTTCGTTGTCGTCGAGAACGACGAATTGGTGCTCATCGATCAGGTCGAGACACAAAGCCCAGTGCGTGTGTTCTTCTCCGTCGGACAATCGTTTCCGATCGGCCAAGTCGCCATGAAGGGAAACGGCCTTACGGCTCTGCAACTGGTCGCGCTGTCGCACCGGCCGGACATGGAGACCCGCCTCGCCGTTCGCAATGTCCAACGACAGCTACGAAAGGGTGACGGCTTCGCCGATCGGCAACTGTCGAAGATTTCAGAGATCCGCAAGAACGGGTTTGCCGTCAGCCGCGGCGAATGGGTCTCCGGGATCAACGCCGTGGCCGTCCCGGTGACGGACGCATCGCAGCATCTAATCGGGGTGCTTTCGTGCTTCGGACCCGCCCACCGAATCCCGGAAGGCGCTCTCACCAAGATGCACAAAACGCTGCACGCCAAAGCGCGGGAGTTGTCACGACGGCTCAGCGAGTAAAGGGGGGGGTCGATGCCGAATGACACAACTCCCGGGAGCAAGACACGCACACGGCTGCGACCAATCGACAGCCTCGCGGCCGGTCAGCTTGCGCTTTGTCCCTAAGGTAGCTTAGCATCCCAGGAAAATCAGAAGGATCAGAGGGAGGAGTTTTGATGCGCTCATTCATCGCCGCCACGGTCGCGCTCGCAGCGTTCGGCACGCTGGCGCAGCCCGCATTCAGCCAGGAGCCGATCAAGATCGGCGTCATGTTCCCTTACACCGGACCGATCTCCGCTCAGGGACGGCCCGAACGTGACGCCATCAAGCAGGCCTTCGAAGAAGAGAACAACACGGTCGCGGGCCGCAAGATCGAGTTGCTCTACGAAGACAGCACGGGACGCCCCGACACCGGACTGACCAAGTTCAAGGCCCTGGTGGAACGGGACAAGGTTCATCTGCTGCTTTCGGAATTGGTGAGCTCCATCGGCGCGGCGGTCGCGCCCTACGTCAACGAACAGAAGATACCGTGGATCAGCACCGTCGCGCTCGCGAGCCTCACTCGTGCGCAGAAGAGCCCCTATATCTTCCGCTTCGTGCCGTCGTCCTATCAGTACGCCATGACGGCCGCCGAAGTTGCCAAGAAGATGGGCTGGAAAAAGGTCTACTTCATCGGCTGGAACGCACCGCCGAGCCGCGAATCGTATGAGGCGGTGAAGAAGGTGTTCGGCGAGGAAAACGTCGTCGACGCGATGTTCCCGAACGTCGGCACCTCGGACTACGCGCCCTATCTCACCAAAATGGACACCTCGAAGGCCGACGGCGTGTTCGCCGCGATGTGGGGCGCCGACGCGCCGCGCATCAGTCAGCAATACGTGGAGTACGGCCTGAACAAAAAGATGCCGCTGTTTGGTATCGCGTCGTTTACCAGCGAGGAATTGCTGGGTGATATGCCGGCCGCGTCCGTCGGAATTCTCAGCGCCTATACCTACTGCGGCACGCTCGATTCCCCCGAAAATAAGAAGTTCGTTGAGGGCTATCAGTCCCGCTACAAGGCGCTCCCCGGTTCGTATCAGTACATGGGCTACATGGCCGCAAAGATGGTGATCCAGGCCATCAAGGACATCGACGGCAAGGTCGAGGACCGGCAAGCCTTCATCGCCGCGCTCAGTAAGGTGAAGATCAAGGGCCCGATGGGGGTTACGAGCTTCGACGAGCATCATGGCATGGTCGCCGACTTCTACGTGCTCACGGTCGAGAAAGGCAGCAACGGACAGCTGCAGAACCGTTGCGGCGAGCGCATTCCTCAGGTGAAGGATCCCTACGCCAGCTTCCCCTGAGACCTCAATCACGACGAACGCGATCGATGCGCGGGGTGGACCTCCGCCTGTCGAATCGCTTCGACCGGGTCAAGACATCGCGTGGCGGGCATGAGTTCGATCAAATCTCATCCCGCGTTAGATGCTTAAACGAGACAGCGCGCGGGCGCAGCGCATGTAGTCGACAGGGTCCACGCCAAAGCGAACGAATGTGAGTTCGATGCCAAGGACGATCGCCAAAATCGACACCGGGACCCCGGCGCCATGATGTTCTGGGTGATCCAAACCCTGAACGGCATCTCGTTCGGGATGCTGTTGTTCCTGTTGGCTTCGGGACTTTCGCTCATCTACGGATTGATGAAGATCCTAAATCTGACTCATGGTTCCTTCTATTTGCTCGGCGGCTATATCGGCCTGATCGTAGTGCATGTCACCGGAAGCCTCCTGCTCGCGGTACTGGTCGGCAGTCTTTCGATCGCGCTGCTCGGCGCCCTGATGGAGCGCTTCCTGCTCCGCCGCTTTCATCTTCAGGAGTTGCCGCAGACCCTCCTCACCTTCGGCTTCCTTTTCATATTTTCCGACCTTGCGATCGTCATCTGGGGCGGCAATCCGCAGACGATGCCGAAGCCGGCGATGTTCAGCGAGTCAGTGCAATTCGGCGCGTTCCTCTATCCGTCCTATCGTCTGTTCATCATCGGATTCGGTTTCGCCATCGCCGGGCTGCTGTGGTGGATGCAGGAGGGCACGCGCGTCGGCGCGATGCTGCGCGCCGGCGTCGACGACGAGGAAACCGCCCGCGCCTTGGGAATCAACGTGTCGCTGCTGTTCACCCTGGTGTTTGCGTTGGGCGCGTTTCTCGCCGCCCTCGGCGGCGTCATGGGCGGGCCGATCATGGGTGTTTATCCCGGAGCCGATTTCGAGGTCATGCTGCTCGGCTTCGTCGTTGTCATCATCGGCGGGCTGGGAAGCCTGAAGGGCGCTCTGGTCGGCGGGCTCATCGTCGGCCTGCTCGACAATTTCGGCAAAGTGTTCTTTCCGGAATTCGCACTGTTCACCATTTTCGCGCCGATGGCGCTGATCCTGGCCGTGCGTCCTGCCGGCCTGTTCGGGCGTGAATGACAAATCTTGTCCCCCCCATATCCGGCCGGCGGCTCGCGGTGATCGCGCTGATCGGGATCGCCGTGTTGCTGGCGACGCCCTATTTCCTGCCGCCCTACTATCTCGGGCTGGTGGTCAAGATGATGATCTTCGCGCTGTTCGCGATGAGCCTTGACCTCCTGCTGGGCTACACCGGCATGGCCTCGCTGGGACATGCCGCCTACTTCGGGATGGCGGCCTATGTCACCGGCCTGCTGGCGCTGAGGCTGGGATGGAGCGTGTGGCTCACGCTCCCGGCCGGCATTATTATGGCCGCGCTCACGGCACTCTTTCTCGGCCTGCTGGCGCTGCGGACGCGGGGCAGCTATTTCCTGATGATCACGCTCGCGCTGTCGCAGGTGGTGTGGGGAATCGCCTTCGGCTGGCGTTCCCTCACTGGCGGTGACGACGGGCTTCCCGAGGTGCCGCGACCGAACCTGCCGCTGCCGTGGTCGATGGCGGACAGCACGCCGTTCTATTACTTCGTTCTGTTTTTCGTTGTCGTCGGCACGCTGCTGCTTGTTCGCATCGTGTCGTCGCCGTTCGGCCACGCCTTGCGGGGAATCCGCGAGAGCGAAACGCGAATGCTGGCGCTCGGCTACAACGTGTGGCGATACAAGCTGGCGGTCTTCGTCCTCGCCGCCGCATTCGCCGGACTCGCGGGCTGCCTTTACGTATTCAACAACCGCTTCGTCAGCCCCGACTACATCCACGTCGCCCGTTCGGCCGAAGTCCTGCTGATGGTCATCCTGGGCGGCGCCGGCACCTTGATCGGGCCGGCGGTGGGCGCCGCCGCGATTGTGCTCCTGGAAAATATCATCAGCACGTACACCGAGCGCTGGCTGATGATCCTTGGCTTCGTCTATGTGCTGGTTGCGCTGTTCACACCGAACGGCCTAACCGGACTGATCGAGAGCCTTCGCAAGCGGGGGAGCGAGCCTTGAGCGCCCTTGTGGTCGAAGCGGTGTCCAAGAATTTCGGCGGCGTACGGGCGCTGTCCGACGTTTCGTTGTCCGTCGCGCCGCAGGAGCGCCGCCTCATTATCGGGCCCAACGGCGCCGGCAAGACCACCCTGTTCAACATGCTGGCCGGCAGCTTTCCGGTGTCGAACGGCACGATCACGTTGTTCGGCCGCGACATCACCGAACTCCCTGCCTACGAGCGCGCCCGCATGGGGCTCGCCCGGACCTTTCAAATCACCAATCTGTTCCCGCGCCTGACGGTGCTGGACAACATTCTGCTCGCCTTGCAGGCCCCCGATCCGTCGGCGTTTTCCATGCTCAAGCGCATGGGCGCCAATCGTCACCTGTTTCAGGCGGCCGACGCGCTGCTGGAAAAATGGGACCTGACTGCTATTGCCGGACGGACCACCCGGGAAATCTCCTACGGGGAAAAACGCCAGATTGACCTCATCCTCGCCATGGCGGTTCAGCCCAAGGTTCTGTTGCTCGACGAACCCACCGCCGGCCTGTCGGCGGCCGAGGTTGTCCGCGTCGTCAGCATGATCCGCAGCCTCCCGAGGGATATGACGATCCTGATGATCGAGCACGACATGCAGGTCGCCTTCGATCTCGCGGATCGCATCGCCGTCCTCCACCAGGGCCGTTTGATTGCGGACGGCGACGTGGCGACCATCCGCAACGATCCCCACGTCACCGAAATCTATCTCGGCGCCGATTAGCATGTTGAGCATCAAAGACGTTCACACCTACTACGGCGACAGCTACATCCTTCAGGGTGTGTCGCTCGAATTGAAGCCGGGCCAGGTCGTGGCCCTGCTCGGCCGTAACGGCGTCGGCAAGACGACCCTGGTGCGCTCCATCATCGGGCTTACGCCCGCAAAACGCGGCACCATCCTATTCAAGGACACCGACATCACCAACATGCCGTCGCACCGCATCGCCCGCCTGGGCGTCGGGCTGGTGCCGCAGGGCCGTCATGTCTTTCGTTCGCTCACCGTGAAGGAGCATCTGGAGGTCACCGCGCGCGGACATGGCCGGTGGGGCTTCGACAAGGTGGTCGAGCTGTTTCCCAACCTGCACAGCCGGCTGCGCAGCCTCGCCGGCAAGCTCAGTGGCGGCGAGCAGCAGATGCTTGCGGCGGCGCGCGCCCTGGTCGGAAATCCGGCGCTGCTGCTGATGGATGAACCAACCGAAGGCTTGGCGCCGATGATGGTGCGCGAGCTCGGCCGCACCATCGAGGCGCTCAAGGCTGCCGGCACTTCGATCCTGCTCGTCGAGCAGCAATTGGCCTTCGCTCTGCGCTACGCCGATGTCGTGTTCATCATGAGCAAGGGCTGTATCGTCCATCAATGCTCGCCCGCAGAGCTTGCGGCCGATGCGGAAATCAAGACCAGGTACCTTGGCGTGTGAAATGGACACCTGTCAGGCGATGCGCGGAGTCGCACGTTGCCCTAAATATCGAGCGGGAGATTGAAGTTGGCCCAAGCATCAGCGTCCGAAACTGCCAATCCGCCCGGGATGGTCGTTATCGTGACCGGGGGGGCGCGTGGCCTCGGCCGGGCCATGACGCTGGCTTTGATACGAAACGGCGTTCGCGTCGCCGTCGCGGAGCTATCGGCGAGCGCCGCGGAGGCGCGTGAGCTGATGAATCTCGCCGCCGCAGAGGGGCTGCAAGACCGGCTGATCTACGTCGAATGCGACGTCACCCAGTGGCAGGACTGCGTCAGCGCGGTGAACACGACGGCCGGCCTGTTCGGCGCCATTCATGGTCTGGTCAACAACGCCGGCGTCGGCATGCAGAACATCGGAAACGTTCTGGTCGGCGGCCGCAAGCGCTTCTACGAGGTCGAGGCCGACACCTGGCGGAAGGCGATCGACACGAATTTCAACGGCGCCTTCATGATGGCCAAGGCCATCACGCCGAAGCTGATCGAGCAGGGCTTCGGACGGATCGTCAATATCGTCACCAGCTTCTATACCATGATGATGGACGGCTTCTCACCCTACGGGCCGTCGAAGGCGGCGCTCGAATCCGCCACCGTGATCTGGGCGAAGGATCTGGCCGGCACCGGCGTCACCGTGAACGCGCTGTTGCCTGGAGGTCCCGCCAACACCCGCATGATCCCGCAGGCCGAGGTGACCGATCGCGCCACCCTCCTTCAACCCGAGGTCATGATGGCGCCGATCGTTTGGCTGATGTCATCGCATTCGAACGGCGTCAGCGGCCGCCGCATCATCGCCAAGGAATGGGATGCAGAACGATTGCAACGCGAACCGCCTGAGACCGTCGGAAGTCCCGCCGGCTGGTGAGAGCCCCAGAAAGCAAACGACTGAATTCATTCATACCAGGAGTTGGAAATGGCCGAATCAAACACCGTTACCGTTCAAATCGAAGATGCTGTCGCGACCGTCACACTCAATCGGCCGGCCAAACGCAACGCCATGAGCCCATCTTTGCATCTCGAAATGGCGGAGGTTCTGGAGAAGCTGCGCTATGAGACAACTTCCCGCGTCCTGGTGATCACCGGAGCCGGCGAATCCTTTTGCGCCGGCATGGATCTCAAACAATTTTTCGTGGACCTGAAGGACAATCCGCCGGAATTCGATCGCATTTTCCGCGTCGCGACGGAGTGGCGCTTCCGGACGCTTCGCTATTATCCGAAGCCGACGATCGCCATGATCAACGGCTACTGCTTCGGCGGCGCGTTCTCGATCGTCGAAGGCTGCGACCTCGCCTTTGCGGCGAAGGAGGCGACCTTCGGGCTGTCCGAGATCAATTTCAAGCACTACCCGGGCGGCAGCGTCAGCAAATCGCTCGCCAACCTGCTTCGGCCGCGTGACGCGCTGTTCTATGCGATGACCGGACGCACCTTTAAGGGCGACCGGGCCGCCGAGATCGGCCTCATCAACACGGCTTATCCGCTCGCCGACCTCAAGCGCGAGGTCATGGCGCTGGCGCGCGAGATCGCCAGCAAGGATCCGGATGCGCTGACCGCCTGCAAGGACGGCTATCGTCTTTCGCTCGAGATGAGCGCCGAGGCAGCACTGAATTTCTCCGCGGCAAAGTCCGACCAGCTCACGTTGCGTCAAAAAGATTCCTGGCGCAGCGAGGGGATCGGCGACTTCCTGGAGGGCAAGTACCGCCCCGGCCTCGGCGGACACGAGAAGGCCGGCAGCTGACTGGCCGTCAGGAACTCGCGGCGTGCGGACTCGCCGCGCGCCTCGACACCTTTCGAACCGGCGGCCCGGTCTCGGCGGCGGCTAGATTTTCCCGAATCCGACGCAGCATCGATTTCAAAAGCTCCTGCTCCGCCGCGGAGAAACCCGCGAGCATGATCCCGTTGGTCGCGGCGATGTCGGGCATGACCAGGTCATAGAGCTTGCGTCCCTCGGCGGTGAGCAGGACACACACTTTCCGCCGATCGTTGCGGTCGGCGGCGCGGCGAACCAAGCCGCGACGTTCCAGGTCGTATAAGGCGTCAGCCGCCGACGGCTCGCGCATGCGCGTACGCGCGGCCAATTGACTTTGCGTCAGGCCATCCTCCTCCCAGAGGATGCGGAGAAACTGAAAGATGCCCATGCCCACGCCGTGGGCGGCGATCCGCGCCGAGAAGGTTCTTGTCATCGTGCGGGTCGCATCAGACAGCAGGAACCCGAGCGTCTCCTGCAGCCGAAGGTGATCGAAACGCGACTGATCAGACGCCGGTTTCCCGCTGTTCGATGTGGAACGCTTCTTGGCCACTGCGATGTTCTCCGACGATTCGCGCGACGCGCACCATGCAGCGAGCGGCCAGCGTTGACAACGGCGGAGAAAGATAGGAACCTATCCATTATCGAACGGCCGTAAACGCGAAATAAGCGTCCGGCGAAAATCAGGGAGGCCGCAAATGGCGCAGAACGCCGCCGTCGATGTGCGTGGCTGCAAAATCAATATTCGACGTTCCGGCCAGGGCGAACCGCTGCTGTTCCTGCATGGCGCGCAAGGCATCCACGGCAACGAGCGCGGCCTCGACGCCTTGGCGAAGCGCTTTGACGTGATCGCTCCGGACCATCCGGGATTCGGATTGTCCGACAGTTCGGATTCAGTCGATGACGTCAGCGACCTCGCGCTGTTCTATCTCGACCTTCTCGACACGCTGAAACTCGACCGCGTTCATGTCGTCGGCCAGTGCATTGGCGGCTGGCTTGCGCTGGAAATGGCGGTGACATCCAGCGCCCGGTTCAAATCGCTCGTGCTGCTGAACAGCGCGGGCATTCGCATCAAGGGCGTGCCGCGCAGCGACATGTTCGTTTGCTCCGAAGCCGAACTGCTGAAGCTGTTGTTCGACGGCGATGGCGCCGCCGAGTGGCTGAAGAGCTGGCGGGCCACGCCCGACCTCGAAGACATCTATGATCGCAACCGCGCGGCCGCGGCGAAATACTCCTGGTCGCCGCGCTTATGTAATCCCAAGCTTGACCGCTGGCTGCATCGCGTCGACGTCGCGACCCACATCATCTGGGGCAAGGAGGATCGCGTGATCCCGCCGGCCTACGCCGAAGCGCTGAAGGGTCTCATCGCCGGTTCGACCGTCGCCACCCTGCCCGGCTGCGCGCATCTGGCGCATATCGAGCAGCCGCAGGTTTTCGCCGATCAGGTGTCTCAATTCATCCAGAGGGTCGCGCCGTGAAAGTCTTCATGTTCCATCTGATGCCGTATGCCCATCTGGACATGAGCTATACGGAGAAACACCGCGCCGCATGGGTGGTGCTGCCAAACACCTATTTCGATCCGAAGAAGGGCCACGAGCTTTACAACCGCTACCTCGACGAGCTCGAAATGGCGGCGGAACTCGGCTTCGACGGCATTTCCGTCAACGAGCACCACCAGAACGCCTATGGGCTGATGCCGTCGCCGGTGGTGATGGCCGCCGCGCTATCACGGCGGACCAAACAGGCCAAGATCGCCATCCTCGGTAACGCCTTCTGCCTTCGCGAGCATCCGCTCAACATCGCCGAAGAGCACGCCATGATCGACTGCATCACCGGCGGACGGCTGATCACCGGAATGGTGCGCGGCATCGGCGCCGAATATTTTTCGACAGGGAACAATCCGGCGTTCTCGCACGCGCGGTTCCAGGAGGCTCACGATCTCGTGGTGCAGGCCTGGAGCAAGCCAGGGCCGTTCGCGTTCGAAGGCAGGTTCTATCACTTCGAGTATGTCAACATGTGGCCGCGGCCCTATCAGCAGCCGCATCCGCCGATCTGGGCGCCTTCGACGGGATCGGCCGAAACGATCGAATGGGCGGCCCATCCCTCGCGCAAATACACATACTTGCAGGCGTACAGCCCCACCCAATCGGTGGCGCGCTATCTGAACTACTATCGCGAATGCGCTCAGACCATGCACGGCTATACGGCGAGCTCGGATCAGATCGGCTGGTCGACGCCGGTCTATATCTCGGACACCGACGAAAAGGCCCGCGAAGAGGCGAAGCCGCACATCGAGAACCTGTTCAATCGCTATCTGCGCCTGCCGTTCGAAATGCTGTTTCCGCCCGGCTATCTATCGAGCAGGTCGTTGAAGAACATGCGGAGCCACAAGCGCTCGGTCAGCGGCCAGGAACACACCATCGATACGCTGATCCAGCAGGGCATCATCGTGTGCGGCAGCCCGGAGACCGTCCGCAACCAGTTCATGGACTCCCATCGCCTGCTCGGCTTCCAGAACCTGCTCTGCATGATGCAATTCGGCACCTTGCCGCGCGACCTGACGGAACGGAATATTCGGCTGTTCGCGAGCGAGGTCATGCCCGCCCTCCAGCGCCTGACCGACAAGGAATACGCCGGCATGGAGGTGCGCGCCGCGGAGTGACGACGCGCCGCCGGTTCGGGACGCGGCCGAACTCTGGTGTATCGTTGCGTCGGCGCCGGGACCGGCGCGTTCGGCGCCTCCAATACAACATGCGCCAGGATCAACCGGCCACCGCGATCCGGCAACGGGAGGATGACGTGCTGAAGCAGATGCAGTTCGACGGCGAAGTGGTGGTGGTCACCGGCGCCGGGACCGGGATCGGCCGCGCCACCGCCGAGGCGCTGGCGGAGCTCGGCGCAACTGTCGTTCTGGTGGCGCGGACGAAGGCCAAGCTCGACGAGGTGAAATCAGCGATCGGGAACAGCGGCGGCAAGGCCGAGGCCTTCGCGGCGGATGTTTCGAACGAGACCGACGTCGGCAAGCTCCGCGACTTCGTCAGCCAGAAATGGGGACGCGCCAAGGCGGTGATCAACAACGCCGGCAACAATTTCATCTCGCCGATTACAGATCTCGCCACCGAGAAATGGCGCGAGTTGATCGCGGTCGACCTCGACAGCGTTTATTTCATGTGCCGGGATTTCATTCCCCTGCTGCTGAAATCGCCAAAGCCCGCGATCCTCAACGTCGCATCCACCTTTGCGCACATCGGCAACGCCCATATGCCGGTCTATTGCGCGGCCAAGGGTGGCGTCGTCTCGCTGACCCGGCAGCTGGCCGTCGATTACGGCCCCAAGGGTCTGCGCGTGAACTCGATCTGCCCGGGCCCGACGCTGTCGCCACGGGTGAAGGGCTATTTCGATTCCGGCCGCGCCGACCCGGCCGGCACCTTGCAGAAGGTGATGCTTGGCCGTTTCGGCGAGTGTGACGAAATCGGCAATGTCGCCGCGTTTCTGGTGTCCGACGCGGCAAGCTTTGTTCATGGCGCTTCGATTCTGGTCGACGGCGGCCAGACCATCAACTGACGGAGGCGGCCCGGTGACCGAGGTGCTCAAAGGCGTCCGCGTCGTCGAACTCGGGACGATGATCACCGCTCCGCTCGCCGGCATGATGCTGGCCGATCTCGGCGCCGAGGTGATCAAGGTCGAGCACCCTCAGGGCGGCGATCCGTTCCGAAGTTTCCGGGGCGGCCACTACAGCCCGCACTTCGTCGCCTACAACCGCGGCAAGCGCAGCATGAAGCTCGATCTGCGGAACAACGCGGGCGCGACGGTGCTGCGCAAGCTTCTGGCGCGATCGGACATCCTGCTTGAGAACTATCGTGCCGGCGTGATGGACCGGCTGGGCTTCGGCGCCGATGCGCTCGCCGCGACCAACCCCAAGCTGATCCACTGTTCGATCACCGGGTTCGGCGCCTCCGGGCCCTACAGCGGCCGGCCGGCCTACGACAGCGTCGGCCTTGCGTTGAGCGGCATCGCGAGCCTGTTCCTCGATCCGGAAAACCCGCAGGCCTGCGGCCCGACCATTCCCGACAACGCCACCGGTATGTATGCCTGCTACGGCGTCCTCGGCGCGCTGTACGAGCGCGAGCGCACAGGCCGCGGCCGGCGCGTCGAGGTCAACATGATTGAGGCGGCGATCTCGTTCATTCCCGACCCATTCGCCAATTACACCCAAATGGGCATCGACAACAACCCACTGACCCGAGTGGCAAGCTCGCACTCATTCGCGTTCCGTTGTGCCGATGGCAAGCTGTTGGCCCTTCACGTGTCGTCGCAGCCGAAATTCTGGGAAGGCATGCTGACGGCGATCGGGCGGACGGAACTCGCGACCGACGAACGGTTCGCCGTCCGCGAGGCCCGGATCAAGAACTATGTCGAGCTGACCCATGTGCTCGCCGAGACATTCGCGACCAAGCCCCGAGCCCAATGGATGACGCAGCTCGAAGCCGAGGATGTGCCGTTCGCGCCGGTTCACAACATTCCGGAAGTGATCGACGATCCCCAGATCAAACATCTCGAAACCTTCCGGACGCTCCGGCACCCGACCGAAGGCAACATCGTTTCGATCCGCCGGCCGGTGCGCATCGACGGCGGCCGCGATGGCTCCGATCTGCCGGCGCCGACGCTCGGGCAACACACCAACGAGGTCCTGCTGGAGCTCGGCTACGATCAACCCGGCATCGGCGAGCTGCGCGCGGCATCGGTGATCTGACACCAGAGAGTTGAGAGATGGATTTCGATCTGCCGGAAGAATTGCGGATGCTGAAGAAGACGGTCGGCGATTTCGTTGACCGGGAGCTCATTCCGATCGAGCGCACGACGATGGACGGGCCGGAAATGCGCCCGGAGATTAGGGAGAAGCTCGAACGCAAGGCCAAGGATTTGGGACTGTGGCTCCTCGAAGTGCCGATCGAGCATGGCGGCCAAGGGCTCGGCCTGCTCGGCATGGTCGTGGTCTGGGAAGAGCTGGCGCGCACCATCGCGCTGCCGCCCCGGGGTCCGCTCATTTTCGGGCCCGACCTCCGGCCGATCCTGTTCACGCTTTCGGACGCGCAGAAGGAAAAGTATCTGCACCCGGTGTTGCGCGGCGAGAAGGTGACGGCCTTCGCGCAATCGGAGCCGGACGCGGGATCGGACCCCGGCGCGATGCGCACCACCGCCGTACGCAAGGGCGATCGCTACGTGATCAATGGCTACAAGCGATGGATTACCAACGCGGGGAAAGCGGACTTTTATCAGTTGGTCGCCGCCACCGACCGCAGCAAAGGCAGCAAGGGCGGATTGAGTATGTTCCTCGTCGATGCCGATACGCCCGGCATCACCCTCGTGGGACGCACGCAAACCATGATGGGCGACGCGCCCTATGAAATCGCATTCGACAACGTGGAGGTGCCCGCCGAAAACCTGATCGGGCACGAGGGCGAAGGCATGAAGTCCGCCCAGTCCTGGATCACCAGCGGGCGGCTTTACCAGGCGTGCCGCGGCCTCGGCGTCGCCAAGCGCTGTCTCGACCTGGCAGCGCAGTATTCCAAGCAGCGCGTCACCTTCGGTGCGCCGCTGGCGGACCGCCAGGCGGTGCAGTTCATGTTGGCCGACAGCTACATCGAACACCACATGACGCAACTCCTCGTCTATCAGCTCGCGGCACGGACCGACGCCGGCGTGGCGGCCCGCCACGAAAGCTACATGGCGAAGATTGCCGGAACCGAACTGGGCTTTCGTGTCGCCGACCGCTGCATGCAGATCCACGGCGGCATGGGTCTGACGATCGAGATGCCGATCTCCAAGATGTGGCGCGATGCCCGCAGCTTCATGATCACCGAGGGGCCGGTCGAACTGATGCGGTGGGTGCTCGCCCGGGAAATCCTGCGCAACTACTGAACAGAATCGGTTTCAAAGAACAAAGTGGGTGCAGGGGCGCTTGCTGCTCAGAACCAAGACATCAACGAGGGCCAACATAAAATTCGGAGTTTTCGAGTACATCGAAGTAGGCGACATCCCTCTCGATCAGACCAACGAAGAGCGGCTCAAGCTCATCCAGTCACATGGAGTTCGGAAAGCGCCTGTTAAAAGTGAAGATGATTTTCCCGGTGTTTTCTTGCAATAGTGCACGGGTCTTGGGCTTTCAGCCACACAAAGCGCAAACGTTCATGCGGCAATGAACTGCCCGGCGATTGCGATCGTCTTCTAGCTACGGCGACCGGCGCGCCCTCGGACCGCGCGGATGCGTCATAAAACTCGGATTCGCCCTCAGCGGCCTTTTGGTGGGAAAGCCGCCGAGAACGCATACGCGCCTGCGATTCGGCGCAGGTGCGCTTCACCGAACACGATCATGTGGTCTTAGGCATTCCCGGCGGATCGAGCCGATGAGACTCTCGACATATTGATTTTGCCACGGTGATCGGGTGCGATGGTTGGATATCCAAGTATCCCATGGGATACGGACGGCACTCGACATCATTTCGGTTTGAGGCCAGCGTTTTCGACGATCTTGGTGATGTTGACTATTTCGTTCGTCGCTGCCTTGGCGAATTCCTCCGGCCCCTCGCCCACCGGTTCCATCCCGAGCGCCGCGAACGGCGGCTTGATGTCCGGCTGCTTCATGACGGCTATGGCCTCAGCCGCGATCTTGCGGATGATCGGTTCGGGTGTCCCGGCGCGGGCGAAAATCCCAATCGGCGTGACCAGATCGAATCCAGGGATCAAGTCCGCGAGCGGCGGCAATTCGGGAAGCAAGGGCGAGCGGCCGGATCCGTTGTTGGCGAGAAGCCTGATGCTGCCGCCTTCAACCCCAGCCTTGAGGTTGGGATACGACGCCCACAGCACCTGGATGTGGCCGCCGAGCAGCGCTGGCACTGCCTGGCTGGTGCCGCGGTATGGAACGTGCGTGATATCGAGGTGCAGCGCCGCCTTCATCGCCTCCATGGTGAGCTGGTGCGTGCTGCCGATGCCGGCCGAGCCGTAGTTGACGCGGCCAGGCCGCGCCTTCGCGTATTCGATGAACTCCTGAAGCGTATTGACGCCAAGGTCCATGCTGACCGCGAGGAACAACGGCGTGCGCGCCAGCAGCGCGACCGGCACGAAGTCCTTCTGCGGATTGTAGGAGAGCTGGCTGACGAACAGCGGGCTGATGTTCAGGAGCGTGGTGTCGACCACCAGTAGCGTGTAGCCGTCGGCCGGCGCGGCGGTGATCACCGCGGCCGCGACGCCGCCGTTGCCGCCGGCGCGGTTCTCCACCACCACCGTCTGGCCGAGCCGGTCTTGCAGGCGCTGCGCCAGCAGGCGCGCGGTCGTGTCCGGGACGCCGCCCGGCGCATAGGGCACGATCAGCCTGATGGACTGGCTCGGATATTGCGGCTGGGCCTGCACCTGCGGAGCGAACAGAGCGGCCAGCGCGAGAGCGAATACGCCGCTCAGCGAGTGAAGATTCATGGGCGCTTCCTCGGTGGCATAAGATTTTGACTTAGGTTAGCAGGCCGCCGCGAAACTCTCGACAAGCAAGAGCGAAGCCCCTCACCGAGCCTGCTTCAATGAGTCCGCATCGGCAGGCTTTGCAGGCGCAGCTCGCCGACGGCCCCGACATAGACCGGCTCGAAGTCTGGATCTGCGAGCCGGGCGTTCGGAAACCGCGCCAGCAGCCGGCGCATCGCGATGGTGATGGTGGTACGGCCGAGAATGTTGCCGACGCAGTGGTGCGGGCCGACGGCAAAACTCAGAATCCGTTTTGGCCTGCGGTGAATGTCGAAACGGAGCGGGTCGGGGAAGACATCGGGATCGTAGTTCGCCGCAAGCGGCGACGGCCGCACCACCATGCCTTTGAGGATGGGTGTGCCGCCCACCTCGGTGTCCCGGGTCGCGATCCGCGCGAACGTGAAGTAGCCGTTGCTGGCGAACCGCAGGCATTCCTCGACCGCGTCCGGAATGAGCTCCGGGTCGCGGATTAACTGCACGAGCTGATCGGTGTGCGTATAGAGCGTATAGAGTGCGCCGCCGGCCGAGCGGCTGGTGGCGGCGAGCGCGCCGAACAGCCCGAAGATCATGCCAAACAACTCCTGGTCGTTCAGCTTATCGCCGTGGTCGCGCGCCATCACGAGGTCGCTGATGAAATCGGAGCGCGGATTGGCGCGGCGGTCGGCAATGATCGCGTTTGCCAGATTGTGCGCACGATTGAAAACGTTCTGGCACTCCGGCGGATAGGGCTGTCCCGGCTTGGTGGCCATGGCCTGCGGCAGAAATTCCTGGTAATCGAGCAGGACCTTCTGCTGGGTCTGGTCCAGGCCCATCATGGTCGTGACCAACGCGCCGACGACAAGCTTCGCGCCATACTGAGTCATGGCATCGAATGCCGGGCCATTGCGCTCGATGTCGTCGAGCATGCCCTCGATGATCGCGGCAATATCGGCCTCGACCTGCGCCATGCGGCGCGAGGAAAATGCCGGGATCAGCAGACGGCGCAACCGTGCGTGCTGCTCGCCGTCCATCTGGGTCATGAACTCGATACCCATGAACTTGTCGAACTGCTCGAAGCCCGGCCCGCGCGGCAGCTTCGAGGCGAACCGGTCGGGGTCTGAAAACACCTCGTGAACGTGGGCGTAGCGCCCGACGATCACCTGGGTCGGGCCGTCGCCGAGAACGTAGAACGGCGGACGCTTTGCCCATTCGGCGACAATGCCGCGCGCATTATGCTTGAATTCACTGCTGCCGAAGTCGACATCGACGACCTTGCTCCGATCAAGATCCGCTAACGTCGACATGGTGCCTCCGGGTGAAACCTGCGCCGCGCTCTGGAGAATGGTCAGTCCTGCGGGCACGGCTCAATCCATCGCCTCGAAGCGATAGTAGTTCGCGAACCGCAGCAGCGGCTCGTCGGACATCGCGAACCATTGCGCGTCCGACGTGGCGCGGTGGCTGACGGCGTTCCAGCCCGGCGCGACGATGGTGTCGCCGCGCTTCCAAGAGAAGCGCTGATCGCCGACCGTGGTTTCGCCCGCCCCCTCCATCACATGGAAGATCGTGTTGGCGGTGGTGCGATAGCGGCGCGTCTTCTCGCCGGCCGGGAGCCGCTCCACCGTCAGAACTATCGGGGGCATGGTCGGCGCCTCAAGCGTGATGCGCGGTCCATGGAAGCCCTCGTTGTCCGCCCGCGCCGCGTCGAGCTTTCGCGCGATGTCGGCACGCTTGAAGCGAAACGGCGAGGTCTCCACCACACTCTCGATCGGGGCGTGCTTCTGCGGGTGCTCCTGAAAGAACATCGGCTCGAGCAGATGCGTCAGCGGCACGTCGAGCCCGTCGAACCAGTACGCGGGCTGATCGCCGTCATGGCCGTGGCCGTGCCAGCACCAGCCGGGCGTGAGCACCACGTCGCCGGTCTCCATCGGCGTCTTCTCGCCGTCAACGACCGAGTAGGAGCCCTTGCCGTCGATGATGACACGCAGCGCATGGGACGAATGCCGGTGCGAAGGCGCATGCTCGCCGGGCAGGATCATCTGATAGGCGCAGACCAAGGTGCGGCTCGTCTCGAAGACGGCATTGGGCGTCGGGTTGCGCATCACCAGGTTGCGGCGCTCCGCCAGCGACACGTCGATCAGCCGGCCGGCGGCATCTAGGCCGGCCTTGGCATCCTCGTAGGTCCATTGCGCGGGCACGAACTCCGGCCGCGGCTCGCCCCACAGGATCGGCTTCTTGCGCGGCACCCAGCCGGGCGTGAAGTTCACGCCGCCGGCGGCCTCATAGAGCGACTCGAGCGTCGGGATATCGCGGCCCGACAAGCTGCCCGGGACAGTGGCGACGGCGGCAACGGACATGCGAGCCTCCCTAGTTCTTGAAATGCGGCACCACTTCGCGCGCGAACAACCTCATCGACGCCTCAGCTTCGACATAAGGAATCATACCAAAATTCACCTGCAGCGAGGCGGATTCGAAGCCGCCGACCGCACTATCGTATTGCGCCACGGCCTTGCGGATATCGTCCGGCGTTCCGATCCAGGCCGAGCCTTTCTCGACCTGCGATTCGTAGGTTTCGTTGGAGATAATCTCGATCATCTTCTGGTAGTTCGGATAGTCCTTCGACGCCACGCCCGACATCCAGTCCGAGGCGGCATTGACGATGGACTTGAGGTAGATGTTGAGCGGCTCGCGCGCGATCGCCGCCGCCTTCTCGCGGGTTTCGGCGCAGAACATGTGGAACGCCAGCATCACGCGGCCGCGGCCGGGATGGCCCGCCTTGGTCCAGGCGTCGCGATAGATCTTCATGAGCTTCGCCATCTGCGCGCCGGCAAGCGGGATGCCCATCAGATGATGGCCGAGCCGGCCGGCATTCTCGAACGAATCCTCGGTTGACAGCGCGGCGATCCAGAACGGCGGCCGCGGCTTCTGCGTCGGGCGCGGCAGCGAGGTCACGTTCTCGAAGCTGTGGAAGCGGCCCTGCGCGGTGACGTTCTCCTGCTCCAGCAGGCGGCGGACCTGCTCGAGGCCTTCGTCGAAACGGATGCGGCTCTCGTCCATCGAAATCCCGAAGCGCGCGAACTCGTGCGGCAGGAAGGCGCGCGCGAAGCCGATCTCGACGCGGCCCCTGGAGATCGCGTCGACCATGCCGATCTGGCCGGCAAGCTTCAGCGGATTGTTAAACACAGGGAGCACCGCGCCGGTGATGAGCCGCATCTTGCGCGTGATCGCGGCCGCCGCGCTCAGGAAGATCAGCGGATCTGGGCTATAGCCGCCGTACGAGTGGAAATAGTGCTCGACCGTTCGCACGTTGGCGTAGCCGAGTTGCTCAGCGAGCTGTGTGAGCTCAAGCGCCTCCCCCCAATACTGCTCGGCCGATTTGCGGTCGGGGCCGACGGAAGGGAAAAATTGAATGCCAAATTCCACGATTTTACCTTGCTATCCTCGGCCACGGTAACCCATGCGGCCTATTCCCTCGACGAAATGATCGCGCCATACGCTATTCCGCAGCGGTCATCCGCTGCGCCTGATACTGCTCCGCGCCGAGCGTTCGCCAGTCACTCGACTTCGGCACCACGCCTTCGTAGGACGAAATCCGCACGTGCGGGATGTGCGGTTCGGTCCGGCCCAGGACTTTGCCGCTGTCGCGCATCTGCCTGGCGGCCTCGACCATGATCTGCCGGAATTCGACCACGGCGCGATCGCTGGCGCCGACCCGCTCCCGGGTGCGGTCCGCGATCGGGCCCATCGTCACCCACATGGAGATGTCCTGGTTCGGGATGCCGTCGATCCCGGTGAAATTGCCAAGCTTCATCGCCTTGCGATCCTGCCAGTAGTTGTTCTCGCGAGTGCGCAGGTTGTTGTAGTTGTCGTCGAGGTCGATGCCGATCTGGGCGACGTTGAACTTGCGCCACGCCTCCTGGTTGATGCCGTCGGTCGGATGCCAGGCGATAAAGTGGAAGGCAGTGTGGGTGTCGTCGGTCGGGCTGAGCACGGTCGCGACGTTGTAGGCGTTGTTTGGCGGAATAAGCGCGGTGAACGGCGCGATATAGACCGTCTTGCGGATATAGTCGTGGGTGCTCGCGTTCTGGATCGGCCGCCGGATCGCGGCGTAGTGGAAGCCGAAGCTCGTGGTTTCCACCTCCATGCGCGGCGCCTTGTCGGTGGACGGGCGCACCCAATAGCTATCAAGCGCCCGGGCAGAACTGCCCTTGGCCGGCCTCATGTCGGACGAGTGGAGGCTGGAGGAGTGCGCGGAATCGATCTGGCCTTCCAGGATCTGCGCCCAGTTGCAGGGCACGTGAATCTTCACGATCGAAACGCGGGTGTCCTCGGTCGGCGCGAACGCCGGCGGCTCGAACTCGGGCATGGTCTCCGCCGGGCCCATGTAGGTCCAGACAAAGCCACCCCATTCCTTCGCCGGATAGGACTTGTGCTTGACCTTGGCGATGAAACCGCTCTCCGGCGGCTCGGACGCCATCTCCAGCACGTTGCCCTCCACGTCCATCTTCCAGCCGTGATAGAGGCAACGCAGACCGCACTCCTCGTTGCGGCCGAAGGCGAGCGAGACCCGGCGATGCGGGCAATACTCGTCGAGCACGCCGAGCCGTCCATCGGTGTCACGGAACACCACCAGATCCTCGCCCATCAAACGCGTGCGCACCGGCGCGCCGTCGGGCTCGGCCACCTCCTCGGACAGACAGGCCGGTATCCAATGCCGCCGCATGAGCTGACCCATCGGCGCATCGCCCTCCACGCGGCACAGCAGATCGTTTTCTTCCGCAGTCAGCATGGCGGGTCTCCTGGCTCCGAGGACTTGATAACTTAGGCTCCTAAGTCTATTGTGCCGAACAGCCGATTGTCAATCCCAGCAGGACCGGATGCCGGACGACCCGAACATTCCTCTTCGCATTGCAGCAAGCGCCGACGCGGCCAGCGGAATCCGCTTGTTCGAACTGCGCGCGTCCGGCGGCGCCGAGCTGCCGGAGTTCACCGCGGGCTCTCACCTGTCCCTCCGCGTGCCGAACGGCATGATCCGCAAGTACTCGCTCTGCAACGATCCAGCCGAGCGCGACCGTTATGTGATCGCGGTGCTGCGCGAGCCGAAGGGCCGCGGCGGCTCGGTGAGCTTCGTCGACCAAGCCAAGGATGGCGACGAGATCATGACATCAAAGCCGCGCAACGACTTCCCCCTGGTCGCAAGCCCCGCGGGCTATACGTTCATCGCCGGCGGCATCGGCATCACGCCGATCATGTCGATGATCCGTCAGCTCAAACGCACCGATGGCGGCAAGTTCAAGCTCTACTACTGCACACGCAGGAAGGACGTCACCGCATTCCGGGAGGAATTGTCGAAGCCGGAATTTCGCCGCCAAGTGACGATCCACCACGACGGCGGCGACCTTGACAAGGCGCTGGACCTGTGGCCCGCGCTAGAAACCCCGAAAGGCCATCTGTATTGCTGCGGCCCCCGCGGGCTGATGGATTCGGTGCGTGACATGGCCGGTCATTGGAGCACTCCGGCGGTGCACTTCGAGGCATTCTCCGAGGGCGAAGCGCACAGGCGCGCCGACACCGCATTCCAGGTCGAGCTGAGAAGATCCGGCGCCGTCGTGGATGTGCCGGCCGACAAGACCATCCTGGAGTCGATCCGCGCCGCCGGTTACGACGCGCCGAGTTCGTGCGAGAGCGGCACCTGCGGCACTTGCAAGAGTCGACTGCTCGAAGGCCAGGCCGACCATCGCGATCTCGTTCTGCTCGACAGCGAGCTTGCCGACCACATCATGATCTGCGTGTCGCGGGCGAAGTCGCCGCGCCTCGCGATCGACCGGTGAGCGCATGAGCGAGCGCATCCTGCAGCTCGGCGTGATCGGTCTCGGCCGCGCCTTCACCTTGATGCTACCGACCTTCGTCGCCGATCGGCGCGTGCGACTCGTCGCCGCCGCTGATCCGCGCGCCGAGGCGCGGGCGCTGTTTCAGCGCGAATTCGGCCGCGCCCACGAGAACGTTGAGGCGCTCTGCGCCGATCCCGCGGTCGAGGCGATCTACATCGCCTCGCCGCACCAGATGCATGCCGAACACGTACGACTCGCGGCGCAGGCCGGCAAGCATGTGCTGGTCGAGAAGCCGATGGCGATCACGATTGCCGAATGCCAGGCGATGATCGCCGCAGCCGCCGCGGCCGGCGTGCACCTGATTGTCGGCCACAGCCACAGCTTCGATGCGCCGATCCGGCGCTTGCGCGAGATCGTCGACAGCGGCGCGGTCGGCGCGGTGCGGATGATCAACGCTCTCAACTACACCGATTTCCTCTACCGCCCGCGCCGGCCGGAGGAGCTTGTCACCGCGGAAGGCGGCGGCGTGATCTTCAGCCAGGGCGCCCACCAGATCGACACCGTACGCCTGATCGGCGGCGGCAGGGTCAAGACCGTCGCCGCCGGCACCAGCGCTTGGGATCCATCACGACCGACCGAGGGCGCATACTCCGCATTTTTCCAGTTCGAAGGCGGCGCCTTCGCCACCGCGACCTACTGCGGCTACGGCCATTTCGATTCCGACGAGCTCACCGGCTGGATCGGCGAACTCGGCCAGGCCAAGGACTCCTCGCGCTACGGCGCGGCGAGGAAGGCGCTCGCCGCCACAAGCGGCTCCGTCGCCGAGGCAACGCTGAAGAATGCGCGCAATTTCGGCGGGCCGGATTACGTGCCGGTGGCGCCGGTGCCGGGCCTGCAGCATCAGCACTTCGGTTTCCTGATGGCGAGCTGCGAGCGCGCCGACCTTCGCCCGCTGCCTTCGGGCGTCATGATCTACGGCGAGGATTCGGCGCGGCTCGATCCGCTGCCGCCGCCCGAGGTGCCGCGCGCCGAGGTCATCGACGAGCTCTACGGCGCGCTCGCCCACGGCAAGCCGCCGTTGCACAACGGCGCGTGGGCTATGGCGACGCTCGAGGTCTGCCTTGCGATCATTGACAGCGCACGCACGGGGATGCCAGTGAACCTGCGGCATCAGACCGGGCTTGCACCAAAGGAGTCGCCGCGATGAAGAAGCCATCGAGAAAGGGCCCGGCCGAAGCACAATCGATGCTGACGCACTGGCAAGAGGCGGTGCCGAACGACCGGCTCGCGCATCTGGTCAAGGACGTGACCCGCGCCTTCATCCGTGCGCTGCAGGCGCGATTGACGCAGCACGGCGTGTCGTTCGGCCACTGGACCTTTCTGCGCGTGCTCTGGGAAACCGGAGGGCTCACACAGCGCGAGCTGAGCGACCAGGCCGGCGTCATGGAGCCCACCACCTTTGCCGCCATCAAGGCGATGGAGAAGCTCGGCTATGTGGTGCGCACGCGGCGACCGGACAACAGGCACAAGGTCTATATCCATCTCACCCCGAGGGGGCGGCTGTTGAAGAGCAAGCTCGTGCCGCTGGCCGAGGAGGTCAACGGCATCGGCGTGCGCGGCATCAAGAGCGCTGACATCGCCGCCGCTCGGCTTACGCTTCTAGCGATGCTGGAAAATCTCGCCCGCGACGAGATCGAGTCGGCCTATTCGTCACGCCGCATCCCGGTGACGCAACGCCACCTCGACGAAGGCCAGCGGCTCGCGAAACGACGCACCCGCGGCTGAGCCAGCCGGTCTCAGATCGGGATGATCAGGGTGTTCGGGATGAGATTGCTGGTGTAGACGCAACGGCGCGTCTTGAATCGAAAGCTGTCGCCGACCGGCGTGATCTCATCATAGCTGCGGCCAACCGCGAAGATGCGCGGCAGTGTGTCGTTCTGGGTCTCGATGACCATGAAATTGGATTCCGCGCGAATTCTGTCCGGCGCGGCCTCGCGGATCACGAGGCCCGTGAAGAAATGCCGGATGTCGCGGGGGCCGTACATGGCCGTTTTCTTGATCGCGTAGGCGCGATCCTTAAGCATGGCGCGGCTTTCGCAACGGATCAGCCCAAGCTCCAGCCCGAGCGCATCGTTTTCCATGGGCACAATCGTGTAGAAGCACTCCTCCTCGAAGAACTCCGGCCATTCGTCGATCCGCTTGCCGTCGAGGCAATCGACGTAATCGGCGAGCCACGCGTCGATCCGCGCCCGCAGCAGAACGACCGAATCGTCGCGCTGGGCCACAGCCGGAAGCTCCTGTATCGCGCTGGAGGTGCTCACAATTCCATCACCTGCGCATAATATTTATAGAAGGCGCGAATCGCCGATTCGGTCACGCCGTGGTTGGTGTTCTCGGTGTCCCGTCCGCCCATTTCGACCACGCCCTGGTCATTCGGATAGCGTTTGACGCCGTCCTGGTTGAACTGCAGCACCTCGCTGTCGTCCATGGAGACGAACCCGCTCGGTCCCATCAGATTGGCCTGACGCAGCCGCCTGATCCGCATCGGCTCATCGTCGGTTTCATAGCCGAAATACGTCCAGACCAACTCGTGCTGGCCCGGGCCGCGCGGGATGATCTGACGGGTCGCCAGCGTGTTCGATTGCTGCTGCACGATCAGGTTGGGCCAGAGCGTTTGCATGGCGACGGTCACGTCGCCCGCGAATTCGCGCACCGGATCGAGAATGCGCGCGTCGTTCAGCTTCAGATCGCTGATCATGTTGCGCATGTCGCGCGTAGCCTCGGTCGATTTCTGCTCGCCCCGCATCGAGGCATAGACCGAGTGGCGGCCGGTCGAATCCATGATGCCATTCACGGGCTGATCGACTCGAAACAGACCGAACGACACCAGAAAAACATGCAGCAAGCTGGCGTGGTAGGGATCCTTAATGTTCTCGAACATCAGCTTCCAGTTCGAGGGGATGAGCTGGCGCGAGTAGCCCAGGACGTTGAGCTTCCGCCCATCGAACACGCGGTCGAAATAGGGCAGCATCTCGGGACCGAGGTAGTCCTCCAACGGTTGCGTCCGCTCGTCGAAGGTCGCAAACACCGCGCCATTGCGCTCGGCGACCCGAAGCTTCGGCAGGCTGTGCTCACTGTTCTTGAAGTCGCCCGGCATACCGCCTTGCCCGCGCACGCCCCGGCGGAACGGCACGCCCAACAGGTTTCCCTTGAGATCATAGGTCCACTGGTGATACGGGCAGACGAACTCGTTGACCTTGCCGTGATGCTCGCGACAGAACTCGATCCCGCGGTGAGCACATCGATTGACGAAGACGTTGATCTTGCCGTCCTCGTCGCGGGTCATGATGACGGGTCGCTCGCCGATGAAAGTCCGCTTGAACGAACCGCGTTCGGGAACCTCGCTCGCCAGCCCGACATAGCTCCAAGTCGGGCCGTAGAAGATCACCTTTAACTCGCGCGCATAGAGGTCGGGGTCGCTGTAGATCCATAGCGGAACGCGGCTTGGGCCTTCAGCCGGCCAATTCGTCGATCGGTTGTGCTGGGGATCGAGCATGGGGCATCCTCCTCGGCGCGCTTTAGAAAACGGATGCGTCGATCACACAGGTTGCCTAAGAAACCAATTGTTCGCAAGATAGGGGCCTAAGTTTGAATCTCTTTTTCTGTCCTGATGGGCTCAAAATGGCGCACCGCATGGGAAATATTAACGGTCACGAAACCCATATCACGGCTCCGTGGCTGCGCATGCGCTTGGCGGAACCCGAAACCGCCGGACGCATCTGTCTGATCGACGCCACGCCAAAGACCGGCGAGCCATGCCTACCCTATTCACGCGCGCTCGACGTGCGCGCTCTGGTGGACACAGGCCGCGCGCTGCCGACCGCGCAAGTTTTCCAATCAGCGGTGCGTTCGATCGGCGCCACCTCCCTCGACCAAGTGGTCATCTACGATCGGGACGATCCCGCGGCGGCGTCCGTGCTGTGGCACCTGTTCCGCGCCTTTGGCCATCGCGACACCTGCATCCTTGAAGGGGGATATGCGGCTTGGCGCGGCGCTTCCGGCGAACTCGCATCTCGGTATAGCGAGCAGGAGCCGGGAACATGGCGCGCACAGGAATCGGAGATCGCGAGCGAGGCTTTCGCTGAAATCCCGCGGCTTCTAGGCGTTTCACGGATGGCGTAATTGACAGAACGCGACGGGTGGGGGTTCAATCCGACGCGGAAAAAAATCAGAGCTCAACAACCGGCCGGTTCTTGAGGGAGAGAAAGATGCGTCGCTTGCGCCCGCTCCGAAGTCTTATCAGCTTGGCATTGCTTTTTGCGGCGACGGCATCGGCCGCGCACGCGCAGGACAAATTGAAGCTTGCCATCGGTCAGCGTGGAGTCTGGGAAACATCGGTTTCCGAAATCGGACAGGACGCCGGCATCTTCAAGAAACACGGGCTTTCGCTCGAAATCGTCTATACCCAGGGCACTGGCGAGACGCAGCAGGTGGTGATCTCGGGGGCCGCGGACATCGGCGTCTCGGTCGGCACCTTCGGTGCGATGGGGGCCTTCGCCAAGGGCGCACCGGTCCGTGTGATTGGGTCCACGATGACCGGCGGCAATGACCTCTTGTGGTACGTGCCCGGCAATTCGCCGATCAAGACGATGAGCGATACCGCGGGAAAGACGGTCGCGTACTCGACCAACGGTTCCTCGACCCAGCAGACGGTACTCGCTTTCGGCAAGCATTTCGGGGTCGATCTGAAACCCCTCGCGACCGGCGGCCCGCCAGCGACGCTCACACAGGTCATGAGCGGACAGGTCGACGTTGGCTGGCTTGTGATCCCCTTCGGCGTCCAGCTTATGGACGAAGGCAAAATTCGCGTCATTGCGAAGGCCGGCGATATTCCACGCTTCCGCGACCAGACGATCCGTATCGTCCTGGCCAACGCCGACGCGCTCAAGAGCCGGCGTGATGTCTTCGTGCGCTACATCCGCGCCTATCGGGACACGCTGGACTGGATGTATTCCGACCCAGCGGCCGTGAAGGCTTTCGCGGCTTGGGCTCGAGTCTCGGAAGCCGTGGCCAAGCGGGCAATCGACCTTTCGCCGCGGGAGGACCTCAGCCCGGACCGGTTCTCCGGCTTGAACAGCCTCATGACCGACGCCATCCAATTCAAATTTCTAAGCGCGCCGTTGACGAAAGAGCAACTGACCGAGCTGATCCAGATTCCGTTCAAATAGTTTCGGACGCGCGAGCGCGCCGGGACGGGATTCGACACGCGGTTGCAGCCAATCGCTGCGACAGCTTGTTGACGGATTCCCTGAGCGTTGTTCCGATCAACCATTCGGGTCGATGCCGAAATCGCCTTGCGGCCCCAACGTCGAGATCGTCGCGACTAGATCGCCCTCGAACGGGCGGTGCTGGCCGGGACCGAGGCAGTGATGCTGGTAGCTGAGAATTGCGTGCCGGTGAGGTGTGCGACGAGGCGCGGAATAATTCACCGTCGAGGGCTAACCTGACTTTCGCAGGTTCGGGGGCTTTGCTCAACGCCGCTATCCATGCGGTGAACTGAGGAAATCGCCCCGCTTTGCATCTGGTTAGAGAGAGCCCGAGGGTCCTAAAAACAGGCAGATAAGCGCGATGATGATGTGACCCCATCGAAATCAATCACATCAGATATTGCAGGGCCGGTCGGCGTCAGGTCCCTGCGACGAAACACACGGCGGCAATCCCGCTGCGCCAAAAAGTTGGGCAATATATTCGCTAAGAAGTGAACTCTCGACGAGAATGTCCTGTTCAACGGGCATCGTAGCGAGCGCTCATCAGTTGCCGGCGCCGCTGCGATGGCGACCAACCGGGACTTGGTGTTTCAGCATAACCTCTTGTCCCGTCCTGGCCGACTCGATTATTGCGAGGGAAGCCTCCATGGTCGCCTTCCCCCAACGACCGTTGTGGACCGGCTCGCGCTCGCACAAAATGGCGTCGTAGAGCTCGTCAACAACGGCTTCCTTGTCGGGAAAGGCACGCCCCAGCGGCACGGGCACCTCGACCAGCCCTGTCCGGCCGTAAATCATAACCCCATCCGCTGAGGCACGAAGATCGCCGCCGGCGCAGCTCGCAATTGTCACGCCACAGTGAGGAGGGTGTTTCGGCGCGATCATCTTTGGCATGCCGGCATAGACGCGCGAGCCTTTGAGCGCAGCCTCCGCCTCGGGGCTTGCAATCCCTGCCAGCCCGGCACGCGCCACCCCATGTGCGGCTTTGCGATCCTCGCCGAGCTCGCCGACCCACCCATGATATTCGTCACTATCGAAGTAGTCGTAGCCGCTGAACACTATGGAAGCGGTCGCCCCGCTTTCGAACTGCAGGAACGTCATGTGGCTGCCTTCGGTCGGCCGGCGCGGATCCAACATCCAAGCCATAGCCCGCACGCTGCGCACCATCCCACCGCCGAGCAGCCGGACGATGTCCATTTGATGCGGCACTTGGTTGAAGATGATTCCGCCGCCGAGATCGCTGCGCAGCTCTTCAGGCCGCCGTGGCCGGTAGAGAAAGTTGCCATAGCTCAGCGTGTTGATCATGGCGAGCGACCCGAGTTCGCCGGAGCTTATGATCTCGTGCATCTTCCGGATGGGCGGGTCGAAGCTATGGGTGTGGCCCACAACGAGCCGGACACCATTGCGTTCGGCTGCCTCGATGATGGCGTCGCAGTCCTCGAGCGTCAGCGCCATGGGCTTCTCGACGATGATGTGCTTGCCCGCCTGCGCTGCCACCGTGGCGTGCTCGCGATGCCATTGATGCGGTGTCGCGATGTATACGGCGTCGATTTCCGGATCCGCGCACAGCGCCTCGACTTGATCGTAGCCGGTGGCGCCGAAATCGGCGGCAAATCGCTCACGGGCCTGTGCGTTCAGCTCGGCGCACGCTGCGAGCCGCACCCGGGGATGCGCAATCAAGCTCGGCAGCATCTGCATCGCAGCGCCGCCGAGACCGATCATCCCCAGACGAAGCCTCTCAATCTGACGAGCCACGCTACAGCCGTTCGCCGGCAAGACTGACGACGCTTGGTGCGAACAGATCGCCGACCTCCGCCTTCACTGGCGCCAATCCTTGATCCCAGGTGTATTGGCACAACGCCTCGATCACGTTGCGATTCTTTTCGATGCCGTAAGGCCAGAAGTCCTCGCCCATCATCTCGACAACCCGCTCCCGCAGCGAACCGCTCCAGGGCAGTGAAAGCGGCACCGGCTCCTCGACGTGCAGCCGCGCCAGACAGTTGTCCTTGGCGCGCTCGAAGGCCTGGTAGAGACTGACTGCCGCCCAGGGATGGCGCTCATAAAGTTCACGGCGCATCACCACGGTGTGCATGATCGGGAACAGGCCGGTCTCTCGATAATAAGCCTGCTCGACCGCGGCCAAGTCGGTGAACAAACGGCCCACCTCAGGCCGTGCCGCGCGGATTGCCGGCGGCATCTGTGGCGCGATGAGGGCATCGATCTCGCCGGCGACCAACATGTCGTCGAGGGTCTTGTTCTCCTCGTGGCGAACGTCGATGCCGGGATAGCTCAGCTCCATGAGCGGCTTACGGCCGGGCTTCTCAAGCCCGCCCGTCACCCAGGCAATCGACTTCGGATCGACACCATGCTGGTGCTTCAGCATGCCCCGGGCCCACACTGCGGCCGTCATCTGATACTCGGGCACTCCAACACGCCGGCCCTTGAGCAGCTCCGGCCTGGCAATGCCGGAAGCGAGATTCACGTAGATGGCGCCATGGCGAAAGGTCCGCGAGGGGAACGCCGGGATCGCCACGAAAGGTAATGGCTCACCGCTGAGCTTGCTCTGCGCGCTCTTGATCACGAAGGTTGAGAACGACATCTCGCCGCAGTCAAACTCGCCGCGCAGGAAGCGGTTGAACGCCTGGAACGGCGGAAGCGGAACGAAGTGGAGGTCGATCGCCTCCGGCCTGACCACGCCGAAGTAGAGATCGTCGACCCGGTCGGAGCGGTGGCCTGCATAGCTGAGCTGAAGTTGGGCCATCGTCCAATCCGCAATTACAAGAAGATCGAGAGCGATTCCATGCCGAGCACGGTGGTGTCGAGAAGCACTAGCCGTTTCTTCAACCGCCACTGCCCCGCGTCCGCAGCCAACACATCCTGCCGCTCGCCAGTCAGCACGGCGGGCACCGGATCATCGCCACGAAAGCAGTAGACGGCGAAGTTGCTCGTCACGGCGCATACGCCTGCTGCGGAAGATTCGCCGACGCGGACATTTGCGATCAGTCGGCGCGTGCGTGTTGGGGGATTTTCCGCCCAGGCGAACTCTGATTTGAGCCGCTTCACGCGCAGCGTGAGCGTTCCAAAGTCCTCTTTCATGAAATAGGCGACTGCGCTGAACCCGTCGCCGTCCTGCGCCAGCCGCGAGGTCCGCACGGGAATGCGGTAGTCGATCTTCGGATGGATCAACGCAAGCCAATCATCCAACTGCCTGCGGTCGAGCAACTCGGCCTCCCGCCAGAGGAATCGGGCACAGTCCGCTTCAACGCGTTCGTCCACCGTCGCTGCTGCCAACATCTCGTTGTCCTTCACTGTGCTCGCAGGCTCAGCCGCGCTTCATCATCTGGCGCAGCCACGTGTGATGGAACGTACGCAATCCCCCCTCGCCTGCGTTAGACGCCTCCGCTATACCCGGCCCAGGCCAGTCAGTCAGCGGCACTGTGTCGCTCATCTCATCCAAGCCCATCTGGTAGTTGAGCTTAATGTCGTTCATTTCGGCGAACACGGTCCGGGCGGAGCGGGCGATGCTCGGCCAGATGGCAACATCGTCCTGTTCGAAGCTGCCGGAGGGACTGAAGCTGCTCATGCCGACCTCGTAGGCCCGCTGCTTATACGCCGCGGGCGCCTCCTTCGGCACCAGGAACCAGTTCCATATCTCTGTCTTGCTCGGCCCTCGCGGTTGCCAGACGCGCATGGTGAGAAAGCCGGCGGCCGATTTCTCTGCGCTGTCGGTCACCCCGAGATGGAGATAAGAAAAATTCGGAAACACGGTGCCGTCGTGGACGACGCCACGGCGCGCGAAGTCGAACTGCGCTTCGCTGAGCCGTCCCGACTTGAAGTGACGGGTGACCTCCTCGGGATATTCCCAGAACACGGTCGACCCTGGAGCTGCCAGCCGCGTGCTGATCGCGTGGCCGTCGCAGTCATGCACGTGTAGTCCGGACTTGCCTGGCGCGCCGGCGGCCGACGTCCCGACAACCCCGGCTTCCATCGCGGACCGGTGCGCCATCTGGGTATGAGAGCTGTCCCCGCAGAAATTCTCGGCGCCCTGCTTCCAGTTCGCGTCAACCACCCAGCGGTGCGGCTCGCCGATCACCTCCATGCCACCATCGCTCAGCAAAAACTGGGTGTCGAGATACCAAGCATAACGGCCGATGTGCTGCTCAAACGACACGGCGTTAGGATCGAGGTTCGCAAAGATCAGCCCGTGATAGTTCTTCACGTGCGGCGCGGAGTAGAGGCTCCACTCTTCCAGGTTGAGCTGGCGATAGCCCTGCCGGCGAGCCGGCACGCCGGTTAGTTTGCCGTCATTGCTGTACGACCATCCATGATAGGGACAGGTAAATTCCTTCGCGTTACCCATTGATGTGCGGCAAATCTGCACGCCCCGATGGCGGCAGGCATTGAACAGCACACGGATTACGCCAGCAGAATCCCGAATGAAGATAAACGGATCTTCGCCGATGTAGCGCAGCGCATAATCGCCGGGATTTGGCAATTCCGTTTCGTGCCCGATGAACACCCAGCTCCGCGCGAAGATATGGCGCAGCTCGTGATCGTAGATGGCCCGGTCGTTGAAGACTCGCAGGGGCAATAAGCCTTTTTCCAAGTCCTTCTGCATCCCGGCCAACAGTGCGGCCGCGCCATTTCCAGAGTGCATGTCATCCGCCATGGCTCAGCCTCTTCTCGAACATGATGTCGTATGGTTCAGCTTCGGTGCGCGGCAGATTCAAACGTCAAGACCAAGCGCCGTTCTTCGAACCGCCACCGGCCGTCGTCGCAGTGCACGAAAACGTCCTCAGCATCGGCAAGCGCGACCGGGTCCGCGGTACCCATGGTGTCGCCGTCGTGCCGGAAGAGCGTAATCGTACAGAGACTTCGGATGCGCTTCGGCCCGTCCTTGACGAGGCGGATGTTGGTGTTGACGTGCCGCGCCTTGCGCACGGCCATCTTGGCGCGGTCGCGCCCGTAGGCCGCGATCGCGGCCCGTCCGATCCGGTCGGGCCCGATGCCGGTCAGCCGCCCATTCTCGACGTAAAGCTCACCGAGCCCATCGGACTTGTGGTTGTCCAGCATCCAAGAGTGCTCGACGATGAGGGCTTCGATCTCGCAGCGGATGGCCGGATCGATGACAAGGTGGCCGGTGGACATGCGGTACTCCTGAGGTTACTTGCTGATGTGTTGCGGTCAGCCGACCGCGGCCACCGGCGTTTCGCCCGCCGCCATGCGCCGCCGAAGCATTGCCCATCGCTTGCCGCACTCGCGCGCGGCCTCGGCGTAGGATTGTGGTATCACGTTGTAGGGCGGCCTGATGGGGCCGGGGCGGCAGTAGCCCGCGGCCTCAATCCGGATCTTTTCGACCTGGATGTTGTAGGACGCAAAGACGTCCGGCTTGGCGAGCAGGCCCATAATCGGCTCATTCGCCCAGGCGATATCGGCGTCGATCGCCTTCAGCCGCGTTTCATCGTGCCTCAGCGCGGCGTCGATGGCGGCAACAGCTGGCTCCGGGCCCATGGCCGCGGCGGTGGCCCAACATGCGGTCGTCGTTTCGGGGGAAATGCCGTGGAATTCCGCCACCGACATATCGATCGGCATGAAATTGATCCGCCGCTTGGTCGCTTCGATCAGCTTCGCCAATCCTTCCGAGCGTGAATACTTGGCGGAGATTGCGGTCGGGGCAACCTTGATCAGTTCGGCCCAGAATTCGAATGGGAAGCCATAACGGAAAGCGCGCGCATTGGCGTAGACCATGATCGCGAACGCCGGCAGCGCCGCCGAGACCTCGGCATAGTACCGCAGCGCCATCTCTGTAGTGACCGGTTGCCACATCGGCATGCCGAGGAGCGAGCCATCGGCGCCGCGATCGCGCGCGAACGTCAGGCGGCGATAGGCCTCGTGAGCGCTCAGCGCGGTGGCGCCGACGAACAACGGCACCCGGCGCCCAACCACGCTGCAGACGCAGTCGACAAAGGCTTCGTAATCGGCATTCGACAGCGTCGCACATTCGCCGGTGGTGCCAAGGACGATAAGTCCCTTGGATCCGTCGCGCAGGAGGTTGTTGATCAACCGCTCGGTTTCGTTCAGGTCCACGGTGTTGGTGGCGGTCAAAGCATCGGCGCCCGGGCGGGCCGGGGTCGGGATGATTGCGTAAAGGCCACGCAAGTCAGGACTCGTCAACATGCCATTTCACTTTCTGCTGTTGTTTAATCGACATGATTGGATAGCTTCGACGTTGGCGGATCCAGAACTTCGAAGTCACCCCAAAGTCGAGCCTGCAATTTGCTGGCAGCATCCCGGATCGCGTCGATCCACAGGACGTCGCGCTCCGGATTGAAGCGAACGAGCGGCGCGCTGACGCTGATCGCTGCGCGCGCAATACGCTGATTGTCCAAAACCGCGACGGCAATCGAGCCAACGCCTTCGTCACTTTCCGACTGACTGCGTGCGTAGCCGAGCTCTCTGATCTCCTCGAGCTGACGCTCCAACGCGTCACGGGAGCCGATCGAGTTCGGCGTGAGGGTCGGCAATTCCTGCGAAGGAAACAGCCGATAAAGCTCTTGCTTCGGCAACGCGGCCAGCAGCGCCTTGCCAAGGCCGACACAGTTGGCCGGCAGGAACTCACCGACCCGCAACCCGACGCGGAGTTGATGCCGGCTCTCCAGTCCTTCGACATAGAAGATGTGCTGCCCGTAAGGCACCGCGAGATGCACGGTCTCGTTGATCTTCGCCCGCGCCTCCTCAAGGATCGGCCGGGCGTATTGGCGGACTTCCATATCCCGGATCGCCGCAAATCCCATTTCCAGGATTTGCGGGCCCGGCCGATACCCGCCGCGCCGCTCGTCCTGGCGCGCAAATCCCTGATGCACCAGCATGGAAAACAGGCGGTGCGCGGTCGACTGGGCGACGCCAAGCTGCTCGGCAACATCCGACACCCGCAGCTCCTTGACTTGGCAAAGCATGCGGAGAATCCGCAGGGCGGAGTCCACCGATTCGATCGGATAGATCGGCGCACTCTCCTTTGCGGGCGTCATCCGGCTCTTCTGACCCTGCGGCGTCATAGGACCAAGGTGTGCCACTCTTGCGGATTGACTCGATAATTCTGCTAGATAGAATTCAATTCTGTAATTGGTTCGTCAAGTCTTTTTTTGAAGCGGTGGCGAGAAGCCCCACGCGCCTCGAAGACAGCGACGAGTTGTGAGCGCCAATGGCCGAAGCCGTAAGTTCGTCAACGATCAAATTCAGCCGCGCCGGTGGATCGCGCCTAGGCAACACGTTTCACGATCACCAGCGCGCCATTCTCGGGACGCTGGGTGTGATCTGCCTGATCGTCGTCTGGCAGTTCTTCGTAATGGTCGGCCTACTCGACCCAAAGTTCTCAAGCTCCCCATCGCGCGTGCTCGTCGCTGGAATCGACTACTTCGTTCAAGGAACCGGGTTGGAGGACCTGGAGATCACGGCGCGCACATTCGTGGCTGGCTTTGCCGGCGCTGCTGTCGCCGGCATTCTGCTGGGCCTCCTGATGGGATGGTTCCGGCCGTTCGAGTACCTCATCGATCCGATCTTCAATTTTGCCTACACCTCTCCTCGGCCGGCTCTGTTCCCGCTGTTCGTGATCTGGTTCGGTATCGGAATCGAATCGAAGGTCGCGCTCGTATTCGTCAGCGCCATTTTCCCGATAGCCATCGCGACCACAGTCGGAGTGAGAACCCTCGATCGCGGACTTCTCAACGTCGCCCGCTCGTTCCACGCCTCGATACTGCAGATCGTGCGGACCCTGGTATTGCCAAGTTCAGTGCCACATGTGGTTGCCGGCATTCGCGTTGGACTTGGTCATGCGCTGACGGCAGTGATCTTCGGCGAGATGGTCGTCGCCAACAAAGGTCTCGGGTATTCAATGGGCGTCGCGGCCAACAGTTTCAACATCGACTTGGTGTTCTGCAGCTTCATCTTGGTCGGAACAATCGGTCTCCTCGTGGCGGAACTGCTTCGCCACGTCGAGAAAAAGCTCGAGACGTGGCGTCCAGAGATTCAACATTGAGCCGGAAGTGCGAGATCGAATTGGGCGGCTGCGTTGTCGTGTAACAAACAATAGGCATTGAACGGGAGGGAGATATGAACGACAGAACGACGACCAACTGCTCGATCCCGCGGCTGCTGATTCTGGTCGTGGTCTTGGCGAGCGGTCTCGGGATGACTGCGACCGCGGAGGCGCAGGCCACCAAATCCAAAGTAAAGCTCGGCTATGCCACGATGTCGGGCGGATTTGGCAGCTTCTGGATTGCCAAGGACAAGGGCTTTTTCGAAGAACAAGGGCTCGACGCTGAGCTGCTGTACATCCGGACCACGGTGGGCTTGCAAGCACTGAGCTCCGGTGATGTGGACGTCATCGGGACTGGTTGCGCCGAAATCTTCGAAGCCAATCGGAAGGGCTACGAAAACCGCGTTGTGGCCAACCTCTACGAGAACAATCTCTACCTGCTGGCCAGCGGCAAGGACATCACCAACCCGAAAATGCTGGCCGGCAAGGCCATCGCCGTGAACCGGATCGGCGACACCGGCCACATGTCTGTGCGCTTCGCGCTGCGCAGGCTCGGCGTTGATCCGGACAAGATCACCTACGTGCAGGTGGGCAGCACGCCGGAGCGGTTCTCGGCTTTGTCAAAGGGCGTGGTGGCCGGGGCTGTCCAAGTGGGCTCGCTCAAATCGCTTGTGCTTCAGAGCGGGCTAAATGTCCTGCTCGATCTGCAGGGCAAGGAATATCCGAATTGCCTCGGCGGCATCGGCTTCCAGGGCGCCACTATCCAGAAGAATCCGAAGCTGGTCGACGCGCTTCTCCGCGCCATCGTCAAGGGCAACGCCTATCTCGCGGCCGGACCGGAGGAGGAAACCAAGCAGATCTTCTCCAAATACATGAAGCTTCCTGTGAACGATGAACAGCTCGCGCTCGGCTGGAGCTATTTCAAGACGGATGCGCACTCGCGAAAACCGAAGATCACCGTAGAACAGGCCCAGGGCGTCATGGACATGCTCGCCGAAAGCGATCCCTCCTGGAAAACCGAGAAAGCGGAGCGCTACCTCGACCAAAGCTTCATGAACACGCTCGATCAGGCCGGTTATCTTGATGAAATCTATAAGATTGCTGGAACCAAGCCAAAAACGTGAGCCCGGCAGGCCATCGAAGTCAATTCGTCCGAAAGGTCGCGCCGCGTGAGCCTCTCTCTATGCGTCAGGAGATTCCCCGCCATGCCGGATGAAGGTTTGGCCGATCGCCGTAGGGCCCCGACGAAGCTCGAGGTGCGCGGTCTGACCATCGCCTATAATCGCCGAGAGTCCGAACACGCCGATGTCGCTGTCGAGGGAGTTGACTTCTCGGTCATGGCGCAGGAATTCATCTGCGTCGTCGGACCGAGCGGCTGTGGAAAATCCAGCATCCTGAACGTCATCGCCGGGCTCCTCAGCCCGACCGCAGGCGTCATCCTTGTCGACGGGAAGTCTGTGGCAGGGGAGGACAGGAATCGCGCCGTTGTGTTCCAGGCGCCGAATTTGCTGCCGTGGCGGACCGCGCTCGAGAATGTTCGGTATGGGCTTGATCTCTGGGGCATGCCGCGGCGGGATGCAAATCGCCGGGCAAAGGAAATACTTGACCTCGTCGGCCTTACTCACCGCGAGAACAACTACCCTCACGAGTTGTCCGGCGGCATGCAGCAACGGGTCAATCTTGCCCGCGCGCTCGCGGTAGACCCTGATATCTTATTACTAGATGAGCCATTCGCTGCCCTTGACGCTCAGAGCCGTGAGGCGATGCAGACTGAATTGTTGCGGATTTGGACTGCCACACGAAAGACCTCCCTGTTCGTTACGCATCAGATCGACGAGGCCGTCGTACTCGCGGATCGCGTCATCGTACTTGGCAAAGGGCCGGGACATATTAAGGAAATCATCGAAATCAATCTGCCGCGGCCGCGGAACAATCTTATCCGCCGCCATCCGGACTTTTTCTGGTACGAGGACCGGATACGCGCTTTGATCAACGATGAGAAAGATAGCGAAAAGCTGAGCTAAAATCGGCAACAAAAAATTCCTTTGAAGATAGCGATCCGATGCTGTAGTGCCGCGCTGCATACCGAGGGCGTGTACTCATTAAAATCGCGCACACGGCGCTATTTTTAAGTTACGCCGCGATGTCCGCGCCGACCCTCAGCAAATTCGATCGTATACCCGTCCGGGTCATGAACCCTCATCGACCTCTCCCACGGTTCTTCGTGGGGCGGCTCAAAAAACTGCACCCCTCGACCTTTCAGCTGTTCATAAAGTGCATCGAGGTGGTCGGTCGTTAACTCAACGTGGATGCTCGCTCGCTGATGAAGCGCCGTGCGACGCGGATCATCGCGAATTGTGGAGCTTTGTTGATCTCAACTGTAAAGCCGAGCTTGTTGCCGTAAAATTCGATCGACCGCCGCACGTCCGCTACGCAAAGTGTCAGTCCTTCTAATCGAACTTCAATGGTGCGGCCAATTTCCTCTTTGCGAGCGACTGTCGTCATATCCGAGTCATCCGAGTAAAGCATCCAATACGGAGCCTACCTTCGACTGGTTTGCCGATCTTCGGCCGAACAAAAGATATTCCCGGCAATTGCCTGCGCCAAGCCGAGAATCTCTTCGTAGATAGTCGGACACTACCTTTCCCGTTGACAAGCGCTGCTGCGCGCAGATCGAAGCCGTCGAGATGGAGGAGGTCGAAGGCATAATAGACCATGCGGTCGGTGCGGCCGACGGCGAGGTAGCCACCCAGAACGTCTACATCGTCAAGACGGTGAAAAAAAGCAACGCCGTTGCGTTCGACGTTCTCGACACTTACACGAAGGTCGAAGACCCGGCGAAGGCTGCAGTCTCGATTAATACGTAGGACCGCGGGGTCCAGTTGGTCAAACGCGGGACGGGCAGCCATCATGGCTTGGCTGGCATCGACCATCAGGTAAAACTGTTCCCTGTGTCAGAGCCGGTCCCGGAAATCTGCACAGGACGCTAAGTGGAATTTCTGCCTGACGGCGGGCACGATGGGCCCGCGAA
>JAIESC010000007.1 GCA_019746355.1 Xanthobacteraceae bacterium | reverse complement strand
CGCCACTGGAAGATCACCGACGCCAACGGCCGGCTGCAGGAGGTCAAGGGCGCGGGCGTGGTCGGCGAGACGCCGACACTCGAGCCGGGCAAGTCGTTCGAATACACGAGCGGCGTGCCGCTGCCGACGCCGTCGGGTTTCATGACCGGAACCTACGGCATGGTGTCGGAGTCCGGCGAAGGCTTCGACGTGCAGATCCCGGCGTTCTCGCTCGACGCCGGACAGGCCAAGCGCACGCTGAATTAGCGGGCCGACGTGCGTTCGCCCGGCTTGTCGCCCGGCTTGGGGAGGCACGCCGCAAACCGCTCGAGCGCCCGCTGCGGCAGGATCGCGATCACCGCGCCGCCTGCTGCGAAGTCCTGCAACGCCTCGACCCGCGGCTCCGGCATCGCGACACAGCCTGCGGTGCCGGTCGTGGGCGTGCGCCAGACATGGATGAAGATGCAGGACCCGGCCTGCGACCGGCCGTCGGTCGGGTAGTCCACCACGAGGCCGCGGCGGTACATCGGCAGCATCCGGCTCATGTTCTCGACGCGGACATCGGGACCCGCGACCGTGCGCGACACGATGCGGTTGTAGTGCGGCGACGACGGCTCGTAGACGCAGACGGTGTCGTCGGTCACCCGGATATGGCCGGGCCGCGATGACGGCACGGTGCCGAAGCTCCGGCCGATCCGGTAGAAGCCGGCGGGCACGCGCTTGTCGCCCTCGACCTTGATCGGCTCGCCGGCGCGCGCAAAGCGCCGGAAGAACTGCGACCAGCCGATGCCGCCCCGGCCGAGCACCACCGGCTCGGCGGCGCCAAGGGCCCGCCACGGCTCCGCGGCCGAGGCGCGCTCGTAAAGCTGCATCTCGGCTGCGAGCTCGTTGAAGGATCTGGCCGTCACCAGCACGAGGCGGCGGGCGTCGCCGAGCGGCGCCGGACAGGATTGAGATTGCGGTTGCGCGCCGGCCATGGACGAGAGGAGCGGCACCGCGACGGCGGCGAGCATGGCAGCCGTGCGGTGCGCTGAAGGCCTCATGGAGCGGGGTGCGATCCGTTCGTTCCGCCGTCCGAAGCGGCGCCGACATCCGCGGGCGCGAACTTGTAGTTGGCGCTGCAGAACTCGCAGGTCACGGAGATTTCGCCGTTCTCAACCATGTGGTCGCGGTCATCCTGCGAAAAGCTTTGCAGCATCGCCTTCACGTTGTCGGTCGAGCACGAGCATTGTGCCACAACCGGCACGCTGTTGAACACGCGCACCCCGCGCTCGTGGAACAGCCGGTAGACCAGCCGCTCGCTGGACAGCGCCGGATCGATCAGCTCGACGTCCTCGACGGTCGCGATCAGCGACTGGCCTTCGACCCAGGCGTCATCCTCCGGCACCTGATGCGGCTCGGTGCCTTCGGGGGCATCACCCGGATGAAGGTCGGCGACGCGGGCCCGCTCGGGCGCTTTCGGCAGGAACTGCAACAGCAACCCGCCGGCACGCCAGCGATGGCCTGCGCCGGGCGACATCTCCTCGGCGACCGCGAGCCGCACCCGGGTCGGGATCTGCTCCGAGCTCTTGAAGTATTCGTGGGCGGCGTCTTCCAGCGTGCCGCCGTTGAGCGCGACCAGGCCCTGGTAACGGTTCATGTCGGCACCCTGGTCGATGGTCATGGCGAGGTGGCCCTGGCCCAGAAGATCAGCGTCGCCGGTCTTGCCGCTCTCGATCAATGCTGCCACCCGCGCCCTGTCGAAGCGCGCGCAGGCGCGGATCTGGCCGGGGCTCCTGAAGTCGACCACCAGCATCCGCACCGGACCGTCGGTCTGGGTCTGCAGGATGAAGCGGCCGTCAAACTTCAATGACGTGCCGAGCATGACGGTCAGCGCAATGGCTTCGCCAAGGAGCTTCGCCACCGGCAGGGGGTAGTTGTGGCTGGACAGAATGGCGTCGACCGCGGAGCCAAGCCGCACCACGCGGCCGCGCAGGTCGAGCGCACCGATCTCGAACGGCAGGACAGTGTCATCGGTGGCCGTCGCCGAGGGGGCGCGCACCGGGATATCGATGTGGGGCTGGGTCATTGCCCCGATATGTAATGCGTCGGCGGCGGAAAGACGACCCCGCCGCCGTTCACGTTTCACAACGCAGGTAAGACTGGTTGGTAGGACCAACTAGAGCGGTTTCCAGTTGGTTTGCACCGCTATCTCCCCGTCATGCGCGGGCTTGACCCGCGCATCTCGCTTAGGAAAGCACGCGTCCCGCGTAAGCGAGATGGCCCGGACATAGGCGAGCGAAGCGACGCCGTCCTTCGGACGGCTATGCCCGGCCATGACAACGGTGATTCCGTGGAAGTGGAAACGGCTCTAACGGGCTGACGCCTGCAGGCACCAGGCCAGGATGCCCTTCTGGGCGTGCAGGCGGTTCTCGGCCTCGTCGAACACCACCGATTGCGGCCCGTCCATCACCTCCTCGGTGACCTCCTCGCTGCGGTGCGCCGGCAGGCAATGCATGAACAGTGCGTCCGGCCTGGCCTTGGCCATCAGCCGGGCGTTGACCTGATAGCGCTTGAGCAGGTTGTGGCGGAGCTTGCCGTTCTTGTCGCCCATCGACACCCAGGTGTCGGTGACGACGCAGTCGGAGCCTTTGACCGCCTCCTCGGGATCGGTGCCGATGCGGATCGCCGCCTTGGACTGCTTGACCCAGTCGAGCAGCCATTTCTTGGGTTTCAGCTCCGGCGGGGTCGCCACCCGAAGCTGAAACTCGAAGCGATCGGCGGCATGCATCCACGACGCCAGCACGTTGTTGCCGTCGCCGGTCCAGGCCACGGTGCGGCCCTTGATCGAGCCGCGGTGCTCCTCGAACGTCATCACGTCGGCCATCACCTGGCAGGGATGCGAGCGGCGGGTGAGCCCGTTGATCACCGGGATCGAGGCATGCTCGGCGAGCTCCTGCACCAGCGCATGGTCGAGGGTGCGGATGACGATGCCGTCGACGTAGCGCGACAGCACCCGGGCGGTGTCGGCGATGGTCTCGCCGCGGCCGAGCTGCATCTCGGTGCCGGTGAGCGTGATCGACTCGCCGCCAAGCTGACGGATGCCGACGTCGAACGACACCCGCGTCCGGGTCGAGGGCTTGTCGAAAATCATGGCGATGGTCTTGCCGGCGAGCGGCTTCGCAGCCGCGGACGCGCCGCCGCCCTTGATGGCGCGGCTGCTCTCGATGATCCCGCGCAGCTCCGCCCGCGGGACATCGATCAGGTCGAGGAAATGGCGGACGCTACTCACCCAACCGCCCCCTGCTTGCCGGCCGCCTGCTTTGCGCCCTGCTGCGCCCGCTCGACGGCGACGCAGGCGCGGTCGAGCCGCGCGATGGCCTCGCTGACCTCGGCCTCGGTGACGATCAGCGGCGGCACGAGCCGCATGACGTTGTCGCCGGCGAGCACCGACAAGAGCTTCTCGGCGCGGCAGGCATCGGCGAGCTCGCCGTTCGGAACCACGCTCTTCAGCCCGATCAGCAGGCCCTCGCCGCGCACCTCGGCGATCACGGCGGGATGCCGGTCCTTGATCTCGGCGAGCCGCTGGCGGAACAGCAGCGCCATCTTGCGGACGTTGTCGAGGAAGCCCGGCCTGGTCACCTCGTCGAGCACGGCGTTGCCCGCGGCCACCGCCAGCGGATTGCCGCCGAAGGTCGAGCCGTGGGTGCCGGGCGTGATGCCTTTGCCGGCTTCAGCCGTGGTCAGCACCGCGCCGATCGGAAAGCCCGCGCCGAGACCTTTGGCCAACCCCATGACATCCGGCGTCACGCCGAGCCTCTGATAGCCGAACATCTCGCCGAGCCGGCCGATGCCGGTCTGCACCTCGTCGAACGCGAGCAGCAGGCCGCGCTCGTCGCAGATCTGGCGCAGCGCCCTGACGAACGACGGCTCGACGACGCGCACGCCGCCCTCGCCCTGCACCGGCTCGATCAGGATGCCGGCGGTCTCGGGCGTGATCGCCTTTTTCACTGCCTCGATATCACCGAGCGGCACCTGGTCGAAGCCGTCCACCACCGGGCCGAAGCCGTCGAGATGCTTCTTGTTCTTGGCGGCGGCGAGTGTCGCCAGCGTCCGGCCGTGGAAGCAGCCTTCGAAGGTGATGATGCGGTAACGCTCGGGATGGCCGTTCGCTGACTGGTACTTGCGGACGACCTTGATCACGCCCTCCATCGCCTCGGCACCGGAATTGGCGAAGAACACCAGGTCGGCAAAGGTCAGGCCGCAGAGGCGGTCGGCGAGGCGCTCGCCGTCCTTGATGCGATAGAGGTTGGAGACGTGGATGACCTTCTGGGCCTGCTCGGTGATCGCGGCAACGAGATGCGGGTGTGAGTGGCCGAGCGCATTCACGGCAACGCCCGAGCCAAAATCCAGATAGCGCTGGCCGTCGGCCGTCACCAGCCAGCAGCCCTCGCCGCGCTCGAAGGCGATGTCGACGCGCGCATAGGACGGCATCATGTGCGATTGCGACATAGCGATTGCTCACCGAAGCCCCTACCGGGGCGCCCAAATCCAAGCCGAAATGAAACGTGCCGCCTCTCCGGGCGGCACGTGCAACTTATCTTATTTCCGCGCCGTGTGCTGTCAACTTTGCCGGTATCGGAATGGCGAAACCAAGCCCCGCCACGACTCGGACTCACTTTCTTGCGGAAAGGCAAGGGAAATTGACAAGAAAATGTGGACCTGAGTCGTCGCGACTCTTGCGCGCGAGTCTAGCCGTATTGTAGCGTCCGTCTGTCCAATACGAGATGTCGTGGCGGACGGTTCCCAGTGTCAATGCGTGAGCGTGCCAAGGCTCCGGCCTCCAAGCCGGGCTTCGAAGAGGGATTCTGCCGGGCGGGGCCGGCGGATACGAGGGGAAACTGCTCATGTCCTGGACCGACGAGCGGGTGGAACTGCTGAAGAAGCTGTGGGCGGACGGGCTGTCGGCGAGCCAGATCGCCGGCGAGCTTGGCGGCATCACCCGCAACGCGGTGATCGGCAAGGTGCACCGGCTCGGCCTGTCCGGGCGCGCCAAGTCGCCCTCGTCCTCGGCGCCGCGGGTGCGCAAGCCGCGCTCGCACATGATGCGGGTGTCGCGCACCTCGATGCGCGGCAACACGGCGCTGGCGCTCGCCTTCGAGATGGAGCCGGAGCCCGAGCCCGAGCTGATCGAGAACATCATCCCGATCGGCCAGCGCCGGACGCTGCTGGAGCTCAACGAGGACACCTGCCGCTGGCCGATCGGCGATCCGGCCAGCGCCGAGTTCTTCTTCTGCGGCGGCAAGCCGCTGACCGGGCTGCCCTATTGCAGCTATCACTCGCGCGTCGCCTACCAGCCGGCCACCGACCGCCGCCGCGACCGCCCGAAGCCGCCGTTTCGGCAGGGTTAAATCTCTTCTCCGTCATTCCGGGGCGCGACCGCAGGTCGCGAACCCGGAATCTATACTCCGCAGCAGTGGTTATGGATTCCGGGTTCGCGCTGACGCGCGCCCCGGAATGACGGCGGAGTGTTACGCCGCCGACCGCCCGAAGCGGTCATCCAGCGCGTAGCCCGCGCCGCGGACGGTGCGGATCGG
Source organism: Xanthobacteraceae bacterium (assembly GCA_019746355.1). Next base: position 199,389 of record JAIESC010000007.1, on the reverse strand, counting down.
GTCGGCCTCGCGGCCGCGGTTGAGCGCCTTGCGCAGGCGGCCGACATGCACGTCGACGGTGCGCTCGTCGATATAGACCTCCGAGCCCCAGACCGCGTCGAGCAGCTGGGTGCGCGAGAACACCCGGCCCGGACGCTCCATCAGGAATTCGAGCAGGCGGTACTCGGTCGGTCCGAGATCGATGGTGCGGCCGGCGCGCGACACCCGCTTCTTCTCGCGGTCGAGCTCGATCTCGCCGTGCGACAGCACGTCGGCGACGCGCTCGGGGCTCGCCCGTCGGAGCAGCGCGCGGACCCGGGCGATCAGCTCCGGCACCGAGAACGGCTTGACGATGTAGTCGTCGGCACCGGTGGCGAGCCCGCGCACCCGCTCGCTCTCCTCGCCGCGCGCGGTCAGCATGATGATCGGCAGCGCCTTGCTCTCCGGCCGCGCCCGCAAGCGCCGGCACAGCTCGATGCCGGAAATGCCCGGTAGCATCCAGTCGAGCACCGCCAGATCCGGCGGCGCCTCGCGAAGCCGGATGTCCGCTTCGTCGCCGCGGGCGACAGTCTCGACCTCGTAGCCCTCGGCCTCGAGATTGTAACGTAGCAACAGCGCCAGCGGCTCTTCGTCCTCGACGATCAGGATGCGTGCGCCCATGAGTCCGGCCCCTGCCCCTAGGACACCGCCGCCTTGGCGAAGGCGGTGGTGTCGCCCTTCGGCCGCTGCTCGGCGATCGTCTGCCCCTCGACCATATAGTAGACCGTCTCAGCGATGTTGGTGGCGTGATCGCCCATGCGCTCGATGTTCTTGGCGCAGAACATCAGATGGATGCAGAAGGTGATGTTGCGGGGATCTTCCATCATGTAGGTCAGGAGCTCGCGGAACAGCGAGGTGCAGAGCGAGTCGATCTCCTCGTCGCCCTTCCAGACCGAGAGTGCGCTGGCAATGTCGCGGCTGCCATAGGCGTCGAGGACAGACTTGAGCTGGCCCAGCACCAGCGACGCCATGTGCTCGACGCCGCGGATCAGCTTGGTCGGATGGAAGTCGCCTTCCAGGGCGCTGACGCGCTTGCCGATGTTCTTGGCAAGGTCGCCGATGCGCTCGAGATCGTTGGCAACGCGGAGCGCCGCGACGATCTCGCGCAGATCGATCGCCATCGGCTGGCGCCGCGCGATGGTGAGGATCGCCTTTTCCTCGATCTCGCGCTGCAGCGCGTCGATGGTGGGGTCGGACGCCACCACGCGCGTCGCGAGTTCGACGTCGCGGCGGGTCAGCGCCTGGATCGAATCCGCGATCTCGCGCTCGGCAAGCCCGCCCATCTCGCTGACCTTGCGGGTCAGCTCCTGGAGATCGGTGTCGAAGGCCTTCGCTGTGTGTTCATTCATCATGTTCGGTCAACCTCCGCCGTCAGCCGAAGCGTCCGGTAATGTAATCCTGCGTGCGCCGGTCGTTTGGCGTGGTGAACATCTTGCTGGTCGTATCGAACTCGATCAGCTCGCCGAGATACATGAAGGCGGTGAAGTCGGAGACGCGCGCCGCCTGCTGCATGTTGTGCGTGACGATCACGATGGTGTACTCGGACTTCAGCTCGTCGATCAGCTCTTCGATCTTGGCGGTCGAGATCGGATCGAGCGCCGAGCACGGCTCGTCGAACAGGATCACGTCAGGCTTCACCGCGACGGTGCGGGCGATGCAGAGCCGCTGCTGTTGGCCGCCGGAGAGGCTGAGCCCGTTGGCGTTGAGCTTGTTCTTGACCTCGTCCCAGAGCGCGGCGCGCTTGAGCGCGTGCTCGACCCGGCCGTCGAGTTCGCTCTTGCCGAGCTTCTCGTAAAGCCGGATGCCGAAGGCGATGTTCTCGTAGATCGACATCGGGAACGGCGTCGGCTTCTGGAACACCATGCCGATCCGGGCGCGCAGCAGGTTGAGGTCCTGCTTCGGCGACAGAATGTCCTTGCCGTCGAGCGTCACGCCGCCTTCGGCGCGCTGGTTCGGATAAAGGTCGTACATCCGGTTGAGGACGCGGAGCAACGTGGACTTGCCGCAGCCGGACGGGCCGATGAAGGCGGTCACCTTGCCGGCGTAGAGCGGCAGCGAGATGTCCTTCAGCGCCTTATGATCGCCGTAGTAGAAATTGAGACCGCGGATCGAGATACGCTCCTCCAGGCCTGTGGTGTCGACCGGCGGACGGGCGGTTACGGTCGGAGCGGTGGTCAGCGCTGCTACGTTGTTCATGACTACTTTCTCGATGTGGAGAGAGCGCGTGCGGTGATGCTGAGCGCGAGCACGGCCAGCGTGATGATCAGCGCGCCGGTCCAGGCCAGTGCCTGCCAGTCCTTGTACGGGCTGAGCGCGAACTGGAAGATCACGACCGGCAGGCTCGCCATCGGCGCGTTCAGGTTGGAACTCCAGAACTGGTTGTTGAGCGCGGTGAACAGCAGCGGCGCCGTCTCGCCGCTGATGCGCGCCACCGCGAGCAGCACGCCGGTGATCATGCCCGCCTGGGCGGCACGGTAGGCGATCTTCATGATCATCAGCGAGCGCGGCAGGCCGATCGAGGCTGCCGCCTCGCGCAGCGTATCCGGCACCAGGATCAGCATGTCCTCGGTGGTGCGGACGACGACCGGGATCACGATCACCGCCAGCGCCACCGAACCGGCCCATCCCGAGAAATGCCCCATCGGGTAGACCATCACCTCGTAGATGAAGAGGCCAACCACGATCGACGGCGCGCTGAGCAGGATGTCGTTGATGAAGCGGACGATCGAGGTCAGCCGCGAATGCCGGCCGTATTCGGCCATGTAGGTTCCGGCGAGAATGCCGATCGGCGTTCCGATGAGCACGGCAAGCACGGTCAGGACCAGGCTGCCCAGGATGGCGTTGAGCAGGCCACCCGAGGAGCCCGGCGGCGGTGTCATCTCGGTGAAGACCCGCAGCGACAATCCGCTGAAGCCTTCCCAGAGCAGGGCGCCAAGGATCAGCACCAGCCAGCCGAGGCCGACCGCGGTCGCGGCAAGCGACAACCCCATCGTGATCGAATTTTTGCGGCGTCGAGCGGCGTAGAGCTTGTTCATGGGTCACCCGATCCGCCGCTCGATCCGCAGCAGCAGGTAGCGCGCGAATGCAAGAACAATGAAGGTGATGACGAACAGGATCAGGCCGAGCGCGATCAGCGACGACGTGTAGATGTCGCCGACCGCCTCGGTGAACTCGTTGGCGATGGTGGCGGAGATCGTGGTGCCCGGCGCGATCAGCGAGGCCTGCACCTTGTGGGCGTTGCCGATCACGAAGGTGACGGCCATCGTCTCGCCGAGTGCGCGGCCGAGACCGAGCATCACGCCGCCGATCACGCCGACCCGCGTGTAAGGCAGCACCACGTAGCGCACCACCTCCCAGGTCGTGCAGCCGACGCCATAGGCCGCCTCCTTCAGCACCGGCGGCACCGCCTCGAACACGTCGCGCGAAATCGAGGTGACGAACGGCAGCACCATGATGGCGAGGATCAGCCCCGCGGTCAGCACGCCGATGCCGTAGGGCGGACCGGCGAACAGCGGAGCGATGCCGGGGACTTCGCCGAGCGTGGAGATCAGGAACGGCTGGAGCGTCTCCTGAAGGAACGGGGCGAACACGAACAGACCCCAGATGCCGTAGATGATGCTCGGAATGCCGGCGAGCAACTCGATGGCGATGCCGATCGGACGCCGCAGAAACTGCGGGCAAAGCTCGGTCAGAAACATCGCGATCATCAGCCCGATCGGCACCGCGATCAGCATGGCGATCAGCGAGGTGACGAGGGTGCCGTAGATCGGCGCCAGCGCGCCGAAGTTCTCGGTCACCGGGTTCCAGCGCTCGCTGACCAGGAACCCTGGACCGAATTTGCTCAACGCCGGCCACGCACCGACAATGAGCGACACGATCACGCCGCTCAGCAGCAGCAGCACGAAAACTGCCGCCGCACGGGTCAGGTTCCGGAAGGCGCTATCGCCGAACTTGAGCCGGGACAGCACCTTGGAGCGCGCCGACACCACGTCGGAACTCATGGCGCCACCCTGCAACGCCAGATCAACCACGTCTTTCTCCCCGCGGACTGCATCAGCGGCTCCCATCGATCGCGTCGTTATCGGGAGCCAATCAACCTGCGTCCCCGCCGTCCCGCAAGTCGACCTATTCACAAAAGCACGAAGGAGAAGGGGCGCCGAATGACCGGCGCCCCTTGCCATTTGCTGGATCAATTGGTCGCCGCGATCAGCGGCTTGCCGTCCTTGTCCTTGATCTGCGCGGCCCAGGACCGCTTGATCGCCGCGACGGTCTTGTCAGGCATCGGAACGTAGTCGAGATCCTCGGCCATCTTGTCGCCCTTGGCATAGGCCCAGTCGAAGAACTTCAGGGCCTCGCGCGAGGCGTTCACGTCCTGCGGCGTCTTGTGCATCAGGATGAAGGTCGCGCCGGCGAGCGGCCAGGAGTCCGCACCGGGCTCGTCGGTCAGCACCACGCCGAAGCCGGGCGTGCCTTCCCAGTTCGCGGCCGCGGCGGCGGCCATGAACGACTGCGCGGTCGGCGCAACGGTCTTGCCGTCCTTGTTGACCAGCTTGGTGTTGGTCAGCTTGTTCTGCTTGGCGTAGGCGTACTCGACGTAGCCGATCGAGCCCTTGGTCTGGCCGACGTTGTTGGCGACGCCTTCGTTGCCCTTGGCGCCGATGCCGACCGGCCATTCAACCGCGGTGTTGGCGCCGACCTTCGACTTCCAGTCCGCGTTCACCTTCGACAGGTAGTCGGTGAACAGGAACGTGGTGCCCGAGCCGTCCGAGCGGTGCACGACGACGATCGGCTGCGACGGCAGCTTGACCGAGGCGTTGAGCTTGGCGATCGCCGGGTCGTTCCAGGTCTTGATCTTGCCCATGAAGATGTCGGCGAGCGTCTTGCCGTCGAGCGTGATGTCGCCGGCCTTGATGCCTTCGACGTTGATCACCGGCACGACGCCGCCCATCACCGTCGGGAACTGAACCAAGCCGTCCTTCTGGAGCTGCTCGGCCTTCAGCGGCATGTCGGAGGCGCCGAACGTCACCGTCTTGGCGGTGATCTGCTTGATGCCGCCGCCGGAGCCGATCGACTGATAATTCAGACCGTTGTTGGTCTCCTTTTTGTAGGCGTCGGCCCACTTGGCGTAGATCGGATACGGGAAGGTCGCGCCGGCTCCGGAGATGTCGATGGCGACCGCCGGGATCGCGGCGACGATGGCAAGGGCGCCCGCGACGAGCAGCGTCCTGGTCCTGATGTGTTTCACTGGCTCTCTCCTGTCATGCCTGGACCCAATGCTTGTTCCACGCGGGTCGGTGACCTGCTGGAAAGCTCATTCGGCCGTTTTTCGTTCGATCTGGGGTCGTCTTTACGCAGGGTACTGAGGCTGGTCCGGCAGAGACGGGAAGTTGCGAACCGGCCCGATGCCCGCATGACGTCTAAACACCCCATGTCATCCTTGTATGATGGTTGGATGACATATCGATGACAGTATAACCATCTAATAAATATAGAGAATTTACCTCGGGCCCGCAGAAGACGACAGCGGCAGACGGACTGTGAAAGTGGCCCCTTCGCCCTCCTTGCTGTCGACCGTCAGCCGGCCCTGGTGGCGGTTGAGGATGTGCTTGACCAGGGCCAGCCCAAGCCCGGTTCCGCCCTGCGCCCGGCTTTCGCCGACATCGACGCGGTAGAAGCGCTCGGTGAGCCGCGGCAGATGCTCGGCGGCGATGCCCGGCCCGTAGTCGCGCACCGAGACGACCGCCTCGCCCTTGCCGGGCGTGCCGCCGACCGACGTCAGCGCAATCTCGACGCGCTTGCCGCTCGCGCCATACTTCAGGCCGTTCTCGATCAGGTTTTCGAACAGCCGGGTCAGCTCATCCCGGTCGCCCGGCACCACCAGCGGGGCGTCGGGACCTTTGATGTCGACCGTCACGTCCCGGTCGCGGGCCAGCGTCTGCAATCCGTCCGAGACCTGCCGCACGATGGCAACCAGATCGACCGGCGTGTCGGGCCGCTGATGCGCGCGCAGCTCAATGCGCGAGAGCGACAGGAGATCATCGATCAGCCGCGCCATGCGCCAGGCCTGCGCCTGCATGATGCCGAGGAACCGGTCGCTCGCGGCCGGGTCGTCGCGCGCCGGGCCCTGCAACGTGTCGATGAATCCGGTGATGGCCGCAAGCGGCGTGCGAAGCTCGTGGCTGACATTGGCGACGAAGTCGGCGCGCATGCCGTCGGCGCGGCGGATCGGCGTGAGATCGTGGACGGTGACGACGACGACCCCGGCGCGGCCAAGATCCTGACCATGACCATGGCCGCCGAGCGCCACGGGAGCGACGAACGCCTCCGACCAGCGCGGTGCCGGCAGCCGCGCGGAGAACTCGATGCGCTGTGGCTTGCCGGTCTGGTTTGCGGCGCGGACCGCCTCGACCAGCTCCGGCATGCGCAGCGCAATCGACGCCGGCTCGCCGCGGCGCAAGGCCGGCGCCAGCGCGGAAGCCTGGGCGTTGAAGGCGATGACGCGGCCGTCCTGATCGAGCACCGTCACCGGATCGGGCATTCCGGAAACCACCGCATCGAGCAGCACGATCTCCGGCGGAATGCGGGCGGCACCGGCCTGCGGCAGGTCCGCGGGAACCTCGGTGCGCTCGTCGTCACGGGCGCGCAGAAAGCGGCTCAGCCGGACGAACCAGCCCTGCCCTGCGCCGCCATCATCGATCACCGACATTGCGTCGTCCCGCCATGTGCAAGGCCAACTCGCGAATGCCCAAGGTCGCGAGCGCCAGTGTGAAGGGCAGGATGTAATAGAGCAATCGGAAGATCAGAAGACCCGCAAGCAATTCCTCGGCATCGTACTGCCACAGCGCGATCAGCATGGCGGCGTCGAACACGCCAAGCCCGCCGGGCGAATGGCTGGCGAAGCCGAGCAGCGTCGCAGTGATGAAGATCACCGCCACGTCGATGAACACGATGTGCGGCTCGTTCGGCACCAGCACGTACATGGCGAGCGCGCAGCAGGTGAGGTCGATGATGCCGATCAGGATCTGCAGCAGTGTCAGCGGGCCGTTCGGCAACTGCACCTGCCAGTTCTGCCGGCCGATGACACGCGGCGTCTTCCAGACCCAGGCGATGTAGCCGACCAGGACGGCCAGCGCAGCGATCCCGAGCGTCCGGTTGATCCACAGCGGCAGCTGATCGATCGCCGAAGCGGCCTCCGGGTGATAGGCGAAGCCGAAGCCCAGCACGGTGATGTTGCCGAGCCAGAACGTCAGGCCGGCGATAAAGCAGATCTTGGCGACCTCGATGGCATCGAGTCCCCAGCTGGAATAGATGCGATAGCGCACCGCCCCGCCGGTGAAGACGCTCGCGCCGACATTGTGCCCGACCGAATAGGAGGTGAAGCCCGCGAGCGCGGCGACGCGGTACGGCACGTCCTTGCGGCCGATCGTCCGCAACGCGAACAGGTCGTAGAACGTCAGCGTGAAATAGCCGAGCGCGACAAACAATGCGGAGATGGCGACGTCGCGGTATTCGACCGTCGCCATCGCCGTCACCACCTTGCTGACGTTGATGTTGTGCAGCTTGCGATAGAGCACCACCGCCGCCACGGCGATGATCAGGATGCTGAGGGCAACGCCGAGACGATGGAGACCGATTTTTTGCTCGAAAAAGCGCCCGAACGCGCGCAAGAAATTCATCAATGGCCCCAGGCCGATCCCCATCCAGCCGACGCTGGCCTACTACCAGAACTTATGGGCCGATGCGAGCGTTCCCGGTTGTGGAATGCAGGCGTTACCGTCGCAGGCGAAACGGCTATGGTGTCCGCAGCCGCGCCGCCATGGCGCGTCGAAGACGCGCGTAAACGCGCTTATGGTGGCGCGAAGCGTCGCGAGGAGCCGGCGCGGCCGCTCAAAGTGCCCGCGCTGGCCGCTCGCAATAGCGCGTCGGAAGACGCGCGTAAACGCGCTGGTGGCTCGCCAGCGCGGGGACCGGGGAGTTTTGGATGCAGCCGTGGACAATTGCGCTGGGAAATTACGGCATTACCAAGCCCATAAAGGAGGCGGGTGCCGATTTGGGGCGGCTCAACCTCAACTTCGTCCCCGTCGAGCAGATCGTGCCGATGATGCGGCGCATGTGCCGCGGTCTGGAATTCGACATCTGCGAGATGGCGTTCACCACCTATGTTTGCGCCCGCGCGGCCGGCCTGCCGTTCACCGCCATCCCGGTGTTCGTGACCCGCAACTTCCACCATTGGGCGGTGTTCGTGAACACCAAGTCGGGCGTCAAGAAGCCGAAGGACCTGGAAGGCCGCAAGGTCGGCGTCAACCGCGGCTACACCGTCACCACCGGGCTCTGGGCGCGCGGCGTGCTGCAAAGCGAGTACGGCGTGGACCTGGACAAGGTGACCTGGATCCCGACCGACGACGAGCACGTCGAAGGGTTCAAAGGCCCGGCCAACGTCGACTATCGCTTCCGCGGCGCCAAGATGCGCGACCTGCTGTTGTCCGGCGAGATCGATGCGGCGATCGGCGAGGTCGCCGACGTGCCGGAGATCGAGCCGCTCATTCCCGACGCTCAGAACGCCGCGTTCGGATATTTCCGCAAGACCGGGATCTATCCCATCAACCACGGCGTGGTGGTCAAGAACTCCGTGCTCAAGGACGCGCCCTGGGTCGCCGAGGAGCTCTGCCGCGCGTTCGAGGCGGCGAAGGCCAAATACCTGAAGAACCTCGACCTCGGCGACGCCGCGACCTCATGGGACAAGGCGGCGAAGGTCAACGCCGCGGTGGTCGGCGATCCGTTTCCGTTCGGGATCGAGCCGAACCGCAAGGCGCTGGAGGCGATCACGCGGTTTGCGGTGGAGCAGAAGATGGTGCCGCGGCGGTTCTCGGTGGAAGAGCTGTTCGTGCCGCTGCACTGAGAAGGCGGCCGGTCCAGACGTCTCAGCCGATGTGGGACCGGTGGTTCTGCAGGTACCAGTCGGCGATCTCCTCGCGCGTCGCCCACCACACGCCGTCGAAGCCCTTGGCGTATTCCAAGAACTCGCGGATCGCCCGCGCCCGAAACGCGCGGCCGATGATATGGGGATGCAGGCCGATGCTCATGATCCGGCCGCTGGTCCCGCCGGAGCGATAGAGCTCGTCGAATTCGTCCTTCATCAGCTGGAACGCGTCCGTCGCCATCAGGTTGCGGCGCAGGAACATGCCGATGTCGTTGACCTCCTGGGTGTAAGGAATCGACACCAGTGGGCCGTGCGCGGTGCGGATCAGGTAGGGCTGCTCGTCATTCATGTAGTCGCAATGGTAGGTGAGGCCGAGCTCCTTGCAGATGTCCGAGGTGTTGACGGTGCAGCGGAGCGACGATGACAGCCAGCCCTTCGGCCGTCGCCCGGCCGTCTTCTCGATCGCATCGAGCACGCGCTTGATGACGTCGCGCTCTTTTGCGCGGTCGTCGCGGTAGTTGATCATGAATTCGGTCTGAATGTGGTTGTGCGCGATCAGCTCGAAGCCGCGCGTCGCCGCTGCGGTCACGATCTGCGGATGGCGCTCGCAGAGAATGCCGTTGACCGTGCAGCTTGCCGGCACCTTGGCGTCGTCGAAAATGTCGTAAAGCCGCCAGATGCCGACGCGGTGGCCGTATTCGCGCCAGGAGTGATTGTTGAAGTCGGGAATGCGCGCCGGCAGCAGGCGCTCGTTGATCGAAGGTCCGCCCGGGAAATACGGCCCGTCGTGATCCTGGGTCAGCTCCCAGTATTCGAGGTTGAGCGTGATCATCAGCGCCAGCCGCTTGCCGTTCGGCCACTTCAGCGGCTTGCGCTCGGGCATCGGCACGAAGTCGTAGAGCATCGTGGTGTCTTGAAACGTCATTTCTTCAATCCTTTTTCCTCCACAAACGCTCTCCAGCGCTTGACCTCCTCGGCAATAAATCCCGTCAGCCGCGGCGAATCCGCATCCAGCGACAACAGCGCGCTCTTCTCGAAAAGCTGCCGGGTCTCCGGGGACGCGATCAGGCGGCGCATTTCCTCGTTGAGCCGCGTCACGATCGGGGCGGGCAGCCCCTTCGGGCCCGCGAGCCAGAACCAGATCGCACCGTTCATCTCCGGATAGCCGAGCTCGGCGAAGGTCGGAACGTCCTTGAGCAAGGCAATCCGCTCGGTCGACGTCACCGCCAGCGGCACGATCGCGCCGGCTTCGGCCTGTTGCAGGATCGGCAGCACCGGCGTCGCCGCGACGGAAATGTGGTTGCCGAAAAAGTCGGTCAGCAGCGGCGCCCCGCCCCGATAGGGAACGTGATTGAGATTGGCGATCTTCTTGAGCTGAATCTGCTCGACCATGAGCTGGCCGAGCGAGCCCGCGCCGGGCGAGCCGCAGTTGATCGGCTCGGCCTTGCTCTTCGACAGCGCGATCAGCTCCTCCAGCGACTTCACGCCAAGGCTTGCCTGTGCCGAAAGCGCGAAGCTCTCGCCGCCGATCATGGCGATGTGGGCGAAGTCGGAGACCGGGTCGTAGCCGATGTTCGGATTTTCCGCCGGCCCCATGATGTGCGGCCCGGAGCCGCCGATCAGCAGCGTGTAGCCGTCGGCATCGGCGCGCGCCACGGCGGTCGAAGCGACCGCGCCGCCCGCGCCGACGCGGTTCTCGACGTAGAACTGCTGCTTGAACGCCTTCGAGAGGTGATCCGCAGCGATCCGCCCCAGCCGGTCGGCAGCGCCGCCCGCACCGAACGGCACCACCACCTTGACCGCACGGTTCGGCCACTCCTGCTGCGCCCGCGACGGAGCGGCAAGCACCACGCAGCCCACAACAACCGCCGCCGCAAGCCGGATTGCGCTTCGCGTCAGCATCGTAATCCTCCCACCTGCCGCGGTGTGCCGCGATCTGCTATGATGGCTGCAAACAAGCCTGCACCTGAACGGCAGGGTGCGGCAACTGGGGAGATGCGACATGAGCGGTGGCTTGGAAGGTCATGACAACGGCGTCGCACGGCGGACGGTTCTGATGACGGCGGGTGCAGGCATCGGCGCGAGCCTCGTGACGAACCTGGCGCAGGCAGAAGGCGCGACGCCTGCCGCGGCGGCGGGAGCCGAAATCTGGAGCCAGGAATACTGGGCCGACAAAGGCGGCGTGAAGCTCAACCTCTGGCGCAAGCGCGCGGGCGCGCCGAAGCCCGGCGAGAAGCCGCTGCCGATCCTGTTCCTGGTGCACGGCTCGTCGAACTCGACGCGCTCGTCCTACGACCTCACGGTGCCAGGCAAGGGCGAATACTCGCTGATGAACGTCATGGCGCGCGAGGGCTACGACGTCTGGACCATGGATCACGACGGCTACGGCTATTCCGGCAGCTCCGGCAACAATTCGGACATCGCCAGCGGCGTCGAGGACCTGAAGGCGGCGATGCCGGTGATCCAGAAGGAAACCAGCCTGCCGAAGATGCACATGTACGGCACCTCGTCGGGCGGCATCCGCGCCGCGGCCTTCGCACAGGCCAAGCCCGAGCACGTCGACCGGCTGATCCTGTCGGCCTTCACCTACAAGGGCAATGGCGCGGCCGAGATCGCGCGCCGCCGGGCCCGCATCGACGAGCTGCGCGCCAACACGCGCAGAAAGCGCGACGCGGCGATGATCCGCTCGATCTTCACCCGCGACGGTCATGCAGGGACCACCGATCCGGCGGTGCCCGAGGCGATCATCGCCGCGGAGATGAAGTTCGGCGACCAGATCCCGACCGGCACCTATCTCGACATGGCGGCGAACCTGCCGATCGTCGATCCGAAGAAGGTGCTGTCGCCGGTGCTGATGCTGCGCGGCATCTGGGACGGCAACTCGACCAACGAAGATCTGCTGGACTTCTACACGCAACTGCCGAACGGCGACCGTCAGTTCATCATCCTGCCGAACACCGCGCACAGCCCGGGCTACGGCAAGAACCGGCACCTGCTGTGGTACGCGATCAAGAACTTCCTCGCCGCGCCCGCGACCGAGGCGGTTTAAGGCGGCACCGACGCGCAATGGACGGAGGACTTCGATGAAGATCGTGCAAGGCGACGAGATCGAGTGGGTGCGCGGCCTCGAATATCGCGGCGGCACGTTCCACTTCCGCAACCTGATGGAAGGCGCGCCCGGCAGCATCGACAACTTCCAGCTCTCGATGGGGCGCAACGACAAGGACTTCGTCTCGCCGCGGCACCGGCACAACTTCGAGCAGTTCCGCTTCCAGCTCGAGGGCGATCTCGACTTCGCGCGCGACGGCATCATGACGCCGGGCATGGTCGGCTATTTCCCGGAGGGCACGTCCTACGGACCGCAGACCAGCGAAGGCACGGCGACGACCTTCGTGCTGCAGTTCGGCGGCTCGAGCGGCCAAGGCTATCTCTCGCGGCAGGAGGTGAAGCAGGGCATGGAGGCGCTGCGCGCCACCGGCACGTTCGAAGGCGGCGCCTACCGGCGCAACGAAGGCGAGCCCGGCAAGCGCAACATGGACGGCTTCCAGGCGATCTGGGAGCACGTCAACGGCCGGCCGCTGCAATTCCCGAAGGCCCGCTACGACAAGCCGGTGATGATGGACCAGGCGGGCTATCAATGGGTGCCGCTTGCCGATCAGCCGGGCGTTTCCGAGAAGCTGCTCGGCGTGTTCACCGAGCGGCGCTCGGAGGCCGGCGTGCTCCGGCTCGACGCCGGGGCGACGCTCGTCGGATCGGGCCGCGGCCTCTATCTCGCCTATCGCGGCGGCGGACACGTGGACGGCAAGCCGCTGCGGCCGCTGACCACGGTGTTCCTGGAGCGCAGCGAGAAGGCGTCATTCAAGGCCGAGCAGGAGACCGAGCTCTTGCACTTCGGGCTGCCGGACCTGCGCGGGCTGGAGAAGCAGCCCACCTATGCGGCGGAAGCCGCCGAATAATTTCGGCGGCCGTCACTTCGCCAGAAAGAATGTCCGAAGCGCCTGGTAGGTTTCCTCGGGCGCTTCCTCCGACAGATAGTGGCCACACGGCAATGCGTGCGCACCGCGGATGTCGGTCGCGTAATCCTTCCACACCTCCGCGGGCTTGTGGTTGCGGCCGACCGCGCCGGTTGCGCCCCAAAGGATCAGCGTCGGACAGGTGATCTTCTTGCCGGCGGCCCAATCCACCTTGTCCATCTCGAAATCGATGCCGTAGGTCGCGCGATAGTCCTCGCACATAGCATGCACGGTCGCGGGATTGCGGAAGCAGCGGCGGTACTCCTCGAGCGCCTCCTTGCCGAAGAAGTTCAGGCCCTGCGGCGTCTTGGCGAGCTTATAGTTGATGAAGAAGTCCGGATCGGCGCTCATCAGCTTCTCCGGCAGCGGCTCCGGCTGGATCATGAACAGCCAGTGGTAGGACGACTTGGCCCATTCGCGGGTCGTGTGGGTGTAGAGATTGTGCTGCGGAATGATGTCGAGGATCGCCGCGCGCCGCACGACGTCGGGCCGGTCGAGGCACATGCGGTGCACGACGCGCGCGCCGCGGTCATGGCCCGCCACCATGAACTGCTTGAACCCCAGCGACGCCATCACCTCGATCTGGTCCTGCGCCATGGCACGGAACGAATAGTTCTCATGATCCTTGCCGCCCGGCGGCTTCGATGAATCGCCATAGCCGCGCAGGTCGGTTGCGACCACAGTGAACTCCTGCGCGAGCCGCGGCGCAAACTTGTGCCAGGACAGATGCGTGAACGGATTGCCGTGCAGCAGCAGCAGCGGCGGCCCCTTGCCGCCATGCACCGTGACGATGCGCGCGCCGCTGGTGTCGATCTCCGTTCGCGTAAATCCTTCCATCACGCCGGTCTCTCCTCACAAGACAGACGATCGCGGCGCGCAACCCGCCCGCCGCGGTCAAATACAGCCGGTCGCGCTACTCGCTGCCTTCGAGCCCGGCGCGGCGGACCACGTCGCCCCAGCGCACGATCTCTTTTCGCACGAACTCGGTCACCTCCTGCGGCGGACCGGTCAACGCCGGCCCGACGCCGCGCCGGGTCAGCTCGGCGATCACCGCCGGATCGCTGAAGATCGCGTGGACCTCGCGGTTGAGCAGCGCGATCACCTCGGGCGGCGTTCCACCCGGCGCCAGCAGCATCTGCCAGGACGCTGATTCGAAACCCGGCACGGTCTCGGCGACGGCTGGAACGTCCGGCGCGGCGGGACTGCGCCTGGCCGTGGTTACCGCGATGCCGCGGAGTTTCCCTTGCTGGATCATCGGCAAGGTCGAGGTGGTGTCGCCGAACAGGAGCTGGATGTGGCCCGCCATCAGGTCGGTCATCGCCGGCGGCGTCGCCTTGTAGGGCACATGCGTCATCTGGATGCCGGCAAGGCTCTGCAGCAGCTCGGTGCTGAGATGATGCATCGAACCCGGCCCGCCGGAGCCGTAGTTCAGCCCGTTCGGCTTCGCTTTCGCGGCCGCGATCACGTCGGCGACGGTTTTCAGCGGCGAGTCGGCCGCAACGACGAGGAAGAATGGCGACGACGACAGCAGCGCGACCGGCACGAGGTCCTTGAGCGGCTCGTAGGGCAGCTTCTTGTTCATGGTCACATTGATGGCCATGGTCGAGCTCGTGCCCTGCATCAGCGTGTAGCCGTCGGGCGCGGCGCGCACGACCTGCATCGCGGCGAGCGTGGTGCCCGCGCCGGGGCGGTTCTCGACGATGAACGGCTTGCCGAGCCGCGCCTCGAGCTTCTGCGTCACCAGCCGCGCGAGAAGGTCCGAGCCGCCACCGGCGGCAAACGGCACCACGACCGTCACCGGACGCGACGGATACTGCTGCGCCTGCGCCGGTGTCGCGACGGCTGCGAGCACGGCAAGAATCGAAAGCGAAACGCCCCATCTCATCGTCTACCTCCCCGCGCCTGCCGCGTGTCATCGCCGCGGCTTGGTGCATCTGGCTTGGCGCATCTTTCGTTGCGGAGCTTTAGGCCTGCTCCGCGCCGATCATCGCGTTCAGCATCCGCCGCGCCTGCAGCTGCGCTGCGTCGGCGGTGATGTGGATAAGCCCATCGAGCGATCCGCCAGTCCGGTTGGACTGCACCGCTTCGAGCATGTCCGCGTCCTCGGTGAACGTGGCCTTCGATCCCTCGTAGAGCAGCTTCGACATTTCGGGATCGTCGACTTTAAAGTCGCGGGCGAAGCAGAACATGTAGTGGCTGGAATGCTCGGTCTCGGGCGTGATCAGGTGGCTCGACCAGATCGAGATGCCCTGGCTGCGGTCGCCCTGCGGCGCGCCGGTGCCGGTCGTGGCGCAGCCGACGTCGAGATAGACGATGCCCGGCGGATGCCAGGTGACGTGCTGCCAGCGGTCGACGTTGGTGGTGAAGTTGCCGGCCCTGGCAAACAGCGGCGGCGGCACAAAATCGATCATCCAGCGGCCGACGCGGACGCCGTCGTTCAGCCGCTCGGTCCTGGTCGGCGTGGTCGCCTCGCGCGGATCGCCGGCGAGCGTCTTCTTGTGCACATAGGTGACGTGGGTGAGATCGAGCAGGTTGTCGATGATGAACTGATAGTTGGTCTTGACGTAGAGATTGCCCGGCGTCGTCGCCCATTTCGGATCGGACAGCCACGGCATGTCGGGAATTTTCGCGGTGTCGGCCTTGGTCGCCTCGCCCATCCAGATCCAGACCACGTTGTTCTTCTCGTGCACCGGATAGCTGCGCACCTTGGCGCCCGCGGGCACCTCGCTCTGGCCGGGCACCTCGACGCATTTTCCGTTCACGTCGAACTTCAGGCCGTGATAGCCGCAGGCGAGCGTCGCGCCGCTGACCTCGCCGAGCGACAATGGCGCGGCGCGATGGCAGCAGCAATCTTCGAGCGCACCGACCTGGCCGCGGTCGTTGCGGAACAGCACGACCTTCTCATTGAGGAAGGTCTTGCCGACCGGCTTGTCCTTGAGCTCGTGCGACCAGATCGCCGAATACCAGCCGTTGCGCAGGAACATGCCTAGCCTCCGTGCTGCCGACCAGAGCGGGGCAGCCTAGCGCGGCAACGGATGCTGTTCCAGATAGGGCTGGTATTCCGGCTCGACATCGATCTGCAACGTGGCGAGAAGCCGGACCACGGCGTTGTAAAACGCGATGGCGAGCGTGAGATCGACGACCTGCTCGCGGTCCAGCGCCTTTTCCAGCGCGGCGAAGGTTGCGTCCGACATGGCGAGGCCGTCGGTCATCTCGCGCGCGGCGCGGAGCACAGTCTTCGACAAGGTATCCAGTTTGGTCGGACGGCCGGCGGTTTCCTCGCCGATGGCGCGGATATCATCGTCGGTGACGCCGAACTCGCGGCCGATCTTGACATGATGCGAGTATTCGTAGGGCGACCTGGCAAGGTAGCCGACCTGCAGGATGGCAAGCTCGCGCAGCCGCGGATCAAGCTTGCTCTGGTGGCGGATGTAGGTCGCAAGCCCGTTCATGGCGCGCGATGCATACGGGCTGTTCGCCATCGCCCGGTTGAGCGCGATCGGTCGCGCGAGAACGTCGTGAAGCTCGAGAGGCAGGTCGGATTTGTCGAGGTAGGGAACGCGTCCCATCTATTTCTGTCCTTCTAACGAACGACTCTTTGACCTGTCACCGGTGAGACTGGATCGCCCGCCTTCGCGGGCGATGACAGCCGTGCGCAACATGCCGCCATGGCACAGGTGTCATGCCCCGCGAAAGCGGGGCATCCAGTGCTTCGGAAATCGGGTGAATATCCGCACGCTTACTCGTCTTTGTCCTGACCCGGCCGCACCGGTGTCTCCGGCAGCAATCCGCGGCGCTGGCGCCTCAATGTCTCGCGGCCGGTTTCCTCCCAGTCGCCCGCGGCGGTGCGCCGCGCGTAGGTTTCCCAGGTGTCGGTCCAGTCGTCGAGCGTGTAGCCGTGCCAGGGCGCCTGCACGTTGAGCGCGGGCAGGCCCAATTCGTCCCACAGCGCGCGGGCATGCTCCATGTAGGGTTTGGTCGGCAGCGCGAGCGGCGGCATGGCGCGCTTGCGCGTGGCGTCGACCAGGAGGCCCGAGTCGGTCTTGTTGCCGGCATATTGCGCGCCCTGCACGCCGCCGCGCCAGGGAACGATCTGCATGTCGTCGACCGGATTGGTGCGGTAGGCGAGCGACCACAGCACCGCGTCCATGCTGCTCGGGTCGATGTCCTCGCTCACCGCGATGACGATCTTGCCGCAGTTCGATTGCAAGGTGGACGCGCCCGAAAGGCCGCGCCACACCTCGGTGCGCGGCGCGCCGGCTGCGAATTGCAGAAAGATCACCGGGCGAAGATTGGTCAGCCGCTCGTGCATGACGACGCGGCGGATGCCCTTGATGCCGAGATTGGTCTTGAGGTGAGAAAGGAACAGCGGCTCGTAGGCGACCTTCTTGATGACGCTCGACTCGCTCGGCGTCACCTGGCTGATGATCTGGGTGAAGACCGGCTTGGCCTTGTGGGTGATGGCCGTGACCTCGATCGGCATGTTGTAGGCTTCGAGCGCGACATAGCCGTTGCTCTCGCCGAACGGCGCTTCGGGCTCGAGCACATCCGGATCGATCAGGCCCTCGACCACGATTTCCGAGTCTGCCGGCACTTCGAGGTCGATCGTCCGGCAGCGGGTCATGCGGATCGCCTCGCCGGCAGCACCTCCGGCCACCGCCATCTCGTCCATGTCGACGGCGAGCTTCTGCGGGCCGGTGAACATGACGATGGGCGCGGCCCCGACGACGATCGCGATCGGCATCTTCTGCTTGCGATCGCGATATTTCAGCCAGTGCAGAAAGCCGCCCGCCCCGGTCGCCTCACGCGCGACCATCCGCACCGCCATCCGGTCGGCGGCCTTGAGACCCACGCGGTAGGTGCCGAAGTTCTGCACGCCGCTGTCCGGATCGCGGGTGACGCAGAGCGTTGCGGTGAGATAGGGCGCGGCATCGAACCCCGGCGTCGACACCGGCACCGGCAACCGCTTCACGCCTTCGCTGCGCAGCGCCTCGCCGGTGACGACCACCTCCTGGCACGGCGCGTTGTTGGTCAGCACCGGCGGGATCGGATGGGCGATGGCCTGCATCCAGGCGTCGCCGATCTCGTCCACCGCGCGGCCCATGCCCATGGCATAGATCGCGGGCGACGATGCCAGCGCGCCGACCACCACCGGCATGTCGTACTTGCGGCCCTTGGAGTCGGTGACGTTGGTGAACAGGAAGGCGCGGCGCTCGTCCTCCGGCACGCCGCCGATGAACTGCCAGCGCACCAGCGGCCCAAGCTCGGTGTCCTTGTTGATCGGCTTCTCGATGCGCGTGAGCAGCCCCGCGGCTTCGAGATCGGCGAGATGCTGCTGCAGGTCGAGCCGCGGACGGCCGGACCGCGACGCGGGGATGGACGATGCGGGCTGATCGCGCATGGCTGCGATGTCTCGTTGTTATTGGGTTGACCGTAGCACGATCGGAAACCAAGCTGGCCTGAAATGCGGACGCGTTCCGCGGACCAGAAAATCTCAGCGAGGAAACGTGAGCGACCGAGCCAACGATCCGGCCTTCATCTATTTCCCCACCAACTACCGCTGGTCGATGGGCCTGCTGCTGTGCCTCTCCGCCGCGCCATGGGGCGGCGCGGAGATCGACGAGATCAACCGCATCGGCCGCGCGCTGAAGGACAAGGTCGGCGACGACAATGCCTGGTTCGAGGAATGGGCGCGCATGGGCGACATCGTCGAGGCGCGCGGACGCGAGGCGGAGAAGAAGGGCCACCGGCTCACGGCCGCAGCCTGCCTGATGCGCGCCGCGCACTACATCCAGATCGGCGAACGCTTCCTGCAGCACGGGCCGCGCTCGCCCGCGGCGTACAAGAAGGCGGTCAAGGCGTTTGCCGATGGCGCGGCGATGCTGAAGCGGCCGCATATCGAATCTGTCGAAATTCCCTACGGCGACAAGAAGCTGCCGGCGCTGTTCGTGCATCCCGCGCCGGAGGTGGCCGGAAACAAGCCCGCGCCGGCGATGGTGTTCTTCGACGGCTTCGACATCACCAAGGAGATTCAATACTTCAAGGGCGTCCCGGATCTCGTCGCGCGCGGCATCGCCTGCCTGATCGTCGACGGGCCGGGCAACGGCGAGAGCGTGCGCTTCCGTGACCTGCCGCTGATCGCCGAGACCGAGAAATACGGCACGGCGGCCTACGACTATCTCGCCGGCCGCAAGGAGGTCGATGCGAAGCGCGTCGGCGTGATGGCGATTTCGCTCGGCGGCTATTACGCGCCGCGCGCGGCCTCGCTCGAGCCGCGCTACGCCTGCTGCATCGCCTGGGGCGCGCAGTGGGACTATCACGACACCTGGAAGCGGCGGTTCGAATTGCTCGACTCGGGCAAGGTGCCGTCGCTGTCGGTGCCGCCGGAGCACCTGATGTGGATCTTCGGGGTGAAGACCCGCGACGCGGCGATGAAGATCCTCGAAGGCTTCCGGCTCGACGGCATCGTGCAGAAGATGCAGTGCCCGTTCCTGCTGGTGCACGGCGCGGGCGATGAGCAGATCCCGCTCGCCATCGCCGAGAAGTGCTTTGCAGCGGTCGGCTCGAAACAGAAGCTTTTGAAGGTGTTCACGCGCGAGGAAGGCGGCTTCCATCATTGCCAGGTGGACAACGTGACCATCGGCACGAACTTCATGTGGGACTGGGCGGCTGATGTGTTGAAGCCCGGGACGTAGCTGTTCATCGAAAATTGTAGGTGGGCGAAGGCGCGAAGCGCCGCGCCCCCGTCTTCGCTTCGAGCAAGAATGCGTGGGCACGCCGCTGACGCGGCTTTGCCCATCCTACGCCGCGAAAACCGCTCGCCATGCCGCTACAGCTCCCAGACTTCGCCGGGCTGCAGTGTCCGGAAACGGTCGGCGGCGAGACCGGCCCTGGCGCGCGCCGCGGCAAGCGCGAGCGTCGGCGCGTCGATCGCCTCGTCGGTGAGCTGGAAGGTGCCGAAATGGTGTCCCAGCGCCAGCTCCGCGCCGCAATCGGCGAAGGCCAGCACGGCCTCATCCGGGTTCATATGCTGCTCGCGCATGAACCAGCGCGGCTCGTAGGCCCCGATCGGCAGGATGGCGAGCCGGAACGGACCGTAGCGTTCGCGCGCCATGCGGAAGTGGTGGCCGTTGCCGTAGCCAGAATCCGCCACATGATAGATGCGCCCGGCGGGCGTTTCGATCACAAACGCCGCCCACAGGGCCTTGTTGCGATCGGTCACGCCGCGCGCCGACCAGTGCCGCATCGGGATCAGCGTCACCGCAACGTCACGGCTCAACACGATGCGGGCGCCCCAGTCGTGCGTCTCGGCGCGGATGCCCGGATCCTGTGCGCGCGCAACGGTGTCGTTGCCGAGCGGCATCACCAGGCGCGCGCGGTGGCTTGCCAGCGCAGACAGCGTCGGTACGTCGAGATGATCGTAGTGGCAGTGCGATACCAACACCGCGTCGATCGGCGGCAATGCGTCGAGCGCAATCCCCGGATCGTTGACGCGGGTCGGTCCCGCGAACGACACCGGAGAGACGCGCTGCGACCAAACCGGATCGATCAGGATGTTCAAGCCCGCGGCCTGCAGCAGCCATGACGCATGGCCGACGAACGAGAGGCGACACGCCGCGCCGTCGACGCGACGCGGCGGACGATCGCTGAAGGGGTTCGCAACCCAGGCCGGCCAGGGCGCGCGCTGGCGCGTCGCCAGAAAACGCAGCAGTTGCACCGTGCTGTTCGGTGGCGCGCCATTGGGATCAAAGAAGCGCACGCCGTCGAAATGGTCGGACACGGGGCCGTCGTAGTACCGAATGCGCGAGTTGTTCCACATGGCAACTCCACCCGTTGCGGCAAGCGCGGCTCCGCTTCCGGCGATGACACGGCGGCGGGAGAGTTTCATGTTCGCGTCCGTATCACCCGCGCTCCCGATCGTCTTCGTCCTAAACCGACGCGCCAAGTGCACGCAGCCTCGCCATCAGGTCATTGTAATCCATCCCCTTGCTGGCTCGTTCATTGAATGCTTCGACGGCTGCCCTGCTCTCGCTTTTTGGAATGACAACCGGTGCTTCGGCATTGACCTGAGGTGACGGGACCGGGCTGGCGGCTTCCGGCTCAGGCTTGCTTGTCAGGATCACGCCGAGCAATTTCTTCACCTCCGCAAGCATTTCAGACGGCGATTGCGAAGGGATGCCGGCCTCGCCGTGGGTGCGCCGCGAATCCTCCTGCGCAGAATCGATGGTCGGCAAAGCGCCGTCGGTCTGTTGCGGCCGAGATACGCCGGCGTCCTGCCGGACAATATCGGGCAGCGACAGGCCGAAAGCGCGAAGCGCCTGCTCCGCGGTGCCGGTGCCGGTGGTTCTCGACAGGATGTCGGCGTGCAACCAGGCCACGTGATTGCGCGGCATCGCGGCGTGGTGGCGGCTGAAGCAGTCGTGCGGATCGCCGAGGCAGCGACGACGCTGCCAGCATTTTCCAAGTCTGCACTGGCGCCAAAACTGCAAGAGGTCGCAATGGAATCGCTTGCGACTCTGCTCGACGCGCGCACGCACGCCGGGGTGCTCTTGAGTCGAAAGATTCGTATAGCTGAAGATGGCCATTGGTGTTTCGCCCTGTGTTGGCTTGCGCATCATCGTGGGCGCGGTCTCCCGTTTCCGCGGCGTGCCGGCGCCCGGGATTTGCAAAGGTTCGTCGCGTTGCTCGCCCTCTAACGAGGGGAGCGGAGCGCCGAAAGACGCAGGGGTTTGCTAGACCCCTTCCGGGCCGTTGCGTGCGGCCCGGGGACACGCTTGCGGGGCGTGTCCGGGTCCCCGTGCGATGGGGGACCCGCGCCTTTCGGCGCTCCACCACGGCCTTTTCGTGAGGCCTAGCCCCACACGCCTCGGGCCGCGCTTGCCCTCCCAGTTCGCAACCGGCGACCGGTGGTCCAGCAGGCTCCCTGCTCACGAGTCGTATTGCCCGTAAAGCGGTGTTCGAGGCGCCCCGAGAGCCCGGCCGTGTGAGCCTGGCGCGCGGGAGCCGTTCCTGCTTCTTGCCAAATGGACACCTCCGGTTGGCGTCCCCTCAACAAGCAGGATGTAAGAACAAATAAAGAACATCTTGTAGGAGTCAACCCATCGCCTAGGCGCCACGCGTACCCACAAATGATTCAGGAATCCCGTTGCCCCTACCTTGAATCGGCTACATGTCGGCGCGCCACCACAAGCCCTAGGATCGGCCTAGGTCGGAGGCAGGCACATGGCCGCAAGTCCAGACATTCACCCGTTCCCGAAATCAGCCCCAGGTGCTGGCGCTGTTGGCGTCGGGGGGCCGGGATTAATGTGGTGGCTGAAAGAAAATGGGTACACGATTCCCCCCGAACTAATCGCAATAGTCGGGGTTGTCAGCGCCCTTTGTTTGTTGGCTGCCGCGTTTCAATTCCTCAAATGGGTTGGCCAAAGCATCGGAGATCAGCGTGAAAATCCGCAGTCGATTCTTAGTAAGTGCATCGAGCGTGCAAGGGTGCGGTTGGTTCCGATGCTGCTATTGACGATAGGTCTCGTAGGGGCGCTGCTATTAAGCGTGGCCGTAATTGGCTATTTCGCGTCGTCCCCTCGCCAAGCAGATGCGGCGGTTAAAGCGGACGCAAGCACCAAGCCGCAGGAACCAAGGTTCGCCGCCGATCCGCCGGAAAGAAAATCCATACTAGCGGCATCTCGTTTCTATTCACGGGCTGACAGAGAGCAAGTTGCTGACGCGCTCAGCGCGATAGAGGCCGCATACAAGCATCCCGGCATGGATGCGGCACGGCATGCTCAGGAAATTACCCAGAACGTTGGCGGCGTGCCGTGGGACCAACTAGATGTTCTCATTGTGAAGATGGTGGATTTAAAATCGAAGACCCAGAAAATCGAAGATGACATGAAGCAGGCGCGCGAGCGCTATCTAAGCTTTCACTCTGAAATCGATTTTCTTACGCGAAGCAGGCACCGTTTAAGCCAGTTCATTCGAGGGATTGACCAATACACCAAGGTCATGCGCGCCTATCGAAAATTTGCGCCCGAGGCGCGCGACGGAGATGGAACCAACTTAGGCGACGTTCTTATGGGCGCACGAGAAGACTTCTATCGCTCAAGAAACGACTTCCAGCAGTGGATGCAGGAATTAGATCGATCCATCGAAGCGACCCGAACGGAGCTAAAACAATGAAGAAAACAGAACCCGAAGCGGCACGCCGTTCGGCTATATCAGATAAGTCTCAGAAAGGCTTGAAGCGGCGTTCCTAGCCCGTTCGTCTCCGTTACATCGACTCGCGGTATGCGCTGCAACCAGGGATCAATGCAATACACACAATTACTCATGCCACAGCGGAAAATTAAGACATCCCCATGATGGACCTCCCTGACAAAGTTTGGTGGGCAAACGAAATCAGAATTTGGGGCGTAGCAGCAACCGCATTCATCGGCGTCATTAGTTTTGCAGCCGCGTGGACACACAGCCGGTGGCAGTCCGAATTAAGTACCCAGAAAGAAGAAGCTGCAGCCGAACGCCAACGTATTTCAGACGAAAAAATTGCAGAAGCGAACGCACGCGCCGCGGAAGCAAATCAGAAAGCAGAGGAAGAAAAACTAGCGAGGGTAAAAATCGAAGAGCGCCTAGCGGATCGCTCTATCTCGGACAGGCAATTTGGCGAACTAATAGTGATGGCCCGTCCGTTCGCTGGTCAGGAGTACGAAGTAACAACATTCTGGGACTTACGAGAGCCTATGGCAATCTCGAACCGACTCTCGCAAGCGCTAACCGTCGGGGGTTGGAATCTGAAACAACCTGAGACAGGACGATGGATCCTCGGTGGCCTTGAAGGCGTGGAAATCTATCATCATCCACGAAGCCCAAACGCCGCTCGCGCCGCCAGAGCAATTACCGACGCTCTGAATTCAATTGGTATCGCCGCCACCACGAAGCAGAAAAACGTGCCGGCAGATTCCGAGCCGGAGCACAAATTATCGTTCAACGTCGGTACGAAGCCGCGCTAGACGGGCCGTCCTTTTTGGATGGCTTTTGCGATTTGGCCGGTTTTACCTTCTGAGAACTCTTTATCCGCTCATGCGGCTGAGGCGGGGTCTTGAGTAAGTGCCACTTCCGGACTCATGCACCGCACAAAAGTGGCGGAGGCTTAGTCGAGACATTTTGGCTCTTCTCGACCTATCTTGGGGACTATGGAGACCGGTGAGACAATACGCCTTTTGGCGAGCATTACAGATGAAGGCGTGTTCGAACGCCTCGCGACCGCTGTTCTGCGCAAAGCCGATCCGCTTTATGCGCTTGTCAGTCATCCCGGCGTCAATGCCGAAGGGAAAACCGTGAAGTCCCCGGTGGACGGCATCGCTTTCGTACCGGGGGCCGTACCGCCTCATATGATCGTCATTCACCACACCACAACGGCGGCCAAAGACCTAGATGGGAAATGGCTGCATGATCCGGGCACGGTCAAAACGCGATCCAAAGGCGGAAAGCCGACTGAGCCTCCGGGAGATGTCACCAAAACTGCCGACATAGTTGCCGATGAACGAACCAGGACCCCCGACCTGAAAGCGACGCTAGTCCTTACGAGCAATCAGGATCCGGGTCAGGAAATTGTCAGGGATGTTCACGCGGCCGGGGTCCCCGCAGGTTTGGCGATCGATATCTGGCCGCGTTCCCGGATAGCTGACTTCCTCGATAATGACCCAGATGGTCAGTGGCTCAGGCGGCAATATCTGGGAATAGAGCAGGAGCGGATTTCAGAGAGCCTTCTGCGCGAACTGTCAGTGACGAGTCTCGAGGCGACTGCCCCCCCTGACGATCCGGCTGCGTGGGTTGAGCGGGAGCTTGATCGCGTTCTGGCTACGGGCAATGAGGAAAGAGCTATGTTCCTGGTCGCGGACTCGGGCAGCGGCAAGAGCGTGGCTTGCTACAAAAGGCTGCGGAAGAATTTGGATAATGGTGCCTTCTCGCTTGTCCTGGGCGACGATGATGTTGCCGGATCGGCTACGCTCGACCAGGCGCTTGAGACAGCGCTGCGCAGGCTCCATCCGGCCCTGGCCCCCGGTTGCGGCGGTGCTGCACGCCAACTTGGAACGCCGGCGCGGCCGCTCTTGATTACGGTCGAAGATATCAACCGGTCAGGGCGTGGAGCGTCATTGATCGAACGAATTGCGCGGTGGTCGGAAGGCGCAACGGCGGGCGCGGATGGCTGGCAGGTCATCTGTCCCGTGTGGCCGCAGGTCCTTTCATCTCTATCGGACGATGCCCGGAAGCGAATTAATGCGAAGGCGGTCTTCGCTCCGCCGCTGTCAAAGGACGAAGGAACGCTCGCCGTACAACGGCGGCGGTCCTGTCAGGGCCGCACGATCTCAGAGTTCGACGCCGCCGCAATTTCCGCAGCCTTGGGTCACGACCCTCTGCTGATTGCGCTTCACGACCCTGACAGCGCGCCGACCGCCGACCACACGATTGGGCAATTTATCGAGTCATCGTTGCAGCGCCTTTCGGTTACCAGACAGGAGTACTCGCCAGCGGAATATCGAAAAGCGTTGCGGAACGCAGCGAAGAGCATTTTGCAACGACGCCAGCTCGATCCGGAGTGGCTGAGCCTTCTTGGGTGGCCTGAGGTGGTCGGCGATGTCGCAGCTCTTCGTCAACTCGTGCAGCAAGGCGAGATCATTCGGGTATCCGGCCCGTCGTCGGGAGAGCGACTTACGTTCCGTCACGATAGGGTGCGGGAATGGTTGCTAGCCGACGGGTTCGGAGAATTGCTGGCGGGCGGACAGCCAGCGAGCGACCTCGTATCAGACCCGTTCTTCGCCGAGGTGATCGGCCTCGCGTTGGCAAGTGGCTTCATTGCGAAGGGTCACATCCCGTCTGTTGTCGATGCAAACCCACTTGCCGGTTTTTGCGCGCTGCGACACATGCAGTCCCCATCACAGGCCCCACATCAGGATGTTATCGGTGCCGTGATGAAGTGGCTTGATACAAACGATGCCGCCGGGCGAGCACGTAGATGTTTCAAATGGGAAGCCGCGAGGATGCTGGCAGAATGCGAAGGACCGCATATTCTGCCGATTGCCGAAAAGCTTGGCGATGAGTCATGGAACGGGTTGCGGGCAAGGTTTCGGAATGGCGATCTCATGGGTGGGATTGCACTGTGCCAGAAAACCGAACTTGGGACACGCGTTGCAGGTTTTGAGGAATTTCTGGACCACGTCAAAAGACGGTACGGTAAGACCTTGACCAATTCGTTGAGCGAGTTTCTTCGCCGACCGGGTCTATCCGCCTGGGAGCGCAGCGGCGCTCTGCGCCTTGCCGGTCATCTTGCAGCTCCAGAACTCTCTGCGGCGATCAAGACATGTTGGGATGCTGATAGCGACAGGGACGCAGGTTTGGTCGAATACCTCTGGGCTTTTGCCGAATGCAGTGGCGATGTCGTAGAAGCGGGAGTGCTACTAAAGCCAGTTTGCGACCTGTGGGCCGGTTTGCCGGACACGACGACCGAAAAGCATTCAGCTTCACCCCGCATTCAGGTTGCCCAGTATGGCGTCAGGTGGGCGTTTCAACGGAAACCTCCTGAGATAGCGATCCCGTATTTTGTCGAGAGGGCCAAATCGGATGATTTGAAGTGGCCCATCACGATTCTTTTCGAGGGAATGGATCAGCCGGACGCTGTGGAATTCATGGTGCGTGAACTTGCGCGACGTGATGCAGAAGTCGAGGGGACAGGGAAATTCTGGCCGTTCTCGTCACGAGCGGCGGATGACTTCAAACGCAGACAGGACAAAACAGGCCGGGCGATGTCTGAGCGCTCGCGTGCGCGTCTTGTGCCGCTTTGGCAAAACGAAACCGAGGAAAAGCACCTCCGCAAGCACGCGCTGCGCTTCTGGTCCTCAACAAAGAACCAAGGCGATGTCGAAGTTCTTCGCAGCACCACGGAAAGCGACGCTCTTTTCGACCAGGTGCTGTGGCAGCGCGTGCGCCGCCGGGACCAAACCGCAATACCCGCTTTGCTGGAGAAACTGCGCACGGATCGCAACGGATACTGGTGGCAGCTCGGCCGGGAATACTGGACCGACGAAATGACGGATGCGTTGGATGCCGCTTTGGCCCAGCGTTCAAAGCTGGTCGCGTCGCCTGGAGAATCCGAACCCAAGGGAGATGGACCCGACTGGATTCTGTCCGAGATGGTCATGAACCTTCCTGCTGGCCAGGCAGAGACTATTCTTCTTCGGCATTGGCCACGCTTGCGCGACTCCGACGACTACATAGCCGCTGCCTTATTCTTCGCGACCCCAGCGCTTCTCGCTTCTGTAGCGGACGCTGTGAAGCAAAGCGATGCGCCTAAGGACTTGTTCCAGTACCTGACAATGAGAGCAGGCCGTACCCGCGGCATGAACGGAGAGCGGACTGATTTCTATCAGGTCCGGCAGATCGAAGCGATTCTTCCGTATCTCAATTACCTGAGCGACTCCGACATCCATCACCTATGGGACACATGCAACAAGCACGGATGGTACTCTTTGCGTCGCCAGCATCTGGATGGACGTCTGTCGGAAGAGTGGAGGAACCGCGAACTTTCGGAAGCGAGCGCCGTAGCGTATCTCGACGACACTCTCAAACAGACGTTTCCATGGATTGATCACTGGATTGATCGGGGCATTGAGAGCGGTTGGAGCGGGGATCAAATCCTCGACCTTGTCGCGCGATGGTCCGACGAGAAGAAGACAACGCAGGCTCTCGAGGTGTTGGCCTCGGCTGTCATCCATGTGGGCGCCAGGACGAACGTAGCGCTCATGAAAAGGACCGTAGTCACGCCTGCGCAGGAGGCCGACGCAATACGTAACGACACGCTCTATGCGGTTACGCGCAGGTCGCTAGCATAAGAGCTGGCAGCCCCTCGGGCGAACGACAAACGGGGCTTGTTCGGCAACCAGATACGTAAGAAATTTCTTCCGGTTGATCAGCCTCGACTCCTGCATCAATGGAAGTTTCGGCCTTTCGGCATGACACGGGCGGCATGCTCGACGGCCGCCATCTGCTCCATTGCAGCCTTGTTCTTGGAAAGCCGGACGAACGAATCGCCCGAGCGTGGATGACGGAAGCGGTCGGGATTGTCGGCACGCGCCATGTCCACCGGGGACAAGGTCCGGCGCGGATGACGCCATGAGCCCTGCACCGGACGCTTGGCCTCGTCGACCGGCATCGACGGATCGAAGTGCTTCGCCTGCTCCGACAGCCGGAGCAGCAGCGGGGTCAGATCCTCGAAATGCTCGCCGACGATGTGAATGACGCCCTTCTCGTTCTGCACGACCCCGCTTACCCCGATCAACCGCGCCCCCATGATGATGGGGCGGTAGCGCTCGAACGTGCGCGGCCAGAGAATGGTATTGGCAACACCAGTCTCGTCCTCGATCGTCATGAAAATGGCGTTGCCGATGCCGGGACGCTGACGGACCAAGACAAGTCCCGCAACCGTGACCCAGCGGCCGTTGGCTACATCCGTCAACCGGTCATGCGGGACGATGCCCCGCGCATCGAGATCGCCTCGGAAGAACGACACCGGATGGGCATGCAACGAAAGATGCAGGTGCCGGTAATCCTCGATGACCTGCTGGCCCGGCGGCATCGACGGCAGGTTCATATCGGGTTCAATCTCGCGCATGGCGGCGTGGGCAAACAACGGCAAGTCGTCCTTGTCGCCGGCACGCCGCAACGCCTTCACCGCCCAGAGCGCGTCACGCCGGTTGAGGCCGAGCGAGCCGAATGCGTCGGCCTGGGCGAGCTTTTCCAGCGCCGTGGGCGGAAGGCCCGTGCGCAGCCACAGGTCCCGAATCGAGTCGAAGCCCGCATCGCGAACCTGTTCGATGGTCTTGCCCCACTCCTCGGAAAATCCGCTGATCTGGCGAAAGCCGAGACGAAGCGCGCGTTGCGTCCGGATGTCGGCACGCATCGACGCGTGGCGTTGATGCAATTTGCCCGCAGGACGGTGTTCCAGCGTGCAATCCCAATCCGAGCTGTTGATATCCACGTGCCGCACTTCCACGCCGTGCTCCTGCGCATCGCGCACAAGCTGCGAGGTCGCGTAAAAACCCATCGGCTGGCTGTTCAGCAGAGCTGCCGCGAACACGTCGGGGTAGTGGCACTTGATCCACGCCGACGCGTAGACGAGATTGGCGAAGCTTGCGGCGTGACTCTCGGGAAAGCCGTAGCTGCCGAAGCCCTCGATCTGCTTCCAGCAGTTCTCCGAGAACTCCGCCGGATATCCTTTGGCCCGCATGCCTTGAAGAAATTCATCGCGGTACCGGCCGATCGTACCGACCCGCTTGAACGTCGCCATGGCGCGCCGCAGTTCGTCGGCCTTTCCCGGCTCGAAGCCCGCGCCATCGATGGCGATGCGCATCGCCTGCTCCTGGAACAGCGGCACGCCCATCGTCTTGGAAAGAATTTTCTCCAATACTTTCGAGGGATAGGTCACCGGATCGGTGCCCTCCCGCCGCCGCAGATAGGGATGCACCATGTTGCCCTGGATCGGACCGGGCCGGACGATCGCGACCTCGATCACGAGATCGTAGAATTTCTCGGGGCGAAGACGCGGCAGCATCGACATCTGCGCACGGCTTTCGATCTGGAACACGCCGATCGTGTCGGCGCGCTGGATCATCCTGTAGGTGGCCTTGTCCTCGTCCTGTAAGGAGAGATCGCGCGGCTCGTTGTAATGCGCTGTGAGGAAATCGAACGAACGTCGCAGGCACGTCAGCATGCCGAGCGCCAGCACGTCGACCTTGAGGAGACCGATCGCCTCCAGATCGTTCTTCTCCCATTCGATGAAGGTCCGGTCCTCCATGGCGGCATTTTCGATCGGCACGACCTCGTCGAGCCGCGAGCGCGTGATGACGAACCCGCCGACATGCTGGGAAAGATGCCGAGGCGTATCGATCAATTGGCTAGCAAGCTCCATCACCTGTTTGAGCCGCGGATCGGCCGGGTCAAGACCGCGCGTGCGCGCTTCTTTTTCCGAGACGCCTTTGTCGGACCAGCCCCACAGCGTGCTGGCGAGCGCGGCAATCACATCGGACGACAGGCCGAACACCTTTCCCACCTCACGGATGGCGCTGCGGCCCCGGTAGCGGATCACGGTCGCGGCAATGCCTGCGCGCTCGCGGCCGTACTTTTCGTAGATGTGCTGGATGACCTCTTCGCGTCGTTCGTGCTCGAAATCGACGTCGATATCCGGAGGCTCGCCGCGGTCTTCCGAGATGAAGCGCTCGAACAAAAGATCGACGCTCGTTGGCGACACGTCGGTGATGCCGAGGCAATAGCAGATCAGCGAATTGGCGGCCGATCCCCGGCCTTGACATAGTATGGGCGGCGTGAGGCCGCGGGCATACTTGACGATCTCATGCACCGTCAAAAAGAACGGCGCATAGTTAAGCCTGCCGACCAGACGCAATTCGCCGTCGAGGGTTGCCCGCAAATCCGGCCTCATCCCTTCAGGAAAGCGCTTTCTGATGCCTTCTTCGCAGAAGGCGACCAGAGCCTCCTGCGGCGTTGCATAACCTTGCCGGGCTTCATCGGCATATTCGGTCCCGCGCAATTCCTCGAGAGAGAAACGACAGCGATCGAGAAAGCGCTGCGTCTCCCGGATGGCGCGCGGGGCATCGCGAAACAGCCGCCCCATTTCGTCAGGAGATTTCAGATGGCGTTCCGCATTGGCTTCAAGCCGGCGACCCGCGTCCTCCAGCGTCAAATGCTCGCGAATGCAGGTCACGACATCCTGCAACGGCCTGCGGTCCGCGGCGTGATAGAGCACATCATTGACGGCGATCAGCGGCACAAACGCGCCAGCGGCAATATCCGCCAGCTTCGATAATCGACGCTCGTCATCGCCGCGATAAAGCATGCTGGCCGCAAGCCAGACCCGTCTTCGCCCCGCCTCTCTCAACCGGAGCAAAACCGCGTGCAGCCTGTCGGCATGAATCCGCGGCGGCGGCATGACGATGAGATTGAGGCCGTCGATGAACTCCAGAAGATCCGGAAGGCCAATGAGGCAATCGCCTTTCTCGGCTCGTGCCTTGCCGAGTGAGAGCAACCGTGTCAGCCGGCCCCATGCCGCGCGGTCTTTCGGATAAGCTAGAATGTCCGGCGTTCCGTCCGAGAAAACCAACCGCGCGCCGACAACCAGTTTTACCGGTGCCGGCTCGATTGTTTCCGGAGGGATTCTCGCGGCTGCCTGTTTCCGCTTCTCCTCTTCCTCCTCTGCAAACGCCCTGACCTGCGTCAAAGCGCGAACGACGCCTGCCACGCTGTTGCGATCGGCAATGCCGATCCCGGAATGCCCTAAATTCCGCGCCTGCAAGACAAACTCTTCGGGGTCGGAGGCGCCGCGCAAAAAAGAAAAATTGGTCGTCACGGCGAGCTCGGCGTACGCAGACATCGTTCAACACTCATGCAAACAGGCCGTGCAGATACCAGCGGGGATGCGGATTTTCGTTGCTGTAGAAACCTTCGCGGTAAAGCCAGGCGCGAAGTCCTGACCGGCTTTCGATGCGAAAATAATCGCGCGCCAGGCGATTGCCGCGATCGTCCCGCCACCACTGCATCTCGATGCGTTCGGGGCCTTCCACCCGCGCGACATGATGGGTGGTGCGGCGCCAGTCGAACCGCACCGGCGGTCCGTCCGGCACCTGGGCGATGGCCTCGACGATTTCCGGCCGCTCCAGCAGATGCAACGGACGCGTTGGAAATAGCGAGTCCTGCGGACAATCTTCACTCTCGGTCTTCAGAAATTCCGCCGGCGCATGCGCCGGGAGCGCCGCCACCGCATATTCCGGAATATGCGTGTCCTGCGGCACGAGCCGCGTGATGCGTCGCAATCCAAAGCGCGCGCCGAGCCGGTCGATCAGATGCGCGAGCTCTTCGGTGTGATCGCCGCCGGCCAGCCCGGTCTGCACGCTGTCCACTCTCTCGGTCAGCATCGCCGAGAGCCGGATCATGTCGTAGCCGAAACCCGGATCGCAGGCGTCGGCCAGCACGGCGAGACGCTCGTCGTAAAGCTTTCGCACCCGCAAAGGATCGCGCAGCGGCGCGCCGGTGCCGAGCTCGAGCCGGTGCACCAGGCCGTCGGCACGGAACAGCGCGACCTGAAACAGCCGGCCGCCCTCGCCGCGCCGCTCCAGCACGGTGGCGAGCCGTCCGGCCAGATGCTCGATGGAGCCGAGCACATCCTCCTCGCGCGCGATCGGATCGGGAAAGCGCTGCTCGGCCATCGCCGCCGGCACCGGAAGCCGCGGCCGGATCGGCTCGTCGGCGCGGCCGAGCGCCTGGTCGAGACGCAGGATCAATTCGGCGCCGAAGCGCGCGACGAACGGCGCGCGCGGCCGCGAAGCGAGATCGCCCACGGTCACGAGGCCGGAGGTTTTCAGGTCGGCGACGGTGCCGGCATCGATGCGCAGCGCCGCGATCGGCAGCGGCAGCATCGCCGCTTCGTTGCCGCCGCGGGGCACGACGCCCTGCTTGCCGTAACGCGCGACGCCCCAGGCGCAGCCCGGCGTGTCGGCCACCGCTATGCGGACGGCGAAGCCCTGCTGCTTCAGCCGCGTCAGGAGATCGCGGGCGAGCGTCGCCTCGCCGTTGTAGAGATGCGCGCAGCCGGTGATGTCGAGGAACAGGCCGTCCGGCGGATCGAGACCCACCAGAGGCGTGTAGCGGTCGCACCAGTCGGCGATGGCTTCGAGCAGGCGGCGGTCGGCGTCGAAGTCGGCTTCGAACACCGGCAGCGAGGGATACATCGCGCGCGCGTCGGCAAGCGGCATGTCGGGCTTAAGCCGCAGCCGCGCCGCCGCGTCGTTCATGGCGACGATGCGCTGCGCCTGCTCGATCGAGGCGATGACGACGCGCGGGGTGTCATCCGGCGCGGCGAGCCGGCGCTCGATCCGGTCGGTCGAGAGCCGGCGCAGCCACACCGACAGATAGCGCCGGCTGGAAAGCACGCTCATGCTGGTCCCACTCAACAAGCCAGCGGCCGCACGGGCCGCGGCGGTTCTTGCGAAGCGAAAGGTCGAAGCGCGGGCGGCCGAGACCGCCGCTCAGCGCCGCGAGGCGATCAGGCAGGGTCGGGGCGCCGGCGACGTGCCAGCGCGTCGCCGCCGCGCTCGGCATCGCACTTGATCCGGGGGTGGCGCGGTGGCGGATCAGGAGACCCAAGCCGGAGACGCGGGCGCTGACGCCCTCGCGGGCCGCGAGCGAAAGCCTGCGGGTGGCGGTGAGATCGGCCTCCGCGCCCTCGCCGGTCAGCTCGGCGATGACGCAGGCGAGCGCGCGACAACGCAGTCCCTCCTCCATCGCCCAGAGCACGTCGGTCGGCCGGGCGACGGCCAGGACGAGGAGGCGCGACGACGCAAGTCCGAACAGGTCGAGGCCGGGACCATAGGGGCCGCCACCCTCGCGCCGGGCAAAGTCGGTCGAGATCCAGAGCACCTCGCCGCGCGAGACGCCGGCTTGGATGCTGGCTTGGATGCTGGCTTGGATGCTGGCTTGGGCCGCAACCGCCGCGGCAAAGCCGCAGGTGGCGCCGAACTGGAACGGCGCCGCAGGCGCCAGCTCGTGCAGCGCGCCGCAGGCCAGCCCACCGCCGAGCACAGCGTCGATGGCACCGGTGAGCTGTACCCGCTGCTCGTCGGCCGGCAAGGCCGGGCCGAGCTTCGGATCGATGGCGGCGAGCGTCTCGCGGAGGCGCTGGAGCGTGGGCTGTGGCGAGGCCGGGCCCATAACAAGCAATCCCTGTATTGTTCTTGATTTGTTCTAGTAGATTCCTCTGCCGGTGTGATGTCAAGCACACACTTCGCTTTCAGGAATTTCGCTCGCAATACGAGGAACTTACGATTTGCCGCGATCGTGATCCGGCAACCGGTTACCGCCGGAACCAACGCGCCTGTTCTGCATTTTAGCTTTCGACATACCCGATCAAACGCCGCAACGACCGAACCCGGCGACCCTATCGAACGACCAAACCACAGGACCCTATTTTCAGAGACGCAAAGTGCCATGTTGACCACCGAGTTCCTCCGCCGGCAGGCCCAAAATTGCCTCCGCATTGCCCGCAGTTGCTTCGATCTTTCCAGCGCTGAACGGTTGCGGCTGATGGCGAACGACCTCAACGCCAAAGCCGACGAGATCGAACGCGAACGCCGCTTCCGGCCGCATTTTTTTGAGTCGCCCGAAGCTTCCTCGCGCGACAACGATCGCGGCTGATTGCCGGACGGGCAGCTTCAGCCTCTGCATCAGCGCATGCCCGCTGCCCGGTGTCACGCGTCCGGGGCGCATTGAATTCACGCGCGCCGCGGGGAATCTTACGCCCCCATGATTGCGAGCATGACCACGAGCGTGAACACCATCCTGACGCGGCTCTCCGCCGAGCTCATCCACAAATACGAATCCGAAGGCTTCTGGCGCGGCGACACGATCTATTCGCTGGTGCGCTGGAACGCCGGCCACAGGCCGGATTCGTTTGCGGTGCGCGACCGCTTCCGCCGCCTCACCTATCGGCAGTTGCTGGAGGCCGCCGATGCGCTCGCGGCCGATCTCGCGGCACATGGCGTGCGGCCCGGCCAGCGGGTCGGCGTCTGGCTGCAAAGTCGGATCGAGAGCGTGGTGGCGCTGCTCGCCTGCTCGAAAAGCGGCGCGATCTGCTGCCCGTCGCTGCACCGCGACCACACCGTCGGCGAAGTGGTCGAGCTGATGCAACGCACCCGTGCGGTCGCGTTCATCTGGCAGGAGGGCTATGGCGCCGGTGCCGACAAGCGCGATTTCATCGAGGCGCTGAAGGCCGCCGAGACGGTGCGACAGGTCTATCGCCTGAAACCGCTGACCGAGAAGGACACGGCGCTCTATCCAGGCCTCGGTTCGGACAAAACCGACGTGGCGGTGAAGAGCGATCCCAACCAGGTGGTCTATCTCGCCTTCACCTCGGGCACGACCGGCAAGCCCAAGGGCGTGATGCACTCCGACAACACGCTGCTCGCCAACGCGCGGCAGCTCGCGAAGGACTGGACCATCACCAACACCTCGGTGGTCTATTCGCTCTCGCCGCTGAGCCACAATCTCGGCTTCGGCGCGCAGGTGATGGCGCTGGCGATGGGCGCAGAGCTCGTGATCAACGACCTGCCGCGGGGCGCCAGCCTCGCCGACCGCATCCTCGAAACCGACACGAGCTTCCTGGTCGGCGTGCCGCCGAACGCCATCGACCTCCTCGGCGAGATGCAGCGGCGCGGGCTGAAGGGCCTCGGCCGGCTCACCGGCTTCCGCATCTCCGGCTCGGCGGTGCCGAGCGAGGTGGTCGCGGGCCTCATTGCGCAACGGATCAAGCCGCAGAGCGGCTACGGCATGACCGAGAACTGCTCACATCAGTACACGCTGCCGGATGACGATCCGAAGCTGATTGTCGAAACCTCCGGCAAGGCCTGTCCCGGCTACGAGCTGAAAATCTTCAAGGCCGACGATCCGGACACGGAAGCGGCGCCGGGTGAGGTCGGCCAGATCGGCGGGCGCGGCGCGAGCCTGATGCTCGGCTATTTCGACGACCAGAAGGCCACCGAAGACGCCTTCAACAAGAGCGGCTGGTTCATGACCGGCGATCTCGGCACGCTCGACGCCAATGGCTACCTGCGGATTTCCGGCCGCAGCAAGGACATCATCATCCGTGGCGGCCACAACATCCATCCGGCGCGGATCGAGGAGCTGGCGACACGGCACCCGGCGGTGCTGCGCGCGGCGGCCGTGCCGGTGAAGGACGCGCGATTGGGCGAGAAGGTCTGCCTCGTCGTGGTGTTCCGGCCGGGCAAAAGCGCCACGCCGGACGAACTGCTGGCGCATCTCGACAACGTGGGCCTGTCGAAATTCGACATGCCGGAATACTTCACGACACTCGACGAAATCCCGCTGACGCCGAACGGCAAGATGCTGAAGCGCGCCATCGTCGACTGGATCAAGGAGGGCCGCGTGACGCCCGCGCCGATCCGTTTCGAAGCCAAGCGCGCCAGCGCGTGATAGTTTTGAGCGACAACGAAGGTACTGGTCGCCCCCGTGCTGAGGAACATCGCGAAGCGACGTGCCTCGGGGCTCTGGATGCCCCGCCTTCGCGGGGCATGACACCGGTGTTGGTGAGGCCGATTTGCACACGGCTGTCATCGCCCGCGAAGGCGGGCGATCCAGTCTCGCAATAACGGGGAACGAGCGAATCTCGCACTCGGCATGAGGCGGGGCGAGACCGGAATAATGGAGAGACCAGGTATGCGCGCAGTGGTGGTTCGCGAATTCGGTGGCATCGAGAAGGCCGCGCTCGGCGAGATGCCCAAGCCCGAGCCCAAGGCCGGCGAGGTGATGATCGAAGTGCGCGCGGTCAGCGTGAACTTCGTCGACCTCGTGATGATGAGCGGCACCTATCAGTTCAAGCCGACGCTGCCGTTCATTCCGGGCAAGCTTCCGGTCGGCGTCGTGACCGCGGTTGGGGCTGGCGTGACGAAGTTCAAGACCGGCGACCACGCGCTGCTGATGGCGGAATCCGCAGGCTTCGCCGAGTTCACGGTGATGCCGGAGAACCAGTGCATCAAGCTGCCGCCGTCGCTGCCGTTCGAGGAAGCGGCCTCGATGGCACTGGTCTACGACACCGCCTATTTCGCCCTGAAAGACCGCGGGCGGATCGCGCCGGGCGACAACGTGCTCATTCTCGGCGCAACCGGCGGCGTGGGCCTCGCCGCGATCCAGCTCGCCAAGGCGTTCGGCGGCAAGGTGCTGGCCGCGGTCGCGAGCAAGGACAAGGAGGGCATCGTGCGCGCCGCGGGCGCCGACGCGATCGTCGATCTCTCGGCGCCGGACCTGCATGAGAGCCTGCGGCAGCAGGTGTTTGCGCTCACAGACAAGAAGGGCGCCGACATCATCGTCGACATGCTGGGCGGCGACATTTTCGACGCTGCGGTGCGTTCGCTTGCCTGGTGCGGGCGGCTGATCGTGATCGGCTTCGCCTCGGGCCGCATCCCGTCGCTGAAGATGAACTACGTGCTGGTGAAG
This sequence comes from Xanthobacteraceae bacterium, assembly GCA_019746355.1. Next base: position 162,378 of record JAIESC010000007.1, on the reverse strand, counting down.
AACATCGAGGTCAGCGGCATGCAGATCAGCGACTACCGCAAGCGCAAGCCCGCCGACATGCAGGCCGCCTTCGCCGACATCTACCGGCTGCACGCCGAAGGTAAATTGAAGCCGCTGCCGACCAAGGCCTACCCGATCGAGCGGTTTGCCGACGCCTTGACCGACATCAAAGACCGCAAGGTTCGAGGACGAATTATCCTGACTTTAGAGCGATAGGCTCGGCAGATTAATTCAAATTTTCGGCGGAATTTGTGAACGAGTCTTAGCGATCCGCGAAACGTCCCGGAAAATCGGCGCTGCTAAAAACGCATGCGGGCGATGCGGTTCATCGCACCTGCGGTGAAAATATAACAAGGGCTAAACAAGGGTGGCAAATGAAGCGCTTTTTCTTCGATGTCTCGTTCAAAACTCACGTTCACTACGATTATCAGGGGCGCGATTTCGCGGGTGCCGAGCAGGCACGGGAACTGGCTGAACTGATTGCGCTCGATCTCGGGTGCAGCGAGGACAGCACCAACACGGGTTCCGAGGTCCAGGTCCGCAACATCGGCGGCACCTGCCTGTTCTCGGTTCCGATCCGGCAGGCCGAGCGCATCGCCGCCTGAACGGGCTTCGGCCGGGGGCGTTCCGTCACATTCCCGGCAGCCGCGGCGCACCGCCGTCGAAGCGGACGCCCTCGAGCGCGAGCAGCTTCTGCTTGGTGGCGGTGCCGCCATAGGCGGAGAAGCCACCGGGCTTGCCGCCGGCCGCGAGCACGCGGTGGCACGGGATGACGATCGGCATCGGGTTTCGGCCCATGGCTTCGCCGACGTCGCGCGCGCCCTCCCAGCCGGACGAGCCGAGGGTCTTGGCAAGCTCGCCGTAGGTCACGGTGCGGCCAAAGGCGATCCCGCGCAACGCCTCATAGATCCGGCGGCGCAGGCCATCAATGCCGTCGAGGTCGACCGCCACGCCGGAGAAATCGACCTGCCCGCCGTCGAGATAGCGACGGATGTCGGCGATCAGCGCCGCGATATGCGGCGGCGGATCGGCGGGACTTGTGCTGCCGCTCTTGCTCGCGAGCCGCCGTTCGGTGGTCGCGCGATCCTTTTCCGGCAGTTGCACGCCGCAGAGCCCGCGGGCGTTCCACGCCACGCCGCAGACGCCGATCGCGGTGTCGAACAGGTGGTGGGTGGCGTCATGTTGGTTCATGGCGGCAAAGTAGGCGCGCCCATCGGCATTCGCCACCCGATTTCCGCGGCAAAGGACGTCTGACGGCACAAAGGCGAAGGCCCCGCGCCGGCTTGCGGCTGCAGGGCCTCCACGGGGGCGCGACGCCTTCCTCTACATCGGCCAGTACGGTGCTACGCCGTAATAGTCGTAGATCCGCTGGCCCTGCGCCGTGTCCCACTTCCACTCCTCGCCGGTGGCGTAGTGCGGTGCATTCTTCAATTGCTCGTCAGTGATGTTGACCTCGTAGCCGCCGAGCTTCTCGTTGTAGGTGAGCCGCTGCCACGGGATCGGATAGTGGTCCTCGCCCATGCCGAGGAAGCCGCCGAAGCCCATCACCGCATAGGCGGCCTGGCCGGACAGCTTGTCGATCATCACCCGCTCGATCTCACCGATCTTCTTGCCGTCGGAGCGATAGACATTGGTGCCTTCGACCCGGTCGCTGCCGATCAGGTCGTGGCGGCCGTGCACAGCGGGCGACGTGGCGCCGATGCGGCCGGTGCTGGTGGACATGCTCACGGCTCCTCCTTCCCTTTTGTTGTTTGGTTGCCACCAGGAAAACGTCCAGCGGCGAGCGAGGTTCCGTTGGCTTTCGCCGGTATGGGCGGCGTTTTCGGTGCTATATTTTCCACGGATTTTAAGCCGTCTTATTTCCGGAGGATCCGATGCTCAGAACAAGCGTGTGCATCACCGCAATCATTATGGCGGTTGGCTTGACCGCACCGGCCTTCGCCGGCCAGCCGCTCTCTCAGTCGACGGAATTTTCATCGAGAGGCAAGGGAGGTGGCGCCAAGCCTTCCAGCGGCCCAAAGGTCACTACCCAAACGGTGACGACCAAGCGCGTGACAACGCAATCCGGCGGCGCCCAGAAGTTCAAGTCCAAGACGGTCACGACCACCAAGAAGGTCAACGTCAACACGAACGCCAACATCAACGCGAACCCGAAATTCAAAGGCAATCCGAACTTCAAGCCGGGCACGCCCGCGGTTCAAACCGCGATCGGCCATCAAGGCGCGACCGCGCTCAAGGCCAGCACGGTCAAATTCCAGGCCGGCCCCGGCCCCATCAACCAGGCGGCGTTCAAGCCCGCGTCGAACGTGCAGTTCGTGAAGCTCGGCAACAACAAATCCGCGATGATGTGGAACAGCGGGCCGAAGAAGATCTGGTGGGGCAACAAGTGGAAGTGGTTCGTGCCGGTATCGGCGCTGGGCGTGGTCGTGCTGGGGGGCGCCTATTACTATCCGTACAGCTATCTTGCGGTGGCGCGGCCCTATTGCGAAGGCATCACGCCGGACGGCTGCCGTCTCAACTGGCAGCGCGTCGACTTCGAGGACGGCGACAGCGAGTGGCAATGCGTGCAGTTCTGCCGGCGGCCCGGCAATCCGCCGCCGCCGCGCACGGTGGCGCTTGTCGCGCCGCCGCCGGCGCCGCAGGGCGGTGCCTGCCAGATCTCGATCTACTCTGAGCCGAACTTCGGCGGCGTCAACGCCACGGCGGGCGAAGAACAGCCGCGGCTGGCCGAGAACGGCTGGCAGAACCAGATCGCCTCGGTGAAGGTCGCGGCCGGCACCTGGGACTTCTTCACCGATCCGCAGTTCACCGGCGAAACCATGCGGCTTGCGCCCGGCGACTATCCCACCCTCGCGCCGGAATGGAGCAAGAAGGCCGGCTCGTTCATGTGCGTGCAGCCGTAGCCGGGCCGCACACGTGAAGCATCGCCCGCTTGCGCGGGCGATGCTATCTGTCCGGAACCGGACTTACATCCGGGTTTTCTTCTTGCTCTTTTTCTTCATCGCCTTGGAGCTCATGCCGGTGGTCTGGCCGGCCGAGGGCGTGTTCGGATTGCCCTTGCTGGTGGTGTCCATGTTCTGCCCGCCGGACGGATTGCCGGTGGCCTGCTGGGCACTGCTCTGACCATTGACCGCGGTCACGGCGAACACGCCGATCGTGGCCGCAGCGAGGATCGGAAGAAGACGCATGGTGTGACTCCCTAAAGTGATACGGGCGGTTTCAAAATGATACGGGGCTTCGCACCCCGCCAAAGCAACCGGGGAACCGCCGTTCCGCGCGATTTGGCCTGCCGGACAGGCGCCGGTTCCACACCATCGCCGCCTTCAAGCCCTGATCCGCAACCGAGGAACGGTGCCCGCGGCGCAGCGTTTCCCCGGTCAGGGGGCGGCAGCGTGTCATTGGAAGGAGCGGCCCCATGAACGAACGGCCGAGCGACCCGTCCACTCCCGACCCGGAAGGCAACCGCCGCATGGGCGGGGGCTTGATGGGCTGGAATTTGGGCTGGCTCAGCGACGCGTGGGAACGGCGAGACGAAGAAGCGGCCAGCATCTTCGCGGTGCTGATGGCCGGAATTGCGATGCTGTTCATCGCCGGAATTGTCACCGCATTTATCACGGCAAGGGACAATGCCGAAGAGCGAGCGCAGCAGCAAAACGCCGAGCGCGCCGCCGCAAGCGCGGCCGCCACGGCAAACCCATCTGGCGCAAGCGCGTACCGGCAGATCCCGCCGATCACGCAGCCGGAGACGACGGGCTCCGGAAGCGCGCAGCCGAGCACACGGCCGATGGTTCATCCGCGCGAGGATGAGCAGAACGAAAATCCGCGATGACGGCCATCGCCGCAGCGCAGCGGGCGCTGCTTCGATTGACAACCGAGTCGCGCGCGTCGCGATTTAGCAAAAGACACACGCGCGACAAAACAAACCATCCACGGCAGCGCATTCGCAGGAACCAAAGCGATTCCGCGCGCGTTCGTGGGTTATCTTTGCTTTCAAACACCCGGAGTATCACGATGCACTCGAAGCTTCTGATCGGCGGACTGCTTTCGTCCGTCGTGATCGTTTCCGCGTTTGCCCAGTCCAGCCCGGCACCCTCGCCGTCCGGACCCGGCACGCCACCAGCCGCGACGCCCGCGCCCGCGGGCAAGCCGGCCGAGACCACGGCGGTCGCGCCCGCCGCGAAGTCCGGCATGTGGCGCGCCTCCAAGCTCGTCGGCCTCAACGTCTACAACGACCAGAACGAGAAGCTCGGCGACATCAGCGAGATCCTGCTCGACAAGTCGGGCAAGGTCGAAGGCGTGGTGATCGGCGTCGGCGGCTTCCTCGGCATGGGCCAGCGCGACATCAAGGTCGAGATGAGCAAGCTGAAATTCGTCGACGAGCCGGTGAAGACCTCGTCGAACGCGACGACGACCACGTCGACGACCGGCGCGGGCACCAACCGGCCGGCGACGACGACCACGACCACCAGCGCATCGAACGACAAGAAGTGGTATCCGGACCACGCGGTGCTGAGCGGCGCCACCAAGGACCAGCTCAAGAGCATGCCGGAGTTCAAGTACAACTGAGCACGCTGATCCAGCAGCGGCGCGAAAAAGCCCCGGCGTGAGCCGGGGCTTTTGTCTCGCTGCGTATCAAGCCGTGTTTGGCGTGTCGGCGTCGGTCCTGGACGCAAGCGCGTGCAGCTCGGTCAAGGTCGATTGCGCGCTCATGATCAGATTGCGAATCCGGTTGAGGTCGGTTTCCGCCTCCGACCGCTGAAGCTCTTCCAGCGCCACGCCCACCATCATCATGACCTGCGCGGGGAAGGCATCTTTCGATTCCATCGTTGCGCTCCGGGTTGGTTTGCGCGCGTGTTTGGCACCCGTTATGTCCTCCTATAGTAACGCCGCCCGGGGGAGGACCGATGCGCCACGCGGTCGCAATTTTCACGATTGTTGCGCTGGCCGCCGCCGCGCCGGCGCAGGGCAAGGATCGCGCGCCGCGCTTCGCCGACTATCCGGTGGCGAACCTTTCATGCCTGAGGGTGGCGAAACCGAAGGTGCCGAAAGGCTGGGGCGACGACCCGCGGCTGCGGCTGCAGGACACGGTCGGCCATCTCGACAGCCGGACGAACTTCGCCGGCCGCTATTTCCTGGCGGTGGTGGGCTGCGGTTCGACCTGCATCTGGGGCGCGATCGTCGAGCCGAAGAGCGGCCGGATGATCGCGCTGCAGTCGGCCTCAAGCTGGTTCGAGACGCACGACAAGTTTGAAGCCATCGACTTCCGCCACAACAGCCGCCTGATCGCGATGTCGGGCGCGCGCAACGAGAAGAAGGGCGACATGGGCCGGCATTTATGTGTTCGAGAACGGGAGACTGAGGCTTTTGAAGACGATCAAGCAGGAGGCGAACTTTATCAAAGAGAATCAGTAGGCAGTCCAGTGAGGACGACCCCTCGTTGTATTTGATATTGTTAATGATTTGGCAATTTGTTCTTTATATGTTCTAGTAGTCGCAACTTGTGCGGGCGGGCCAGCTGGGGGGCAGACGGTGCCAGAGGACTTTTACGATGCACAGTCTGAAGCTTCACTCATCAAGGCACGGATCGTCACGAAGTACTTTGCCTTCTGGAGCAGGGTGATGATCCCTCACGCAAAGCAATGGGCCAAAGGCCTAGCCTATTTTGATTTGTACGCAGGTCCTGGAAAGTACAATGACGGATCGAAATCGACACCCATCTTGATCCTGGAAGAGGCCGTGAGGAATCCGGACCTCTGCAGATTTCTAAAATCCATCTTCAATGATCACAAACATGCAGATGAGCTCCGCGAGAATATTGCCGCCATAATTGGTGTCGAGAAATTGGAACATCAACCAGAAGTATTCGAACTCGACATCGACGATGAAATAGCCGCTCTCTTTTCGAAACCGCTACCACCCTCTTTCTCCTTTATTGATCCGTTTGGATACAAGGGCGTCACACTAAAGCTGCTTCGCGCGATGCTAAAGGATTGGGGTTGCGACCTAATCCTGTTTTTCAGCTATGCCAGAATCAATGCAGCCATCGACAATGAAATATTCGAGGATCACACGCTCGCATTGTTCGGCAGACAGAGATTGATGGAATTGCGCGGGAAGCTAACGGACAAGCGCCCCAGCGAACGGGAAAAACTCATATTGGAATCATTCTCGCAAGCGCTCGCTGAAATGGGGTTTCCGTATGTCCTGCCGTTTACCTTCAAGCGGCCCGGCCAGGAAAGAACATCCCATCACCTAATCTTCGTTACGAAGGCAAAGCTAGCCTACAATGTGATGAAAGAAATCATGGCCGCAGAAAGCTCCGAGTTCGATCAGGGAGTCCCCTCTTTCGCATACTCAAATTCCCTCAGCGAATATGAAACGCCGCTCCTCTTTTCACTGGATCGGCCCCTCGAACACTTGGCTGATGACCTAGTGACGTGCTTTGCCGGACGAACGCTGACGATGCTGGAGGTCTTTGAGCGTCACAACATTGGGAAGAGATTTGTTCTTCGCAACTATAAAGCAGCGCTAATGCAGTTAGAGGCTGAGGAAAAAATTGCGACCAATCCACCAGCTCATAAGCGACCCAAGCGTAAGGGTCAGCCGACGTTCGGCGACAACGTCATTGTAATCTTTCCGGGTCAGACGCATGGCTAACAATTCAAGAATCGAATGGACTGAGGCTACTTGGAATCCCGTTGCTGGCTGCGCGGTTATATCTCCGGGTTGCACAAACTGCTACGCGATGCGACTCGCAGCGCGACTAGGTGCAATGGGGCAAGAAAAATACCAAGGGACCACACGCAAGTCGGGCGGCCGGGCGAAATGGAATGGTGTCATTAGGCTCGACACTGCCTCGCTTGAAATTCCACGTCGTTGGAAGACTGGAAAATTGATTTTTGTAAACAGCATGTCCGATCTATTTCATGAGGACGTGCCACTTGAATATATAAGCCGTGTTTTCAAGACAATGAATGAAACTTCCCACCATACATATCAAGTTCTGACAAAAAGAGCAGAACGATTGAAAGAGGTGTCTAAATTTCTGACTTGGACGCCAAACATCTGGATGGGTGTAAGTGTTGAAAATCAAGATTACGCTTGGCGCATTGATCATCTGCGGGAAACCGACGCAGAGGTAAAATTTTTAAGTTTAGAACCTCTGCTCGGCCCGCTGGATCAACTAAATCTCAGCCAAATTGATTGGGTCATTGTTGGCGGAGAAAGTGGTCCAGGCGCGCGACAAATTCAAGAAAATTGGGTGCGGTCCATTCATCACCAATGCCAATCGTCGCGTGTTGCATTTCATTTCAAGCAATGGGGCGGCGTGAACAAAAAGAAATCTGGGCGCATGTTGGATGGCCGCACATGGGACGGTATGCCTACCCCTCGTGCCGAGGGCCCGCGCCTGTCCACCTCCTAGCGCTCCCCCCATCACCTGCAAGTCAGTCATTTGCGGTGTGGCTTCGCGCCGTTGATATTGCCTTTCCTGCCTTCCGTCTCGTAGATGGCGCGCCATGCCAGCGCCTCTCCTCCAGCTCAAAGACATCGCCCTCACCTTCGGCGGCACGCCGCTGCTCACCTCGGCCGAGCTTTCGGTCGCAGCCGGCGAGCGCGTCTGCCTGGTCGGCCGGAACGGCTCCGGCAAATCGACGCTGCTGAAGATCGCCGCCGGTACGGTCGAGCCCGACAGCGGCTCGGTGTTCGCGCAGCCCGGCGCGTCGGTCCGCTACCTTGCGCAGGAGCCCGACTTCGGCGACGCGCCGACCGTGCTCGCCTATGTCGAGGCGGGCCTGGGCCCGCACGACGGACCGCATCAGGCGCGGCAGATGCTCGATGCGCTGGGCCTCAGCGGCAATGAGGAGCCGCGGCGCCTCTCGGGCGGCGAGGCGCGGCGCGCGGCGCTGGCGCGCGTGCTCGCGCCCGACCCGGACATCCTGCTGCTTGACGAGCCGACCAACCATCTCGACCTCACCACCATCGAATGGCTGGAACGCGAGCTGGAGGGAAGCCGCACCGCGATCGTGATGATCAGCCACGACCGCCGGTTCCTGGCCAACCTGTCGCGCAGCACGGTTTGGCTCGACCGCGGCACGACGCGGCGGATCGAGCGCGGCTTCGCCGATTTCGAGGACTGGCGCGATCAGGTGCTGGCCGAGGAGGAGCTCGCGCAGCACAAGCTCGACCGCAAGATCGTCGCCGAGGAGCACTGGCTGCGCTACGGCGTCACCGCGCGACGAAAGCGCAACGTCAAGCGGCTCGCGAACTTGCAGGCGCTGCGCGAGACGCGCCGCACGCATCGCGGGCCGACGGGCTCGGCCGAGATCGCGGCGAGCGAGGCGGCGCCGTCCGGCGCACTGGTGATCGAGGCCAAGGGCATCGGCAAGAGCTTCGGCGAGCGCGCCGTGGTGCGGGATTTCTCCACGCGCGTGCTGCGCGGCGACCGCATCGGCGTGGTCGGCCCGAACGGCAGCGGCAAGACCACGCTGGTGACGCTTCTGACCGGCGCGCTTGCGCCCGACGCGGGCTCGGTGAAGCTCGGCACGACCGTGCAGATGGCGACCCTCGACCAGCACCGCGACAGCCTGTCACCCACCACCACCGTTTCCGACGCGCTGACCGGCGGCGGCAGCGACACGGTCGAGGTGGGCGGACAACGGCGGCATGTGATCGGCTACATGAAGGACTTTCTGTTCACGCCGGAGCAGGCGCGCACGCCGCTGGAAAAGCTGTCGGGCGGCGAACGCGGCCGGCTGATGCTGGCGCAGACGCTGGCGAGGCCGTCGAACCTGCTGGTGCTCGACGAGCCTACCAACGACCTCGATCTCGAAACGCTCGACGTGCTGGAGAACATGATCGGCGAATATGCCGGCACCGTGCTGCTGATCAGCCACGACCGGGACTTTCTCGACCGGCTGGTCAGCAGCGTGATCGTGCCGGAGAGCAACGGCCGCTGGATCGAATATGCCGGCGGCTACACCGACATGCTGGCACAGCGCGGCGCGGATCTCGCGCGCGAGGCGCCGAAGCCGGTGGCGAAGGCCGCGAAGGAGCGGAAGGTCACGGCCCCGGCGCCGGAGAAAAGGCGCAAGCTCAGCTTCAACGAGAAGCATGCGCTGGCGACCCTGCCGAAGACCATCGCCGACCTCGAGGCCGAGGGCCGCACGCTGCAGCAGAAGCTGGGCGATCCGGAGTTCTTCGCGCGCGACCGCACGGGGTTCGAGCAGACAACCGCGGCGCTCGGCGCGGTGCAGACCAGGCTCGCCGAGGCCGAGGAACGCTGGCTGGAGCTGGAAATCCTGCGCGAGGAACTCGGCGGCGGGTAGCAACCCCTTCGCAACGGAACGTAAAGTTCTGCGGTGCGTTGATGCGCGGTGAGGCCCACCCATGCGCATTCAACTCGCCATTCTCTGCGCCGTCCTGAGCACCGGCGCTGCGTCGGCTGACCAGGACGATCTGGTCACTGCGCCGAACGCAATTCTATGCCTGAGCGCCGACAGTCTCGAAACCGCAACCGCGCCTCCGGTGGCCAAAAGCCAGGTCGTCCTGCAGGCGATGGGCTGCCTCCGCTCCGAACCCGGCATCCGCACCCGGATGGTGCAGGCTGTGCCGGGTGGATTGTGGCAGGTGCGGTTCTATCCGGCCGGCATGAGCGGCGGCGTGGTCCTGTGGGGCCGGCCGTCGGCGTTCGTCCCGGCGGACGGGTCACACGCGGGATCCCGGACGCGGGCCTGACGGGTAGAGCGTTTTCCACTCGCACTGAATCATCCGTCGTCATGGCAGGGCTTGTCCCGGCCATGACGTGGACAGGCTGGTGCATGCCAACTGGAGAGCGCTTTAGGGCACGCAGGCCGTCGGCAGCCTGGCCGCGTGCTCGGCGATTCCGCCGGGCGTCGTCACCCACACCTTGTCGAATCCCGGATGCTTCATGAGTGTTTGCAGGGCTTGCCGCACCTGTGCGAGCCGGAACGGCTGACCCGTGCAGAACGTGTGCATGGAGATGCCGAACACGAGGGACTGCTTCTGCGAAAGCCGCAGCATTTCCTCGAACTGATCGAGGATCATGCGATGGAAGTCCGTCGCGGGCTGGGCGCGGCTGAGCATCGTCGGCGTATCGTTGATCTCGATCGGGTAAGGCACCGACATGATGCGGCCCGCGCGCGTCTTCATCCAGAACGGCTGATCGTCGGCCGGCCAGTCCATCAGGAACGTATAGCCGTTCTCCTGCAGCAGGTCGGGCGTCACGGCCGTCTCTGAAATCCACGGGCCCATCCAACCATAGGGGCGTCGCCCGCAACTCTCGGCCAGCGTCCTGGTCGCGTGCGCGATCATTGCGGCCTCGGTCGCTTCATCCATGTCGGATTGGCGCTCGGAGTTCGTATAGCCATGGCCGATCACTTCGTCGCCACGCTGGCGAATGCGCGCGGCGATCTGCGGCATCTCCTCACAGACCGAAGCATTGAGCAGGTGGCACATCGGCAGCTTCAATTCGTCCATCACGTCGAAAATGCGCCAGATGCCGACGCGCAGACCGTAATCGCGCCAGCCGAAATTGCGAACATCGGGCTGAGGGCCGAGCGCCGTCGGTGTATGGCCGAGACCTTCGCCAAAGCTGAAATGCTCGACATTCAGCGCGCAATAGAAGGCGATGCGCTTATTGCCCGGCCACATGAAGTCCTGCCGCTCGGTGATCGGCGAATAGGCATAGCGGTTGTGTTTCTTCAGTTTCATGGCGCGCGAGCCTTATCGCTTTCGATGGAGATGCCCGGCGCATCCTACGGACCCGAGAGCGCCGTTCCAAGCTCGCCGGATCGCAGACCTGCCATCACCGCGGCTTCGGCACGGCGCGCCATTCGCGCAGCCTTGCGACCACGCCTTCCGGCGTGGCCTGCACCTGCCGGATCAAGGCTTCGACGTAGCCGATGCGCTTGCGCCAGCCGAACATGCCCTGCCTCCCCTTCCCGGCGGCACCTGCGGCCCTGCGTTCCGCGCCACCGGTCTATGAGTTCAGGCAGTACTCACAAATTCGGCTCGCTGGGCGTGGCCAACTGAATGTCTGCTGTTGTTCCGATAGCGATCGCAGAGCGGGCATAAGATCGCGGAGCGGTCATAAAAAAGCGTCGCTATGTGCCAGATACCGCCGTGAGCAACTGCAGCAAATATCATCGGCTATTCAATAGTCGCATCAGCCCGCGGGTCTCTCTCAGCCGTCGAGTCGCGACGACACTTTGGTCTTGATCATATACGCCGACGGCGTTGCAGCCCACGGCAGGCTTCGCAATTCGACCGCCTGGCCGGCAAAATATTCTTCGACGGCGTTGGATTCGCCATAGCCGTGAAGGCCATATTCGTCGAACACCACGACCCCGCCCGGCACGACCAGAGGATGAAGATTCTGCAAGATCGCCTTGGTGCCTTCATAATTATCGACGTCGAGGTACAGCAGCGCAATCCGCGCGCCGAGCGCGCGCTCGGCAAATTGCTTCGTCGTCCGGCTGACATCGCCGGCGATCAGATCGACCCGTTCGAAGCCCCATTTGGCGCAATTGCGTTTGATCACGTCCGGTTGCTCCCAGCCTTCGGCATGCACATCGAGACACTCCCTGTCCTCCGCATACCTAAGGGTTGCCGCACCACGATCAGTCGCAAAAAAATCGAAGCCGACCACCCGCGTCGTCGAGCGCGGCCTGAACAGTTGCAGGAGCTTGACCCAGGTGTAGATGCCGGCCCCTTTGAAAACGCCGCATTCGACGATGTCGCCCGGCAAGTCCTTGACCAACTTGAACAGCTCATAGCGTGCCAGGATTTTTTGCAAGCGATCGACCCCCGTGTCGCGCAGGAAGTCGTCATAGAGCGACAACGCGTTGTCAGACATCGGTTGCCTCGAACGAACGCTCTGCGGTGCAATCGCAACAGTCGATTTGCGCCGCAGACAATCCGAACTGCGAACGGCAGCGGTGGGTCATTTTTAGCGGTTTGGGCCGATTTTTCACAGGTCGGCTTTACCCCTGAACACCAATGTGAGAGCAGACATTCGCCGAGGCCGGAGAGGTGCCACAAACAGACATGAATGCTAATCGATCACCTCGTCGGCACGGGCGAGGAGCGTCGCCGGCACGGTAATGCCAAGCGCCCTGGCGGTTTTCATGTTGATGACCAGTTGGAAACGAGTTGGCTGCTCGACCGGCAAATCGGCGGGCTGGGCACCTTTGAGGATTTTGTCGACGTACACGGCAGCCTTGTGAAAAAGGTCCGCATAGATCGCCGAGTACGACATCAGCCCGCCTTCGTCGGCGAACCAGCGCGGCACGGAGACGGCCGGCACGCGGTGTTGCAGCGCCAGCTCGGCGGCGCGCTTGCTCGGTAGGCTGGGCTGAACGATGATGGCGTCGGGCCGCTCTCTCTCCATCGCGGCGAAAGCGCTCTCGAACTCCTCATTGTTGCTGACCCTGACAGGTTTGATTGCGGTTCCGGTGGCTTCGCCGCCACGCTGGATCTGTTCGAGGAAAGGTTTGGAGAAGGGATCGGTCGCGTTGGCCAGAGCGGTGACCCGGCGCGCCGACGGCAGCATGTCGCGGATCAATTGGACGCTCTTGCCGGCCAGTTCGGCGGTTATGCTCGCGATGCCTGTGACATTTCCACCCGGTCGGGAAAGGCTCATGACCAGGCCCGTGCCGATCGGATCTCCGGTCTCGGCCATCACGATCGGGATTTCCCGCGTCGCTTGCTTTGCCGCCAAAGCGGTGGGCGTGAACCAAGTGACGATGACATCGACCTTGAGACGAACCAGCTCAGCTGCCAGTTCGGGAAGCCGATCGATCTGTCCTTGCGCCGACCGAAACTCAAATCGAATGTTCTGCCCCTCGATATAGCCTAGATCGCGTAGTCCCTGCCGAAACACCCGCCAGAATTCTTCCGGGCTTATATTGCCAATGACCAGTGCACCGATGGTCGGCACCTTCGGCTGGTCCGCGCACACGGCGAGCGGCCACGCCACGGTCATGTTGCCGAGCGTGATCAGGAACTCTCGTCGTCGGATGTGGATGGTCACGTGACCCTCCCACAGGGGTCATGCCCATTCCGAAGAGAATGATATCACGCCCTGGCGCTGGGCGAATGAAATTTTTTGCGCTGGTTCGGACGCGACGCCGCCGGAGGTGCTCGAACGGGTGCGGCGGATCAGCGCCTCGCGGTAGGTCGCAGGCTGCTGAAAAAGCCAAGGCATCATTCCGGGGCGCGCCCGCCAGCGCGTTCACGCGCTTGTGGCGGCGTCCCGGAATGACCGCGGGTTGATTACGCGTTCCGCATAGCGGCCGCAGCGCCGGTGCCGGCGATGCGGCCGAACACCAGGCCCGACATCAGGCCAGAGCCGCCCGGATAGTTGAAGTAGAAGATGCCGCCGACCAGCTCGCCCGCGGCATAGAGGCCGGGGATCGGATTCATGTCGCTGTCGATCACCTGGCCGGAGTCCGGATCGATGCGGACGCCACCGAAGGTGAACGAGAGCCCGCAGCCGACCTGATAGGCCTCGAACGGCGGCGTATCGATGGTATTGGCCCAGTTCGACTTGTTGACCGGCAGGCCGACGGTGCAGCGGCCGTCCTTGATGTTCGGATTGAACTTCACGCCCTGCTTCACCGCGGCGTTGTACTTTTTGATCTCGTCGAGGAAGGCTTCCGGGTTCACGCCCTCGAGCCTGTGGGCGAACTCCTCGATGGTGTTGGCCGAGACCTTCGACACGCGCTTGATGCGGTATTCGTCGCGCAGCATCGGCACGATCTTGCCGTCGAACACCTGCCAGGCGAAGTTATTGGGCTGGCGCAGCACCACCGCGCCGTACTTGGCATAGGTGTAGTTGCGGAAGTCGGCGCCCTCGTCGACGAAGCGGCGGCCGGTCGCGTTGATCAGGATGCCCCACGGATAGCTGTGCTTCTGGAAGTTGTCGCCGACCGAGAGATCGCCGAACTCGGGGGCGTTGTAGTCCCACTGCACGGCGTGGCCGCCCGACCAGTTGCCGTAGCTCGACGCGCCGATGGCGAGCGCCATGTTGATGCCGTCGCCGGTGTTGTAGGGCGTGCCGCGGACCTTCGCGAGCTCCCAGCCGGGGCCCATGTAGCGGGTGCGCATCTCCGCCGACGACTCGAAGCCGCCGCAGGCGATGATCACCGACTTGCAGGCGATGTCCTCGTACTGGCCGTTGGCCTTGACCTTCAGGCCGGTGACGACGCTCCCCTCGGTGATCAGCGACACGCCGCGCACGCCGTAGCGGATCTCGACGCCGTTCTGCGCGGCGAGCTTCAGGTGCTGCTCGATGAGGCCGGGGCCGCCGCCCTTGGACTCGACGGTGAGCCCGCCCCAGAACTTGAACTTGCCGTCGATCAGGTAGGCCTGCCGGCCCCAGATCGGGTCGAACTTCATGCCCTTCTTGTGCAGCCAGCGCATCGACTCGCGCGAGCGCCCCACCAGGCGGTCGCACAGCTCGCCGTCGGTTCGGTATTCCGTCACGCGGAACATGTCGTCGTAGAACTGGTCGGAGGTGTAGGTGCCGAAGTCGGAGCGGTCGATCTCGTCCTTGGTCAGGTCCGGCATGATGGCCTTGAGGTCGTCGACGCCGTCATAGACGCAGCGGAACGCGCCGGCGGTGAAGCGCGAGTTGCCGCCCATCAGTTCCTTCGGCGCGCGCTCGACCATCAGCACCTTGGCGCCGTTCTCGGCCGCGGCCAGCGCCGCGCAGAACGCCGCATTTCCGGCGCCGACCACCACCACATCCCACCTGCCTGCCACGTTCCTGTCCTCCCAAGCCCCGCCGCTCCGATCCAAAAGGCGGGCGATTTCAGCGCCTAACCGCCAAATCGCGCCGAGGCTGTCAAGGCCGCCGGCGGATGGCTGATGCGCCGAACGGCTTGCGAAGCGTCGCGATATCGACCGCCATCACGAGCCGCACCCCGCCAAGCCTCTGCAAGGCCGCCTCGGTGAGATCGGCGCGGTCGGACGGGATCTCCAGAACAACGCCCCGCAAGTCCGAGATGCGCCAGTTGCGCATTTCGAGAGCCGTCTCGAACCGTTTGCAGACCAGCTCCGGCTTCGGCCGCTCGCGCAACTGCTCCAGTACGCCCTGTGCCCTGGCCGGTCCGACGGTCATCGCGAGCGCAATCGTCAGCACAGCAGCGCGGAGGACCCTCATGCAACCGCAGCATGTAAGCTTGCAGCCGGGCCCGATCCAGACCCGCGGCATCGGGTGCCGCAGGCATGCTCAATCGGACATTAAGGCGTTGCGCCGCGTTGACTTGTCCGCTTCGCGGCCTGCACGATAATTGCCTGGCTTTTCGGACGTCGGGCAAGGCTGAGGGATCGCGTCATGACATTGTTGCGCAGTGGACATCGTGCTCTCGGCCGTGCCGGCGGGCTTTGGCTCGCCGCGGCGGCCGCGCTGGCTCCGCTCGCCGCGCAAACGGCCCAGGCGCAAGTTCCGAAAACCATCCGCATCGTCGTGCCGTTTCCGGCCGGCGGGCCGACCGATACCACGGCGCGCGTCGTCAGCGAATACATCGGCAAGCTCACCGGCACCTCGTTCGTGGTCGAGAACCGCCCCGGCGGCGGCTCGGCGATCGCATCCGAAGCGGTGGCCCGCGCCGCGCCGGACGGCGGCACGCTGCTGATCGTCGCCGGCGCGCTGCTGATCAACCCGATCCTGAAGAAGCTGAGCTACGACCCGCTCACGAGCTTCGAGCCGATCTGCAAGATGGTGCGCGTGCCGCACTTCATCGTCGTCAACAAGCATTCGCCGCTCAAAAACTTCGGCGATTTCATCGCTGCGGCCAAAGCCAAGCCCGGCGAGCTGACCTTTGCGACCGTGGGTCCCGCCACCGGCCCGCACATCGCGTTCGAGGTGCTGAAGCGGCGCGCCAACGTGGACATCCGGTTCGTGCCGTACCCCGGCACGACGCCGTCGATCAACGCGGTGCTGGGCGGCCACGTGGCCGTGGCGATGGGCGATTTCCGCGACGTGATCGGCCAGCTGCAGAGCGGAACGCTGCGCGGGCTTGCCACCACGGCGCCGAAACGGATCGAGCAGTTGCCCGACATCCCCACCGTCGCGGAGCTGGGATACCCGGGCTACGAGGCCGAAAGCTGGTTCGGGCTGGTCGCGCCCGCGGGAACGCCCAGGGAGACCATGTCCCAGCTCATTGCCTGGGTGTCCGCAGCGATGCGGGATTCCGAGGTCAGAACCAAGCTCGCCAACACCGGGCTGTTCCCGACCGGCGTCTGCGGCGCGGAGTTCGGCGCGCACCTCAAGCAGCAGTATGAGGAGGTCGGCCGGGCGATCCGTGAGGCCAACATCCAGGCAAACTAGCCGCTGCCCGCATAAAGCGGCATCCACCGCCCGCTGTGACTTTTCGCACATCCGCATTCCGGCCCGCGGCTGGGTGTGACCTTACGCACTGTCCCTTTGCGCGGCGCGGCGCAATATCGCGGCCATGGTGAACGTTGCGATTGGCGGCCGACACCAATGGATGCTCCGGAGATTTGGAGCGATGTGAATTTTCCGCAGGAGCTTAGTCAGACGACCAAGTGTTGGAACCAACGGCCACCTGCAGGCCAATAATTGAGGTGCACTTCGCGGGCGGGCTGCCAAAGCTCGCCCGCGATTTCATTTCTGCCGAGCCCATTCTGCCAAGCCCGTTTCTGCCCAGCCCTTGCGGCTGCGGCATCCCCGCGCAGCGCACGGCTGCGACGGCTGACTTCGTCGACAATCGCGGCGGCTTGCGCATAAGCTTTCGGAAGGAACCCAACCAGCCGGGCCGATCTGGAGGATTTTCGCGCATGCGCGTCGCCGTCGCTGCTTTGACCAGCCTCTTGCTCGTGCTTGCCACCCTGCCCGCCCGGGCGCAGAGCGTCGAGGAGTTCTACCGGGGCAAGACGATCAACCTCGCGATCGGCTTCTCGGTCGGCGGCGGCTATGACCTCTACGGCCGGCACCTCGCCCGGCACATCGGCAAGCACATCCCCGGCAATCCGACGATCCTGCCGCAGAACATGGCGGGCGCAGGGTCGCTGCGCGCGGCGAACTTCATCTATACGGCGGCGCCCAAGGACGGCACCGCGTTCGGCACCTTCGCCCGCACCACCGGCATCAATCCGCTGCTGGAGAGCGGCGCGACCTTCGACGGCACCAAGTTCTCCTGGCTCGGCAGCGTCACCGACGACGTGTCGCTGTGCGTGAGCTGGCACACCACGGCGGTGAAGACCTGGGACGACTTCCTGAAGAAGCCGATCACCTTGGGCGGCCAGGGGCCGAGCTCGGAGCCCGACATCTTCGCCCGCCTGTTCAAGAACGTGTTCGACGCGCCGATCAAGCTCGTGCCGGGCTATCCCGGCACCAACGAGATCACGCTGGCGATGGAGCGCGGCGAGGTCGACGGGCTCTGCGGGCTGTCCTGGAGCACGATCAAGACCCGGCACGCCGGCTGGCTGCGCGACAAGAAGATCAACCTGCTGGTGCAGGCGTCGTTCAAGAAGGTGCCCGAGCTCGGCGACGTGCCGCTGGTCGTCGAGCAGACCAAGGACACCGAGAAGCTGCAGATCCTGAAGCTGTTCCTTGCCGCGCAGGAGATGGCACGGCCGTTCGCGGCACCGCCCGGCATTCCCGCCGACCGCAAGGCCGCCCTGGTCGCGGCGTTCGACGCGACCATGAAGGACCCCGAGTACCTCGAGGACGCCAAGAAGCTCAGCATCGACGTCAATCCGGTAAGCGGCAAGGCGCTGGACGCCATGCTGGCCGAGCTCTATGCGACCCCGAAAGAGGTGCTGAAGAAGGCCGGCGAGGCGGTTACGAAATAAAAGGAAACCCGCCGCGGCGCCTTGTCGTGGAACCGCGCGGCGGGTGTTACTGCGTCGGCGTTCCCCTATACTTAATTCACAATTCTCGCCGGACACCGCGGATTCATTGGAAATGTCCCCTATCGTCGGCTCTCGCATCACCCGCCTCGAAGATGAGCCGCTGCTGCGGGGCAAGGGCCGCTTCGTCGACGACATCGCCGTGCCCGGCACCTGGCAGGCCGCCTTCGTGCGGAGCCCGCATCCGCACGCGCTGATCAAGGGTGTCGACAAGCAGGCGGCGCTGGCGGTGCCCGGCGTGCACGCCGTGCTCACGCTCGACGATCTGGCCGCCGTGATGGTCCACCGCCGCATGGTGCGGCATTCCAACTCGGGCATGCCGCTCGACAAATGCTGGGCCTATGCGCTGGCGCCCGGCGAGACGAGCTACGTCGGCGAGCCGGTGGCGATCGTCGTGGCCGACGACCGCTACCTTGCCGAGGACGCCGCGGCGCAGGTCGCGGTAGACTACGAGCCCCTGCCCTTCACGGCCGACGTGCGGAGCGCGAAGGACGGTGCGCCGGTCCGGCGTGAGCTCGGCGCAAACGTCATCACCACCTACAAGGTCGAGTTCGGCGACGTGAACGCGGCCTTCGCCAAGGCCGCGCATGTGTTCAAGCAGGAGCTGTGGCAGCACCGCGGCGGCGCGCATTCGATCGAGGCGCGCGGGATCCTGGCCGAGGTGCGCGCCGCCGACGGCGGCATCACCGTGCACGCCTCGACGCAGAAGGCGCATGACCTGTCGCAGTCGCTGACCGCGCTGATGGATTTCGATCACGGCCTGCGCGTGGTCGCCCCCGACATCGGCGGCGGCTTCGGCGCCAAGCTCTGCGTCTACTCCGAAGACGTGGCGGTGGTCGCGGCGGCGAAGCACCTCGGCCGCTCGATCAAATGGACCGAGGACCGGCGCGAGTATTTCACCAACGCGGTGCACGAACGGGACCAGTACTGGCAGCTCGAGATCGCGGTGGACGCGCAGGCCAAGGTGCTCGGCATCCGCGGCAAGCTCCTGCACGACACCGGCGCCTATACGCTGCAGGATCCGAACATTCCCTACAACTCGACCTCGACCATGAGCGGGCCTTACGTGGTCCCGGGCCTGTCGGTCGAGGTGACCATCGCCATGACCAACAAGACGCCGGTGTCGTCGGTGCGCGGGGCGGGCTACCCGCAGGCGGCGTTCGCCATGGAACGGCTGCTCGACCTTGTGGCGCGCGAGATGAGGCTCGACCGCGCCGAGGTGCGGCGGCGCAATCTCATTCCGGCGAGCAAGATGCCGTATCGCAAGCCGCTGAAGGCGCGCTCCGGCGCGGCGATGGAATACGACAGCGGCGACTATCCGGCCTGCCAGGCGGAAACGCTGAAGGCGGTCGGCTGGGACGACTTTGTAAAGCGTCAGAGCGAGGCGCGCGCCAACGGCCGCTATCTCGGCATGGGGCTGGCGCATGGCGTGAAAGGCTCGGGCCGCGGGCCGTTCGAGTCGGGGGTCGTTCGGATTTCACGGACCGGCAAGGTCACCGTGTTCACCGGCGCCTCGGCGATGGGCCAGGGGCTGGGCACGGCGCTTGCGCAGATCACCGCTGATCAGCTCGGCGTCGATGTGTCGAACGTGAAGGTCGTGGCGGGCGACACCTCGGGCGTGTCGCTCGGGCTTGGCGGCTTCGCCAGCCGCCAGACCGTCACCGCGGGCTCGTCGGTGCATCTCGCCGCCAAGGCGGTGGCCGATAAGGCAAAAAAAGTCGCCTCGCACGTGCTGGAGGCTGACGAGGATGATCTCGAACTGAAGGACGGCGAGGTGCGCGTCGCCGGCGCCCCGCAGCTCAAGGTCAAGCTTGCCGAAATCGCGCGCATCCTGCAGGGCGCACCGGGCTACGGCTTTCCCGCGGGGGTCGATCCTGGCCTCGAAGCCAACGTCAACCACCGCACCGATTCGCTCGCCTATGCCAACGGCTGCCACGCTTGCGAGGTCGAGGTTGACGCCGAGACCGGCGAGGTGAAGATCGTCCGTTACGTGGCGATGCAGGACTCCGGCATCCTGATCAATCCGATGATGGTCGAGGGCCAGATCCACGGCGGCGTGGCGCACGGCATCGGCAACGCGCTCTACGAGTGGATGGGCTACGACGAGGCGGGTCAGCCGGTGACCACCACGTTCGCCGACTATCTGCTGCCGACCGCGACCGAGGTGCCGATGCTCGACACGCTCTACAAGGAGACGCGCTCGCCGCTCAACCCGCTCGGTGTCAAAGGCGTCGGCGAGGCCGGCACCATTCCCTGCGCCGCCGCGCTGATCTCGGCGATCGAGGATGCGCTCAGCCCGTTCGGCGCGCGGATCGGCCAGGTGCCGCTGACGCCGTCAACGATCGTCGCCATGATCCGCAACGGCAAAACGGCGCGATGATCGATCGCGCGACGCTGAAACGATGATGCTCTAGTGCTCGGGCGGCGAGCCGAAAAACGGCGAGCCGATCAACACGCAAAGCCAGATCACGATCAGGGTCGCCAACGCGACCACCAGCACGGTCACTCCGCTCAGCATCATGTCGCCCTCCCTTGCCGGTCCGTCCTCTGCGGGACGAATCCGGTCCATGAGACTAGCATAAATCTAATCGACCACCTCGTCAGCCAGCTCGCGCAGTCCGGGCGGGACGGTAAGGCCCAGCGCCTTCGCGGTTTTCAGGTTGATGGCTGTACTGAACTTGGCCGGCGTCTGCACCGGCAGATCGGCGGGTTTCTCGCCCTTGAGAATGCGATCCACATAGTCGGCCGCGAGCCGGTACTGCGCCTTGAGGTCGGGCCCGTGCGAGATGAGCCCGCCGGCCTTCACGAACTGCCGATCCGAATAGATCGCCGGCAGCTTGAAGCGCGCCGCAAGCCGGATGATGACGCTGCGTTCGCGGGACGACAGCTCCGGCATGCCGATGATCAGCCCGCCGTTGGGCGAGCGGGAAAATCCGGCAATGGCGCGCTCCAGGTCGCGGAAGTTCTTGGCGTCGACGCCGAACGCCTCCATGCCGACGGCCGGCGTGACCGTCTGGATCGCGGCGACCTGGCTTTCGTTCGGCCGTGTGTCCGGATCGTGCAGGATCGCCACGCGCATGACGTTCGGCGCGATCCGCTTGAGCAACTCGGGCCATTGGGTGCTGGCGCCGAACTCCGACTGGCGGACGCCGGTGATGTTGCCGCCCGGCTGGTCCAGCGCGGCGACGAGGCCTGCACCGACCGGATCGACGGCATTGACGAACACCACCGGGATGCTGCCGCCGGCCGCCTGCAACGCCTTGGCGGTTTCGCCGTCACTTGCAACAATCACCTCGGGCGCAAGCTCGACCAGCTCGGCGGCGGATCGCCGGACGCGGCGGTCGCTGTCGCCGGGCCAGCGCCCGTCGATCCGCAGGTTTCGTCCCTCGTTCCAGCCTTTCGCCTTGAGCCCCTCCTCCAGCGCATCGAGCTGCGCGGCCGTCTGCCGGTCGCGCCGGCTCGCGTTCATGAGCACGCCGATGCGGCGTACGCGCTCCGGCGGCAACGGAACGTCCGACCCGGGCGCGGGCGCCGGCTGGTCCTGTGGCGGCTGGTCTTGCGGCTGTTCGGGAGATTGCCCCGTGGCGTCCTGCGCGCGGGCTATCAATAATCCGGCGAGCGGCATTGCTGCCGCGCTTCCCACGAGCGATATGAAATCGCGCCGCCGCATTCGACCGGCCTAACGCGCGAACGTGAAATCGGTTCGACGCCCTGAAGAATATATTGCGACGCAGCGCGCCAAGCCTGATTGCACTATTCTGATCGCCTTATTCGGCCTTGATCTTGGCCTCGCGCACGACGCGGCCCCATTTTTCGAGCTCGCGCTCCATGTAGGCGTTGAATTCGGCCGGCGTGAACTTCACGACCACGGCACCGTCGGCGTCGAGCTTGCTCTTGAAGTCGGCGCTATCCTGGATTGCCGCGATTTCTCTGTTCAGGCGGGCGACGATCGCGGGCGGCGTGCCGGCCGGCGCGGCGATGCCGATCCAATTGCCCGCCTCGTAGCCGGTGAGGCCCTGCTCGTCGAACGTCGGCACGTCGGGCATGATGGCGCTGCGCGTCTTGCCGCTGACGCCGAGCATGCGGAGCTTGCCGGAGCGCGCGTGCGGCGACAGCGTCGCAATGGTGGCCACGATCGCCTTGGTATGTCCGCCGGCGACGTCGATGATCGCGGGCCCCGCACCGCGGAACGGCACGTGCACGAGATCGATTCCGGCCGTGAGCTTAAACAGCTCCATGCCGAGATGCAGCGAGCCGCCGACCCCGCCGGAGCCATACTGGATGTCGCCGGGCTTGGACTTGGCGAGCGCGATGAACTCCTTGACCGACCTGACCGGCAGCTCCGGATTGACCGCGAGCGCGTTCGGGCTCGATGCGAACAGCGAAATCGGCGCAAACGCCTTCAGCGAGTCGTAGGGCAGCTTGTAGAGCGCCGGATTGACCGCGTGCGCGATCGAGACGATCAGCAGCGTGTAGCCGTCGGCCGGCGCCTTCGCCACGAGCTCGGAGCCGACAATGCCGCCGGCACCGGTCTTGTTCTCGACCACGAACTGCTTGCCCAGCCGCTCGCTGAGCTGCTGGCTGACGACACGCGCCAGGATGTCGTTGAGACCGCCCGGCGCGAACGGCACGATCACCCGCACCGGCTTGTTCGGATAGTCCTGCGCGGCCACGGGCGCGATCAGCGCCAGGCACGCGCCGATGGCCATCAGCAATCGCGAGATCGATCTTGTCATCGCCCATCCCCCGGCGTTCGCGCCGCTGCGCGTTGGCTGGCAGCATGCGCCACGACAGCCGGCAACTCAACCTGCAGCATGCCGCATGCAGGCCGTCAGGACGATCACTCCGCCTTGACCTTGGCGTCCCGGACCACGCGGCCCCATTTGGCGAGCTCGGCGTCGATATAGGCGCCGAATTCGGCCGCGGTCATCTTCTCGGCGGTCGCGCCGCGGTTCTCGAACTGCTTCTGCACCTCGGGCAGGTCGAGGATCGCGGTGATTTCCTTCTGCAGCTTCTCGATGATCGATCGGGGCGTGCCGGCGGGCACGGCGAAGCCGATCCAGTTGCCCGCCTCGTATTGCGGGAAGCCGGCTTCGATGAAGGTCGGCACCTCCGGCACCGACGGCAGACGCGCCTTGGAGCTGATGCCGAGCCCCTTGAGCTTGCCCGAGCGCACGTGCGGCGACAGCGTCGAGGTCGAGCTCATCACCGCCTTGGTGTTGCCGGCGACCACGTCGATCGCCGCAGGTCCTGCGCCGCGGAACGGCACGTGCAGCATCTCGATCCCGGCCTGCATCCGGAACAGCTCCATACCGAGATGCAACGAGCCGCCGACGCCCGCCGACGCATACTGGACGTCGCCGGGCTTCGATTTGGCGAGCGCGATGAACTCGCGGAGCGTGTTGGCAGGAAGCGACGGATGCACCGCGAGCGTGTTCGGGCTCGACAGCAGCATCGCCACCGGCTCGAACGCCTTCCGCAGGTCGTAGGTCAGGCTGTAGAGCGCCGGGTGCACCGCATTGGCGACCGAGATCACCGCGATGGTGTACCCGTCGGGCGCGGCGCGCGAGGCGTATTCGGTGCCCACCATGCCGCCCGCGCCGGGCTTGAACTCCATCAGAAACTGCTTGCCGAGCCGCTCGCTCAACTGGGTGGCGACGATCCGCGCCCCGGTCTCGTTGATGCCACCCGGATCGAACGGAATGACGACCCGGACCGGCCGCGACGGATAATCGTCGGTGGCGGCGGCGGGAGCCGCGAGTGCGGCGACAAGGCTTGCAACGGCCAGCAGCGTACGCATGGTGGTCATGGCCCCCTCTCCTGCGTCTCCCGGCTGTCCGAGCATGCGCGGTTGCGGGCGGAATTTCAACACGCCCAGATCCGTGCACCGCGACACATGCGGGCCGCGCCAGGCGCAATGGGACCCCGCTCGCCGCCATGCTAGATTCATCAAGGCGGGCGCTGCGGGACGGATGAGGAGGCGGTCGATGAACCTCGACTTTTCGGTCTACACCTGGGTGCACGTGATCGTCAGCTTGATCGGCATCGTCACCGGCTTCGTGGTGATCAAGGGGATGCTGGCCTCGCAGCGGATGGACGACTGGACCGCCGTGTTCCTCGCGACGACCGCGCTGACCAGCGTGACCGGGTTTGGATTTCCATTCGAAAAAATTCTGCCGTCGCACATCTTCGGCGTCATCTCGCTCGTGGCGCTGCTGATCGCGATCCTGGCGCGCTATGCCTTCGGGCTCGAGGGCCGCTGGCGCAGCGCCTATGTGGTGACCGCGCTGATCGCGCAATGGCTCAACGTGTTCGTGCTGGTGGCGCAGCTCTTCAACAAGGTGAAGGCGCTTCAGCCGCTGGCGCCGACCCAGTCGGAGCCGCCGTTCCTCATCGCGCAGACCGTGGTGATGCTCCTGTTCATTTTCATCGGCATTGCCGCACTGCGGCGTTTTCGCCCGGTCCCGGAATAAACCGCTCTCCAGGCTTCGCTTCCGCTTGCCGGGCATACCCGGCACGACGCATTCTGTCGCAAAACTGTCGCCCAGGCACCGTAGAGGGCACCGTAGCAACGGGTTTGCCAGGCGGCCTTTTGGCAGGAGAGGCAGATGCTGCATTCGATCAAACGGCTCATCCTTGGCATGGCCGTGCTGACCTTCGCCGGGACCGGATCGGCCCGGGCCCAGGCCGATTGCCCGCGCGGCGATCTCGACAAGGCCTATTGCGATAGAAACGGCGACCTCGTCGCCGATGCGCCGACCGACCCGAAGCAACTGGTCAACCCGTCGACGCTGATCTTCGCCTACACGCCGGTCGAAGACCCTTCGCTCTATTCCAAGGTGTGGGACGGCTTCCTGCGCCACATGGAGAAGGTGACCGGCAAGAAGGTGGTGTTCTTCCCGGTGCAGTCGAATGCGGCGGAGATCGAGGCGATGCGGTCGGGCCGCCTGCACATCGCAGGCGTCAGCACCGGCCCGACGCCGATTGCGGTGAATTGCGCGGGCTACGTGCCGCTCGCCATCATGGGCACCAAGGAAGGCACCTTCGGCTACGAGATGGAAATCATCGTGCCAGCCGACAGTCCGATCAAGACGCCGGCCGACCTCAAGGGCAAGAAGCTGGCGTTCACGGCGCCAACCTCGAACTCCGGCTTCAAGGCGCCTTCGGTGCTGCTGGAAGCCGAATTCGGTCTCGTGGCGAAGCGCGACTACGAGCCGGTGTTCTCGGGCAAGCACGACAACTCGGTGCTGGGCGTCGCCAACAAGGACTACGAAGCGGCGGCGATCGCCAACGAAGTGATGTTCCGCATGTTCGAGCGCAAGGTGGTGGACAAGGCGAAGATCCGGACGATCTACAAGTCCGAGACCTTCCCCACCACGAGCTACGGCGTGGCGCATAATCTTGACCCGGCGCTCGCAGCCAAGATCAGGGAAGGCTTCCTCGGCTTCCCGTGGGAGGGCTCGGCCCTGAAGGCCGAGTTCAAGACCGAGGACCGTTTTGTGCCGATCACCTACCAGAAGAACTGGGCGGTGGTGCGCAAGATCGATGCGGCCAGCGGTGTGAAATACACTTGTAAATGAGGGCGATTGCAAACAGGCGCCTGAAATCCAGGAGTCACGAGATGCTGCGAAACGGATCGCTGACGGCCGTCGCCGCGCTTGCCGGCGCCATCGTGTGGACCAGCGCCGCGGGCGCGCAGGATTGCCCGCGCGGGGATCTCGACAAGGCCTATTGCGACAGGAACGGCGACCTTGTCGCGGACCTTCCGACCGATCCGAAGCAGATCGTCAATCCTTCGGCGCTGATCTTCGCCTACACGCCGACCGAAGACCCGGCGGTGTACCAGAAGGCGTGGGATCCCTTCATCAAGCACATGGAAAAGGTCACCGGAAAGCGCGTGGTGTTCTTCCCGGTGCAGTCGAACGCCGCGCAGTACGAGGCGATGCGGTCCGGCCGCCTGCATGTGGCCGGCGTCAACGCCGGCGGCAATGCAACGGCGGTGAACTGCGCGGGCTTCGTGCCGTTCACGATGATGGCGGCGAAAGACGGAAGCTTCGGCTACGAGATGGAAATCATCGTGCCGGCCGACAGCCCGATCAAGGCGCCGGCCGATCTCAAAGGCAAGAAGATCGCCTTCACCGACGCGACCTCGAACTCCGGCTTCAAGGCGCCGTCGGCGATTCTCAAGGCCGACTTCAACCTCGAAGCCAAGCGCGACTACGAGCCGGTGTTCTCCGGCAAGCACGACAACTCGATCCTCGGCGTGGTCAACAAGGACTTCGAGGCCGCGGCAGTCGCCAATTCCGTGCTCAACCGGATGCTCGACCGCAAGGTGTTCGACAAGGCGAAGATCCGCTCGATCTACAAGTCGGAGACGTTCCCGACCACGGGCTACGGCCACGTCTACAATCTCGACCCGAAGCTGGTCGAAAGGGTCAAGGAAGCCTTCTTCACCTTCCCGTGGGAGGGCTCGGCCCTCAAGCAGGAGTTCCAGAAGGAGGACAAGTTCATCCCCATCGAATACAAGAAGGACTGGGCGGTTCTCCGCAAGATCGACGCGGCCACCGGCGTCAAATACACTTGCAAGTGACGGGGCTGATCGAGAGCACCAAGCCTCGCCAAGACGGCCTGGTTCATCGGCCGCGCCGGGGGGAGGTTGAATGCTGCGCATCAAGGGTCTGGCGAAGCGCTACCGGACCGGCGACCTGGCGCTGAAGGGCGTCGATCTCGACGTTCCGGACGGCCAGGTGATGGCGCTGATCGGGCCCTCGGGCGCGGGCAAATCCACGCTGATCCGCTGCATCAACCGGCTGGTCGAGCCGACCGCGGGCACGATCACGCTCAACGACACTGAGCTGACGCAACTTGGCAGCGGCGAGCTGCGGCGGGCGCGGCGGCGCATGGGCATGATCTTCCAGGAATACGCGCTGGTCGAGCGATTGAGCGTGATGGAGAACGTGCTGAGCGGCCGGCTCGGCTATGTCGGCTTCTGGCAGAGCTGGTTCCGGAAATTTCCGCAAGCGGATGTCGACGAGGCCTTCCGGCTGCTCGCGCGCGTCGGCCTCGATCACATGGCCGACAAGCGCGCCGACGAGCTGTCCGGCGGCCAGCGCCAGCGCGTCGGCATCTGCCGGGCGCTCATCCAGAATCCCGAATTGCTGCTGGTCGACGAGCCGACCGCGTCGCTCGATCCAAAAACCTCGCGGCAGATCATGCGGCTGATCAAGGAATTGTGCGAGGAGCGCAAGCTTTCGGCGATCATCAACATCCACGACGTGATGCTGGCGCAGATGTTCGCCGAGCGGATCGTCGGCCTGCAGCTCGGCGCGATCGTCTATGACGGGCCGCCCGACGGTCTGACCGCCGACGTGCTGACCCGGATCTACGGCGAGGAAGACTGGTCGGAGACGATCCGCAAGGTCGACGAGGATGCGGATCAGGAGGAAGAGGAAGCGGGCCAGATCGTTCACCTCGAGCCGCCGCAGCCGCATCGCGACCGCATGGCCGGGCTGACGTGACGATGACCGCAACAGCCGTCGCCCCGCGCCGCTGGAAGAAGCCGCCGCTGATCAAGTCGGCGTGGCTGCGCTGGTCGCTGGGGCTCGGCTTCGCGCTTTACCTCGCGCTGGCGCTCGGCACCACCGAGGTGAACTGGGCGCGGGTGTGGGAGGGCCTGCCGCGCGGCGCGCGGTTTTTCGCCGCGTTCTTCCCGCCGGATTTCGTCAGCCGCTGGCCCGAGATCGCCGAAGGCATCATGGAAAGCCTCTGGATGACGGTGATCTCCACCGTCATCGGCATCGCGCTTTCGGTGCCGGTCGGCATCGGCGCGGCGAAGAACATCGCCCCTGCCCCGGTCTACTATTTCTGCCGCGGCATCCTCGCGGTGTCGCGCAGCTTCCAGGAGATCATCCTCGCGATCTTCTTCGTCAAGCTGTTCGGCTTCGGGCCGTTCGCCGGCGTGGTGACGCTGTCGGTCGCGACCATCGGCTTCTACGGCAAGCTGCTCGCCGAAGACATCGAGGACATGGACCCGGCGCAGGCCGAGGCGGTGCGCGCGACCGGCGCGGGCTGGCTGCAATGGATCAACTACGGCGTCCAGCCGCAGGTGATGCCGCGCATGATCGGGCTCGGCCTCTACCGCTTCGACATCAACTTCCGCGAGTCGGCGGTGGTCGGCATCGTCGGCGGCGGCGGCATCGGCGCCACCCTCAACACCGCGTTCGACCGCTACGAGTTCGACTCGGCCGCAGCGATCCTCCTGATCATCATCGCCATCGTCATGGTGGTCGAATACTCGTCCGGCTTCATGCGGCGCTGGGTGCAGTGATGGCGGTCGCGGTCCGGGGCGAAACCAAGATCTGGCAGCGGCGCGAGCGCGGCGCGCAGTTTACGGTCTGGGCCGCCTGGCTCGTGGGCGTCGCGATCTTCGTCTACTGCTGGCAGCTCATCTCCGAAAAAACCATCTGGGAGTTCGTCACCGACGCGCCGACGCAGGCGGCCGATCTCGGCGTGCGGATGGTGCCGCCGGACTGGAAGTTCATTCACACGCTGTGGCGGCCGATCTGGGACACCATCAACATCGCCACGCTGGGCACGCTGATCGCGATCGTTCTCGCCGTGCCGGTCGCCTATTGCGCGGCGCGCAACACCACGCCGAGCGTCGCGTTCGTGCGGCCGGTCGCGCTGTTCATCATCGTCTCGTCGCGCTCGATCAACTCGCTGATCTGGGCGCTGATGCTGGTCACCATCATCGGCCCGGGCGTGTTCGCCGGCATCCTGTCGATCGCGCTGCGCTCGATCGGCTTCTGCGCCAAGCTGCTTTACGAAGCGATCGAGGAGATCGACGAGAGCCAGGTCGAGGCGGTGCGCGCGACCGGGGCCAGTGGCGCGCAGGTGACGGCGTACGGCATCGTGCCGCAGGTGATGCCGGCGTTCGCGGGAATTTCCGTGTTTCGCTGGGACATCAACATCCGCGAATCGACGGTGCTGGGCCTCGTCGGCGCAGGCGGCATCGGCCTGCCGCTGAACGCCGCGATCACCACGCTGTCATGGACGCAGGTGTCGCTGATCCTGCTGGTGATCATCGCGACGGTGGTGGTCAGCGAATGGGTGTCGGCCAAGGTGCGGCACGCGATCATCTGACGGCGCGCCAAATCCAATCGGACAGAATTTCAGGCGAGGCGCTTCCACACCACTTCGGCGACGGTGCCGGAAGCGGTCACCGGGTTGATGTATTTCAGCTCGTCCGCCGTGAGCAGCAGGACCTTGCGCTCCTGAATCGAGCCGACGCTCCTGGCGATCGAGCAGCCTTTGAATTTCAAATTCAGGTTTCCGGCAGCGGCATCGAAGGTGTAGTTGCCGAACGCGCAATAGTTCTTTGAGCCGAACATGCGCGACTCGGAGCCGGTGATGATCTGCGAGAAATAGCCGTGCTCGTCGAACATCAGCATGCCGCGGGTGTTCGGTCCCCAGCGATCAACCGGCGTTCCGTCGTTGCGCATGTTGACCGACGACACGAAGCTCCAGCTTCCGGCGAGCTTGCTGTCGGTCGCTAGTCCGTGACTCGCCAGGGCGCCGCTCGTCTGCAAAGGCAGCAATGCGGCAGCGCCGCCCAAAATGGCTATGAACTCTCGTCGCTCCATAGCATTCCCAGCAGTCGTAATTTTTTTTAAAGTCTAACACAAAACGCGGCTGGGGAATGGCCAAAACGACTGCGCTGCTGCAGCGCAAAAACGAATTGCGTGTACAGTAAAAGCTGTCGCCAACGCCTACGCCCGGGGCGCCTTCATGCGCTTGGCGGCGTCCAAGGCGGCCAAAACGATGCCCTGGTACCCGGTACAGCGGCAAAGATTACCGGAAATCGCCACCCTGACCTCGCGCTCGGTGGGGTCCGGGTTATCACGTAGAAATTCCAGTAATGTCGTCAGCATGCCGGGCGTGCAGAATCCGCACTGGAGACCGTGGTTGTCGCGGAACGCCTCCTGCAGGGGATGCAGCTTGTCGGCTGACGGCGCGATGCCCTCCACGGTCAGGATCTCGTGGCCGTTGGCCTGCACCGCGAGCATCAGGCAGGAGCGCGCCGAGCGGCCGTCGAGCAGGATCGTGCACGCACCGCAAACGCCATGCTCGCAGCCGAGATGCGTGCCGGTGAGCTTCAGCTCATAGCGGATGAAGTCGGCGAGCGTGATGCGGACCGGCACTTCCCTTTCGTACTTCGTGCCGTTGACGGTGACGGTGATGGTGCGCTTTTCGCTCATGGTGTCCCTAGTGCGGCCTGTTCCAGGGCGCGTTGTCGGCAAGGCCCGCGGCCTTCTCCAGCGCGCGGCGCGACAGCACCGCGGCGAGATGCTGGCGGTAGTCGGACGAGGCGTGGATGTCGGACATGGCTTCGATGCCGCGGCAGCTTTCGCAGGCCTTGGCGAACAGCGCGCTCGACGGCGCCTGGCCGGTGATGGCCTGCTCGACCTCGGTCGCGCGGACCGGTGCCACCGCGACGCCGCCGACGGTGACGGAGGCGCGCGAGATCTTGCCGCCGTTGACCTGCAGCAGGGCCGCAGCCGAGACGATGGCGAAATCGCCGTGCCGGCGCGAGAACTCGATGAACGCCGCCTTGTGCGCCGCGGGCCAGAGCGGGATACGGATCGCGGTGACGATCTCGTTGAGCTCGATCGCCGGCGTCAGATAGCCCGCCGGGAAGTCCCGGAACGCGATCTCGCGGGTGCCGTTCGGGCCCACGACCGAAACCGTGGCGTCGTGGGCGGCCGCCACCGACACCAGCTCGGCGGAGGGATCAAGATGGCACAGCGAGCCGCCGATGGTGCCGCGGTTGCGTGTCTGGCGGTGGCCGATATGCATGATCGCCTCATGCATCAGCGGGCATTTTGCCTTCACCAGATCGGAGAATTCGAGATCGCGCTGCCGCGTCATGGCGCCGATCTCGAGCGCGCCGCCCGCCTCGCGGATGTAGGACAGCCCTTCGACCAGGTTGAGGTCGATCACATGGTCCGGCAGCACGAACCGCATGTTGAGCATCGGCATCAGCGACTGGCCGCCGGCGAGCACCTTGGCGTTATCGAGAGTGCCGAGCAGGCTGACGGCCTCGGCGACGGTCTTCGGATCGTGGTATTGAAAGGGAGGCGGCTTCATCGCGGTCCTGACGCAAGGAAACCGCAAGTATAGGAAACCAGCTCAAGAATGGGCAACCCATGCGAGGAGCTCCGCAACGCTGGTGCGCGTTTGTGGTGTGCGCGCTGCTTTCGGTTCTGCTGCAACCGGCGCAGGCGCAGCCGGTGGCCGACTTCTACCGCGGCAAGAACCTCAACCTGATCGTCGGCTACAGCTCCGGCGGCGGCTACGACACCTACACCCGCATCCTGGCGCGGCATCTTTCGAAGCACATCCCCGGCAACCCGGCGATCGTGGTGCAGAACATGCCAGGCGCGGGCTCGCTCAAGTTCGCCAACTATCTCTACGCCGTCGCGCCGAAGGATGGCCTGACCATCGGCACCTTCAGCCGCGGCATGGCGATGGAACCGCTGATCGGCGGCACCAACGTGCAGTTCGACGCGACCAAGTTCACCTGGCTCGGCAGCGGCACCAACGAGACCAGCGTGTTCGTTGCCTGGCACACCTCGCCGGTGAAGACCTGGGACGACATCGTGACGAAGCCGTTCACCGTCGGCGGCGAAGGCTCGGGCTCGGACCCCGACATCTACGCGCTGCTCTTGAAGAACGCGTTCGGCGCCAAGCTCCGGCTGATCAGCGGCTATCCCGGCACCGCCGAGATCGCGATTGCGCTGGAGCGTGGCGAGGTCGATACGCGGGCCAGCTGGTCATGGACCAGCCTGAAGACCTTGCGGCCGCAGTGGCTCGCGGAGAAGAAGGTCAACCTGCCGGTGCAGCTCAGTCTCGTCAAAAGCGCCGACCTGCAGCACATCCCGCTGATCACCGAGTTTGCCGACACCGAGAAGAAGAAGCAGATGCTGCGCCTGGTGCTGAGCCGGCAGGAGATGGCGCGGCCCTATGCGGCGCCGCCCGGGCTGCCGCCGGAGCGCGCGGCCGCCCTGCGCAAGGCATTCGACGACGTATGGGCCGACCCGGAGCTGATCACCGAGATGAAGGCGCGCGGCCAGGAGGTCAATCCGGTGAGCGGGGCCGAGATCGACCGGCTGCTCGCGGAGCTTTATGCCACGCCAAAAGACGTCGTGGAGGAAACCCGGAAGGCGATCGGGGGGCAGTAGCTGGCCATGACGGTCGCGACGGGTCCGCAAGCGGTTACTCCTTACCTTCGGACCGCGAAAAAAGGGCCGCCTCGGCTGAAAATTTTTTTCAGGGCACTGTCGATTCCGGCGCCCGCCGTTCGCCGTGTCGTCAGAGCGCGGGTTTTGATATCCGGACGACAGCGTCCGGAGGCCCGGGCCGCTTAAACGAAAGGAACCCCCATGCGTTTCATGATCATCATCAAGGCCACCAAGGACTCCGAAGCCGGGAAGATGCCGTCCGAGGAGCTGCTTGGCGCCATGGCCAAGTTCAACGAGGAGATGGTCAACGCCGGCGTGATGCTCGACGGCAACGGCCTGCAGCCGAGCGCCAAGGGCGCGCGCATCCGCTTCTCCGGCAAAAGCCGCACGGTGATCGACGGGCCGTTCGCCGAGACCAAAGAGCTGATCGCGGGCTACTGGCTCATCCAGGTCAAGTCGAAGGAGGAAGCGATCGAGTGGATGAAGCGCTGCCCCAATCCCCACAATGAGGACGGCGAGATCGAGATCCGGCAGGTCTTCGAGCTCGATGACTTCGCCCCTGGCGATGCCATCGAGCATCATCGCGCTCTCCAGGCGACGCTGGAACAGCAGAAGACGTAAGCCTGTGCCGCCCGGCTTGCCCGGGCGGATCGAGGGTGGTGTGATCGGTGGCTGTGACGGCCACCGATATCCACCGGACAATCCAGGCGGTTTTTCGCATCGAGCAGGCGAAGCTGATCGCCGGCCTCGCGCGGATCACCCGCGACGTAGGCCTTGCCGAGGAGCTCGCCCAGGACGCGCTGGTCTCGGCGCTCGAGGAATGGCCGCGCACCGGCGTGCCCGAGCGGCCCGGCGCCTGGCTGACGGCCGTGGCCAAACACCGCGCCATCGATCACTTCCGCCGCTTAAGGCTCGCCGAGCGCAAGCACGGCGAGATCGGCCGGGAGCAGCAGAGCCTGGAAGGCGACATGCCGGACTTCGAGGGCGCGCTCGACGACGATATCGGCGACGACCTGTTGCGGCTCATCTTCACCGCCTGCCATCCGGTGCTGTCGGCCGAGGCGCGGGCCGCGCTGACGCTGCGGATGCTCGGCGGGCTCACCACCGACGAGATTGCGCGGGCGTTTCTGGTCGCCGAGCCGACCATCGCGCAGCGCATCGTGCGCGCCAAGCGCACGCTCGCGGACGCACGCGTGCCGTTCGAGGTGCCGCACGGGCCCGAGCGCGGCACGCGGCTCGCCTCCGTGCTCGAGGTGATCTACCTGATCTTCAACGAGGGCTATGCGGCGACCGCGGGCCAGGACTGGATGCGGCTCGAGCTTTGCGAGGAGGCGCTGCGGCTCGGCCGCATCCTCGCCGGGCTTGCGCCGCTCGAGCCCGAGGTGCACGGCCTCGTCGCGCTGATGGAGATCCAGGCGTCACGGTTCGGCGCGCGGACCGGCCCCGGCGGCGATCCGATCCTGCTGCTCGATCAGAACCGTGCGCGCTGGGATCGGCTGCTGATCCGGCGCGGGCTCGCCGCGCTCGCGCTGGCGGAGGCGCTCGGCGGCGCGCTCTGTGGTGCGCCTGGGCCTTATCAGCTGCAGGCCGCGATCGCGGCCTGCCACGCGCGGGCGCGGATCGCCGACGACACCGACTGGCCGCGCATCGTCGCGCTTTACGGCGCACTCGCAAACCTTTCGCCGTCGCCGGTGGTGGAGCTCAACCGGGCGGTCGCGGTCAGCATGGCATCCGGTCCCGCGGCGGGCCTCGAGCTGGTCGACCGATTGAGTGCGGCGCCTGCGCTGAAGACTTATCACCTGCTGCCGAGTGTGCGCGGCGACCTGCTTTCGAAGCTCGACCGCCACGGCGAGGCGCGCGCCGAGTTCGAGCGCGCGGCGTCGCTGACGCGCAACGAACGCGAACGCCGGCTGCTGCTCGCCCGGGCGGCGGCAAGTAGATAGTTCGTTCCGCCAGCTTCCCATCTAAGGTTGTGTCCTGGAATTTTGCACGTTTCGGATGCTCGACAAGCCCATCGCGGCGCCGTTTTTCGCCCGCGCATGACGGAAGCAGACGGGAAGGGCTTCAGTCGCGATTGACGATTTCCACCCGCCCGACCGGCAAATCGAGATCGGCGGCTGGCGCCACCTCCTGCGACGGATCGATCCGCGGCGCCGGAGGCCGCATCTCCTCGCGCGCGGCATGCACCGCCTTGAGGATGTTCTGATAGCCGGTGCAGCGGCAGAGGTTCGACGACAGCACGTCGAGCAGTTCCTCGTCGCCGATCCGCGGGTTCTTCTCCAGCGCGTTCACCGTCAGCATCAGGAAGCCCGGCGTGCAGAAACCGCACTGCAGGCCGTGATGCGCCATGAAGGCGCGCTGCAGCGGATGCAGCGTGCCGTTCTTGGCCAGTCCTTCGACGGTGCGGATTCGCTGGGCATGGGCCTGCACCGCGAACATCAGGCACGAGCGCACCGCCTCGCCGCCGACGATCACCGTGCAGGCGCCGCAGAAGCCGTGCTCGCAGCCGATATGGGTGCCGGTCAGGCCGCAGTCGTCGCGGATCGCATCGACCAGCGTCTTGCGCGGCTCGACGCTGATCTCATGATCACGGCCGTTGATGCGAAGGAGCACGTTGATTTTTTCGGTCATGCGTTGGGTACGCTTCCTACTTCGGCAGCTTGTCGCCGAACTTGCCGCGCACCAGGTCTTCGACCTCCTGGCTCGCCCGCACCACGATCGGGAACGTGGCGCGCCGGCCGAACGGCTTGCAGGCGTCGATGACGACGCGGGCGTTGCGCGGGTCTGTTTCCGAGTAGGCCATCGGATCGAGCGCCGACGACCAGCAGCCGCGCAAAATCTCCATGCCCTCGCGCGGATCGCAGCGCGTGCACATCGCCCAGATCACCTTGTCCATGTCGGCGGGATCGATGTCGTCGTCCACCACGACCACGAAACGGTTGACGTAGGCGCCGGCGTGGCACTGCGAGGCAATGAGGCCCGCCTGCTTGGCGTGGCCGGCATACATCTGCTTGATCGACACGGTGAGCCAGAGCCGCGAGCCGCCCGCGGCATGCGACCACACGCCCTTGATCTCCGGCACGCCCGCGGCCTCGAGCTGGTTCCAAACCGCGCCGGAGCGGTACGAGCCGCGGTAGAACGAGTCGTCGTCCGGCGGGATGCCGGGGATCGCGCCGAGCAGGATTGGGTTGTCGCGATACATCATGGTCTCGACGCGGATCGCCGGCTCTTTCTTCAGACCGCCCGCGTAATAGCCGGTCCATTCGCCGAGCGGGCCTTCGTCGATCCGGTCGTTCGGATGGATGAACCCCTCGAAGGCGATCTCGGCATGCGCCGGGATCGGCAGCCCGGTCACCGGCCCCTTGATCACTTGAACCGGCTCGCCCAGCAGGCCACCCGCCGCGTCGTACTCGTTCTTGCCGTGCGGGATCTCGAGGCCCGCGATCATGAACAGCGCCGGGTGCATGCCGCAGACCACCGCGACCGGGCAGGCTTCCCCGCGCTCGTGATACTTCTTCTGGATCATGTCGCCGTGCTTGCCCTTGGAGCACATCACGGTGGCGAGCTTCTTGTCGTGCGCCTGCACGCGATAGGCGCCGTAGTTGATCCAGCCGGTGTCCGGGTCGCGCATGATCACCATGTCGCCGGTGCCCATGTAGTAGCCGCCGTCGTGCTCGTGCCAGCGCGGGATCGGGATGGTGAACAGGTCGATATCGTCGCCGGTCTTGACGTTTTCCAGAAGCGCACCGCTCGCGACCTCGACCGGCGGAATGGTCTTCGCCTCCTTCATGTATTTGCGCCAATGGCGCACCAGCTCGATCTCGGTGCCGTCGGGCGGATGGCCCATGGTCATGTTGATGCGGCGGATCGAGGTGAGCAGGTTCGCCAGGATGCGATGCCCCTTCGGATAGCCCGGGATGTCGTCGAACAGCACCAGCGGATTGCCGATCTTGCGCTGGAAGATGTCGACGATGCCGCCGATCTCGCGCTCGCGCTCGGCGCCCGAGATGTGCGTCACCTCGCCCGCGGCTTCCATCTCGGCGAGCCAGGCGCGCAGGTCCTGCTTCGGCGCATTGGACTTGCTTGCACTAGACTTGGCCGCCGCGCTGCGAGGATCGACGTTGGTGTTCATGGCAGGTCCCGCGGTTCGAGGATCAGCACATTATAACCCGGCTCACCGGATCGCGAACCGGCGCACCGCGAGCCTGCGGCGGGCGTTCCAGACTTCGGCGCGCCAGCTGCCCTTCACGAGTTGTTCTTCGCTGCGGAACTCGAAGCTGTTCTGCACTTCGCTGCCGATCTTGGCCGGCGCCTCCTCGGAGATCATGCGCGTGAGCCGGCCGGTCCCCGGATCGTTGAGGCCGGGACGCGGCGTTCTCCAGACCCAGCGCAGCATCACCTCCGCGTCGTCCGGCTGACCGACCAGGCGTACGCTCATATTGAATTTGGTGCCGACCTGTCCGGTCACCGCCGGAGTCCGCGAAAACCGCTGGCGGATCTTGCCGCGCTGCACCGCCTCGCCCGGCCCCGAGAAACCGGACGACACCACTTCGAGCACCTCGATATGCGTTGCGGGCTGCGATTGCGGCAACGCCGGCGTCGCAAGCACCAGCAGCGCTGCCCAGCCCGTCGCCAGACGCAAAGAAAATGCCATACGGGCTCCCCTCAAAAATCGGAAAACTCACTGCTTGCCGTCAATGATCGCCTTCAACCGCTGCGGCGTCACCGGCAGTTCGGTGATGGCGCCCGGAATGCCGATCGCGTCGTCGATCGCGGTGGCAATGGCCGCGCCGACGCCGTTCACGCCGCTTTCGCCCGCGCCTTTGATGCCGAGCGGATTCAGCGGCGTTGGATAGTCCTCGGTCAGAATGATCTCAATGTCCGGCACGTCCTTGATGGTCGGCAGCAGGTAATCGCCGAAGGTCGAGGACAGCGGATCGCCGCGCTCGTTGTAGGTGAACTCCTCCATCAGCGCGCCGCCGAGCCCCTGCGCGAAGCCGCCGGCGATCTGCGCCTTCACCAGCGCCGGGTTGAGCGCGCGGCCGACGTCATAGGCAACGACATAGCGCAGCACCTTCACGAAGCCGGTGTCCGGATCGACCTTCACCACCGCGAGATGATTGCCGTAGGGATAGACCTGGTGGTCGGCGTAGAACCAGCCTTCGGCGGACAGCCCCGGCTCGCGCTCACCGCGCAGCTTGGAGCTTGGCCCGAGCGCCGCGGCGATCTTGCCGAGCGAGATCGAGGGGCCGCTCTTGCGCCCGGCGATCACCACCTCGCCATTGACGATATCGAGCGTGTCGGCCGGTGACTGCAGCAGATCGGCCGCCATGTTCAGCGCCTTGTCGCGCACCTTGAGCGCGGCGACGCGCGTGGCGGAGGCGGTCATCACCGTGGCGCGCGAAGCGTGCGCGCCGATGCCCTGTTCGATGCGGTCGGTCTGGCCGTGAATGACGCGCATTTTTTTGTAATCGGTGCCGAGGCAATCTGCGGCGACCTGCGCCATCACCGTCTCAAACCCCTGCCCGATCGACGCGCCGCCGGTGATCACCTCGACCGCGCCCGAGGTATCGACCTGGATGCGGACGCCGTCGGCCGGACCCAGGCCGGCCTTCTCGACGAACATCGCAAGCCCCACGCCGACCATCTCGCCGTTTTCGCGACGCGCGGCCAGGTCCTGGTTCAGCTTCGCCCATTCGACATGCTTGAGCGTGGTGTCGAGCAAGGCGTGATAGTCGCCCGAGTCGAAATGGATTTCCTCGCCGAGCGCCTCCAATGGCCGCTTGAACGGCATCTCGTTGACAGTGACGGCGTTGCGCCGCCGCACATGGATCGGGTCGAGCCGAAGCTGGTGGGCGATGGCGTCGACCAGCCGCTCGCGCACGAACGTGGTCTCAAAGCGGCCCGGCGCACGGTAGGTCGCGGCCGGCGTCTTGTTGGTCAAGCGGAAGTGACAGGTCGCGCGATAAGCGCCCGGCACCCGATAAGGTCCAGGCAGCACGCCGCAGGTCATCATCGCCACGCGCGTCGCGTGGGTGCGGACGTAGGCGCCGTTGTCGTGGAAAATCTCGTCGTCGATGGCGAGGATTTCGCCGTCGTCGGCCACCGCGGCCCTGATGTGATGATGCTGGTTGCGCGAATGGTTGGCGGCGATCAGATGCTCGCGGCGGTCCTCGATCCATTTCACCGGCCGCTCCAAGCGCATCGCCGCGACGCAGACCAGGATGTCCTCGGGATAGATCTCGCCGCGGATGCCGAAGCCGCCACCGACGTGAGACTCGAAGCACTGCACCGACGACGGCGGCCGGTTGAGCATCCGCGCGATCAATTCCTTGTTCCGGTGCGGCACCTTCGCCGCGCCGTGCAGCTCCAGCACGTCGCGCGAAGCGTCGTAGCGGCCTATTGCTCCTCGAGTCTCCAAAGGCACGCCGGAATGCCGGCCGCTGGTGAGCTTGAGCTCGACGATGTGCGGCGCGGTCTTGAACACCGCCTCGACGTCGCCATAGCCCTGATGCAGCACGGTCGCCTCGGTGTCGCGGGCGAACGAGAACTCGCCGGGCTCGTCGCGGGCGTCGAGCAGCGGCGGCAATTCCTCGACCTCCATGGTGACGATGTCGGCGGCGTCCTCGGCAATATAGGGATCCTCGGCGAACACCACGGCGATCGGCTCGCCGACATAGCGCACCTTGTGCACCGCCAGCACCGGCTGGCGGTAAGGGGCCAGTTTTTCGATGGGTCCTTCGCGGAAGTCGATCGGCGGGATGTCGGCGATGTCCTCCGCCGTCCAGACCGCAAACACGCCGGGAAGCATGCGCGCCGAATCGGTATAGATCGACGTGATGTTGGCGTGCGCATGGTTCGAGCGCACCACCCGCATGTGAAGCTGGCGCGCGAAGTTGATGTCGCCGGCAAAGCGCGCCCGGCCG
Source organism: Xanthobacteraceae bacterium (assembly GCA_019746355.1). The sequence continues at coordinate 123,314 of JAIESC010000007.1, read as the reverse complement.
GTGACCAGCGGCGGATCCTCCAGCCGCTCGACCGACTGGCCGATCCATTTCGAGGGGGCAGGAGCGTCGTTCATTCGCTGGCACCCGCGGGATTGGCGTTCTGCAAGGCACGCGTGACCATGGTGCGCACGATGCCGAGCCGGTAGTCGGCGGACACGTTGGCGTCATCGAGCGGCCGCACCGCCTTGACCACCGCATGGGCGGCGGACTGGAACGTGCCGAGGTTCGGCGGGCGGCCGATCAGCGTGCGCTCGGCCTCGGCGATGCGGCGGGGCGCCGCCTCGGCACCGCCGACCGCGATCCGCAGCATATCGCTCATGACGCCGGCCTTGAGACGGTAGGTCGCGACCGCCATGGCGATGGCGTAATCGCCCGGGCGGCGGCTGAACTCGGCGAAGCCCGCATAGGCGTCCTGCGGCAGGATCGGCAGGCGCACCTCGGTGAGAAGCTCGTCGTCGCGCAGCGCCGTGGTCATGATGCCCTTGAAGAAGTCGCGCGCCGGGACGAGCCGCGCGCCGCCGCGCTTGCTCTCGCACAGCATGTCGCCGTCGAGCGCCGCAACGACCGCGCACCATTCGGAGGCGGGATCGGCATGGGCGATGCTGCCGCAGAACGTGCCGCGGGTGCGGATCGGATGGTGGGCGATGTGCTTGACCACCTCGGACAGAAGCCGGCCGAGCGGCCCGTTATCGACCGGCTGCTCGAAGGCGGAGTGGCGCACGCCCGCGCCGATGTGAAGCTGTCCGTCCTTGATCTCGAGATAGTTGAGCTCGCCGACGCCGTTGATGTCGACCAGATGCCGCGGTTTCGCCAGGCGGAACGCCATGGTCGGCACCAGGCTCTGTCCCCCGGCAATCACGCGGCCGTCGTCCTCGCCGTATTCGGCCAAGAGGTCGAGGGCTTCGTCGATGGTCTTGGGCGCGTGATACTGGAACGGGGCGGGCTTCATGCGGCGGCGAGCATAGGGCGGGCTGCCCCATGCTTCAACGCCGCCGGCCGCAACCCTGCCTTTTGGCTTCTTTAGTTTGGTCGCATTTTCTGCGGCGAACCGCTGCACACCCCGGATCAAGTCCGGGGCAGGCTTTCGCCGGAAAAATGCTCTGGCAGGGCTGATGAAAAAGTTCGAGGTGTCATTCCGGGGCGCGCCGAAGGCGCGAGCCCGGAATCCAGCTACAAAGGGAATTTCTACTGAACTGGATTCCGGGCCCGCCGCTTCGCGGCGTCCCGGAATGACCGCGGAGAGTTTTTCAGCGACCTGCTAGCCGCCGGAGTAGCCGCCGATGACCGGCAGGATTTCGCCGGTGATGTAGCTCGAACAGCTTGGCGCTGCGAGAAACACGAAGGCCGGCGCGATCTCCTCGGGCTGCGCCGGACGCTTCATCGGCGTGTCGGAGCCGAATTTCGCGACGCGCTCGGCGTTCTTGTCCGCGGGATTGAGCGGCGTCCACACGGGTCCTGGCGCCACTGCGTTGACGCGGATGCCGCGCTCGACCAGATGCGTCGCCAGTGACCGCGTGAAGGCGTGGATCCCGCCCTTGGTCATCGAATAATCCAGCAGGTCCTTGCTGCCGAGCAGTCCGGTCACCGAGCCACACATGACGATCGCGCTGCCCGGCTTCATATGCGGCACCGCGGCCTTCGCCATGTAGAAGTAGCCGTAGAGATTGGTCTTGATGGTGCGGTCGAAATGCTCATTGGTGAGCTGCTCGAACTCCTCGACATGCTCCTGGAATGCGGCGTTGTTCACCAGAATGTCGATCCGGCCGAACTCTTTGACGACGCGCGCGACCGCCGCCTCGCAGAACTCCGGATCGGCCACGTCGCCGGAGATGGTGATGCAGCGGCGGCCTTCCCTCTCGACCGCGCGCCTCGTTTCCTCAGCATCCTCGTGCTCGGAGAGATACGCCACCGCGACATCCGCACCTTCGCGGGCGTACAGCACCGCCACCGCCCGGCCGATGCCGGAATCGCCGCCGGTGATCAGCGCCACCCTGTCGAGCAGCTTTTCCGAGCCCTTGTAGTGCGGGGCGTCGTACATCGGCTGCAGCTCGAGATCGGCCTCGTCGCCGGGCTTCTTCAGATGCTGCTTCGGGAACGGTGGCGTCGGATAGGCGCGCGCGCCAGCCTGTTTGGGCTCCTTTGACTTGCTTTTCGAAGGACCCTGCTCGGCCTGATCGACGTCGCGCTGGATCGCGCGCTCGTGCTGCGCGACCTTTTCGGCATCGCGCGCGAACCTGTCCTTTGCCGCCGTCCGTGTCATGGCACCGCCCTTTCGTCTCAGGCCGCCTCGGCCTGCTGGTTGACGGCGGTCTCGGCGAGCTGCGTCAGCGCCTGGTCGGTTTCCTTTTCCTCGCTGAGCGTCTCGTCGAGCAGTTGCACCGCATCGTCGAGGCCAAGCTCCTCGGCCCAGCTTTTCAGGGTGCCGTAGCGTGAAATCTCGTAGTGCTCGACCGCTTGCGCCGCCGCCAGCAGGCCGGCGTCGAGCGCGGGCGAGCCCTTGTATTCCTTCATGACCTCCTGGCCTTCCTCGATGATGCCGACAATCGCGTCACAGGTCTTGCCCTGCGGCTTGGCGTCGATCATCTCGAACACTTTCTCGAGGCGCGCCACATGTTCCTCGGTCTGGCCTTCGTGTTTCTCGAACGCGGCCGAAAGCTCTTCTGTCTGCGCGGCCTTGGCCATTTTCGGCAGCGCGGTCAGAATTTTCTTCTCCGCGAAGTAGATGTCCTTGAGCGTGTCGTGGAACAGGTCCTGCAATGTCTTATGCTTGGCAGCCATGGCTGCTTCTCCGTTGATGGGGTGATGCAGAGCCAACGCCGATGACAGGGGCACGTTCCGCAAACACTGCTCTTTTCGCAAAGAGCGCATCAATGTCGGATGGCTGGCGCAGACGAGGTGTCAAACGATATGCTGGTTCCCGGTTGGGAAATCAGTTCCCGCCGCATTTTGAAGCATCGTCCGCCGGTCCCCAGCACCATCATGCCGCAATCGATTGGAAAGCCGCTTCGCCGCAAAGAAGATCTGCGGCTTCTCACCGGCGGCGGCCGCTTTAGCGACGACGTCAACCTGCCCGGCCAGGCGTACGCCTATGTCTTGCGCTCGCCGCACGCGCACGCGCGCATCCGCATGATCGATACGGCTGCGGCGCGCGCCATGCCGGGCGTGCTCGCGGTGCTGACCGGCGCGGACGTGAAGGCGGATGGGCTGAAGGACATTCCGCACACGCCCATTCCGATGAAGCCGCCGGCCGACATCCTGCTGGTCAACCGCGACGGCTCCGAGCACGGCTACGCGCCGCAGGATCTCTTGCCGACGGACCGGGTCCGCTACGTCGGCCAGCAGGTGGCGATGGTGGTCGCCGAGACCGTGGCGCAGGCGAAAGACGCGGCCGAGCGCATCGTGGTCGAGTATGAAGCGCTCGATCCGGTGATCCGGGGGGCCGCATCGGTGCAAGCCAATGCGGTGCGGCTCTACGAGCAGGTCGCCAATGTCTGCGTCGACGCCGACGTGGGCGATATCGCCGCAACGCAAGCGGCGTTCGACCGCGGCAGCCGGTTTGCGAAGATCACGACCACCGTGCAGCGCGTCACCGGCGTGCCGCTCGATCTGCGCGCCGCGGTCGGCGTCTACGATCCGGCGGCGAAGAAATACACGCTGCATGCCGGCTCCGGCGGCGTGGTGCGGCAGAAGGCCGAGCTCGCCGGCGTGCTCGGCGTGCCGCCCACCGACGTGCGCGTCGAATGCGGCGACGTCGGCGGCAACTACGGCACGCGCAACGCCTTCTATCCCGAGTTCGCGCTGGTGGTGTGGGCGGCCAAGCGCCTCGGCCGGCCGGTCAAATGGACTTGCGAACGCTCGGAAGCATTTGCCAGCGACTATCAGGGCCGCGACCAGACCATCACGCTGGAGCTGGCGCTCGACCAGCGCGGCAAGTTCCTCGCCGTGCGCGGCGAGGTGATCTGCAATGTCGGTGCGCACAGCGTGATGTTCGTGCCGCTGGTGAAGTGCAGCGAGCTTTTGACTTCGGTCTATCGCGTGCCTGCGGCGCACATCCGCGCCCGCGCGGCGCTGACCAACACGGTGCCGACCAGCCCCTATCGCAGCGCCGGCCGGCCCGAGGCGATGTTTGCCGTCGAACGGCTGATCGACATCGCCGCGCGGCAGTTCGGCTACGACCGGATCGATCTGCGACGGCGCAATCTCATTCCGCCGTCGGCGCAGCCCTACCCCAACCCGCTCGGCATGACCTACGATTCCGGCGACTACGCCAAGGTCATGGACCAGGCGCTCGAGCTTGCCGACTGGAAAAACTTCAACAAGCGCAAGCGCGACAGCAAACGGAGCGGCAGGCTGCGCGGCATCGGCCTTGCGAACTACATCGAATCGACCAGCGGCGCGCCGCGCGAATACGCCAAGGTCAGCGTCCTGCCCGAGGGCCGCGTCGACGTCACGGTCGGCACGCTGTCGAGCGGCCAGGGCCACGAGACGAGCTTTGCGCAATGCGTCGGCGAATGGCTCGGCGTCAACGTGGACGACATCCGGCTCATTCAGGGCGACACCGACATCGTGCCGGTCGGCGGCGGCTCGCACTCGGCGCGCTCGATGCGGATGGGCGGCGTGGTGATGGGCAAGGCGTCGGAGGCGGTGATCCAGAAAGCGACCAGGATCGCCGGCCACGTCATGGAGGCGGATGCCGCCGACATTTCGTTCACCGAGGGCCGCTTCACCGTCAAAGGCACCGACCGCTCGATCGGCCTGTTCGAGGTGGCAAAGGCCGCGCATGAGCGAGGCGACCTGCCGGCGGACCTGCAGGGACCACTCGCCGCCGACTGCGACGACATGATCCGCATCGCCGGCTTCCCGTTCGGCTGCGCGGTCTGCGAGGTCGAGATCGATCCCGACACCGGCAGGACCGAGATCGTCCGCTACACCTCGGTTGACGACGTGGGCCGGGCGATCAATCCGCTGATCCTGCACGGTCAGGCCCATGGCGCGATCGTCCAGGGCGTCGGCCAGGCGATGTGGGAGCACTCCCACTACGACCCGGCGTCGGGGCAGCTTCTCGCCGGCTCGATGATGGATTACGCGATGCCGCGGGCGCCCATGCTGCCGTCTTTTGTGACAGAGCTGTCCGAGACGCTGGCGCCGGGCAATCCGCTGGGCGTGCGCGGCGGCGGCGAAGGCGGAACCACCCCTGCGCTCGCGGTGGTGGTCAATGCCGTGGTGGATGCGCTATCGGACTACGGCGTGACGCACCTGGAAATGCCGCTGACCGCGGAGCGGGTGTGGCGGGCGATCCGCGACGGGAAAGCAAAGGCGGCCTAGACGGCCGTGTGGAGGAACGAGATGGCTGACGACATTCTGGTGAAGCAGGACGGACCGATCCTCCGCATCACGCTCAACGCGGCAGACCGCGGCAACGCCGTGACCGACGACATGGTGATCCGCCTCACCAAAATGATCAACGAGGCGGCGAAGACTTCGGACATTGTGGTGCTGCGCGGCGCGGGCAAGGACTTCTGCGTCGGCCGCGCCGGCATGGGCGCACGGCCGAGCCCGGAGCCGACCGCCTACACGCGGCGCAATTTCTCCGACGTGGTGTTCGACGCCTATGGCGCGATGCGCGGCTGCCCGATCCCGATCATCGCCGTGGTGCAGGGCGGCGCGCACGGCTTCGGCTGCGCCATCGCCGCCGCCTGCGACATCACCATCGCCAGCGATCAGGCGAAATTCTCGGTGCCCGAGATGGCGCACCAGATCATGCCGACCATGGTGATGTCGTCGTTCGTCGACCGCGTGCCGCGCAAGGCGATGGCCTATCTGGTCTATTCGATGTTCGAGGTGTCGCCCGAGCGCGCCCTTTCCTACGGCATCGTCAGCGACGTGGTGCCGGCGGCGCAGCTCGACGCCCATGTCGACAGGCTCACGGCGGCGATGCTGAAGGCGCCACGCATCTCGCTCACCAGCGCGAAAGAGTACATCCGCACCGGCCCCGACATGCCGACGGCGGGCGCGGTGGAATATGCACGGAATTTGCATGCGACGATCAATTCGGCAGAAGAAATTCGAAAGGCCCGCTCGTGAAAGTTTTCATTTTCGACCTGCTCCCCTACGGCAAGCATTTCGATCAATACAAAGCGTCCAAGTATCTCCCCTACCCGCTGCCCAACGATCACTATGACCGCGAGATCGCGGCGCTGACCTATGAGCAGCACCTGCAGGCCTGGGAGGAGATGGACAAGCTCGGCTTCGACGGCGTCGGCCTCAACGAGCACCACACCACGCCGCACGGATTGATGAACTCGCCGAACATGATGGCGGCGGTCGCGGCGCAGCGCACCAAGAAGCTCAAGTTCCTGATGCTCGGCAACCTCGTGCCGCTGCACAACCCGCTGCGCATCGCCGAGGAGCTGGCGATGGCCGACACCATGTCGCGCGGGCGCATTCTCTCGGGCTTCGCCCGCGGCGTGCCGCGCGAATACAACGTCTATGGCGTCTCCATGGGTGAATCACGCGCCCGCTTCGAGGAAGCCGTCGACATTATCCTCAAGGCCTGGACCGAGCCGAAGTTCTCCTATGAGGGCAAATTCTGGTCCTACAAGGACATCGCGATCTGGCCGCGGCCCTACACGCAGCCGCACCCGCCGGTGTGGGTGCCGTTCACCGGCTCGAAGGAGACCATCGAGTGGGCCGGCAGGAACAACTTCAGCGCGGTCATTCCCGATCACCATCGCGGGCTGACCCAGGACATCGTCGGCTATTTCGCCAAGCAGCTTCACGCCAACGGCCACAAGATCACGCCGGAGCACATGTGCTACTTCACCGACGCCTATGTGGCGAAGGACCGCGAGACCGCAATCAAGGAATACAGCCCGTTCTATTTCTACTTCGTGCACACGCTCTGGCACCACGGCTCACTGGAAAAAGCGTCGTCACCGAAGGGCACCGGCTATCTGTCGTCGTCGTCGATGGACTACATCCGGCCCGAAAATCGCGTCGGCGTCGGCGTCGACCGCGAGGGCATGCAGAAGACGACGATGGCCGACATCGAGCGGAAGGTCTCGTCCGGCGAGCTGTCCTGGGGCTCGCCCAAGGAGGTCGCCGACAACCTGATCGAGGGTGCGGAGCGGATGGGCGCCAACACCCTGCTGCTCAACATGAACGTCGGCGCCATGGCACACGACGTGTTCATCGAACAGATCCGGCGCTTCGGCAAAGACGTGTTGCCGCGGCTGCAGGCGCATCAGGTGAAGCGGGTGCCCGCGGCGGAGGCGGTGCCGGCGTAGAAAATCAAATGTCCGCTTTGCTCGTCAAAGCGGACCTCGCCGCTTAGTCGGACATCCTTGTTTTGTGCCGCAAGCGGACATGGGCGCCAGCGGGCGCCACGCCTCACAGTTTGCGGTGGATTCCCTGCTCTAACCCCCGCAATAGCGCACGAGCCTGATCCGCTTTCCCCAACGCGAAAAGCCGATCGACCGTCTCCGACAACAAGCCGAGCCTCGCAAGGCCAAGCGCCACGTCCTCGGTCGCAGTCCCTCCTTTGATCTGAACCTGAGCAGATTCTTGCGACAAATGAATCGGCAGCGCTCGCGCGGTCGGTATGGAATCGCTTGTGACAAGTTTCACGACGTCCGGCGCAAGAGAGCGAGCCATCGCGTGGCCGTTCGTCGCCGTGGCCCACCACACGCGGATTGCAGTCGCGACAACGCCTGCCCGGGGATCCGAAAGAGAACGTCGGAGCAGATTTTCACTGCCTTTGTCGCATCGGGACAGCGTCGCCAGAAATTTTGCGTCCTGCGAAAAGTCATCGCCCCAGCCAAGGTGTCTCGCGATCCGGTCCACATTGGCGCAAACCGGCGGGCTGCCCCAGGTCGGCATCGAGGACGAAATGCCGGCAAGATTGCTTATCAGGCGCCGGTAGCCGGGCCGCTCCGCAAGCGACGGATCGGCATCCATGTTGTTCAGCAGCACGTGCACCAGATCGCCGTTGGCCGTCACCGCTTCCGCTATCCGAACCACGTTGACGGCCTTCGGGCTGTCGCCATCTCCCGTCCCTTGATTGGATGGAGCCGGATCGGCCAGCAGCGCGCCGATCTCGCCGGCCAGCAGATCTGCATACCGTAAGTCCGCAGCGACGAAGAGCCTAAGCGCCTGCCAGCGGCTTGCCTGCTGCGACGCGAGAGTTCGCCTGATGGCGGGCACGACTCATCGCGCAAACTGATCGCGTGTGAGCAGCCGCGCCCGCTCCGCATCGAACACGATTCTATTCCAGTCGGATGATGCGAGATACGGGGCGTCCTCGGACGCTTCATTCAAGGTGGCGCGCAGGCAAAAGCCTTGATCGAACAGCAGCGTCAGAAAGCCCGACGAATGTTTGAACCCGACAATGCTGCGAGCCAGTTCCCGTCGCCCCCGGGGACAAGGCTCTCCATGCAGCCATCCGGCACCATAGCGAACGCGTAGCGTCAACCCCGAAAACGAAATGCGGACCTCGGACAGGATTTCGCGTGCTGGATCTTCAATCAGCCAGGAATGACAGCCTTCATCGCAACCTTCCCGCAACGTGGCTGGAGCCGCTACGGCAAGCCCTGGACCGGGGTTCGCCCATAGGCAAAGGCTCAAGAACAATCCCGTGAGCGCGAGTCTCATGAACACTGCCCAATTGCCGGTAGCGATAGTTGTCGGCCGGCCAACATGAACGTCGGCTTAATTTCAGGTCCGCAACGGGCCTCAAAGCGGACGTGTTCGCCACAAGCAGTTGATGTCTGCTTTCCCTCTCCAAAGCGGGCTTTCTTCAGCTTGGGTGACGGAGATAAAGCAAATTTGCGGCCACCCACTGCCGGATATCGGCTTGAATCTCCCCCCTTCGGCATCGCACAGTGCGGCCCGAGGAACGCCACCCCGGCCCATAAACCCATAACCAATCGGACCAGTCCCATGTCCCAGTCAGCCGCCGCCCCCAAGATCAGCAACGCACCCGAGCACTCCACGGCCTACTACTTCATCGAGGGCCTGAACGAGCTCGGCATCGAGCACCTGTTCTGCAACTTCGGCACCGACCACGCGCCGACCATCGAGGCGATGGCCGAGCGGCAGAAGAACGGCGAGAAGGTGCCGAACGTGATGCTGTGCCCACACGAAAATACCGCAGCGCACATGGCGATGGGCTATGCGGCGGTGACCGGCCGCGGCCAGGCGGTGCTGGTGCACGTCGACGTCGGCACCGCCAACACCGCGAACGCGATGCACAACCTGTTCCGCTCGCGCCTGCCGGTGCTGCTGATGTCGGGCAAGGCGCCCTACACCTCCAGCAACGAGCTGGTCGGATCGCGCGACACCTACGTGCACTTCGTCCAGGAGCCGATCGACCAGGGCGCACTGGTGCGGCCCTACATGAAGTGGGAATGGACGCTGCCGTCGGGCGTGGTGGTGAAGGAGGCGCTGCGGCGAGCCCACACCATCATGGAGACCAAGCCCGCGGGCCCGGTCTACTTCATGGCGCAGCGCGAGACGCTGACCGAGAAGTGGGCGAACGACCAGATCAGGAGCTACGCGGCCTCCAACTACTCGCAGCCGCAGAGCGGCGGCGCCGACCCCGCGATGATCGCGCAGCTCGCCGACAAGCTGATGGCAGCCGAGCATCCGATCCTGGTCTGCGGTTACGCCGGACAATCGAAGAACGCCCCGAAGCTGATCGAAGAGCTGTCGGCGTTCGCCGGCATCGCGGTGTTCGAAGGCAACTACACCTTCAACATCTCGCATGAGTTCCCCTGCTTCCTCGGCTACTCGCCGAACAAGCACCTGCCCAAGGCTGACGTCGGCCTGCTGGTGGACGTCGACGTTCCCTGGTTCCCGGCCGACGTGTCGCACAATGAAAAGTCGTTCTGGGCGCATATCGACGTCGACACGCTCAAGTCTGCGTCGCCGATGTGGACGTTCCCGGGCAACCTGCGCATGCAAGGCGATAGCGGCGTCATCCTCGGCCAGTTGCTGGAAGCGCTGAAGGCCAAGGCCACGCCGAAGTTCAAGGAGGAGGCGGCCAAGCGCGTCGCCGCCTTCACCGCCGAGCGCGCCGCCTGGCGCGAGAGCGTCGCCAAGATGGCCACGAACAAGGGCAAGCCCGACGAGATCAACCCGCACTACCTGTTCGCCGAGCTGAACAAGCACCTCAAGCCCGACGACATGGTGTTCAACGAAGGCGTCCGCAACGCCGGCGCCTGCGCGATGCAGCTCACGCGGCCGCTGCCGAACACCTGCGTCCGCTCCGGCGGCGGCGGGCTCGGCTGGTCCGGCGGAATGGCGCTCGGCGCCAAGCTCGCGGCCCCGAACAGCATGTGCGTGCAGGTGGTCGGCGACGGCGGCTTCTACTTCGGCGGCCCGTCGTCGGTGTTCTCGGTGGCGCAGCAATACAAGCTGCCGATCCTGGTGCTGCTGCTCGACAACACCGGCTGGTCGGCGGTGAAGGAGTCGACGCTGCGCGTGTTCCCGCAGGGCGAGGCCAAGTCGGCCGGTTTGTACCAGGCCGACCTGATGCCAAACGCCGACTTTTCCAAGATCGCCGAGGCGTTCGGTGCCCATGGCGAAAAGGTCGTCAATCCGGACGATCTGCCTGCGGCGGTGGAGCGTTGCGTGAAGGAGGTGCGCGGCGGCCGCGCGGCGCTCCTGCACGTGCGGGTGACGAAGCTCTAAGCTTCCGATCGCAAAACATCCCGGCCGCGCGTTCAGGATGCGCGGCCGGTTTCATTCCAGCGGAAATGGATGGCGCCCGTGGCCGGCAATCGCAATCTCAACGTGATGGTTTCGGTCGCCTTCAAGGGGCTGTTCGAGCAATTCGAGCCCGAGTACCGGCAGACGACCGGCTTCGGGTTTGCGCCGGTCTATGCGCCGGCCGGCACCGTGGTGAAGCGCGTCCGCGCCGGCGAAAAGACCGACGTGCTGGTGATCACACCGGAAACCATGCAGGCGCTGATCGGCGAAGGCCTGGCGGCCGGCGGGACCGAGCACAACATCGCGAGTTCCATCGTCGGCGTCGCGGTGCGCGCCGGCGCGCCGAAGCCGAAGATCGCGACCGCCGACGATGTCCGCGCGGCGCTGCTGGCGGCGAAGGCGGTGGCCTACACCGACCCCTCGACCGGCGCCGCGAGCGGCGTGCACTTCATGAACATCGCCGAGCGTCTTGGCATCGCCGACGCGATGAAGGCCAAGGCGAAGCTTGGCGACGGCGGCCCGGTCGCGGAGTTCGTCGCGCGCGGCGAGGCCGACATTGCGATCCAGCAACTGTGCGAGCACATGCTGGTGAAAGGCGTCGATGTGGTCGGGCCGCTGCCGGACGAGCTCAACAAGACGACAACGTTCACGGCCGGCGTCACGAAGTCAGCCGCCGCGCCCAACGAGGCGGCAGCGCTAATCAGGCTTCTCCTCGCACCGCATGTGCGCGCGGCGATGCCGTCGCACGGGCTTCAGCCGGTCTGACATGCGTTCTCATGCCTTGGCATCGCCAGCCTGCGATGCCAAGCTTGCCGCGATCGGCACCCGCATAAGAACGGGGGGCAATCGACGGGAGGCGCATATGCAGCGGCTCGCGCAGAGGCTTGGCGGCGCTCTCTTGATGGCCGCGCTCCTGTGCCCGGGTGCATCAGCCCAGCCGTATCCCAATCGCCCGGTCGAGGTCATCGTCGCCTACGGCCCCGGCGGCTCGACCGACATCGTCGCGCGCGCCGTGGCGCAGAAGCTCGGCGAGCAGACCGGGCAGTCGTTCGTCATCCTCAACCGTCCCGGGGCGAGCGGCAGGATCGGCATCCAGAGTGCGCTACGCGCCAAGCCCGACGGTTACACGCTGTTCGTCGGTTACACTGCGGAAACCGTCGTGGCACCGCAGATCGCCAAGCACCTCACGTACTCGGCGATCGATGATTTCGAGCCGCTCGCCGTCACCGGGCTGGTGCCGGTGGTGCTGATGGTGTCGAAGAACTTCAAGGCCAACACGCTGCAGGAATTCATTGCCGAAGTCCGCGCCAATCCCGGCAAATACACGTTCGGCGGCGGTGTCGGCAGCCCGCCGCACGTCATGGGCGCCTGGATGAACAAGCTGCGCGAGCTCAACGTCGCGCACATCCCCTATCGCGGCGGCGCGCAGGGCGTGAACGACGTGATCGGCGGCCATCTCGACATGTTCTATGGCGGGGTCGCGGTCGGCAAAGCCGCAATCGACAGCGGCTCGGTCAAGCCGCTGGCGGTGACCGGCGAAAAACGGTCAGCCGCGCTGCCGAACGTGCCGACCTTCAAAGAGGCTGGCGTGCCGGAATTCGACCTCGCGAGCTGGACCGTGATGCTCGCGCCGAAGGACACGCCGGCAGAGATCGTGACGCGGCTTCGCTCCGAGACGCTGCTCGCGCTGTCCGACCCGAAACTGCGCGACGCTCTGGCGCTGCAGGGCGTCGAGCCGAGCGACACCCAGGACGTGCGTGCCTTCCTCACCCGCGAACGCGACGCGTTCGGCCGCGCCGTGCGGACGCTCGAAATCACAATGGGACAGTAGCGCAGTGTTCGCGCGTGAATTCGCCGCCATTGGCAACACGTTGTTCTTGTTGCATGATCCGGGAATAACCCCGCCGGGGGTCTGCCGAGATGCCGACGCCGGAAATCATGATCGAGCCGCGAACTGTGCCCGGCAAGCGCGCGCCCGAGCGGCCGGCGGCCCCGATGCCCGACCGCAGACCGGTGCCGCCCGCGCCCGAAAAACCGTTCGAGCCGGACGCGCCGAGGCGGCCGCGGCGCTGGCGGCGGATCGCCGGCTGGCTGCTGCTGATCGTGCTGGTGTGGTGCGGCTGGGCGGCTTACGCGCTCTACGACCTGTTATCGGCGCTCGACAACGAGGACGCGTTGGCGCTGGAGCGCCGCATCGACTGGACCTCGGTGCGTCAGGGCTTGCGCGAAGACCTGCGGGTGATGCTGGGATCGCGGCGGCTCGGCGAGAACGCGCCCGAGCGCACCGTCGAGCCGTTGGCCACGCAGCGGGCGGTGATCGAGCTGGTCCGGTCCGCCCGGCTCACCGACCGCGGCTGGGACGCCGCGCCCGCCGCGGCCGAAGGCAAAACCGGTCGCGGCCTTGAGCTGCTTCGCATCAGCTATGCGTTCTTCACCGGCGGGCCGTTCGCCTTCCGGGTCGATCTCCGCCCCAACAGCGACACCGTGAAGCGACCGATGGTGCTGCTGTTCCGTTGGACCGGTGATTGGCAACTGACCCGCGTGTTCCTGCCGACAGACGCCTTCGGCAACGCGCCGGCCGCGCCGCCGCAGCAAGCCGCGCCCGTGGCACCACAGGCGGCCGCCCCGGCTCCGCTGCCGAAAAACGCGCCGCCCGGCGCGCAGAAGGCGATCCTCTACGAGGAAGATCCCTCGACCCCGGCCGGCAAGAGCTATACCGGCTGGGTGACGTGGCGCACCGAGCCCGGCACCGGCGCCAACGCCGGCGACAACACGATTGTCGCGCAGGTCGTGCTGCCCGACCGGCCGTTGAGCATGACGATGACCTTTCTCCGCAACCTCGACCGCGCGCTGCCCGCAAGCCACACCATCGAGGTGAAATTCGACATCCCGCCGGACTCGTCGACCAAGGGCATTCTCGACGTGGTCGGGGTGATGATGAAGCCGAACGAAGAGGTCTCCGGCCAGCAGCTCGCCGGCACCCGCGTCAAGGTCAGCAACGACTTCTTCCTGATGGGCCTGTCGGCCATCGAGCTTGACGTGCAGCACAACATGCAGGTTCTGAAAGACCGGCCGTGGCTCGGCGTGCCGTTCGTCTACAGCAACAACAGCCGTGCCGTGCTCTCGATCGAGAAGGGCGAGGCCGGCAGCAAGATCATCGCCGACGAAATCGCACGGTGGTCCGCGGCGGCGAAACAATAGTCGAGGGGAAAAGCTCATGAGGTCCGCGACCCGGGCCGCGCTTCGCGCGGCCATCTTTGCCGTTTTTGCCGGCTCAGCCATCGCCGGTGCAGCCCACGCGCAAAGCTGGCCCAGCCGTCCGGTCAAGATCATCGTGCCGACCGGGCCTGGCGCCGCGACCGACGTGATGGCGCGGCTGATGGCGGAAGGCGTGGCGCGCGGCCTGGGCCAGCCGGTCGTGGTCGAGAACCTCGGCGGCGCGTCGGGGCTCGTTGCGCACCAGACCGCGGCGCGCGCGCCGGCCGACGGCTACACCTTCCTGTTCAGCAACACGTCCGGACTTGCAATCAACCCGGTGAGCTTCAAGTCGATCCCGTATGATCCAGCCCGCGACTTCATTCCCGTGGCGATGGTCGTCGATCTCGGCCCGCAGAGCCTGTCCGTCAACGCCGACCTGCCGGTGAAGACGGTTGCGGAGCTGATCGCCTATGCCAAGGCCCATCCCGGCAAGCTGTCCTACGCGGTCGACGTCACGGCCGGCGCGGCACCGATTGCCGCGCGCCTGGTCAACAAGCGCGCCGACCTTGGCATGGTCGAGGTGCCGTACCGCTCGGCAGCGCAGATGGTGCAGGACGTCGCCGCGGGCACCGTGCCGGTGCTGATCAGCTCGATCGCCGCGTCGAACGCCATGGTGCAGGCGGGCAAGATCCGCCGGCTCGCGATCAGCTCGGGCAAGCGCTTTCCGGGCCTGCCCGACCTTCCGGCGATCAACGAGACCGTGCCGGGCGTGGTCATGGACGGCTGGTTCGTCATGGTCGCGCCCGCCGGCACGCCGGCCGAGGCGGTGCAGCGGATGAACCGCGAGATCGGCGAGTTCCTGAAAGGTGACCAGATCAGGGAGCGCCTCACCGGCTTCGGCCTTGCGACCAGCGGCGCAGGCACGCCGCAGTCGACCGGCGAATTCATCGCCCGCGAGCAGGAGAAATGGCGAGCGTTGGCGGTGGAGCTGAAGATCGAGCCGCAATAGACGCGAGGCTACGCCGCAGCAAGCACGCGTTGCGGCTCAGAACTCCTTCCAGTCCTCGTCGGCCTTGAGCGCGGTCGCAAGCGCCGAATGCATGCGGCCCACCGGCCCGCGCTGCGCGCCGGACTTGGGCGCCGGCACGGGCTGCCGGGATGCAGGCGGCGCTCCGGCCCCAGGACGGGGCTTCGGCGCGGCGGCGCGAGCAGGCGCAGGAGCCATCGCCTCCTGCGCCGGCGCGGCAGGACCATTGGCGGCGAGCTTGAAGCTGCCGACCTGCTCGCTCATGGCGGCGGCCTGCTGCTCCAGCGACTTGGCGGTGGCGGCATTCTCCTCGACCAACGCCGAGTTCTGCTGCGTGACCTCATCCATCTGCGCCAGCGCCTTGTTGACCTGGTCGATGCCCTCGGCCTGCTCGGTGCTGGCTCTTGCGATGTCCGAGACGATATCCGCCACGCTCTTGATCGAGGCGACGATCTCGCCGAGCGACTGGCCGGCGCGGTTGACCAGCTCGACGCCCTCCTGGACCTGAGTGCCGGAGTTGGTGATCAGGTCCTTGATGTCCTTCGCGGCCTGCGAGGAGCGCTGCGCGAGGCTGCGCACCTCGGAGGCAACCACCGCGAAGCCGCGACCGGCATCGCCCGCCCGCGCGGCCTCGACTGCGGCATTGAGCGCCAAGAGGTTGGTCTGGCGGGCGATCTCGTCGATCACGCTGATGATGTCGGCGATCTTTTTTGACGAGCCCTCGATCCGAGACATCGCCTCGACCGCCTGCGCCACGACCTCGCCGCTGCGGGTCGCGACCTCGCGCGTGTTTCCCGCAAGCTCGTTGGCGTGCTGGGCGTGCTCCGAGTTCGCCTTGACGGTCTTGGAGATCTCTTCCATCGATGCCGACGTCTGCTCGAGGCTCGCCGCCTGCTCCTCGGTGCGCTGCGACAGGTCGGTGGTGGCTGCGGAGATTTCGGTGGCGCTGTTCGTCACTTCGCGCGTCGAGGTCGCGATCACCGACATGCTGGCGGCGACCCGCTCCGCCATGCGGTTGAAGTCTTCGGAAATCTGCCGGTACGAGCCGAACGCCGCCGCGTCGAGCCGATACACCAGATCGCCTTCCGAGAGCCTCTGCAGGCCGTTCGCCAGATTGCCGATCACGCGGGCCTGCTCCTGTGCGGCCTGTGCCTGAAGCTCCGCGTTCTTGCGGCGCTCTTCTTCGGTGCGCGCCCGCTCGTCATTGGCCCTGCTGCGTTGCTCCTCGGCGAGCGCGCGCTGCTCCTCGGCCTGCCGCTCCAGCCTCTCACGCTCGAGAGCGGCATCCCGGAACACGACAACCGCACGCGTCATCGACGCGATCTCGTCGTTGGCGCGCACATTCGGCAGCGCCAGCTCGGTCTCGCCGGAGGACAGGCGGCGCATGCTGTCGTCGATCGCGGTCAGCGGTTTGACCAGCTTGCGCTGCACGTAGAACACGCCGATGCCGCCGGCAGCGAGAATGCTCACGATGGCGACGATCAGAAGCACATTGCGGTTATGGCCGAGGCTCTCGAACAGCCGCGACTCGTTCTGCTTCATGCCCTTTTCGGCGATCGACACCAAGCCGGCCACCGCGTTGTCGAGATCGCGCTGGATCGCGACGTTGTCGGCGACCGCCTGGCTCGCGACCAGATCGGCCTGCAATTCCTGGCCGCGCAGCGCGAAAATGCCGTCCGGGCCATCGCCGAGTATGATCAGATTGTCGATCGCCTTCGCAATCTCGTCCTGGTTGAGCGTGCCGGCGACCTTCTTCGCAGCCTCCGCCGCCGCCGTGAAGCGCTGGCGGACCGGAGCCAGACGCGTCGGATCCTTCGCGACCGCCGCCTCGCTGATCAGGCTGGTCAGGAGATGCGTCTGCGCCGCGGTCTGCAGCGTGTCGCGCAGGGCGGAGACCTGCGCGCCCGCCAGTGTCTTGAGCAGGCCGTTCGAGATCTTGATGGCGTCCTCGCCGCCCGAGGCCAGGTTGAAGTTGAGGTCGTCGACGAGCTTGATCAGGATCTGGGCGAATGATTCATGGGCGCGGAAGATCTTGTTCAGCCGGTCGGTCTCATTCGGCCGCTCGGCGTCACTGTCCTCGGGCGTCTGCGGCGGCGACTTGAAATCGGCAAGTTGCTGCAAGGCCGAAATCCGCTGACGCAGCGCGGCGATCTCGGGCTCCTCGGCAAGCTTGGTCAGGAACTTCTGCACGCGCGCGGCCGACGTGGAGTAGCGGTCTTCCAGCATCGCCAGCACCTGCGGCGAGGAGGTCAGCGCCGCCGCCGCGAGCAGGCCGGTTGCTGTATTCATCTCGGCGCCGGCGTCGAGCGCGGCCTGCATCCGCTGCAGCCCGCCATTGATGAAGGAGCGGACCGTCTTGTTGCCGACCTTGCCAACGTCCTCGGCCGCCGAAACCACCTCGGAATAGGAATCATCGACCAGCGGGGCGATCTTGTCGGTGATCGAGGCGTGCTGCCGGTGCACGGCCGCCTGCCTGACCTCCAGCCTGGTGCGCAGATCGGTGCGCTCGATGATCGCCTTCTCCAGCGCCTTGAGATTCCGCTCGAGGCGCTGCGCCGCGCCCTCGACCGCGCCGAACGACTGGTTGTTCTGCTGGCTCTCGCGCAACCGGTTCATGATCGCGACGAGGTCGCGGTTGCGGCTCGTAAGCATGTTGGCGATGGCGCGTTGCTCCTCGGAGGTGCGGGCGCTGACGAAGCGCGCTGCCGCGGCCGAGATCTCGCCGGACATCACCGAAAGCCGCAACGCGTCGGTCATCATCGGCACGTCGTGGCTTGCGACGCGCTGGAATTCACGCTCGGTGGCGGAGAACGAGACGATGCCGATGCCGGCGGCCGCGACCGTCATCAGCGCGACCACGCCGAACGCGGTCTGCAGCTTGCCTCTTACGCCGAAGCGAATGGACTTGGCCGCTTTGCCGGCCGGCGTTGCTGCATCAGCCTTTGAATCGCGTTGCTTGCGGCGCTCGAACATCGGTCCCCCAGAAGCAGGAAGGCGCTTTGCTTTTCAGTTTCGGCATTCCCATTCCAGCGAAGTCATGCCGCCGTCGCCGGCGGCATGACCCCGGCACTGATGACCAGCGTCACTTGCTCGCGCGCTCGATGGCGAGCAGCAGAGACTTGAAACGCACAGCATTTCCCCCGCGGGATGGTTAGGGGAGTGTTAATTAACAGTCCTAAAAAGTTATTAATAAGTTGTCGCATTCGGCGCGATCCAAGGCACGGCGCTGGATTCCCGCGCCTCTCAGTCGCCGCAGCAGCGTTTCGTTCACCAGCCGCCGCAATTTCACAATCCGCACCCGGATCGGAACCGGACTTTAATCCCGAGCCCCTATCCCGTCCTGCATCTAGGGAGGAGGGGTCCAATGATCCGACTTTTGGGTGCGTGCGGCGCAGCCATTTTCCTGCTCGGAATGCTGGCTGGGTACATGGTGAGCGCGTTTGTTCCTGCGACCGCTCAGTCGCAGATGGAACTGATCTCGCCGGAAGCAACGGCGAAGACGGTGAGCGGTCTCAAGGAAGAGACTGTCGCCAAAGCGATCTAACCGACCGGCGAGTTGAGCGCGCCAGGCGCAGACACCGCAAATTTGCCGCGGCCATCCGGGCTCACGCATGCAACGCGTGAGTCCGGAATGGCCGCGGCACGTTTTTGACAGCGCGCTCCGGGCGCAAAGACCGACCTGATGCCGGACGTTTCGCGCATCGGCCGCGCGTCGCCGGAATTTCCATAAAATTGAATCGAAATCTTTGGTTTGTGCGCAACCACGCCCGCAACTCAGCCGCATCGATTCACCTGCCCTTGGTCCGGAATTTCTAAACATTCCCCTGCGGGGGCGTTTCATGTCTGGGGTCACGTTGTCGCCGGGCATCCGATCGACACTGCTATCGCTACAGGCGACGGCGGCGCGCACAAGCGCGATCCAGACCCGTTTGGCGACCGGCAAGCGCGTCACCTCCGCGCTCGACAACCCCACGAGCTTCTTCACCGCCCAATCGCTCGCCGCCCGCGCAAGCGAGCTCAATGCGCTGCTCGACAACGTCGTCCAGGCCCAGCCGACGGTGAAGACCGTCACGCAAGGCATCAGTGCGCTCAGCAAGCTCGTCCAATCCGCCAAGTCCCTCGCTCAGCAGGCGCGCCAGGCCGAGCATCCGATGACCACCTACGACGCGATCGAGGTGACCGGTACGGCCGACGTCGGCAGCGAGGCCGCAGGAACCGTCATCGGCAACGTCGATACATCGGGCGGATTCACCGCCGACGTCGACGGACTGCAGATCCAGGCGGGCGCGACGGCACGTCGACCAATCTGATGCAGGCCGTGTCGGGCCTTTCCGGCACGTCGCTCGCCGTTCAATCAGGAGGAGGCGCAAAGACCGACGTCGTCGGATCGCGCGACGTGGCGAGCGAGCACAACGAGCTGGTCAAGGCCGTGCTGGGGCGCGACGCGGCCAAGTCAATCCGGTTGCTCAACAAGTCAATCCGGTTGCGCAATGAGCATGTCCGGACAACCGGCCGCTTCGCCGCACCTCCGGCGACAAGGTCATGGCCCGGTAACCTCGGCCGGCAGCCGCGCCGGCCGTTCGACGACCTCACGCTGCATAGGCCGTGGGAACGGAGGGCGCCTTGTCCCATTCGCTGACGGGATCGTAACCCCACACCCAGTCCGAGCTGCCATGGAAGCTGCCCTGGCCGGAGGTGACCGACTGCCGCTGTGCCGCGGCATCACGCATGTGCTTGAAGCGGGCGTTGGCCAGCGAGAGCCGCTGCACCCCGTGCACACGCGGGATCCGGACGCGGCGGAAATTGGCAAAGGCCTCGACCGGATCGCGGCACGCGTCGAGCCATCGCCCGAGGATGTAGGCGTCCTCGAACGCCTGGCAGGCGCCCTGCCCGGCATTGGGCAGCATGGCGTGCGCGGCGTCGCCAACGAGCTGGATGCGGCCGCGACCCCAGTTCCGCGTCAGCGGGCGCGTGAACAGGCCCCACTTTGAGCATGTCGTCACGAGGCTGAGGAGCTGCTTCAGCCGCGGCTCGGGGTTGGGGAAGCTCAACCGCATCTCGTCCGGATCGCCGCGGGTCGACCAGCCCTCCTCGACCCATTTGTCGGTGTCCTCCTGGGTGACGATGTTCACCTGCTTTTTCTGGCGGATGTAATAGGCGATGAAGTGGCAGCCCGGCCCGGCCCATTGCATATGGCCCATCGGTCCCATCACCTCCTCGGGCACATCGCTGCCGTTCAACAGCGAACGCCACACCATCTGGCCGGTATAGGTCGGGTTGTCGCTGCCGTAGAGCGCCTGGCGGATCACCGAGCGCACGCCATCGGCGGCGATCACGTGCTCGGCCTCGACGCGAGCGCCATTGTCGAAGGCGAGCACGACACGATCGGTTCGCTCCTCGATGCCGGTCAGGCGGTGTCCGAGATGGATGGTGCTGTGATCGAGGCCACCGGCGAGCGCATCCAGCAGGTCGGCGCGGTGAAAGGTGTAATAGGGCGCGCCGAACCGCGCCGCAGCCTTGTGCCGGTCGTTGAATTCGAGGAATTCGCCGGTCTGCATGTTGCAGGTGTAGATCCCGGGCGACAGGTGCCCGACGGCGGCGACCTTCTCGCCAAGACCGATCGCCCGCAGCGCCTTGACCGCCTGCGGGCTCGCGTTGACCGCGGCCCCGATCTCGCCGAGCGCCGGAGCCGCCTCGAAAACCTCGGCCGCGATGCCGAACGTCTTCAACGCGTTCGCCGCCGCGAGCCCGGCAAGCCCGCCGCCGACAATCGCCATCCTGCAGTTCGGTTCCATCCGTCCCTCCACCGCCCTATTGCTTCGCCTGTGTCTGGTCGAGCCCGAACTGCGCGCGATCGACCCTGGCCCGGGCGGCATCGTCCAGCGTTTTCTGCTTGAGATGCTCCCACGGGCGATTGATGTCGAACTCCTGCGGCGTGAACAGCTCGGGCTCGTTCATCGTGACGATGTCGCGCGACAGCAGCAGCGCCTGCGTCTGCATCCGCGCGTTGATGTCAATGTAAGCCGCGTAGACGACCGCCTGCTTGACGGACGATCCGGCCACCACGTTGCCGTGCCCGCGCATCAGCGCGGCCGGATGCGATGATAAGGTGCGGGCGAGCGCCGCGCCGCGTGCGCTGTTCGTCACCTGCATGCCGCGATCGCCTTCGTCGCGGGCATCGCGGATCTCGAATGTCGGGGTCTCCGGCGGTAGAAAACCGGCCTGCGCGACCACCGGCCGCATCTTGATCGCGGTCAGGCCGAGCGGGATCACCGCCTGGGAATGCGAGTGGATGACCGAGATGACATCCGGGCGCGCCTTATAGATTTCGCCGTGAATGTAACGCTCGCCGTTGACGCGCCGTCCCTTGGGATCGATCGGCTGGCTGTCGGACACGCGGAGCTCCAGGAGGTCATCCAGCGACACCAGGGCGGGCGGCATGGCGCGCGGCATCAGGAAGATGTTCGGATCTTTGGTCGAGCGCACCGAGACGTGGCCGAAGCTGTCGAGAATGCCCTCGTTCACCAGGATCTTGTAGGCGGTGATGAGGTCAGCCTTTCGCCCGGCATCCGGGTCGCCGGTCGTCGTTTGCGCGCCGGCAAGCGGGCTCGCGACGATGAGGACTGCAACGCAGATCAAAAGCCTTCCCAGCGCTTGCAGCATGGCGAGCCTCCTTCAGGCGATCGACAGGGTTACGCGATGCATCGCCACGACCGTCAATCAACCGACACCTTTGTTGCCTCAACGATCCGTGACCATTGCGCCTGTTGCTGCGCCAGATACGGCGCGAGCTGCTCGGGCGAAGCCGGTCGCGCCCGGGCGCCGATCTTGGCAAAGGCCTGCTTGACCTCATCGGTGGCGAGAGCGCTCGCCACCGCCTGGCTGAGCTTCTGTCTGACGGCCAGCGGCGTGCCGGGAGGCGCGACGACAAACGTGATCGACACGGTGACGAACTGGTCGAACCCGCTTTCCACCATGGTCGGTATTTCAGGCGCCAATGGGCTGCGCGCTTCGCTTGTGACGGCCAGCGCGCGGAGGCGGCCCTCACGAACATACGGAAGCATCTGGGTCAGGGCCGAGAAGAACAGATGAACCTCGCCGGCGAGCAGCGCAGTGAGCGCCGGACCGCCGCCGCGATAGGGGACGTGGGTCATTTCGATCTGGGCGCGCGCCTTCAGCAGCTCACCCTCAAGGTGCGGCAACCCGCCAGTCCCCGCGGAGCCGAACCGCAATGTACCGGGCTGCGCCTTCGCCAGCTTGATGAACTCCGCGACCGAGTTGGCCTGTACGGACGGATGCACGGCCATGACTTCGGTTGTCTCGGAAAGTCCGGCCACCGGTGCGAATGTCTCCGCGGTGTAACCGGCGCTCTTGTGGACCAGCGGCGCGATGATCACCGCGCTGGTGCTGCCCATCAGGAGGGTATGGCCGTCAGGGTCCGCGGTCAGAACCGACTTGGCGCCAATCGTGCCGCCTGCGCCGCCCGGACGGTTCTCCACGACGACCGGCTGCCCAAGAGCAGCGCCCATCTTATCCGAGAGGAGCCGCGCCATGATGTCCGGAGGGCCGCCGGCCGGCGTCGGCACGACAAGCTTGACGGGCCGATCGGGGAACGCCTGCGCGCTCTGAAAGGCAAACAGCTGCGCAACGAGCAAGACCAGTGCGCCGACGATGTTTTGCTTCATGTTTTCCTCCCTGGCAGGACCTCGCGCTGCAGCGAACGATACGCCTCCGCCGTGGACACTATGGCGCGCTTTAGCATTCTCCAAATTGATCCTATAAATGACGCGTTATTCACCAAATGAATGATGCTCCATGCGCCAGAACGAGTTTGACCTCAATCTGCTCACGGTGCTCGACGCGCTGATTGCCGAGCGCAATGTCACGCGCGCCAGTCAGCATTTGAGCCGGTCGCAGCCGGCCATCAGCAACGCATTGCGTAGGCTGCGCAGCATACTCAACGACGACCTGCTGGTGCGCGGTCCCAGCGGCATGCTGCTGACCCCGCGCGCCGAGGTGCTGCGCGAGCCGCTGCGCGAGATCGCAAGACTGGTCGAGGAACGCATCCTGCAGGAGGCGTCCTTCGATCCCGCGCACGCCGCGGGGGTCTACCGGGTGAGCATGCCGGACCGGCTCACGCTCGCCGTGGTACCGCCGCTGATGGAGCGGCTCACCAAGATGGCGCCCGCCATGGACCTGCACGTGATGACCGCGGACCGCCGCCAGGCGATCGAATTGCTGGAGCAGGACCAGGTCGATGTCGCGCTCGGATGGTTCGATGACAAGCCGCGAACCCTGAACTCCGAATTCCTCGCCGACGAAGAGCTCTATTGCATCCATCGCGCAGGCCATCCGATCGCGCGATCGAAACGGAAGGTCGGCATCAAGACAATTCTTGCGTATCCGCATCTCGTCGTCAGCGCGACCGGCGGGCGCAGCGCGATCTTCGACGGATTTCTCGAGCGCTACAACCTCACCCGGCATGCCCATGTTTCGGTTTCCAACTACACCGTCGTGCCGCACCTGTTGCGGCACAGCGACATGATCGCCGTTCTCACCAAGCATGCGGCCAGCGTCTTCGAGCAGTCGTTCGGACTGACGCGCCGCCGGGTCCCGGCCGAGTTTGGCAGGGTTTCAACCAACATGGTCTGGCACATCCGAAGCGACCGCGACAGCAAGCAGGCTTGGCTGCGCGATCAGATCAAGACGGTGTACAGCTCGCTTTAGCAGCTGGAACAAACTACCGGCCCAGGTTCGAGGCCTGCAGCACCGCGTCCCACCGCGGGGTGTCGCTCTTGATCAGCGCCGCGAAATCCTCCGCGCTGCCGCCCATCAACTCCATGCCTTGCAGCCGCATCTGGCTGGCGAAGTCGTCGGCTTTGATCGCCTCGTTGACCGCCTTCGACAGCATATCGACGATGCCGGCCGGCGTGCCGGCGGGCGCAAGCAGCCCGATCCAGATGCGCGCGTGGACGCCGGGCAATCCCGCCTCGTCGATAGTCGGCACCTGTGGAAGCAGCGCGGCGCGCTTGTCCTGGGCGACGGCGAGCGCCGTGAGCTTGCCATCCTCCATGAGCTGCAGCACGTTGGCCACCGACGCGAATGCGATCGAGATGCGGCCGGTGATGAGGTCGGTGGTCGCCTGCGCGGTGCTTGGATAAGGCGCGATGGCGAGATTGGTCCCGGCGCGCTGGTTGAACAGCTGCGCCACCAGATAGCCGGTGGTTCCCGCCGCCGTTCCGCCGAAGGTGAGTGTATCGGGCCTCGCTTTTGCGAGCGCGATGAACTCCTGCACCGTCTTCGCGCCGAGCCCGGGATACGCCGTGAGCACGAACGGCGCGCTGGCAATCGGCGCGATCGGCGCGAGATCCGTGGCGAAGTCAAGTCCGGGACTGACCGTGCCTGCGCCGCGGATCGTGCTGGACGAGGTGGCGATGAACAGCGTGTAGCCGTCCTTCGGCGAGCGCACCACGTGTTGCGCGGCAACGTTGCTCCCCGCGCCCGGGCGCACCTCGACGATGAACGGCTGACCGAGCGCCGGACCGAGTCTCTGCGCGAGCGCGCGCGCCACCAGATCGGAAACCGAGCCCGCGGCGAAGCCGACGACGATGCGCACAGGCTTGTTGGGATAGTCCTGCGCCGTGGCAGGCGACGCCGCGAGCAAGGCCAACGCTGCGAGGGCACGCACCCATTGCCTGACGGCCAAAGCTCCCTCCCCGTCCCGCGTTTCTGATTGTCGAACGCCATCATGCGGCGAGGCCAACGGCCGTCAAGAAGTCGCTTGACAGACTTCGATTTAGATATATCTATTCGATGTATCGAAACTAGGATTGGATACCTCCATGAGACATCATTATTGGGACCATGAGTTCGGCGGAGACCTGGAATTCCGCCTGATGCGCCGGCAGCGCGGCGAAGGAAAAGGCGGCCACGGAAGGCATGGATCGCGGCACGGACACCGCCACGGTGGCTTTGGCCGCGGATTTGGCGGGCGCGGCGGCGGCCGGTTCTTCGACCACGGCGAGCTGCGGCACGTGGTGCTGGCGCTCCTCGCAGAACAGCCGCGGCATGGCTACGACATCATCCGCGCGATCGATCAGCGCACCGGCGGTGCCTACAGTCCGAGCCCGGGCGTGATCTATCCGACCCTGCAGCTGCTGCAAGACGTGGGCTACGCGCAGCCTGCAACCGGCGGCGACGCGCGCAACAGCTACCAGATCACGCCGGAAGGCCGCGCGTTCCTCGAAGAGAACAGCGCGCTGATCGGCGACATCATGTCCCGCATGCAGCGGATGGGGCGCTCGCAGGCCTCGGCGTTTCCGGCGGTCGTCGACGCCATGGACAATCTGAAGTCGGCGCTGCGCAGCGGCACCGAGCCCTGGACGGAAGCGCAGGCGCGTACCGTCGCCTCAGCCATCGATACTGCGGCCGACAGCATTCGGACGCTGCGCAACCCGCCCGGCGGGGCAACCAGGAAATAGCGACAACACGGGCACTGGAGTATCGTCATGACCCACTCGTCCGCGCGCATCGAAACCGAACGCGCCAGCATCCACCTGCAGCAGCTTTGCAAGCATTTCGCGCACAAGCTCCCGGTTACGTTCACGCCGGAGCAAGGCCAGATCGCCTTTTCGGCAGCGATCTGCCGGCTCGAAGCCAGCGACGGCATCCTGGTGCTGAAGGCCGAAGCCGAGGATGACGCCCGTCTTGTGCAGCTGCAGGGCGTGATCGACAAGCACCTGATGCGGTTTGCATTCCGCGATCCGCCGAAGATCGAATGGCAGGCCGCGAGCGCAACTGCGTGATCGCCCGGACGCGTTTCTCGACACCTTGCACCATGCCGTCCGTCAATCCTTCAAAGACGGATAAAGCCGCTGGGCGGTGCCGCCGAAAATGAAGGCGCGTTCCTCGGCGCTGGCATCGGCGAGCGCCGCCTGCGCCTTGCCAAGAATCCCCGCAAGGCTGTCGTCGGTCGCCGGGAAATTCGAGCCCCAGGCGATGCGATCCGCACCGAAGGCGTCGATCAGCGTGCGGAAGAACGTCTTCGGCGTCGCCTTGCCCCAATCCGCCGGCGACACGTTGAGCGGCGTCAGCTTCAGGAACACGTTCCTGTTCTGCGAGAAATCGAGGAATTCCCTGTCCGCGGCATAGGGCGGGCCGTCGACCAGCTTCGGCCTTGCCAGATGGTCGAGAATGACGCGCACCTCCTTGAAGCGGTCGAGCAGGCCGCGCAGCTGCGGGAAGCCTTGCGGCGTCATCTGCATGCAGACCGGGATGCCGGCTTTGGCCGCATACTCCCACGCCGGAAACGAGCGCGGGTCGTCGAACCAGGTCGCCTGCCCCGGCATGGTGCTGCCGGTGGTGAACAGGCGCATGCCGCTGAAGCCCTTGCCGATCCAGAATTTCATCTTCTCCACCGCGTCCGCCGCGAGCACGTCCACCGAGAACACCCCGGTGAGGCGCTTGGGATGCGCCGCGATGGCGTCCGCGACATAGGAGTTGTCGTGGCCGTAAGCCGTCGAGGCCTGCACGATCGCAGCCTTGGCGACACCGGCCTGGTCCATCGCTGCGACCAGCGCCTCGTAGGGCGTCGGCCGATCGCGCGACCAGGTGGATTGCGTGCCGCCGAGCGGATTGAGCGGATAGCGCGCGGTGTCGGGAGAGATGACGTGCGGGTGGATGTCGACGATCGACGGCATGCGTTGCTTCCTTGCGTTGCGCAGTCTTTCTCGTTCAGATTCTTTCGGGATCGACGAAGACGTCTTCGAGCGGCACGCGTTTCGGGATGAGCTGCTGCTGCAAGCCGTAGGTCAGCATGGCCTCGATGCTCGGCATGTTGGCCTTAAGCCCGTAGGGCAGCGGATCGCCGACGAGCGGCATCAGCCCGCGATACTTCTTCTCGTCGGCGGAATCGCCTTCGCCGCCTTTCAGGTGTGCGATGTAGGGCTCCTTGGCCTCGACAAATGCGTCGTAGAGCGACCGTGCGACATGCGGGTGCTGCTTCAGCACCTCGGTCTTCACCGTGATCAGGCCGTGGATCGGGTAGATGCCGGTGCGCCCGAACCAGTCGGCTTCGGTTTGCGCGACATTGGGAATGAGCTCCGGATAGACCTCGGCCGGCTTCTGGCCGCCCTGCTCCCACGCCCCGGTCGGCGGACCGGCACGGCCGATGCCCGCCGGCCCGGTGAAGCCCGCCTGAATTTCGCCGCTCGCCATCATGCCGGCAAGCGACTTTCCCTCCGGCGCGTGGACGACATTCGGCGGAAGCTCGAGCGCCGTCACGTGCTCCTCGTCGTCCACCACCCAGGTCACCTTTGCGGAGTCCATGCCGTATTCATTGGCGAAAATACCGCGCGTCCACACGCCGGTCGTCACCGAATAGGCGCGGACGCCGACCTTCCTGCCCTCGAGGTCCTTCGGCACCTTGATGCCGGAGTCGGACCGCACGACAAAGCCACCGTGATGAAACCGGCGCATGACAAAGACCGGCAGCGCGATGAACGGCGCGCCGAGCGCGCGGGCGATCATGTAGGTCGTCGGCGCCATCTCGCAGACGTCGAACTCGACGTCGCGGACCATGCGGCGGAACGCGCCGATGATGGGCACGACCTCGACGAAATCGGGGTCGACGCCCTTGATCCTGACCTCGCCCGATTTGAGCGCCCTGGTGTGCCCGTAGGTCGCAATCGCGATCTTCAGACAGGGATGATCCGCCACGACCCCTCCACTTCAATTTCCGGTGCCGCCCCCCTTTTTATTGTTCCGGCGCGATGCCGGCCTTCTCGATGACGTTGCGCCACTTGACGATGTCCTTCGCCATGCGGTCGCGCATTTGCTCGGGCGTGGTGCCGCGCATGTCTATTCCAAGCTTGAGTCCTTTCTCCTGCAGCGTCGGGTCGGCCAGCGCCGCCACGATCAGCCCATTGAGCTTTCGCAGGATCGGGGCCGGCAGTCCCGCGCGGCTGGAAAGCCCATTCCAACTGGTCACGACGTAGCTCGGCAGGCCGCTTTCGATCGCCGTCGGCACATCCTTGAGCAGCGGATTGCGCTCCTCGCCCGAGGTCGCAAGGATGCGGATCTGCTTGTCGGACAATGCTCCCTGGAAGCCGGCGTAGAAATCAAAGCCGATGTCGATGTCGCCACGCAGAATGCCCGTGACCAGATCCGGCGTCGTCTTGTGCGGCACGATGGCCACCTGCGTATCCGTCGTCTGCTTGAACAGGTGCGCAGACAGGTTCTGCGTGCTGCCGGGATTGACCGCGCCGAGATTGAGCTTTCCGGGATTCCTGCGCGCGAACTCGATCAGGTCCTGCAAGGTCTTGAACGGCGACTCCTGCTTCACGGCCAGGAGCATCTCGAACGTGCCGGTGACCGACACCTGCGTGAAATCGGTCAGAACGTCATAGGTCCGCGACTTGAACAGCGTCATACTGATGGCCTGGCCATTGCCAGTGACGGCCAGCGAATATCCGTCGGCGGGAGCGCTGAGCGCGCCGCGCGCCGACAGCGACCCGCCGGCCCCAGGCCGGTTCTCGATGATGAATTGCTGGCCGGTGTTGTCGCTGAGCTTTTGCGCGAGCAGGCGCATGGTGAGATCGCCGACGCCGCCCGCGCCATATGGGACAAAGATGCGCACCGGCTTGTTCGGATACGAAGCGGCGTCCTGGGCTCCGGCGTCGGATGCGAGACCGGCAAGCAGCACGGCGCCGGCGGCTGCCAGGAAAAATCGCCCGGCACGCGGTGTCATGCGATGACGCGGACTTCCAATCCCGTTGAGCGGGTTCATATGACCTCCCTGAGCGGCGTTTCTTCCCGGCCGGCTTCTTGCGTGAGCCTGACGGCGTATGATGCCTAGGCTGCGGGGCATTTTTCAATTCAGGACTTTGGGTGCAGGCGTCTCATCGTGCCCTCGCCCGCCATCTCCCGAGCGCCATGGCTGCGCCGAGCACGAACGCGGATGCCGGAACGGCAGCCTCCGGCGCTTCCATCGTCCACAGCGTCAGCGCCGTAATCGCGCACCAAAGGAGCGGCAACGCGAGAAGAACAGCAGCGCGGCCTTTCGCCAGCAGCAGGACGCCGAGGGTCGCAACCGTCGTCGGATCGGGCGCGACGCCGAAGATCTCAACCTGCGACCAGGGACGGCCAAGGAGCGGAGCGAGCAGCGGATAGAACACCACCCCGGCGGCAAGAAGGACCAATCCGCTCCATTTCACCGGCACAGGTTGCGAGTCGAAACCAAAGCCGTCGCGCCTGACGCTGCACCAGACCAGCAGCAGAGCCTGGATCGCAAATCCCGCCGCGTAGTACGGCGCGGCGGTGTGGATGGTCGCATAGCGATCGAAGTGATAGGCCCAGGCGACGACGATCCACGCCGCAGCCAGCAGCGCCGCGACGACGCGGCCACCCGCGCCGCGCCAGACCAGCCAGAGTGTCACGAGCCCCGCTGCGAGCATGACGAGCGGCAGCGGCCAGAGCTCGGCATTCAAGAGCTCGAACAGCCGATAGTATGTGCGCGGCGCAAACATCAGGAAGTCGGACAGGCGGTAGGTCCACCATTCCGACATCACAGCGCCTCAACGTATTCCGCCATGCGCTTGCGCATCGCAGCGTCAGGCAGGACGCCGCGCGCGACGCCCATGTTCTCCCGCACATGCGCGACATTGCCCGTTGCGGGGATCGCGCAAGTGACGTCCGGATGCGCGATGACGAACCTGAGCAGGACCTGCGCCCAGCTCGTGCAGCCGATCTCCGCGGCCCAAGCCGGAAGGCGGTGGCGCGCGACCTGCCGGATCAGCGCGCCCTCGCGGAACGGCCGGTTGACAATCACGCCGATGCCGCGCTCGCGCGCAAGCGGCAGGATGCGTGCCTCCACCTCGCGGTCGAGCACGTTGTAGGTCACCTGCACGAAATCGATCGGCTCCTTCGCCATGATGCGCTCGATGTCGCGATGACGGCGGCCTTCCGAGGTGGTGATGCCGACGGCGCGCACGCGGCCCTCGGCCTTCATGCGCAGCAGCATCGGCAAGTGCTCCTCCCAGGAGAGCAGGTTGTGGACCTGAAGCAGGTCGAAGCGCGGCACGCCCCAGCGCTGGCGCGAGGTCTCGATCTGCGCAGGTCCGCGCGCGGGCGACGAGATCCAGACCTTGTCGGCCGAGAACAGCGCATCCGGCTGGCCGAGCTTGCGCAAGCCATAGCCGACCACGTCCTGCGACGAGCCGTACATGGGCGACGAATCGATCATGCGGCCGCCCGCGGCGAAGAAGGCGCGCATCACCTCGGTGCAGGCGTCGCGCGCGACGCGGTCGTTGCCGACATTGAAAGTGATCCATGTGCCGAGGCCGACCACCGGGATGGCCTCACCGCTCGACGGGATCTTTCGGGTGATGGGCGCGCCGCCCTGGGCCAGTCCGATCGACGGCACCGCAAGGGCGGCACCGGCCAACCTGGCAAGAACAGTGCGGCGATCAAGATCCGAAGGTCGTGGCATATGTTTCAACCGGATACCGGCAGCAGCACCTTCAGCGACGGTCCTTGTGTCATGTGAACGACCAACGCGTCGAGCCGGTGACCGACTGTATCTAGTATCAGTTCCTTATCATTTGCAGAGACGCGCTCGTTCCCAGGAGGTAGCGAGGTCTGAGGCAGAGCAATTGCCATTCGATTTGATGAGAGCTGAAACCAGCCATCATTGTTCGATGAACGCCCGGAATATTTTCGATTTCATTGTTATCGCGACTATTTTGGAGGTCACCGCGCTCGTTTTTTGACGCAATTGTCTGCAACAGTTGCTGGGCGTAGTATCCGTAGTGGCGCATGGTCGGCCCGTGAGGCGCTGAGCGATGCCCGGCGACATTCATCGCATCCATTCCGTGGATGGTGCGGAAGAACCTCCGCACCGCTCAACGTCGCGCCGTCTCGCGGCGATCCTTGCGGGCGACATCGCCGGCTACAGCCGCCTGATGCAGATCGACGAGGATGGGACCTACGCGCGGGTCCGGCGCATCCAGCGCGACCTGATCGAGCCGACCATTACGGAGCACTACGGCAAGCTCGTCAAAACGACAGGCGATGGTTTCATCGCAATCTTCGAAAGCCCGGTCGAAGCGGTCCGGTGCGGCATCGTCATTCAGCAAAGCATGATCGGCCGCAACGCATCGCTGCCGCACCAGCACTGGATCGTCTATCGACTTGGCATCAACCTTGGCGATGTGATCGTCGAGCCGGACGACGTGTATGGCGACGGTGTCAATGTTGCGTCGCGGCTCGAGGGAATTGCCAGTCCAGGGCATATCTACATTTCGGGAGGCATCTACGAGCAGGTCAAGCACAAGCTGGTCTGCGGTTATCAGTCGCTTGGCGACCGGCAAATCAAGAACATCACCGACCCGGTGAGAGTCTATCGGGTTCTGCCCGACCCGGCCGCGCTGATGGCGTCGCGGAAACGGCCGATTGCGCTCGGCGTTGCGCTCGCCGCCGTTGCGTTGGCCGGCGCGGG
Source organism: Xanthobacteraceae bacterium (assembly GCA_019746355.1). Next base: position 91,887 of record JAIESC010000007.1, on the reverse strand, counting down.
CGGCGCGTTCTGGTTCCTGTATTCGCCGATGCAACAACCCAGCCCAACGGGGCCGGCTGCAGTCACCGCCCCGACAGAAGCAGCGAAAGGCGTCCCGATCCAGACCCCGCGCACAGCGCCGCAGCCTTCGCGATCGGCAGCGACTCAAGCAACACCACAGCCTTCGACCCCGCAACCAGCGACGCCGCAGGCTCCTGCGGCCGCGCCATCGCAAACAACTGCGCAGAATCCGTCTTCCGCAATCCCGCAAACCGCACCACAACCGTCCCGGTCCGCCACACCGCAAGCGCCGCCACAGCCTTCGCCTTCGACCACACAGCCGGCGACCACGCAGCAAGGAGCCCAGCAGCCTTCGCCATCCGGTACACAGCAAGTGGGACCTCAGGCGGCGCTTCCCTCGGCGACCAAGCCACCGGCAACAGCGCCGCTGAAGGAGCCCGAAATGATCGCGCTCGCCGGCGGCAGCTTTTCGATGGGCAGCAATGACGACGTTTCCGAGAAGCCGATCCACCGGGTCACGATCAAGCCGTTTGCGCTCAGCAAGTTTCCGATCACCAATCGCGAGTGGAACCAGTGCGCGGCGGCGAACGCATGCGCCTTCACCGCGGAGCGCAACGACGACTCTCCCGTGACCAATGTGAGCTGGAACGATGCCAAGCAATTCATCGCGTGGCTTTCTAAGGTCACAGGCAAGGCGTATCGGCTGCCAAGCGAGGCCGAATGGGAGTACGCGGCGCGCGGCGACACGCAAACGAGATACTGGTGGGGTGATCAATTCCAGCGGGGCATGGCCAATTGCAAGAATTGCACCGACGTCCCGGCGGCCGAGCAGCCGGTCAAGGTCGGCACATTCCAGCCAAATCCGTTCGGGCTCTACGACATGGGCGGCAGCGTCGATCAATGGGTCGAAGACTGCTGGCACAAGAGCTATATCGGCGCGCGGGCCGACGGCGCACCCTGGCTGGAGGGCGGCGACTGCGCCGCGCGCGTGATACGGTCCGGCTCCTGGAGGAACGATGCGAGCTATGCGCGGCCGGCCAACCGGGATCGCTACGACGCGGTGGTGCGCTATCCGACACACGGCTTTCGAATTGCCCTGACCCGGTAAATTTGATCGAAAGAGAAAGCGCCATGAACATCACGCCGATCATCGTGCTGTCGGCAGCGCTGTCGCTGCTTTCGTGCGCCGCCCAAGCCGAAGGCACGCCGGCACCCAAGGACGCTTATCTCTATTTCATCTGGCCGCAGGACGGCACGGTCATCAAAGGGGCGTTCTGGTGCCGCTTCGGTCTCCGCAACATGGGTGTGACGCACGCCGGCGACGATTTCGCCAACGCCGGCCACCATCATCTGCTTGTCGACGTGAACGAGCCGCTGAACCTGAACGAGCCCATCCCGCAGGACAAGTCGCATCTGCATTTCGGTGCGGGACAGACCGAAGCCCGGGTCGAGTTGCCGCCCGGCAAGCACACGCTTCAACTGGTGCTGGGCGACAGCAAGCATTTTCCGTTCAACCCGCCGGTCGTTTCGCGGAAAATCACCGTGACGATCAAGTAGGGCCAAGCCGGCGCAATCTCACCGGAGGGCTGCTGCTGAGCACGGCCCGCGCTCGCTCGCGATAGCGCGTCAACGACGCGCGTGAACGCGCTGGTCGCGAGCTCGCGCCTTCGCAAAGCCGAAGCGGCTTCGCTTCGGCGGAGCAAGGTCGGCGCGGCAAGCCACTACGGATTCACAATGTCAACAACCCGGCAGGCAAGCACCAGCGCTCCGGGAAATGGCTCGGCACCCGGCCGCCGTCCGTTCTTGCCCGGCTCTAAACAAGTCGAGGGGAGTGAAGCGCCACAAGACGCTGGTGCGGAACGCCGCACCCCGTGGCCCCCTTGCGGTCAGGCCAGTCCCTTCAGCGGAAGGGACTGCTGGCCCATGACGCGGGCCGGCGCGCCCTGCGGCGCTTCACCACGGCGTCTCACGAGGCCTGGCCTCGCTCAATCTCGGTCGCGCTTGCCGTTCCGGTTCAGAACCGCTGACCGGAGCTCCAGCAGGCTCCCTGCGCACGGCTCGTATTGCCCATAGGGCGGGGTCGAGTTGCCCCGGGAGCCCGGCTGGCGACGCCGGACGCACAGGGATGCCACTCCCCGCTCCGCCAAACGACGCCACCGGTTGGCGCCCTCGAACGAGCGGGGATGTGGTCATCTAGAACAACCCGCGGCCGACCGGCCGATTCCCGCCTCCGCCTCGTTTGATCGCGCGGCCTACCAGCCCCCGGTTCCCGTGCCGCGGAGGGAGGAGGGTGAGCGCCGCAGCTCGCGCGCCATCGAATCCCGCGCGCGGCGCGAGAGCGCAGGCGCTTTAGACTCATCGGCCGGCTCTATGTTCTGCACGCGAAGCGGCTTGGCCGTGATCGGCTGCAGTGGTTCCGGAGGGGGGATGGGGGTCGCCAGCGCCCTGCGAATTTGCCGCGCGGTCTCGATGCGCTCGTCGAGCTTTGTCTTGGCGGCTTTGCCGGCCGGATCGTCAACCAGGGCCCGTGCCAGACCAACGGCGACCATGGCCAGCAAGGCCGCGCCGAGAAAGGCACCGAGGATCACGACGACAGGGGTTCGTTGCATCGACGACCACGTTCAAGCCAGCCCCTTCATGCTCAAGCACGGGCGTCGCCCGCAGTTCCGACGCGGCGCTGCGTTTCGAAAGCCTGCGCGGAGCCGACGCTCGTTCACTTGCCGGCCTGTCCAATGCGCCGTGGAACTCTGCGGGCGTGAGCGAATTTGCACCTTCGCCGCCCGCTCAGGCCCAAGGTCTCCCATGGCAAGATCGCTTCGCAAAGCCCACGTTCCCGCCGAGAAGCCTTCGCGATCCGAAGCCGAAGATGCCGTTCGGATCTTGTTGCGATGGGCCGGGGACGACCCGGACCGGGAAGGCCTGCGAGGTACGCCGGCGCGGGTGGCGCGCGCGTTCGAGGACTGGTTCTCCGGCTATGAGCAGGATCCGGGCGAATTCCTCAGCAGGACATTCGAGGAAGTGGCCGGCTACGATGAAATCGTCGCATTGCGGGACATTCCGTTCGAATCCCATTGCGAGCATCATCTGGCCGCCATCATCGGCAAGGCGCACATCGCCTACCTGCCGCGGCGACGCGTCGTCGGAATTTCCAAGCTGGCGCGTCTCGTGGACGTGTATGCGCGGCGGCTGCAGGTCCAGGAGAAGATGACGGCCGAAATCGCGTCCTGCATGAGCAAGGTGCTGAAGCCGCTCGGCGTCGCCGTGATCATCGAGGCAACGCACCATTGCATGACGACGCGAGGCGTCCATAAGCCGGGGGTGTCGATGGTCACGAGCCGCATGCTCGGTGTGTTCCGCACCCAGGCGGCGACGCGACAGGAATTCCTGGCGTCGTTGCGTTTGCGCGATCACACCGCGCTGTGAATCCAGCGACAGAGGCGCCGGCGATCAGACGGACACACGGAATCCCGCCACACTTGTTACGCTCGCGGTCCATGATCCGAAACCAAGTCTGTCTCTGACGACGAAGCTCACGGAGAGAGCGATGACAGACATCATGCGAGATGAACCTGCAGCGCCGAAAACCGTCGATCGCAGCACCTTTGAGGCGGAGCTCGACGCCTTGCGGGTTCGCGAGAAGGCCCAGACGCGGGACGGCGACGCGATTGCCGCCGCCCGCCGGCGGCTCCCGATGGTCGAGGTGGACGGCGCCACGCCGCTGATCGGCGAACGCGGCGCGGTGACGCTGCTGCGAGCTGCCATTGACATCAGATGCTATGGTCAATAGCATCAAACATCATGAGAACGACGCTCGATATTGACGACCCGATTCTGCGGGAGATCAAGGCCATCCACGAGCGGGAAGGCCGATCGATGGGGGCCGTCGTATCTGAACTTCTGGCCGAAGCGCTCGCCGGTCGTCGGCCGACGCGCGCGCGACCACCGTTCCGGTGGATCTCTCGCCCAATGAAGTCCCTGGTCGATCTGGCGGACAAGGAAGCCGTCTACGCGGCTCTCGACGCGGATCGATCGTGAGCTACTCCCTCGATGTGAACATTCTCCTCTACGCGTCCGACCGCGCGAGCGACCGGCACGTCCGCGCGCGCAACCTTGTCGAGGCGTGCGCGGCCGGCCCGGAAATACTTTGCCTGACGTGGCCGACACTGATGTCGTATCTCCGCATCGCCACCCACCCCCGCATCTTCGCGTCGCCGTTGTCACCAGACGAAGCGCTTGGGAACGTGTCCGCGCTGATCGGGCTACCTCATGTGCGTGCCGTGTCCGAACTGGATGGCTTTCTGGACGCGTACAAGCACGTGGCGGGCGAGATAGCCGCTCGCGGCAATCTCGTCCCCGACGCTCACGTCGCGGCCATTCTGTTCCAGCACGGCGTCCGGACGATCTACTCCAACGATCGGGATTTTCGTAAATTCCAGTCGCTCGAGGTGCGAGACCCTTTCTCCTGAGCCCCCATCATAGACATCGGCGTCCGACAGGGCCGATCTCCGCCGCGATCTCCGCTCAAGCCCGCGTAACTCCTTGCAAGCCCGCCAGACCGTGCGACCGTGCCGCCCCGGCGGAGCGCTCGCGCGCGATCGACCGCTATGCCAGATCGGTCCAGCTCGAGCCGGAATCCGATGAGGCGCTCGTCCTCAGGGCGATGCGCGCAGCGCGCTTCGCAATTCTCGTCATCAAGCGACGTCATGACGTGGCCGGACTGGTCGCCACCGACCTGTTCCGCCGCAATCAGGTATGGCTGGTCGACATCGGCCTCGAAGCATCGATAACTGAGGGCGCCGTGATGGCCACGAGGCTCTATACTCCCGATCAATATTCGATGACGGCCGGCGTCAATGTGCCGTTCGACCTTGGACTGATCAAGGACCTCCATGCGGAACTGCCGCGGAGCCTGAGCCGGCTCGATTTGACGACGGTGATCGACGATCGCCGCTTCGCCGAAACGATCTATCGCGTTGCTCTTGCCGATGGAATCATGGACCGGCTGGTCTACCAGGAACTGCCGCGAGACCCCTGATTGACTTGGCCGCGTCACGCTTGCGGCACGACAATCTCCGTCCAGCGCCGACGGGCCTCGCGATGGCAGCGCCCTTCTGGCGTCACGATCCCGAAACAGCGCATCCGGCCCTTCGGCCTTCATGCGCAGCAGACCGGATTCGACGGACTCGAATCAGCCTGTTCCGTACCTCTCGCGTGCTCGCGCCCTCGCCTTCTCGGCCTCGACCTCCCGGTCGCGCGCAGGGGCCGACGTCTGAAGCGAATCGATCAGCCGCCGTGCGGCGTCCGCGACTTCATCGACCGCACGCTCGAATGCCGGTTCGTTGGCCTTGGACGGCTGCGTGAAGCCGCTCAGCTTGCGGACGAATTGCAGCGCGGAGGCGCGGATCTCATCCTCGGTCGCGGGCGGCTCGAAGTTGAAGAGCGTACGAATGTTACGGCACATCGGCTTCTCCGTCGTCGCCGGGATGAAAATCCCGGCCGGGCTGACCCAGGCAATGTAGGTGAAATCCGGGGCAAAATCCCGACATACCCGGGGGGCGCTCAACCACCTTCAGCCCATCATTCGCGGTCGGCGGGCCGCTACCTCCCAGCGAGGGCAGTCGACCGATGGAACGCCATCGCGTCTGCAAGCCTGTGAGCCCCATCAGCTGGTTCACACGCTCGCGCGCCTGAGCGGCAATTATCTGCGCGCGCGAGAGCTCTGCGGCGACCTGAACCTGCTGCCCGCCCTCGGCCTCAAAATCATCAGCCGGATAACATAAGCAAGTTCAAGACGACCTGCTGCGTCGCTCGGATTCGGTCGCTCTGGTGCAGGGAGATCGCAGACCCAGCCCAGGCAGCGGATGGTGTGAGTTTATCGGCGCTGTGGCCGCCGGATCAGCGATGAGCAGTTCGGCCGTCAGCCCGTAGGCCGGCAGAGAAACGGTTTGACGCCTATGAGTGCCATCTGCGTCTTTGGCGCCCAGCTACCGCCTCGCCTTGGCGGTCTGGACCGCTGAACGCAGGCTGATCGGCCGCGCAATCGCCAGGATACCTTTAAGGCCCGTACCGAACCGCGCAATAGATTCCCGATGGCTGCGCAGATCGCTGTAGGGCAAGTAGCGCAAGTCAAGGTCGGCGACCCGCGAAAACGCGGGTCGAGCGAACTGCGCCTGAACGTCTGCCTCCCGATCATCGGGCGCGACCAGAAAGAAATTGCGGGCAGCGGCCCCATCGATACCGAGGGCGAGATCGAGCATGCGCACAATCCCGGAGTAGATGCTGGTCGTGTGCTCGATTTCAAACGCAGCCGCGACCTCGGCCCCTGCTTGTTCCAGCCATAGAACGTCAATGAGCCGAATTGCGTCGCTGGCGGGGTGCTGGGCCAAGGGCTCCGGCAGGCTCTTGATACAGCCGTCGGCAAGGCGGCCGCCGCAATACGCGCGATTTGCATCGTTTGCGGCAATCCAAACATCATAGCCCAGAACCAAACCGAGATCCCGCAGCCATCCCTGAATTTCCGTGTGGGTATGGTCCGCCTCGCGCGCGGCGAGGCTGGCCTTTGAGGCCGCTACAGATTCGGCTGTTACCGCATCCAGGTCGCTGCGCCAGCGGTCCAGCGACGTGTCGCCTTCCCGTTCCGGAAGAGGATATCGGCCGCAACCCACATCGAACAAAAAGGCCGCGATCGCGCCGAGGTCATTGGAGAGCGACGATCGGTAAGTCTCGTTCAAATCCAGGAGTCCCCTGCGCATGGCGAGATATTGATCCCACCGCCCGAGCTTGACCTTGGCGCCGGTGAGCGCGTTGTAGCCTTTTACAATCGCCGTATTAAACGGGGGCACCAGGGTGGGATGCAAGAAGTATAACAAGTTCGCGGCGGCGGGCCCCAGGCCTTTAATGTTCTCCCTGTCGAGTGCGTGAATAGCGTCGACCACGTGACGCTCCGTATTGCAACATAAGCAAACGTCCAGGAAGTGACCGAACGCGACCTGGTTCTGGCGATTCTCGTAAATGTCAGGAATTCGCAGCTTTGGCTTCCACATGAAGGCGTGGTCGGCCCCCTTGAACAGTTGACGCTGCTCCGCAATTGAGTCGAGCACCGTTTCGAGTGAGGAACCCCGATAGGCGTTGCCGAAGGCGTCCTGGCGGATTTCGTCAATGACGGCCTGGATGCCTCGTCGGATCGAACGAAAGTTCTTGATACGCTCGTCCCAAAGAAACCACGTGCGATAGGTTGCTTCTGGATCCTCACGCCAATGCTGGACAAGATCGCCGATCCATGCCTGCCCCTGCGTCACCCCGAGCATGGTTAGATCTCCAAAGATGCTGATGCAGTTTGGTTCGGCACTCCCTTCGAAGCAAGCTGAGAAATTCGGCCGAACATCACTTGAAACACCCTGTGGTCCAGGAACCTTGAAGCCGCCGGCTCATTGAGGTTTCACAGTCACCAAAAAGGAGACCGGAATGAGCCTCAAAGGACAAATTCCCGCAATCGCGCTGATATTGCTGGTGGGGACCCCGACATTTGGTTATTCGGACACTCTCGGCTCTACGCGTAATTCGAACGTCGTCGCCGCAGAAAATCACGACATGCATGGCTCAGGCATCGCAGTCAGCTCCCAGAAAAAGAAAAAGAGCCAAAACAATGCAAAGCAGAACAACGCAAAGAACTCGAACTCTGGGACCGGCAACTGCCCGCCGGAGCATAAGGCAGCCGGCCATTGCTGAGAGCGTTCAGGCCTACGGGTCATGGTTGATCCTCGATGACAAGTTGCCAGCGCCGGAATCGCGCAGCCTCCGGGCGTCAGTGAAGAAGCGATACGTGCTGCCAACTTAAAAGAGGACGACATCAAAGCGTCTGTAACGCTCTGGACCGAAAGCGTCTGTAACGCTCTGGACCGGCCGCATCCTCACCGGGCTTTTCGCCTTGTTCATGCTCGACGCGCCGGTCGCGCCCAAGCTGCTGGGACTGTCCCTGGTGGAGGAGACCATGGCTCAGCTTGGCTGGCCGGCGGGCCATGCGTTCATGATCGACTCATCGAACTGACCTGCCTCGTGCGCTGCCTGGTCCCGCGCACGAGCGTTGCTGAAGAGCCATCGGCTGAAGAGCGGATTGCCGACCCGGAGCTGTGTCGCCATCGCTCCGCCGAGCAGCGCATCTATCTCGGGCTTTTCATGTGGGGCGGGCTCTGGCTCCGCGACCGGCGCCTTCGCGACCTGTTTCCCTCGCTCGCGAACCTTCCGCCAGCGCCGAGACGCGCAATGCAACCCGGCGAGCGAAGCGAATAGCGCCCGACGGCGTCCGGCCGGCGCGCCAAAACTGATCGCCTGCTGATTTGTCTAGAATGGTTTCGGCTGAGGAGACGCCCGTTCGAACGTCAACGCCGCCACAGGGCGATCTGTCTCGCGGCGATTTTCCCGGCGACGATTCCGGCAATCGCACCCGCGAGCTTGAACGCCAGATCATCGATCCGGCCGTGACGATCGGGCGTGAGAAGCTGAAGCACTTCGAGCAGCGTCGCCGTTCCCAGCACAACCACGCAGCTCAAAAGCATCTGACGCGGATAGACCAGGCCGAACAACAGGCCGACGAACGCATAGGCGGCAATGTGCTCGACGTGAGCAGCAGAGACGTGCGGACGCAGCGTCAGCGGAGACAGCGTTGCTGCGGCCACCAAGGCCAAGCTCGCCCACGGAGAAACGGAAAGAATTCTTTTGATCATCCGAGCACAGTGTAGGCCTGCGCAGTACGACACGACCTGTCCCTTTTGGACGCCGCACGCCTCGAAAGAAGTAGGCCATCAGGCGCGGAACCAACAGTCGACACCGCGCTTGCGCAATATGACGGCAGAAGAGCCACGTTTTACGCAGCGGAGTCGCAGGATACGCCGGAGATCAGCCAACGTGATGCGGTATAAAAGTGTCACAATATACAAGGGTATACGCCATATATCTAAGACCGCAATTGGCGCGCGTGCGACGCGCCATGAGTACAGTGGTGTTCGCCACGGCGACATGCAACCTTAATGCGTTGCCTACGTGCAAGAGCCCAGTTCATCTCCAGAGTCATAGCGAAGCCGTTTTTTGCTCCCAGAGTAGTAGAGTGGTGGCGTCATGAAGCACATCGTATCCACGCTTATTCTAGCGGACGACGAGCTCTCGAGAGCCGGATTGCTCGGCATCCTGGCCGGCGCCCGTTTCAGGCCGATGGCAGCCAAGGGCGGATGGGACGCGATCGTCGCGTCCGGCAAATCGCTGCCGGAGATCGTCGTTCTCATACTCAGCGGGACGATGACTGATCCGGAAGCGACTTCCGGCAAGATCGAGCCGATCGCCAAGCGATCCAAGGTGGTGGTGCTGGCGGATCATTGCGAGGCGAAGCTTGTAAGAAGCGCGATTTGCGCCGGCGCGGCGGCGTTTCTACCACGCTCCATTTCGGGAGGTGTCCTCGTCCAGACGTTGGACCTCGTGCTCGAGGGGGAGATCATTTTGCCGGCCGCGGTTGCGCGCGACGTGCTGACGTGCGCGCAACTTGAATCGGAGCGAAATGCCAGTGGGAGTTCCGACCCCTCCGGATCGACGGAACGCGTCGGCCGCCTGTCTTCACGCGAGGTCGATATCCTGAAGCGGCTCGTGCACGGCGACTCCAACAAGCAGATCAGCCGGCAGCTCGAGATCTCCGAAACCACCGTCAAGGTGCACGTCAAAGCGATCCTGCGCAAAATCAGGGTCTGCAACCGCACGCAGGCGGCGATCTGGGGAATCGATAACCTGTCAAATCTGACCGGCACCGGTTGCGCGCCGTCGGACGCGTCCAAAGCCATCGTTTCCGAAGCGCCATTGGTGCCGAACAAGGTCCCGCCGGTGGTGGTGGAGTCGCGCCGAAACGGGCACGGGCGCAGCGTTGCGCGTTCTTCGGCGGCGTGACGAATACACCGTCCATTTCGGTTGTTGCCGGCGCCGCGTGAGGCAAACGTTTGCGACCCGCGAATTGGTCTTCGCGGGTCGTCGTCTGTTTCCAGAAAAATCGGGGGCCATGGTTTTCGGCCGCGGCGCGAAACGGGGCGCCCGACTACGCCCAGGGCGTCATCCGCACCGAGCCGGTCGCCGATCATCGCAGCGCGATGGGCCTCGACACGTCACCAGCCTGAAGCAGGCAGCAGCGAGCTTGCGGCGCGCATGGGCCGCGCCTTACCGGGCGCCGCCACCCCGCAGCACCGCCGGCAGCGTCTGGACGAGAATGTAGATGTCCAACCAAAGCGACCAATTGTTGATGTAAAAGGAATCCTGGGCCTTCTGAACGTCAATGTCGCCATTGCTGCGGGCCGAAATCTGCCAAAACCCTGTAAGGCCGGGCCTGATGCTTGCCCTGAGCTCTTGAAACTCCGGGTCGAAGGCGCGCACGTGATACGCCGGGAACGGCCGTGGGCCGACCAGGCTCATGTCGCCTCGTATGACGTTCCAGAATTGCGGAAGCTCGTCGAGGCTGCAGCGCCGGACGAAATTGCCGACCAGAGGCAAGATGCGCGGATCGTGCGCGAGCTTGAAGAAGCGCTGCCATTCATCCCGGGCGCCGGGGTTCTGGGCGAGATATGTCTCGAGCCGGCTCTCGGCATCGGCATACATGGTCCGCAACTTCAGGACCCGGATCGGCTTGCCGTGACGGCCGACGCGTTCCTGCCGGTAAAAGGACCTTCCGTGACTGGTCAAGGCAATGACACCGGCCAGCACCGCGATCACCGGCGCAAAGATGAACGCCAGTGGAACGGCAAGACAAAGGTCGATCGCGCGCTTGAGCACCTCGCGGCCCGCGTGCCCCCGGTCGCAGCACATCTCAAAGCTGACGGCGTCGCCCAGCATGCGGGGCCGCAGTCCCGGCACGCCGAGGTCGGTCGTGTCTTCGATCAGAAGAAGGCGCGGGAATGTCGCGTGCAGCTCCTCCCTTGCAACGACGCGCGCCATTTCGTCGCGAGAGGTGAAGATCACGATCGGGACATCGAGCTCACCGAGCGACCTGGTCGTTCCCAGGATGGACAGATTTCGGTCAGCGGTCGCCATGACCGGTTCCTCGCGATTGACCTGGTCTGCGAGATATCCAATCGGCGAAATCCCGATCTCAGGATGCGCCAGCAGCAGCTTGGCGACCTTCTGTCCCTTCTCGTCGCAATTGACGACTGCGGCCGTAACCGCCCACAGCCCGGTCCGAATCAACACGGCTCGCAACGCGGTCTCGACGTAGTGGCCGACGATGACGAGCAGAACCGCTTCGAAGATGGCAGAGACGACCGGGAGCTTCTCACCGGCATGGGCCGAAACCAGAAGATCGAGTCCGACCGCTCCAATGCTGGCAAGCGTGCGAAGGCGAAATCGCGCCAGCAGGCTCGGGCCTGGTACGGCGTAAAGGCCAAGCGCGTAGGCCAGCGTCACAAAAAACAGCGCGGTTGTGAATGGAGGCCCGTGCGGCCCGTACCAGTGACCGCCGAGCGCGCTCACGCCGACCGTTGCCAGCATGACCGATGCGACATCCGCCGCGATCAGACATGCGCAGATCAGGGGCGCGCGGCACCCACGAAGCAATGAGGATGTGCGCCACGGGGCCGCAGACGAGGGAATTTTACCCGCTGCGCGTCGCCGGACGACAATGCCCGCATCGGCCATGGTCGACTCCGCTTTTGGCATCAATGCGGGTTTCGGGAGAAGTGCGGCCTCGTCGAAGATCTGGGAGGTCGATCCCGAAACCCGGGAACGGCCCGCCGCTATTCTGCGGCGGTCGCCGCGCTTTGCAGCGCATCGGCCGCGACCCGATCGCGAATCCACCGATAGGTCGGCACAAGGCCGGTGCGCAGCGGCGTCGCCGGCTCCCAGCCGAGCACCTCGCGGAGCCGCGAGTTGTCGCTGTTGCGCCCGCGAACACCCTGCGGCCTCGACAGGTCGTGCCGTTTCTTCAGCGATTTGCGGGCAACCCCGCACACGAGATCGACCAGCGCGTCGACGCTGACCAACTCGTCGGTTCCCAGATTCAGCGGCTGGCGGTAGTCGGACTGCATGATGCGATGGATTCCCGTCACGCAGTCGTCGACGTACATGAACGACCGGGTCTGCTGGCCGTCGCCCCAGATTTCGATGGAGCCGCTGTCTGTCGCGAGCGCGACTTTGCGGCATATGGCGGCAGGCGCCTTCTCGCGGCCGCCGCTATAGGTGCCCTGGGGGCCATAAACGTTGTGGAAGCGGACCACGCGGGTTTCCAGGCCGTGGTCCTCCATGAAGTATTGACACAGCTTCTCCATGTAGAGCTTTTCGAGCCCGTACCCTTCTTCCGGGTCGGCCGGCCATGCATCGTCTTCGCAGAGCGGCGTGACGTCAGCGGACTCCTGAAGATGCTGGGGGTAAACGCAGGCGGACGACGAAAACAGGAAGCGCCGCACGGCGCATTCGCGCGCTGCACGCAGCATATGCAGATTGATGAGCGTGTTGTTCGTGGCGATCTCGGCGTGAAAGCTCGTGATGTAGCCGATGCCGCCCATGTCAGCGGCGAGGTGATAGACCTCGTCCATCCCGCGCGCGGCCTGCAGGCAGTTCTGCTCGTCGCGCAAATCAGCGATCATGAACTCGTGCGCGGCGGAAGCTCCGTACTCCGGCGACTTGATGTCGACGCCCCTTACATCGTAGCCACGGCTTACGAGGTAGGTCACAAGATGGTGGCCTATGAAGCCGCCGGCACCGGTAACAAGCGCGGTTTTCCTCATCGACATGGTTGCGCGTCCTTTGTTGCTTGATGCACAAAGTCTTGCGCTGCGCGCAACGCGATGGAAAATGAGAAGACGGAGTAGCACCAACGGACCGTGCTGCCTGGACGCGTCGAGCGGCTGGCGTTGTTCCCGCTGCTGCGGAATTCGGGCACAGCTCCGGATTCGCTATTTGATTGAATCTTTTTCGGGAACCGCTGCGCACGCCAGATCAAGGCCGAACTCTAGCCACAAAGGACGAGCGAGCCTGGTCGGCTCGAGATGGCGGCGATAGTTGAACGGAACGGCGGGGCAGCGGGCGTTCCGTTGCAGTATCAGGCCAGCCGGCGCATTGGGGGGCGATCCTGCCCGGGACCATGCGCTGTCGCAACCGATGCGTTCGCGGCGTCTTCCGCCGGGGGTTGCACAAACCGCACCCCATACGCCGCAGGCGCGCCGAGCTCGATGAACGCGATCAGGCCGCCGCACGCAAGAAGCGACAGCGCGAGCACGAGCACGAAGACGATCGGCAGGCTGGGTCCCGAGGGCACCATGACCGCCTCTGCCCTGAGGAATTCGCCCGAATCGTCCGACGTGGCCACCACGGGGCGATCCATGCGGCGCATGCCGACAATGCGCTTCTGCAGCTCCTGAAGCCTTTCATTGGCATCCAGCACGCGTGGATGGAGGCTTCCATGGAGCGCCGACATATCGGCGATCTCGCGCTCGAGAGTCCGTTGCAGGTCCACGAGCTGCTGAACCTGTTGGCCGCGAAGATACTCAAGGACCACTGCGTTTGCGAGTTGCGCGGCCGCTTGCGGTTGGCTGGCGCTGATCGTAACCGAGATGATGTAAGAGCGCGGGACAATGCTGACCTGCAGCGCGCCGGACAATCGATCGGTCGCGATATCGTGTGCTGTCGGAATGACAACATCAAGGCCAAACATCCTTCGCACCCACCAGATGACGCGCATCAGCCGGGACGGCCGTCCGCCGAACTCCGGATCTTCGGCGAGACCGAGACGCGAAACGACCGAGCCGGCAAGCGCGCGCGATCTCAGGATGCGAACCACACCCTCGACCACGGCAGCCGCCTCCATGGAGGCTATTCTTTGCATTCGGGTCGTGGTGTTCGGCTCGTCGCGGCTGAAATTCAGCTGCAGGATCGCTTCGCTGGTATAGCGCGGCGGGATGGCGACAACCGCGACGATCGCGATGGCGAGGCCGCAAGCGACGAAGCGCATGATCAGGACTCTGTAACGCCAGAGAATGCGCAACACGTCGTAAGCAATACCTCGATAGTATGCGCGTAACGGGCCGACCTCGTCTGAGCCGAGGTTGAGATGCCGAGTCATGCCAGAAATCCCAATCAAGCAGAAACAATCGAGCGGCCGCTGAGGATCACCCCAATGGCGGGCGCGAAGGTCAAATTGAAGCGTCCGGCCCGCGTTCTGGAAAGCGGCACTTCGGAGTAGAGCGAAAGGACCAGCCTGCCATTCAGACGCTTGCGCCGCAGCAATGACCTGCCACTCGAAGCACTCCGAAAGAGGTATGCCCCGTTCAAGGAAGGAACACGAAAGTCAGTACAGGATCAGCCGGCCGTTGAGTTCCAGGCCGGCGCGGCGCAGCGCGTCCCAATCGAGCCCCTCATCGTGCCCCCAGACAAACCGGTGGGCGCCGGCTGTACGCGGAACGCGATAGACGTTGCGATCGAAGCTGTTCTGACCGTCGCTGATGATCGAAAAGTTCTCGTGGCCCGGCTTGACGTCGGACGCGCCGCCGGCGCAAGGGGCGCCCTCGAAGGTGATATCGTTGTCGTAAACGCGGTTGCTCCGCGTCTTGTAGAGCCGGCCGTTGTCGCCGCGCCCCTGGTCGATGAGCATGATAGCGCAGCGGCCATCGCTGACCGTCAGACGGTTGCCATGGATTTCGACGCCCTCCGACGCTGCGACAACAATGTCGTCGCCCCAGAACCAGCCGTCGCTGCCTTCCCCATTATGCCGCAGGACGTTGTTGCGAATGACCGCGCCAAAGGAGATCTCGTGGTAGATGCCGGCGTCTTCATTGCGCTCGATCACGTTGTTTTCATAGACGACGTTGCGGCAGTCGCCGTCACACCAGAGACCCGGCCCGCGATTGTCGTGAACATGGTTGGCCCGGAACAGCACACCGTCGGCCAGTGAGATTTTCGCTCCGCCGGCCTCCCAGCCGATCGAAAAGCCGCGCGTGTTGTTATTTGAAATTCGGTTTCCCTCGATTCGGATACCATCCCCGGCACCGGTAATACCGATCTGACCATTATGGTGGATATAACTGTCGCGCACGACGGTTCCTTTTCCGACCGAAATGCCCGCGCTGCTGTTCCAACGGGCTTCGCAATTCTCGACGAGCCAGTGAACGCCGTCCTGCGCGTCGATCGCACCACGCTGCGCGGGGCTTGCGAATTTTTCGAGCAACATATCGCTGATCACGACGTCTGAAGCCCCGCCTGCGAAGGCGAACGCGGCGACAGCGAGCTCGACGGTACGGCTGCCGGGATCCTCAGCGAGGTAGATTTTTGCAGCCGTCAGATCCCAAAAGAAGCGGCCGGGAGCGAGCTCATTCTTGCGCATCACGCGGGTGAGCGGCTCGTTATCGATGAACAGCGTCTCGGGAAAGCCGCAGGTCGGGCTGGTTTTCATGCAATGCCCCTGACGCCGGCTGCGTGCCACTTGCCCGCCCAGGGTCCAATAGCTCCCCTCACGCGCGAAGCCGCCGAGAATGCGGCTGCCGTTCAGGACGGTCTGCCCTTCGCCATAGAAGCGCTGGCCAGGCTTGGGCCGTGTCAGCTGTATGCGGTGTACCCCGTTTTTCAGGCAGAACGTCGCGCCCGGGCCCGCCGCATCAACGGCATCTTGAATGGACTGGCCCGCCGCAACGGCGATCGCGCCGGCGGGACAGCGCGAAAACTTGTCTTCCGCCAACGCCGCCGGAATCGCGAGCAGAGGCCCGAGCGCAAAGGCGCAGGTGGCGATAGCGCGGCTGGCTGCGCCAGTCATGTGCGGCCCCTGGGGCCGGACGCATCGGCCGCGGGCTGGATGCGACTCCGCTGCTGCAAATCGGAGCGGCGCATGGCGTCAGGGCCATCGGTTGCGCGCCGCTGCAAGCCGGTCTCGATTTCACCATAGAGACGCGAGGCGATTTGTCGCCACGAGAAATCCCGATGACGCGCGAGCGCGGCCGAGCCGAGCGACAGCCGCATCTGGTCATCTGCCGCGAGAGCGACGATCTCGTCGCCCAGCGCCATGGCGCATTCAGCTTCGCTGCGGTTTGTCACGGCAACGACGCGCCCGCAGGTCTCGTCCACCATCTGTCCCGGCCCCCCCAGGCCGAAACAGATCACCGGCAAGGCCTGGCCCCAGGCCTCCAGCACCACCATTCCGCCGGCGTCGCGCAGGCTGGGGAACAGCATCGCGTGATGCTCCCGATACATCAGCAACAATCGATCGCGCGTGACATGCCCGCGAAAGGTGACGTACGGGCTCAAACCAAGCTGAAGCGTCAGTCGCTCGAGATCGGCCCGAGCGGGCCCATCGCCGACAATCGTCAAGGTAGCGTCAGCGCCTTTCGCGCGCGCGTGCGCGAGCGCGCGCAGCCCAAGATGAATTCCCTTGAGATAGAGAAGGCCCCCGGCATAGAGGAGACGCAGCGGCTCATCCGAGCGTCGTGGCACAGGTTCGGCCGTCGCGACGTCTGCGACACCCAAACCCACGAAAATGCATGCTTTGCCGCGATCCCGCGGCGGCACCGCGGCGATCGTCGCATCCGTCCGCAAGAAAATGATCCGGGCACGGCGAAAGGCCGCGCGTGTCATCGGGTCGGCGCGCAGCGACCAGTTGTGAAAGTCGCGAACCAGCTCCACGAGCCAGTATTTCCACGGAAAGCTCCTGCGGAGCGCAAGGGGAATGATGTCGCCGCCGCCAAGCGGACCGAGCACCGTGGGCACGTTCAAGAACGCCAGCAGTGTCGGGTGACGTATGCTGGCAAAGGTGACGTGGTGAATGAGATTGAAGCCGGCATCCCGGTATCGGCGCTTGACGTGCAGCAGTGCACAGAACTGCCAGAGCAAGCTCGTGAGATGCCAGGTGAGGGCCGGCTGATGGCAGCGGAAACCGAAGTCGCGCAGCCGCGCAAGCCAGGGCGGCATATAGATGTCAAAGCGCAGGTCCCGCGGCAGCGCACCGCTTGCGATCTGCTGCTGGATCTCGACGGCGAACTCGGTTTGGGTGAGAACGACAACCTCGTGACCCAGACGGGCCACTTCGACGGCCATGTTCCAGCCAACGCCCGGTTCGGAGCCTTGCCCGGGACCGCATGAGAATGCGCTCATAAGCACCTTCAAGGCCTGGCTCCCTGCACAAACGGCTGCCGATGCTGGAAACGGAAAATCATCACCGCGCCGATTCCGACGCCAATCAGGCACCAGAACCAGATCCCCTGCATCGGTCCTTCAAGGGCCACGTCAAAAGTGGCGTTGATGATGCAGCCCAACGCGTAGCAGACGACGACCAGAAACAGATCCGCCCAGGTTTTCTGGCGCCGCCGGCGCGCGTCGAAGAAGGCGCCCAACATCGTGCCGAACCACGAAACGAGAAATAAAATCCAGAGCGCGAGGCCGGGCACCCCGGCCCGCGCGAGGAGAGTCATATGTGCATTGTGCGGGCTGCGTAACGGGTTGGCTTCACGCCCGCCGCCAAAGCCGTCCTCGACCGCGAGATTGAGTCCGTAGCCGCGCCCGGTCCAGAAATGCGGCCCGCCGTGCAACGTGTCGTCCAGGATGAGCGCCCACCATTCGAGGCGCCAGCGCCGTGAGCCCTCCAGTTTCGAGTCGGAATGGCCGAAAATGCTTTGAGCGTTCTCAACGAACTGGCTCGGCTGGAGCTGGCGTTGCATTTGCCCTTCCGCGCCCCGGTCTCCCGTCACGGTCTTCTCGACGGCGTAGGCGGCGCCGAAGATCATCAGCCCGACAACGACCACCTTGACGAGTGAGCGGACCTTTCCGCTCAGGACGGCCGCGAGGCATACCGGGATAACGAACGCGAGCATGCCCCCGCGATTCAACGCGCTCGCCATGAGCACCGCCGCGATCAGCGAGACGATCCAAAGCACGGTGGGTCTGTAGAACCCGACCATGGCGAACACCGCGGCCCCCGCGAGATGCACGGGAACTTCGCCAGCGCCGAGCATGACGATCGGCACTTGCGTACCCGGCACGTTCGGAACCCACTCTCTCATGTACTGGCATACGCCGAAGAGAATCGGGACTGCTGGCACAAAAAAATCCAGAAACCGGGCATAACGTTGAACAAGCTGATCGAGCCGTCGCCCGTCGTCCAGAAGCAGCGCGATCACGATGTAGGAGAATGCGCCGTAGATGACGATGGCACTGTCGCGCAGCGCGTCAATGCCGTACGCGCGAACGTACGGCAGGGTGCGAACCAGCGTCCACGCCATCATCGTTGCGAGAATGAGGCTAGGCAGCGTGGCGAGACACGCAAACATCAGTCCGATCCGAAAGAAGACGAGCGTGCCGAGCAGGAGTGCAATCTCGCCGACAAAAACCGGCGGCGCGCCGAGATAGGCGAAACCTTTGCCCATGAACGCGTAGCCGGCGAGTACGCCCAGCAAGAGCAGAAGGTATCGATCAGTCCACGAACGCGCCTCGGCCTGGTCCAGCGCGCCGCTGGCGGAAGATAAGTCTCGGTCCACAAATCGCCTCCAGAACACACGGCACAGGACCAACGGCGCGAGGTACGGCGCAGGCCGTGGCGTGACCGAGAGGCCGACGCTCAGCGCACCGGCGCTTCAGGCAGAGCTGCGTCGCGCTTGACCGACATCAGCGAGCCTGAATCGAGCTGCGGCGTCACCACCGACGCGAACGGCCTTCCGCGTGCGAGGCGCAGTTGAACCTCGACGATGTCGCCCGGCTCAAGCTGAGTCGTTTCGTCAGCGGCCAATACCGTCTGCCGGCCGCCCCGTGTGCGCGTGACCGTGATCGACCGAGGCACGTTGATGTCGGTGATGTTGCCGGTCTGCAGCAACTTCGAGTCACGGATTTCGCGCGCCATGGGCAGCGTCACATCGAGGTTCTTCAGCCGATCACGGGCATCGCGAAGCTCGGCCAGGATTTGCCGCTTGAAGGTCGCGTCGGCATCCTGGATGCGGATATCCAGCGCGCCCAGGTCCATCTTCAAGCGTGCGACTTGCGCAGACAGGTTCCCCATTTCCGATTCGTAGGTCGCTTCCGTGAGCCTGAGTTGCATCTCCGTCGAGGAAAGTCCCAGCCCCTGCTTGGTGAGGCGGGTGTATTGATCGGCGTTCTGCTTAACGAGGTCGAGCTGCTTCTTTCTGGCCGCAAGTTGCACGTTCAACGCTTCGATTTCACTTTCGATGCGCGGCCTTTGCGCGTGCAGCAGATCGATCTGCGATTTCTGGATCGCCATCTGGGAGTCGAACGTCTCCTTTTCGAGCGACACAATGTCGGACAAGCTGTCGTCGCCGCGCCCGTTCGCCTGATCCGCAGCAGGGAACGCGGCGCCGTCGCGCTGAGCCTCGAGACGCGCCTTGCGGATCGTCAGAATGGCCTTTTCCAGCGTCAACTGCCGCAACCGCTCTTCGCTCGCGAGAAGGTCGGTGACCGCCGTGCTTTGCGCAGGAGGGATGATGCCAAACCCGCCGGCCACGGCAACCGCCGCCTTAACCGTCATGCCCAGCTTGAACGGCTGGATTCCCGCCGTCCGCACGTCCCCCAGTACGAAGATCGGAGAAAATTCACTGATCTGCACGTTGACGTTCGGCCTGTTGAGGATGCCGTCGGCGAGGCGATCGAC
Source organism: Xanthobacteraceae bacterium (assembly GCA_019746355.1). Next base: position 72,293 of record JAIESC010000007.1, on the reverse strand, counting down.
GATCCGCTTCTGACACTCCGGCAACGTGAGATTGGCAACCTCGATCGGACCGACAAAAGGCAGCCGGATGTTGCCGGCAGCGTCGATCAGCATGTCGCCGGAGAACTCAGTCTGGCCGAATACAACGACGGAGACGCGATCTCCCGGGCCGAGCCGATAGGTCTGCGGGGTCTGCTCGGCCTGCGCCAGGACGGGAGCCGCGACGACAACCGCGGCAAGCATGGCGAGTGGTGCCCACCATCCACCGCCTGCCGCTCGCTTTGCTTCTGTTCGCGGCGAGGCATCTCGACGTCGCATGCAAACTCCCTCCACGGCGCATGTGGGCGCGAACGCAACGACCAACCCACGCAAGATGCGCAGACGTCGCTTCGGACCGGGCCTAAATGATAGCTCCCGGTGATCGCGATCACCTTCGGAAATAAAGCGCTTGCCCTCGCCCGATCGGAGTACGTCCGCCTGCCAGGACGCTACCCCTTTCGGTCTCATGCGACGAATTCATGTCAGGCCCGAATGCGCAATTCTCAACCGGAGTGCCTTCCAACAGTATTTGCTTTCCGGAAAATTCGGCACAGGAGAGGGATCATGCAGAAGCGCGTCCTCGTCACCGGCGGAGCAGGCTTTCTCGGCTCGCATTTGTGCGCGCGCCTGCTGAAGCAGGACTGCGAAGTGCTCTGCGTCGACAACTACTTCACCGGCAGCCGGATGAACATCGAGTCGCTCGTCGGCACGCCCGGCTTCGAGGTGATGCGTCACGACATCACATTCCCGCTCTATGTCGAGGTCGATGAGATCTACAATCTCGCCTGCCCGGCGTCGCCGGTGCACTATCAGTTCGATCCGGTCCAGACCACGAAGGCGAACGTCCTCGGCGCGATCAACATGCTCGGGCTGGCGAAGCGTGTGCGCGCGCGGATTCTGCAGGCCTCGACCAGCGAAGTGTACGGCGATCCGGATATGCACCCGCAGCCGGAAAGCTACAGAGGGCTCGTGAACCTTGCGGGCCCGAGGGCTTGCTATGACGAAGGCAAGCGCTGCGCCGAGACGCTGTTCTACGACTATCGCCGCCAGCACCGGCTCATGATCAGAGTCGCGCGAATATTCAACACCTATGGGCCGAACATGCATCCGCAGGATGGGCGTGTCGTGTCGAGCTTCATCATCCAGGCGCTGCAAAACCAGCCGATCACGATCTTCGGCTCGGGCAGGCAGACACGGGCCTTCTGCTACGTCGACGACCTGATCGACGGCCTGGCGCGGCTCATGAATGTCGACGGCGACCTCGACGGCCCGGTCAATCTGGGAAATCCAAACGAAATTCCAATCGCCGAGCTCGCCGAGTTGATCGTCGCGCTGACGAACTCCTCGTCAAAGCTCGAATTGCGGCCGCTCCCGATCGACGACCCGCGCCAGCGGTGCCCCGACATCACGCGTGCCAAACAGCTCCTCCATTGGGCTCCCGCGGTTTCCCTGAAAGAGGGGCTGAACAGGACCATCGCCTATTTCGACGAACTTCTCTCCAACTCGACCGAGGCGAAGAAGCTGGTGTGGAGAAGCGTGTCATGACCGCGGCTCATGCGACGCAGGACCGGCGGGTCAACGTGCTCGGCGTCGATGTGAATGTCGTCACCCTGCGTGAAGCCATGACAAGGGTCGAGCAGTGGATCTGCCGGCGGACGCAGCATTACGTCTGCATCACCGGGGCACACGGCGTGATGGAGAGCCGGCGAAACGAGCGGCTTCGGGACATCTTGAACCGGGCCGGGATGGTCACGGCCGATGGGATGTCGCTGGTCTGGTTTTCCCGTCTCGTCCGCAAGGCTCCCGTCGAGCGCGTGTACGGACCCGACCTGATGCGCGCGCTGACGTCGATTTCGCCCGCACGCGGCTATCGTCATTTCTACTATGGCGGACCGCCGGGTCTTGTCGAGAAGCTCAAACAAGCGATGGAAAGCGCCTATCCCGGCGTGACCATTGCCGGCACGCTCACGCCGCCGTTCCGCGAGTTGACGCCATCGGAGGACAACGCCGTGGTCGCTCGGATCAATACGGCATGTCCCGACATCGTGTGGGTGGGGCTCAGCACCCCCAAGCAGGAATTGTGGATGGCGGATCATCTTGGCCGGATTGATGCGCCGGTCATGATCGGCGTCGGAGCGGCATTTGACTTCCTCGCGGGCACGAAGCGGCAAGCCCCGCTGTGGATGCAGCGCAACGGCCTGGAATGGCTTTTCCGCCTGGCGACGGAGCCGCGCCGGCTGTGGCGACGCTACGCCTATATCGTGCCTGGCTTTGCCTTGCTTACGGTCCGCGAGCTTGCCGCCCGCGCGCTTCGCGCCGGCCCGCCCCATGCCGATACCTTCGGCCAAAAGTAAATGCCCGGTGCCCAGATGTTCCGCGGCGAAAACCTTACGGGCCCATTCACGGCAGACAAGGTCGCGAGCGACGGTCCGCGCACAGGCAGCCTGATCTGAATGACCGCCCCGATTGTACCCGCTTGAGGAGATGAACTGTGGCGGATTCCTCGGCGAGACCAACGTCCCCCGCCGCTTTCAACGACCGCACTGCCCAGGGATTGATCGGGCGTGTGGTCGCAAAGTTGGTGCGCCTGGCCATGTCGCAATCGGCGCTGGCACTGGCCGACCAGGCGCTGGTCAGCGGGGCGAGCTTTCTGACGACCGTGCTGATCGGCCGCTACACCTTTCCGAGCGAGCTCGGAACGTATGCTCTTGCCGGTGCAATCCTGATATGGGTGACCAACGCGCAGGAGTCGCTGGTATCGCTTCCCTACACCTTACGAAGAAGCAGCGAACCAACGGTCGCGGCCGTGCAGGCCGGCCAGGCGCTGATTTTGAGCGGGCTCCTGTCGGCGCTCGTGATTGCCGCGATCGGCGTGGTCGGCGTCACGGTGCTCGCCTCGGGCGGCTACCAGAGCGTGATCGCGATTGCATGGGCGCTGGCGGGGGCTGCGCCCTTCGTCGTTGGTCGCGAATTCGCACGTAGGTTCGCCTTCGCCGCTCTGCGGAACATCGAAGCGCTGGCCCTCGACAGCGTGATCGTCATTCTGCAGCTCAGCGTGCTCGGGTGGCTGGCCTGGACCGGCCGGATGACCAGCGCCTCCGCGTTGGCGGCTCTTGGCTTTTCCTGCGCTGCCGCGGTTCTCATCTGGTTCTGGCTTGTTCGCGATCGACTCCAATTTTCATTGGACGGCTTTGCGAAAACGCTGGCCGACAGTTGGACGGTCGGCAAGTGGCTGTTCGCCAATCAACTGCTTGGTGCGCTGCAGTCGCAGATGACGTTGTGGTTCGTGGCGCTTGCGGTCGGTGCGGTGGCGACCGGCATCTACGCCGCCTGCCTGAGCATCGCGTTGTTTGCCAACCCCATCATCCTCGGCATCAGCAACGTGCTCTGGGCGAAGGCGGCCCGTGCGTTCCAACAGGGCGGCAGCGGGCGGCTGCTGCGCGAGTCGATTGCCGATGCGGGGCAGCTTGGCGCCATTGTGGGCGTATTTTTCCTGGCGATCCTGTTTTGGGGCGGCGACCTGCTGAGCCTGCTCTATCCCGCGAGCGAATATGCGGGCTACGGTCACGTCGTCACCATTTTCGCTCTCGGCCAGTTGATCTACGGCCTCGGCATGCCTGCCTCGACTGCGCTTGCCGGCATGGGCCACGTCCGGACGAATTTCGCCATCACCTTGATGGAAACGACCCTGATCGGGCTGCTGGTGTGGCCGCTCGTTTTCCACTTGGGCGTTGTCGGCGCGGCCTATGGCATTCTGATCGGCTGCATTGTCCGTCTCTTCGTTCGCTGGGCTGCATTGCTATCCGTGCTGCGGAACGCGGAGCGGGCAATCGCCTACGCAACCAACATGGAGAAAATCGTTCCGGTGCTCCGCCGGCTGGCAACGAGCGTTGATCCTTTGAAGGTGCAGCCCCTGGATCTCGACGGCTGCCAGGGTCACATCTTTACTGCGACATTCGACAAATCCAACAGCGGAATCGACGCCACGTACGTCATCAAGCTTTACAGGTCCGACCGAAACCTGGACGTCAGGGAAATTTACGCGCAGTACGAGTCGCTTGGCCGCGTCCATGCCACCCTAAACGGGTGTGTCCTTCATGGCTGGACGATCTGCATCCCCGCCCCTGTTCTCGTTTCCAATGAACCGCTTGCACTGGTGATGACGCGGGCACCAGGGCGAAAGCTAACCACATGTCTATACGAGAGGGCTGCGACAAAGGACATCGAGCATCCGGCCGTCCGGGCGTTTTCCGGCGCGATGATCAACTTGTGGGCGGCGGGACTGTCTCACGGCGACTTGACCCTCGCGAACGTTCTTTGTGACGAACGGACGCAGTTTCTGTCCCTCGTCGATTGCGGTCCAAAATCCGAATGCCAAGCCTACGCCAAGGCGCGTTGCTGGCGAGATCTGGCCACGCACGACTTGGCCCACCTTCTCTCTCATGAAGGCGAGACGCTTCTGGAGACATGGGGCAGGCAGGATCGTTTGCGGCAGCGCCGGCTCTTTGTCGAGGGCGTCCTGCGCGCCGCTCTTGGCACCGAGCCATCGTATGCGGGCAAAACAGCGTTTCTTGCCGAACTCAGCCGCTGTGCGCGGGCACATCTGGCAGAGCCGGCACCGTTCTATGGGCACCTCGGATTGTGGCAGCTTCTCAAGCGAAACATGACGTTGCGGCGAATGAACGCGATTCTCCAACGGATGGAGCAAGAGATCAGCGAAGAAAACCGTTCGGCCGGAAACACCGTTTGTTCCGCGCCGTATCCGACAGCCGCGGCGACCGGCGGCAAAAATCTGTCGATCATTGAGGCACGTCATGAGCGACAGATTTAAGAGCGGTGCGCCGGGCTCGGACGACGTGTTGCGAGACGCAATGCCGGAAAGGATGCCGCGACAGCGACTGATGTCGCGGCTCGCCGGTCGCATCGCGCGAAATGCGAGAAGAGTGCTCGGCTTTCCCTCATTTTTGCGGAACGAGGATCGACGCGTGCTCGAGCAGATTATCCTTCCGCACTTCATTCGGGATCGGGAATGCCAGGACATCCTTTTCGTCGGATGTGATTGGTACACCCAGGGTTACAACGCGTGGTTTGAAGAGAAAAACTATTGGACGATCGACGTCGACCCGGCGATGCGGAAATTCGCCGCAAAGCAGCACATCGTCGACGGCCTGCAGAACATCTCGCACCATTTTCAGCGAGAAGCCCTCGACCTGATCGTCTGCAACGGTGTCTTCGGCTGGGGCCTCGACGACGCGACGGCCGTGGAGCAGGCCGTTCGCGGCTGCCACGAGGCGCTGCGCCCCGGCGGCGTCCTGGTCATTGGCATCGATGGTGTGCAGGAGCACCGGCCCTATGCTCTCGAGAAAAGCGTGGCATTGCTTGCCTTTGAGCCCTATGCGTTTCCTCCCCTGCGAACATCGGACTATCTGACCGATACGCCCCATCGCCATCGCTTCCTGTTTTACCGCAAGCCGCTCGCGGCTGCGGGCGATCGGAAAGTCCCCGAAACCGACGCGATGAGAGCTCCCATGCAGGAAATGTCCCGCAAGAACCCGCAACCAGGGCCGGGAGGATGGTGGCGGAGTCAGGACTGGAGCTTCGCCGAGGCGGGGGAAGCGACCCGCCGCATTCGTCAGATCGTGTTGGCCGAGTTCAGATATTCCGTCGGCGTTGATTCCTATCTCGCCAGTGAGGATCGGCGCGTTCTGGAAGAGGTGATCTTCCCATATTTTCTTCGCGACGACGGCTATAAGAACGTTCTGTTCGTTGGCTGCTCCTGGTGCACCAGGGGATACAACAGACGCTTTGAGCTTCGAAAGAACTACTCGACGATCGACAGCTCGCCATGGAAGCGGCGATACGGCGCAAAGCGTCACGTTGTCGCTTCTCTTCAACATCTCGGCCGGTTTTTCCAGGCCGAGACGCTGGATCTCATCATATGCAATGGCGTGTACGGCTGGGGCCTCAACGACCGCGCCGAAATCGAGGCGGCATTCACAGCGTGCCGCGAAAGTCTGCGCGAGAATGGCATCCTCATCGTCGGTTGGGCAGACTGCGAACGAATGAACCCGTGTCCGTTGTCGACATGGGAATGCCTGCGCGGCTTCCGCCCCTTCGTATTTCCGCCGCTGGGTACCTCGGAGTTCGTGACCGCGACGCCACACCGCCACACCTACAACTTCTACCGCCGGCCGCGCGCGGCTGAATTGGTGGGCGAAATCGGCTGACTGGAGCATCCATGCAACCGGCAATGTGCGTAACCTTGAGCTGGGACGACGGCCATCCGCTCGATTCACGCATCGCGGACATGATGTCGCGTCACCGCCTGCGCGGCACCTTCTACATCCCGCGGACTGCCGAGCGCGGAACAATGTCCGCGGCGCGAGTCCGAGAACTGAGCCAGACATTCGAAGTGGGCGCCCACACGCTCGACCACGTGGTGCTGACGCGGGTCTACGATCGGCGGGCGCACGAGGAAATATTCGGCGCCCGGAAATGGCTCGAAGATATCACGGGCAAGCCCTGCCTCCTGTTCTGCCCGCCGGGTGGGCGCTATGCCGGACGGCATCTGCGGATGATGGAGCAGGCAGGCTACCGTGCGATGCGCACGGTCGAGCTGCTGTCGCTCGACTGGCCGCGGCGTGAAGGCGCGCTGCTCTCCATGCCGACCAGCGTGCAGGCGTGGTCGCATGACGCGCGGTCCTATCTGCAGAATATTGCGAAGCGCGGTTCGTTGCGGAACCTGTGGCGCTACATGGCGCATGGCCGCGCTGCCGATTGGCCGGAACTGAGCCGCATCATTTTCGCGGAGGCACGGCGGCAAGGCGGCGTGTTTCACCTTTGGGCGCATTCCTGGGAAATCGAGAACTGCCAAGCCTGGAAGCGCCTGGACGACGTCATGCGCTTCCTTGCCGATCGACGCCACGAAACGCCGGCGCTCACCAATGGAGAGGTGTGCGGATTGGGCGCGCCACGTTTGCCGGCATTCGCCGCGCGGACGAATTTCGATTCCGCCACACCAATCGTGCATTCATGAGCGCGCTCGTTGCACCCTCGGTCACGCACCCGCAGCTCGCTGCACGACAGCCGTTCGAGAGCCTGCGCATCGTCATCGCACACAACGCCTATCAGCAGAGCGGCGGCGAAGACAGTTGCGTTGCGGCCGAGACGGCCATGCTCAAGGCATATGGCCACCATGTCGTTCCGTACACGGTCTCGAATGACGAGATTCACGGCATGTCGCGCATGGAGCTCGCGTCGCGAACGCTCTGGAGCGCGCCCGCCTATCGCGAGCTGCGCACGCTGTTTCGCGAAGTCCGGCCACATGTCGCGCATTTCCACAATACGTTTCCACTGATCTCTCCCGCGGCCTACTTCGCCGCCCGCCGCGACGGCGTAGCCGTCGTCCAAACGCTGCACAACTATCGATGGTTCTGCTGCAACGCGGTCTTCTTCGTGGACGGCAGGATCTGTCAGGAGTGCCTGGGCAAACCGGTGCCGTGGCGCGGCGTGGTGAAGCGATGCTACCGGGGAAGCCGCGTGGCGAGCGCGGCCGTCGCGGCGATGATCGGCACGCACAAGGTGCTCGGCACCTGGCACCACGCGATCGACACCTACATCGCGCTCAGCCACGCGAGCCGTGCCAAACTCATCGAGGGAGGGCTCGACGCAAACCGCATCGTCGTGAAGCCGAATTTCGTCTATCCCGATCCAGGGGAAGGACCGGGCGGCGGCGGATACTGCCTCTATGTCGGTCGTTTCTCGGCGGAAAAAGGCCTGCTGACGCTCCTGCAAGCCTGGCGAAGTCCGGGGCTTTCGCGGCCACTGAAGGTCGTCGGCGCCGGTCCCATGGTGGCGGCTGTCGAAGCTGCGGCAGCCGGCAACCCGCACATTCAAGTCCTTGGCGCGCGCGCGCAGGAGGCCGTGTACGATCTTCTCGGCCGCGCGGAATTTTTGATCGTTCCATCCGAATGCTTCGAGACTTTCGGGCGGGTGGTTGCCGAGGCTTTTGCCAAGGGAACGCCCGTTCTTGCAGCTGATATCGGCGGTCTTGGCGAAATCGTCGCGGACGGCGAGAACGGCCTCCTCTTCAGGTCCGGCGATGCGGCTGACCTCGCCGACAAGGCCCGTCATCTGTTTGCCGATCCGATTCGCCTCCTGCAGATGCGCAAGCTGGCCCGCGCGGCGTTCGAGCGGAACTATACCGTTGATCAGAACCACGCGCGCTTGATGTCCATCTATCAGCGCGTGCTGCCACGCCACGCCGCGAGCACAGCCTAGGCGCGGTTGCTGTTGCCGCCCCCGAATCGGACTACTTTTTCTCTAGCTCATTGCGCTAGAGGGAAAATCCCATATTAGCATTTGTATGGCGCTCGTGTTTGATCCGCCAACAGGCGCGTGTGTCTGGTTTGGCCCAAAAGAGTTACCCTGTTTACACCATTGGTACAATTCGAGAGAACAGTGTTGAATTTGGGAAGATACCGAGATTGCGGATCGGCTTTGGGCTTTGAGGGCGCGGCACGACACATTTGCTCCGGAGAACCAATAAGTGACTGCAACAGAAGCTGACATCATCGACCTTAACCGCGCTCAAACAATCAGCGAAACTGACACCTTTACGGAGCGGCGTTACCGGCAGTTTACGCGTCACTTGCCTGAAATCGCGCAAGACATCTTGGATGTCGGTTGCAACACAGGGCGTGGTGGGGCGGTGATGAAAGCGCTGCGGCCATCGCTCAACATCACAGGCTTGGATTGCGTTCCCGAACGACTTTCAGTGCTGGACCGTAGTGTTTACGCATCTTCCGTTTGCTCATTTACTGAGTCCATTCAGTTGCCAAGCGATACCTTTGATGCGGTTGTATCCGGAGAGTTCATTGAGCACCTGCCGCCGAATTCGGTTTTCCAGACCCTGTCTGAATTTTTCCGACTGTTGCGATTAAAGGGTGTGCTCATGCTCACAACGCCGAACCCTGTGTATCTGAAGAATATGTTACAGGGAGAGAGCGTCTTGGGCGGACCCCACTTGTCGCAGCATCGCATCAGAAGCCTGAGACGGCGTCTGGAAGATGTCGGCTTTTCGCGGATCAGAATTCGGGGCAGCGGTCGGGCTTCGAGCCTTCTGGGGGAGCACTTCCCAATCATGGCTGTGTACGGGAGCTATCTGGCCCTTGCGCGCAAGTGGTAGGCGTGAGGCGGTGTTACATTCAAACTGTACCGGCTGGCTTGTTCATTGGCCTTAAATCGGTAAGCGCTTGGGAGCAAACTCGGCAAGAAATGCGAGCATGCTCGCTATCGGTTAAAAGCGCTAGAGTGATGGCATCGCCGCCCCGCGCCCACCGCGGTCGCTGTCACAGCCCCTGAGCATTCGAACCGCCGGAAGTATCTCGCTGCCTCCCCGTCTCCTTCCGGAGTACTCCTATAACGTCCTTTCCCTGTTCGATGCCCTGCATATCCTTGGTGGACACCCGCGTGCAGCCGGCCAATTTACGGGGCGAGGATTGCGCGCGCAGCACGGGGGACAATTTCCGTCCGTAACGAACTCAGGAGTGCGTGATGCGATCGCACGTCGCAGACGTCGCCGGCGACCGGCTACATGGTTCGATGGCTCCCGACTCGGGTCTGACCCTGGGCGGGCTTCTTTGCATCGCGTCACGCGACCGGTCGGCTGCTCCCTGCATCGTCGCCGCTGACGGGCGAGCGATGACGTGGCAACAGCTCCTGCAGCAACTGATGGTGACACGCGCTGCGCTCCGAAGCATCGGCATCGGGCCGGATGATCGAGTGGCGCTCGCGCTGCCGGACGGACCAACGCTCGCTGCGGCATTTGTCAGCATTGCAAGTTGTACCGGCTGTGCGCCGCTCAACACGGCGTACACGGCGGACGAATATGAGTTCTACCTGCGCGACCTCGGCACCAAGGCTTTGATCACGCGGGAGGGCGTAACCCCTGCCGCAGAAGAAGTGGCCGCGCGGCTCGGGATTCCCATCCTCCAATGCGAGAAGGAGATCGGGGCGCCCGGGCGCTTCACCCTGGATCTGTCACGCGCGGACGCACGCGCAACGGACGGCCCCTTGGACGCCGACACAGTGGCGCTCTATCTCTATACGTCCGGAACCACATCGAAACCGAAGCTCGTGCCGCTGCGACACAGGAACCTCGTCGCATCGGCGGCCAACATGGCGAGGACACTGGAGCTTTCCGCGTCCGATCGGTGTCTCAACCTGATGCCGCTGTTTCATATCCACGGCTTGATGGGCGGGCTTCTGGCGCCTTTGGGAGCCGGCGGATCGACGGTCTGCCCGCCCAGTCTTCAGCCCGGCAGGTTCATCCGCTGGATGGAGGCCACGCGGCCGACCTGGTACACGGCCGTACCGACGATGCATCGAATGGTGGTCGGCGAAGCCACAGATCATGGCGACGCGATCAAACGTCGTCCACTGCGCTTCGTGCGCTCCTCGTCGGCACCGCTTCCGGCGCAGCTTTTTGATCAGCTCACGAACACTTTCGGCGCGCCCGTTCTCGAGGCCTACAGCATGACCGAGGCGGCACACCAGATGACGTGCAATCCGCTTGGGCCCAGGCGGCAAAAGCGGGGCACTGTCGGCATTGCTGCGGGTCCTGATGTCGCCGTCATGGACGAGGCGGGCCGCCTGCTCGAGCAAGGCGAGACCGGCGAGGTGGTGGTTCGAGGCCCAAGCATCATGAGCGGCTACGAGGCCAACCCCCAGGCAAATGCCGGCGCCTTTACCGACGGGTGGTTCCGCACGGGCGATCAGGGGCGTTTCGATGCCGAAGGCTATCTTGTTATCACGGGACGGCTGAAGGAGCAGATCAACCGTGGCGGCGAAAAGTTTGCGCCGCTCGAAGTCGATCAGGCCCTGCTCGCACATCCCGACGTCAGCGAGGCGGCGACGTTCGGGTTTCCACATCCCACCTTGGGGCAGGAGGTCGCGGCGGCGGTCGTCCTGGTGCAGGGCGCACAAACCACGCCCGACGAGTTCCAGGCGTTCCTGCGGCAGCGCCTCGCTGCTTTCAAGATCCCGCGACGGCTCGTGGTCGTTGACGCCATTCCGAAAGGTCCCACCGGCAAGGTCCAGCGCAGCCAGTTGCATCAGCAACTGGCGGCCAAAGAAAAGTCGTCCGGCGTTGCCGCCGTTCCCGGACGAGCCGCCGAAAATGGACTGGAGAGTGCTCTGTTGCAGCTTTGGCGCGAAATGCTGAAATCGGAATCGATCGGCATCGACGACGACTTTTTCGAGAAAGGCGGCGACTCGCTGATGGCGATGCAGATGCTCCTGGAAGTCGAGAAAATTGTCGGACGCAGCGTTCCCAGTTCGACGTTTGTCGACCGTTCGACGATCGCGCAATTTGCGGCCGGTCTGAGAAGCGGAGATCACACGCAGGCACGCCCACTCGTTCATATCCAACGTGGAAATGCTCGCCCGCCCCTGTTCTTCTTCCATGGCGATTACGACGGGGGCTACTACACGCGGCGTATCGCGCGGCTTCTCGGTCCGGACCAACCATTTATCTCGGTTGCACCGCATGGCATCGGGCCCGAGCCTATTCCGGGATCGATCGAGGCCATGGCTTTCGATCGCCTGCGCCTCTTTCTCGAGACACAGCCCGCGGGTCCATTTCGACTCGCAGGCTATTGCAACGGAGGCATGGTGGCGCTCAACCTCGCGAAAATGCTTGTCGAGACAGGACGCCGGGTGGATGCCGTGTTCCTGATCGATGCTCCGACGCTCAACTTCCGGCCCGCGGCGCGGCGATTCTTCCAAGTCCTGACAAAAGGCCTGGAGGCGATCAGCCCAACCTGGGAGCAACGGACCCCGAAGCTCGCTGCGGCCGTCGACCTGATATGGCGCCAAACAGACAATCTACAGTTGTATCGACGCAACCCCAGTCTGTTGCGCCCTGTCGTGGCCAAGCTGGTCGGCCGCGGCCGACGGGCCATCAAGGTCGACGGACTCGATCGCGCAGCGCTTCCAGAAGCATTGCGGCACCGCGAGCGGGAGATGGCCCGGATTTACAATCGGCTGTTCCGAAAACATATGCCATCGAAGACCAAGCTTCCGGTCGTCTACTTCGCCGCCGACAATGACGGAAGCGATCTGCGCCACCTCGGGCCCAACGTTGAGGTCGTCAAAGTGCCGGGTGGGCATTGGGGCTGCATCACGACGCATGTGGATGTGCTCGCGCACGAGCTCGGAGCACGGCTCCAGGCCCTGAACGCAAGCGCCGCGTCGCGATAACCGGCTCTTGAGCCAGGTCGCAAGAGCCCTCGAGGGCGGAATAGCCTTGGTTGCACACCGCACGCGCACCTATCGGGCGGAAGCTCCCTTCAGCCGCCGAATGCCGTTCCAGGCGAGCGTGGCTGCGCCGGCTTCAAGCACCCGAAGATGGCGCAGTCGTTGATAGTCGCCGTTGACCGAGATGCGCGGGAGCGAGGTCAAGTGGTTACGGTCGCCGGCCGACAGCACACCGGGCCGCGTCGTCAGGGCCGTCTTGAAGCCGAGCTCGGCCGCACAGGCGAACTCCCGAGGTCCCACCGCCGACGCATCCCCGAATGGATAGGCAAGATGCCGCGGCTGGACACCCAGCATGCTTTCTACGCGGGCGGCGCCGGCTTCCATTTCGCGCCGGGCCGCCTCAGGCGCCAGTTTCCGCAAATGGGGGTGGCTCACGGTATGTGCGCCGATCGTGACAAGCGGATCAGCGGCGAGTCCGGAGAGCTCCTTCCAACTCATGCATGCCGCCGAACAATTCGCTGCCGTATCGATGCCCTTCATTGCAGCGAGTTCGGCGAGCGCCTGCACCTCCGCCTCGTGCGGGAGCCTGGACATGATTTGGTGGATGGCGCGCATCGTCGCGTCTTTTTCCGCGACGCCCCGACAGACAAAAGTCCGCGGCGCTCCTTCAATCGTGATGGTCATTCGGTCATTTTCGGACACAACGCTTTCCAGCGTGCTCCACCACAGATGGCCGCACCAATCGGCGAAATCGGACGCGACGAATATCGCGAACGGTATCCGGTGATACCGCAGGATTGGATAGGCGTATTCGAGATTGTCGCGATAGCCGTCATCGAACGTGATGCAGACGAAGCGGTTGGGGAAGCATCCCTCGCACAGGCGACGATGCATTTCATCGAGGCTGATGAACTCCAAGTCCTGACGCCGAAACTCGACTATCACCGCCTCGAGAAACTCCGGCGTGATCTCCAGCGACCGGTTGGGCTGGAATGCATCCCGGCGCGCCGGTCGCACGTGATGCAGCGTCAGAATGACACCAACTCCGCCGCAGCGCCCGCGCAGCATGCGAAACGCGCCGGTGAAATACAGGGCGTCCAAGGTCAATCGGATCGCTGCTTTCCGAAACGAAGCGCGTGAGGACATGCGCTTCATCTATCAAAGCGAAGACCGCAGGCCGCCTGCCATTTTGATTTGGGGCTACTTCGATGTGAGTAGACGCGCCAGCGAAAACGGACGGCCCCGACAGAGGAATACGACGCTTGCCGACACCGTGTTAGCTTCGCACCGGCACTGTCGTTCGCAAATTCAACTCCGGCTGGCATCGTGATCTCCGCATGGCACCGGCCCAGCGCACTGGGGCGCTCAATCCCCAGACCAATGAGGCAAGGCACGACTCCACAGGCGCTTGCTACGAACGCCACGAGATCTGCTGTTCGTGAGCGCATGTACTGACCACGATGAAGGCGTGCAAGGGCGGAATACATGTGCGGTATCGTCGGGATGCTCGGAAAGGCAGCGGTGGCGGACCAGATCATCGAGGCGCTGCGCCGGCTCGAATACCGAGGCTATGATTCCGCCGGCGTGGCGACGCTTGAAAACGGCTGCATCCAGCGCCGGCGTGCCGCCGGCAAGCTGCGCAATCTCGAGCTCTGCCTGTCGCAGGCGCCGCTGTCGGGAGCAATCGGCATCGGACATACGCGGTGGGCGACGCACGGCAGTCCGACCGAAATCAATGCGCATCCGCATGCGACGGAAAAGCTCGCCGTCGTCCACAACGGCATCATCGAGAATTTTCGCACTCTGAAGAGCGAGCTTCAGGCCAACGGAGTATGCTTCGAGACCGAGACCGATACCGAGGTCGTGGCGCGGCTCGTGACGGAGGAAATGAACCGTGGAAAATCTCCGGCCGATGCCGTGGCGGCCATTCTTCCGCGCCTCCACGGAGCCTACGCACTCGCCTTCCTGTTCGCCGGCGAGAATGATCTCCTGATCGGCGCACGGCACGGACCTCCACTCGCGATCGGCCTGGGCGAAGGCGAGAATTATCTCGGCTCGGATGCGTTGGCGCTTGCTCCGCTGACCAACCGGATCATCTATCTCGAAGACGGCGACTGGACAATCGTCTCTCGAGGCGAAGTCGAGATTCGCGACGCCGGAGGCCGCATTGCGAAGCGCCCGGTCATCTGGATCCCGACAAGCGGCGTGCGCAATGATCGCGGCAATTATCGGCATTTCATGGAGAAGGAAATCCACGAGCAGCCGGAGGCGATCCAGCGTACGCTCGAGCATTACGTGGATCTCGCCAGCGGCCGGATCGCGAACTTCCACGATACGGCCGTTGACTGGCGGTCGCTCACACGCGTCTCGATTGCGGCCTGCGGCACCGCCTATTTCGCCGGGCTGGTCGCCAAATACTGGTTCGAACGCCTCGCGCACCTGACCGTCCAAGTCGAATTCGCGTCCGAGTTCCGCTATCGCGACGCACCGCTTGATCCGAGTGCGCTGATGACGGTCGTTTCGCAATCCGGCGAGACCGCGGATACGCTGGCATCCCTACGATACGCAAAGAGCTTCGGCGTGCCGGTTCTCGCGGTCGTGAACGTGCCGACTTCGTCCATTGCGCGAGAGAGCACCATCGTCTGCCCAACTTTCGCCGGGCCGGAAATTGCCGTCGCCTCGACAAAGGCCTTCACGTGTCAGCTCGTCGTGCTGCTCTGTCTCGCCTTGCAGGCGGCGCGAGCTCGCGGAGTCCTTGGCGAGAGCGACGAGAAGGCGATCGTCAGGGAGCTGATTGAAGTCCCGCGGCTGGTTGCGGCCACGCTAAAAAACGCATTTCAGATCGAGCGGATTGCCCGGGAGATCGCCAATGTCCCGAGCGTCATCTATGTCGGTCGCGGCACCTCCTATCCCCTCGCGATGGAAGGCGCCCTGAAGCTCAAGGAGCTCTCTTATATTCACGCCGAAGGATACGCGGCGGGCGAGCTGAAGCACGGGCCGATCGCGCTGGTCGACAACACGCGGCCGGTGATCGTCATCGCACCGCAAGACCCCTGCTTCGAAAAGACGGCCGCGAACATGCAGGAGGTCGCCGCGCGCGGCGGCAAGATTGTTCTCATCACCGACGCCGGTGGGGCCAAGGCGATCGGACTGGACACGCTCGCGACTTTGATCATGACCGACATGCATCCAGTCGTGTCCCCGATCGTCTATGCCGTGCCGGTGCAGATACTGGCTTACAGCGCCGCTGCGCTGATGGGCAAGGATGTCGATCAGCCTCGCAATCTCGCGAAGTCCGTCACCGTCGAGTGAGAAAAGTTGAGCGCGAAGCAGTCCGAGAGGTTGACATGAATTACGTCCAACCGGCCAGTGCCATCCCCATTGCCTCGCCTCTCGAGCAATCGCCGGTCATCGAACGCCGAGACGGCGAGGTTGTCCCGGTCGTGCTGTGTGGCGGGGCGGGGGCGCGGCTGTGGCCGACTTCTCGCGCCAGCAGGCCGAAGCAGTTCATGTCGCTGATCGGTGACTGCTCGACGTTTCAAGCCGCGGTGCGCAGGGTGACAGGGCCTGCCTTGTTCAGCCGACCGCTTGTCCTCGCAAGCCACGAGCATCGCTTTGTCGTGGCCGAGCAACTCACGGACCTTTCGCTTGCGGCCGATATCGTGCTCGAGCCGGAGCGGCGCGATTCCGCAGCGGCCATCGCCGCAGCCGCCGTGCACGTTGCCGGCAGAGACCCGGGTGCCATCGTGCTGACCCTCGCGGCGGATCATGTGATCGGCGACGAAGCCTCTTTTTGTGCATGCGTCGAGGCTGCCGCCGCCGTCGCTCGCAAGGGTTACATTATGGCGCTCGGCGTGATTCCGACCGAGCCGGCGGCCGGCTTCGGCTACATCCGGCCGGGCCAGGCGATCGATCGAACGCACGCCTTCGCAATCGACCGATTCATCGAGAAGCCGAATACCAAGCTCGCTCAGGACTACATTGAATCCGGATACCTTTGGAATTCCGGCAATTTCGTGTTTCGCGCCGACGTGATGCTCGAGGAACTCGAACGCTTTGCGCCGCAGATCCTGGCCGGCGCCAGAGCGGCTGTCGAGCGCGCCCAGCATGATCTCGATTTCGTCCGCCTCGACGCCAAAGCTTTCAAGACCGCGCCGGCGATATCGATCGACTACGCCGTGATGGAGAGGACGAAGCGCGCGGCCGTGTTGCCGGTGCGCTATCCGTGGTCCGATATCGGAAGCTGGGACACGTTGTGGGACGCTTCACCACGCGACGAAAACGGCAACGTGCTGCGCGGCAACGTAGAGATTGCGGCGACCCGCAACAGCCTGGTTCGGTCGGAGCACATGCTGACGGCGGTTGTCGGCATGAACGATGTTGTGGTGGTTACCGAGCCCGATGCCGTGCTCGTCACAACGCGCTCACGCTCGGCCGAAGTCAAAGACCTCCTCGCATCGATGCGGAAAAAGGGCTGCTCGGAAGCCGACGCGCACATGCGCATCGACCGGCCCTGGGGATGGTATCAGCGCATCGATCTCGGCTCGCGCTTCCAGGTCAAGCGGATCTATGTGAAGCCCGGCGGCCGCCTCTCGTTGCAAAAGCATTTTCACCGCGCGGAGCACTGGGTTGTGGTGCATGGAACGGCCGAGGTGCAGGTGGACGAAAAGGTCGCGATCGTGTGCGAGAACGAGGCGGTCTATCTCCCCGTGGGCGCCGTCCACCGGCTTGCCAATCCGGGCAAAATCCCGCTCGAGCTCATCGAGGTCCAGGTCGGATCCTACACCGGCGAGGACGACATCGTCCGCATGGACGATGCGTACGGCCGCTGCTGACCGCGGCGCGATCGTTCACTCTTCGATTGCCCCGTGGCCTGCACCGGGAGGGCTCAGTGCAAGCTGGTCACTCATGCGCACCAATTGAGCGAGCGAGCTTGCATGCATCTTCTCCATGATGTGACCGCGATGCGCCTTTACGGTCACCTCGCTCAGGCCGAGCTGAGCCGCAATCTGCTTGTTGAGAAGGCCGCGGGTCACAAGACGCATAATTTCGCGCTCACGCGCGCTCAACGAATCGTATCGGCCTCTTATCAAAGCCTGAACCTCCTGGTCGCGACGCCGCTTCCGGTCCCGCTCGAGCGCCTTTTGCACGGCGTCAAGCAGTTCCTGTTCGCGCACCGGCTTGACCAGGAATTCGACGGCGCCTGCCTTCATGGCCTGCACCGACATCGGGACGTCGCCGTGCCCCGTAATGAAGATGATCGGGAGCGCCGTGCCCGCCGCCCCGAGCGTCCGCTGAAATTCCAGGCCACTCGGCTCCGCGCCGGGAAATCGAACGTCCAGGATGAGGCAAGACGGCACGTCCGGCCGGCTCGAATTTAGAAACTCGTGCGCTGAGGCGAAGGCTTGCACCGGCAAGTCCACCGACCTGCACAAATTCACCAATGCAGCGCGTACCTGCGCATCGTCGTCCACAATGAACACCATGCAGCCAGCCCCGATCACGGCGTCACACCGCGGGCAGATCAATCTTCAAGATCGCACCATGAGGCTGCCGTGGCATTGCGCGAATCGAGCCTCCGTGCTGCTCGACGATCGTTCGGCAGACAGACAGACCGATCCCCATGCCGCCTTCTTTCGTCGAGTAGAAGGGCTGAAAAATCCTGCTCGGATCCACTGTGGAAATCCCATATCCGGAATCTGAGATCATAATCGAAATCGTGTCGTCGCCTTGGATGTCGGTCTCTATTATGAGCTCGCGCTTGCGGTCTGTGATCTCCGCCATGGCGTCAGACGCGTTATGGACCACGTTCAGGAGCACCTGTTGGAGTTGGACCCGGTCGCCGACGAGGGGCGGAAGCGCAGCGGCCAAGCGGCATTCGGTGACAATCTGGCGCTTGGCGAGGTCGGGACCCGCAAACGTCAGGACTTCGCCAACGAGTTCGTTCACGGCAATGCTCGTTTGCCGCGGTACTGATTTCGTGATCAGGCCGCGTATCCGCGCGATGATTTCCGCGGCGTGCACGGCTTCCTTTACCGCAGCCTCAATCGATACGGCAGCCGCGGGAAGCACAGGCGGAGAGCGGCGTAACCAGTTCTGGGCGGCTTCACCGTTGGCAACCACCACGGCCAGCGGCTGGTTGATCTGGTGTGCAATTGAGGCCGTAAGCTCTGCAACCGTCATCAGGCGGCTGGCGCGTGCGAGCTCATTCTGAGTCTGGCGTAAGGCGGTTTCCGCGCCGACGCGCTGAGTCATTTCCGTCATCAGCCTTTCGTGCAGCTGCGTGAGCTCGCGCGTGCGCCCTCGCACTCGATCTTCCAGCTCATCGCGCGTGCGGCGTAACGCGTCCTCCATCCGCCGCCGCCGCAAGCTGGTCGCTATCGTCACCGCTCCGCACAAGGCGAACGATGCGAACCATGACAGGCCTTCGGCTCCGAATTCAAAGCCATGAACAGGCGACTCAAAAAACGAATTGGCGGCAAATGCCGACAAGGCGACCGAGAGCCAGCCGGGACCGGCACCGGCATACCAAGCGGTGATGACGATTGCAGCAAAGAACAGGAAGAGATTGTGAGTCCCGAGGCTGACGGAAGGAATAATGAAGCTTCCCACACCTGCCGCCGCGACTGTGACAAACGGCAAGGTGTACCGTGACAACGGTCGGGTAAAATTCAAGCTCGTTTGAATCGACACGAGCGAACCCCCCGAAACTTGGAAAACGCAACTAGCTACAAATTCAACTGGTCCTTTTAGTGTATAGGCCATTGTCACGAAGGATGTGCACGGTTTTTTTCCGGTGCGGCCACACAATCGCCTAGTTCTCGGCGCAGCCTCCCCCGCGTTATATGGTACCTTGCGCAACTATGCGCGCGTTTCTAGCCAAACATAGCGAGTCGGAACAGCGCCAGTTGCGGTCCGAGTGAGCGCGAAGAAATTCCGCGCGGCACGCCACATCCGAACAACGCCAGCTTCCCGACTCTCGCTGCCAAGTCACCGTGCACGAATTGTACGACGAGCTGACCGTACGGCCAGGCATCATTGCAACGCCGGCGGCGAGGTGAGTTCTGCAAGGTCGGACTCCGCTTCGGCGATGCCTTGCGCGAGCGCCTTTTCAAACCAGCGACGAGCTTCCATCGGATCGTGCTCACCCGCGGCAAGAAGGCGGCCGAGCATCAATTGGGCATGGCCATGTCCCAGCTCCGCCGCCGCCCTGAGCCATTGTTGCGCAGTCGACCGGTCGACAGGAAGCGGGCCATCGCCAGCAGCATGCAGCGTGCCAAGGGCGAACATCGCCCCACTGTGCCCGCCGGCCGCCGCCTGCTCGAACAATTTCAGCGCGGCGACGGAGTCGACCGGACCGCCTCGGCCATTCATCATCATTTCCGCAAGCGCGACCTGCGCGTCAGACACGCCGCGCTGCGCGGCGCGTGTGAACCAGGTCCGCGCCTCCGGCAGGTCGGACGGCACTCCCCGCCCCTCGGCGAGCATCCGCGCGTACAGGAACTGCGCATCAGCCACCTCCTCAGCAGCGTGGCGCAACCAGTGCGCCGCCTTCTGCTCGTCCTGCTCGACTCCTACTCCTTTGAGGCAGCAGACACCGAGGTTGAAGGCCGCAACGCAGTCGCCCGCCGAGGCCGCCTGTTCGAACCAGTTCGCGATCTTGATGGAATCTTCAGGCGCGCCCACGCCTCCCAGCACCAGCTTGGCCAAATCCACCTGCGCAGCCTGATCGCCGGCTTCGGCAGAGACGCGCAGCCAACGGGCCGCCTCCTCGTCGTCTCGCGCCACGCCGGCGCCTGTCAGGTAGAGTGAGCCCAACGCGCGGGCCGCGGATCTGTCCCCTGCTTCGGCAGCCCGGCGATACCAGCTTGCGGCTTCGGCATAGTTCGGCGGCAATGGGCCGCCGTGGACATAGAGATCGCCGATCAAAGCCGCCGCCCGCGGATCGCCGGCGAGCGCCGCCCGGCGCAACCAGGATTCGCCGGCAACGAGATCCTGGCCGACATGCCGCCCCTCGATCAGCGCAAGTCCCCATTTGACTTGCGCGGGACGATACCCGCTCTCGGCCGCCTCCCGGTAGTGCTCGGTGGCAAGGCCTGGATCGCGAGACACCCCCGTCCCGTGTTCGGTCAGCACCCCCAGGAGATAGATCGCCGTCGGCAGCCCGGCCGCCGCCGCGCGGCGCATTTGATCGACCACCTGACGGTGACCGTCGTCGTCGGTTGCGCGACGCGCCAGGGACAGCGCATGGCCGAGGTGCCCTTGCGGGCACCCCGCCATGGCGGACCGTTCGTACCATCGATCCGCCTCTTCCTGATCGCGCAACGACTCCGGTCCGTCCGTCAGGATATAGCCGAGCAGCGCCTGGGCTTCGGACGAGCCGCGCTCGGCCGCCGCGCGGGCCCACTTGAGCGCAGCTTCGAAATCCGGCTCCGCCGGCGCATCACCGGCGAAAAGCCGGTTGGCATGAGCTTCGTCGCTGCATGAACCGCCGTTGGTCGCACCGGCGAGGCCGTGCACATACAGCGCCGCCAGCAACGACTGAGCTTCGACGCAGCCATGCGAGGCGGCCCGCTCAAGCCACCACGCGCCTTCCGCCCGGCTTGGCGGCACGCCCGCACCTTCAAGATAGCATCGTGCAACGCGGTACTCCGCGTCCGGGATGCCGGCCTTTGCCGCCCGCGTCAGCAGCGGAAAAGCCGCCGCGAACTGCTGCTGCTCGATCAGCTGGACTGCCCGACTGAGAGCGGCCGCCGGCGAAGCAAGGCCGATAAGGCGGTCAACGATCATGCCTCCGTCATCACCTCGCTCACGGCTCGCGCATCGCCTCCCGGGCGACCGGCAGCATCAGGCCGAGGAGATATCCCAGCACGGTCCGCTTCCCCACCTTGATGTCGGCCGTCACCGGCATGCCGGGGATAATGCGAAACCCCGCCGGCACGTCATGGAGCGCCACACGGTCGATGGTGATGCGGCTTCGGTAGAACGGCTCGCTCGCCGCTGCCGCCAACGGCACCGTGCTGGTCGGATTGCGCGCCTCCGACTGCGCGGTGAAGCTGTCGGGGCCGACAATTCGGACAATTCCTTCGGCCATCCCATACTGGGTATAGGGAAAGGTGTCGAACTTGATCGCCACCGGGTCGTGGACGTGGACAAATCCGTTGTCGCGGCCGGAAATGTTGGCCTCGACTTCGAGCGCGGCATGGGCCGGGACCAGACTGATGAACTGCTGGCCCGATTGCATGATCGACCCCACCGATACCTTGGCCACCGAGTGCACGATGGCGTCAGTTTCGCTGCGCAGCTCCACCAGTTCCTTGCGCAGCTTCGCCTTGTTCAATTGCTCCCGGGCATCCTTGGCCTTCCCGATCGTCTCGGAGATCCGTTGCGAGACCTCCGCCCGCCAGCCGCGGACAAACGCGTCGCGTTCGGCCGCCAGCGCCGCTTGATCGCGCCTCGCGCCCTCCGCGGCCTGCTCGGCATTGGTCATGGAGCGCTCCATCTCGACGCGGGAGTCCATGGCCAGGATCGTGTTGAGCTTGCTGCCCACCTGTATCGACTCAAGCTGCTTGCGCATCTGCTCGATCGTCTGCGCGAAGCCGAGGCGCTCGCGATAAGCCGCCGCATCGGAACGGGAACGCGCCATCGTCGCCGCGAGCTCCTCGATGCGCTGTGCGTAGTTGTCGACCTTGGCGTCGAACTGGGCCTTGCGATGCCCGTAGATTGCCACCTGAAGCGTCCAACTGGGATCGAGCCCCGCGTAGTTGAACACTTGGCCTTCGGCCTCCGCCTGCAGGCGCGCGACTTCCGCCTCGAGGCTCGACACCTGAGCAGCGAGCGTCGCAACGTCGGCGGAGGCAAATGTGGGATCGAGCCGCGCCAGAAGATCGCCCGCGCGGACCCGCTGCCCCTCACGCACGTCGATGGAGCGAACGATCGCGGTTTCCAGCGGCTGCACCAGAATCGTCGGCGATTCCGAAACCACCACGCCGCGCGCGGTCACGACCTGATCAATAGGGATCAGCCCCATCGCAGCGATCAGAACAAAGACCATGCTGGCGATGATCCAGACGACGCCGCGCGCGGAGCCTGGGACGGGCGCGTTGACGATCGCCGCCGACGGCCGTTGGAACTCGAGGATCGCAGGCAATATCGGATCGTCCGCACCGGATCGACGAACCACCAGCGCCAGCGCCTTGGACCTGTTCCCGCTCACGCTTGCACCATTTCGCCGGCGACCACCCGCGGCGCGACAACCGGACGCGCCCCCTCGATATGGCGGTTCTGCTGCGTCCAGAGCTGGCGATAGATGCCGCAACGCTCCCGCAGCTCGCTGTGCGGCCCGATACCCGCGACCCCGCCCTGCTCCAGCACCAGGATCTGGTCGCAGGCCACCAGCGACGACAAGCGGTGCGAGACGATGATCATGGTTCGTCCGCTGGCGATGCGCAGCAGATTGGCGGTCACCACCGCTTCGCTTTCTGGATCGAGCGCGCTGGTCGCCTCGTCGAGGATCAGGATTCGCGGATCGCAAATGAGCGCACGCGCAATCGCCAACCGCTGGCGCTGCCCGCCGGACAGATTGGGCGACCCCTCTTCGACATAGGTGTCGTAGCCCTTCGGCATTCGCTCGATGAATTCTTCCGCGCCGGCCAGTCGCGCGGCGTGCACCGCGTCCGCCAAGGTAAGCCCGGGTCGCCCGGCGATGATGTTGTCGCGAATCGAGCCGCGGAACAGGAAATTGTCCTGAAGAACCACGCCGAGGCTCTGCCGCAGGTGCCGCAGATCGATGTCGCGCAGCTCCGATCCGTCGACCTTGAGAAATCCGGTGTAATCGCGGTTGATGCCCTGCAGAAGGCGCGTGATCGTCGACTTGCCCGAACCGCTCCGCCCGACGATGCCCAGCATCGTGCCGGCCGGAACCGTGAAGCTCACCCGGTCGAGCGCCGGCACCTTGGTGTTGGCGTACGTGAAGCTGACGTTCTGAAAGTCGATCGCGCCGGCGAACTGCGGCCGCAGGCCGACCGAACCTGTGGCGGACTCCACCGGACGGTTGAGCACCGACCCCGCTTCGCCGATGGCGGCTCCGACCTCCTCGTAGTCCTCGACCAGCCGGGCCAGACCGACCAGCGGCTGCGCCACGCGTTGGCTCAGCATCATGAAGGCGAACAGGCCGCCGACCATGTAGCCCGACGGATCATTCATGGCCATGTAAGCGCCGATCATCATGGTGCCGAGCACCATGAGGCGCTCGATCGGATTAACCAGCGTCTGCGGCCAGTTGGCCAGCCGCCCGAAGGCGAGCCGCCACTTGCCGGTCTCCGCGACCCGCTCGTCCCACAGCGCCTTGCGCTGCGGCTCCAAGGCCAGCGCCTTCACCGTCTTGATACCGAGAATGGTCTCGCCCAGCGCCGCTGACTTGCTACTCTCGGCCTGCGCCACGCGGCCGAACGTATCGCGCAGCGGTTTGAGGTAGGAAAGAATGATCAATGCGATCGCCACCGCGCACGCGAGCACGATCCAGGCGAGCGTTGCGTTCAGGTAGAACAGGAACGGCAGCAGCACGAGAAGCGTGACCAGGTCGAGAAAGGTCGTCATCAGGCGTCCGGTCAGGAACTCGCGCACACGGTAGACCTGGGAGATCCGATAGGTCGTCTCGCCGGCCGGATGGCGCTCGAAATAATCGAGCGGCAGGCGCAGCAGGCGATTGAAGACGTGCAGGTTGAGCTTGGCATCGAGCCGCGCGCCGACCACCGCAATGATCAGCCGGCGCGCGTAGCCCAGGAGCATTTCATAGGCAGCTGCCGCCCCCATCAGGGCGCACAGCAGCACCAGCGTCGAGACACTGTGGAATTGCAGCACCTTGTTCACCATCGCCATGACCAGAAGCGGCGGGAAGATGGTCAGGATGCTGATGGTCAGCGAAGCCAAGCCGATGAGGCGCAACGATTTGCGCTCGTGCAGCACCAGGTCGACGAGCCAGCGCAGATTGAACAGCGCGTCGGCCGCCACGACGCCGCGGCTTGCGCGCAGCAGCACCGCCTCGCCGGCCCAGACCTGAGACAGCCTCAGCTCGTCGACCGCGACCGGCGGCGCGCTTGCCGGCCCATTTGCCGTCCCGCCTGCCGGCGCATCGGGATTCTTCAGAAAGACGACCTTCCGGGCGGCATCCGCACCGGTCAGGAGACCGGCGCTGCCGTCCTTGAACAGCAGCACAACGGGGCCGGTGTCATTGAAGCGAAGTAAATGCCGCCAGCGGATTCGCACGGCCTGCGACCACATGCCGGCATTCTCGGCCCAGAGCGCCAGCTCCGCCGCCGACGGCGCGGTCTCGCCGCCGCTATGCCGGAACTCGTGCACGTCGAGCTCGATGCCGTGATAGCGCGCAGCCTGGATCATCGCCTGCAGGCGGCCGTGCACGGGCCCGCTCCCGGCAACCGCCGCGGGGTCGCGATCGACCGCGGACGAGTCTTGGTGAGCACGGTCAAGCACGGTCTGTGCGCCGGGCTGGGAATCGCCGGACGGCTCGGGCGATGGATGTCTTTGCACGGTCACTCCGGCGTCCACTCCTGAAACGATCTCTTCGGTTGCCGCTTCGCCCAGGCGGAATCGCGGACTGACATTGAGGATTTCGGTCGATGCGCGCTCGAGCCGCCGGCGTGCCCGTGCCGCGCGTTTGGACATCAGGCGCTCGCGCCGGGTCGCTTCGCCCTCGACATGGCGGACCGCTTCTTCCAGCGCCTGACGCTGACTCTCGACCTCCGCCCTGGCTGGCGGAGGATTGCCGCGCCCGGCCCAGTTGGACAGCGCGCCGCGCGCGCGGTCATAGAGCGCACGTCGCGCCTCGGCGGTGTTGTGCTCGATGTCCCCGACCGCGCCCGCGATCAGCGGGTAGTACCGGCTCCTGGCGGGATTTTCGCGGACCGGCATCTCTTCTTCACCTGCCATAAACGGCCCCCCAGCAAGCGCAGAACGTCACGCACGCGCACTGACTTCGATCACTCACGCGCCTCTCGGGCCTTATCAAAGAGAAGTGACGGACCTTGGAGGTCCGTCACTTCGAAAATGGGATGCGGCACTCCCATGCCGCATGGTCACGCGGCGATTAGGCGTGGGGTCGCCACGTGTCTGGATTCAGCGCATCATGCTGCTTGCCGCCCTGGTCCAGACTGCTGAGCGCCGCGCCAATGCCGCCGACCGCCTCGGTCCGCGCGCCGCTGCCGGCGTTCGGAGCGCCCGCGGTCAATGCCTTGTCGAGGCTGCCGACGTTGGTGAGGTCGGCTTTCAGCGATCCACCCGCCAGCTGAGCGAGAAGCCCGGCTCCATGGCGGCTCTGAGTGTCCGAGGCCGCATCGGCAGCCCAATCCCGAGCCGCGCTGGCCGGCCTCTCGCTGAAGCCTGCCGTTGCCCCCAGCTTGCCAAGCAGCGTGTCCGGCTGGATCGGCGCCAGACGCGGATCGGTCGTGCCGGCCACCGCCGACACCTGACCGCTGGTTGCGTCCGACGACGACGAAGCGCTCGCCCCCACGGCTGGAGACAATTGCGCGTCGTTCGCAACCATGGCGCTGACCGAGGTCGATCCGGACGGCGGGGCCGACGGGGAATGGAGCGCCGGCCGCTCTCCGTAGCTGCCGTTGCCGATCCAACCGTTCTGTTTCACGCCGTCAACGGTGTTGACGCCAATCCATTCCGTCCTTTTGTACCCTCCGTCTTCCCCGAAAGGGGTCCCGATGTTGACGAACCTGTTGTTCAACACCGCAAGCCCGGGGACGTCGGAGAACATCATTCCCCATTCATGATTGGCCAGGACGTTTTGCGAGACGGTGACGTTGAACGGCCTGCCGCCGTAGTTGCCGAGCTCAACCGGCGTGCCGCCGGAATTGGCACCGTCGATTTTGTTGCCCCAAACCGTTCCCGATAGAACTCTGCCTCCCACCTCACCTTCCACGAATGAGATCGACATATCGCCAATATTTTTGATGGTGTTGTAGTCGATGTGGACGTTGGAGACGGTCGAATCAAACGCAGTCTCGATTCCCATCCACCTCATGCCGGTGATGAGGTTTTTGGAAATCACAAGATTGTCCATCGGCGGCGCACCTTCAGCCGTCGACCAGGCAACGGCCGCATTACCGTTCTTGAAGGTGTTTCCCTGAACGTAGGTATTCTGCGTATGCCAAAACCAGAGATTGGCGCTGTCTTTGTTCAGCCAGTTCTGGAATGTGTTGTTCAAGATGCGAATGTTGTTGCTGGGGGTTCCGCTTTGGTCTGCCGAGGAGGAATCCAGATAGATCGCCCCGGAATTTGTGGGACCATTTTTGGCACCATCGAAGGTAAATCCGGAAATTTTGATGTTGCGAACGCCGAGACCCTGGAAGATGCCGACTGTCCCATTCGACTTCAGCAGAGCACCAGGCTCGCCCTGGAGCGACACGCCGGACTTGAGATTGACGACTCTCGAGAAGTTATAGACGCCCGGCTTGAACACGATTGTGTCACCGCTCGCGGCCGAGTTGATCGCTCTCTGGATGTTGGCGCCTGGGCTGATGGTAATGATACTCATGTCACTGTCCTTCTTCCGTTTCGGGCGGGGTGATCCTGTGCTCGATAACGCCACCGAGCGTCGATGGCCGCCATTGCATTGCGCAACGGCACTCGCACACCCGCGCAGCAATCCCCCGTTTTGCTGACGCTTGGAGCCCGCGCGCTTTGGTCCCCTCGTGCATCGTGCGTTGCGCGAACTACGTTGTTAAATTTTGTTAGTGAATGGGGCGCGGGTGTGATCGCTATGTGATTTGACTTAGGTGATTGTATGAGATTCGAAAAGAATCGCTGATGACTCATGCAAGAGATCAATACGCCGTTCGAAAACGCGTTGACTCAATAAGTCTCTTTGAATGAGTGATGAGCGATAGGGTTCGCATGCATCGAACGCGCGGCTTCGTGCGCATCAATGAACGGAAGCGATCGCGGTACTCCCTTGCCGCGTCTCGCGACTGCTAGATGACCGCCGCGCTTGGAGTGAGATCGCCAAATGTTGCCCGGCCGAACAAAACGCACTCTCGGTAGCAGCATCTACACGCTGCAGGCGTTTCGGAATGCGAAGGCCCGGCAATCCATGAGCGGGGGCAGCGAAGTCAAAACGGCAACAGCGAACCTCGTTGCGGCATGGATCGACACGCATGAGCGATCACGTTGCTCCTTCATTCGGCGCTTGGCGCTGGGCGTCAGATCTGTTCGGCACTTCCTTCGTGAAGTCTTCGATATGAGTGCGATGTCGAAGAGGTCGAATCGCGCTCCTGCTTGGCGACGAAACCGGCGCGCCGCGCGAGGTCTGCAACATGAACGTGCGCCACGGCAGCGCAACCGAGGCGCGCGAGACAAACGTGCCGCTCGATGGCACGGCCGCGCATCTGCTCAACGAGCCGCTACTCCGGAAAAGGGGGCTGTATCCTGACCCATTCTCTTTCAAACGGGCTCCCGGATTGTTGAGCTGGTGGTTTCGAGTTGACGCGCCGCCGACGCACCGACAGCGGCGAGCCGACCCGTTCAAGCATCACGCCAAAGAATTCCGGATCATCGACGTGTTCCAAACGTCGACGATAACCGCGCGGGCGCCCGCGTCGTGCAGCCAGAGATTTCGCAGATCGCCGTCGACGGGGTGCCCGTTCAACCTTGTCGCGGCGCCGTTCGCCCGGTCCTGGACCTCGTACATTGCCGACTTGAGAGGCCGCGATGTCGCCAGGCGCAATGGCGCCCCCGAGGAAGCCCAGTCAAATCTGTCTTCACGCGACGAACCGCGACCCTCGTCCTTCCGGTGCTTTGCCATGGTGCGCATGGCTCACACGCGCGCGGCGGAATCCAAGCATCGCCCGAATCGACGCGTTGGAACGCCGAATCCCATCACTGTACGGGCTCTCCGCCGGCCGATTCGCGCAACTGATACCGCGCGTTGTGAATAGTGTGCACGACGACACTGCGTTCGAGCCGTTCGACGGCTTCGGCGCGGCAGAGCTCGGTGCCGGGGGCGAGCACCGCGGCCGCGCCGGCGGCGTTGGCGTACCGGAACGCCCGCACCGCACCGTCGCCGCGCGCCAAGCTCCAGGCCATGGCGCCAAGGAAGCTGTCGCCCGCGCCGACCGTGCTGACCGGATTCACGGCAAGTGCCTCGGCTTGGAGCATCGAGTCGCGCGTCGCCAGAAGCGCTCCTTTCTCTCCGAGCGTGAGCGCGACCATTTCGGCGCAGCCGGCCGCAACAAGGGTGCGAGTCACCTCGATCCAGGCATCCGGCTCGTCTATCGGTTTTCGCACCAGTTCGGACAGTTCACGCAAGCTTGGCTTTACGAGAAACACACCTTCGTTGAGACCCGCTTCGAGCGCCGGCCCGGAAGTGTCGAGGATCAGCTTTGCGCCCCTCTTCCTCGCGGCCCGAGCCAGCAACGCGTAGAAATCGGCCGGAACGCCGGGAGGCAGGCTGCCACTTGCCACGATGTAGTCCGCCGCGGGACCGATCGACGTTATCCTGTCGAGGCAGCTGTGCCACTCCCGCTCGGACAGCATCGGCCCCGGCATCACGAACCGGTACTGGTTGCCCGTCGCCGTTTCGAGGACCGTGAAATCCTCGCGTGTTTCCTGCATGGCGGGAAGCACGCGGCTGTCGATGCCTTCCTGCTCGACCAAGCGTCGGAGCAGCTCGCCGGTGGCACCACCGCCGGGATAAACGGCAGTGACTGTCCCACCGAGTCGCCGAACAACGCGCGCAACGTTGATTCCGCCCCCACCGGGGTCTCGTCTCACGGCCGCGCACCTCAGCTTGCGTGTTGGAAGCATCCGCTCGACGAACGTCGACACGTCAATCGCGGGATTCATGCACAGAGCAGCAATGGTCGCCATCGAACCTTCGCCATGGCCGCTCTCCACGCGGTTGACCCACAGGTGCGGCGGACACTAGGCGGACGAAAGTGTATCGACATTGATGCAGGTTAAACTTCTGCCGTTCCCGATGTGCTGATGTTGCCGGTACAGGTGAGATCACCGCCATGGCTGCCGCGGGCGCCGAAGCCGCGTTCGACTGCACGATGCAAGGGGTGACATCCGGGAGCCGTGATGGGTTTGCGAATTACTTTCCTTGGTGGCGCTGAGACCGTCACTGGCTCGAAATATCTATTGGAGGACGGGCAGCGGGTCGTCTTGATCGACTGCGGACTATTTCAGGGCCCCAAACCGTTGCGGCTGCGGAATTGGGTGCCCCTACCCGTGGACCCGGCCGGCATAGACATGGTCGTGCTGACGCATGCCCATCTTGACCACTCCGGCTACTTGCCCCTGCTGATCAAACACGGGTTCAAGGGCCGCGTGGTCTGCACCGACGCGACCCGCGACCTCTGCGCGATCCTGTTGCCCGACAGCGGGTATCTGAACGAGAAGGACGCCGAGTTCGCCAACCGCCACGGCTTCTCGACGCATCGCCCGGCTCTTCCGTTGTACACGCAGAGGGATGCCGAAGCCGCGATGCGCAGTTTCGCAGCGGTCGAGTTCGACACGAAGGTCACCCTCGCTCCCGGAATCACCGTCCGATTTTTGCCGGCGGGACATATTCTCGGGGCAGCCATCGTGGAACTGGACGCCGACGGCAAGAGGATCATTTTTTCCGGCGATCTCGGGCGTCCGGGCAGCGCCACCATGCTGGATCCGGCGTCGGTGCAGCGAGCCGACTATCTGCTCGTCGAGTCTACCTACGGAAACCGTAAGCACGAAACGCGCGATCCGGAGGACGCCTTGGCCGAGATCGTTCTCCGAACGGTCCGCCGGGGAGGCACCGTTCTGATCCCGGCCTTCGCCGTCGGTCGCGCGCAGACGATCATGTTTCATCTGCACCGGCTCAAAAGCTCGGGGCGCATTCCGGACGTGCCGGTGTTTCTCGACAGCCCTATGGCAGTCAACGCAACCGGCCTGCTTTGCAAATATTTGTCATACCACCGACTCCCAGCCGCCCAATGCCGGCTGACCTGCGAGGTGGCGAAGTACGTTCGCAGCGTCGAGGAATCCAAGTCGTTGGACCGCGATCCGATGCCCAAGATCGTCATTTCAGCGAGCGGAATGGCGACCGGAGGCCGCGTCGTACATCATCTCAAGTTTCTGGCGCCCGACCACAGGAACACCGTGCTGTTCGCGGGCTACCAGCCGCCCGGCACGCGCGGCGAAGCAATGACGTCCGGCGCGGACACCATCAGAATCCACGGCGAGGACGTACCCGTGCGCGCCGAGGTCGCGAATCTGGATATGCTCTCGGGTCATGCGGACGCCGACGAGATCGTGCACTGGCTCCGAGGGTTCGAAGCTTCTCCAAAGATGACCTTCATCACCCACGGAGAACGCGACGCCGCGGACGGCCTGCGCCAACGCATTGAAAAGGAGCTTCGATGGCGCTGCTCTGTCCCGCGCCACCTCGACAGGATCGAATTGCAATGAGCCCCGCCTCCGCAGGAACGGCGACCTCCGTGCCCGGCCCGCAGCGCAATCGACTGAAGGTCCGTCGTCTCGGCATCGACATGCAGCACGAAGCTGTGGTGTTCATGCGCAACGATTGCCACATCTGCCGCGCCGAGGGCTTCTCCGCGCACGCCCGCGTCAAACTCGGCTACGGCGCCACTTCGATCTTCGCGACGCTGCATCACGTCGTCTCAGATATTCTGGGCGAGGGTGAAGCAGGCTTGTCCGAAGCGGCTTGGCATCGCCTCGGCCCGGCCGAAGGAGACGAAATCGCGATCAGCCATCCTCCGCCGCTCGATTCGCTAAGTATGCTGCGCGGAAAGGTCTATGGCCGACGCCTGGACGACGGCGCCATGCAAACGATCGTCTCGGATGTCACTGCGGGACGGTACTCGGATATCCACCTGTCGGCCTTCATCACGGCTTGCACGGCTCGGACACTTGATCGCGCCGAAACGGTCGCGCTGACCCGGGCCATGATTGCAGTTGGCGACCGCTTAACCTGGGCGGCAAGCACGGTCGTCGACAAGCATTGCATAGGCGGCCTTCCCGGCAACCGCACCACGCCCATCGTGGTTTCGATCGCTGCCGCATGCGGACTTGTCATGCCGAAGACCTCGTCGCGTGCGATCACCTCGCCTGCCGGCACGGCGGACACGATGGAAACGCTTGCACCGGTTGATCTGGACCTCCCGACGATGCGGTCGGTGGTCGAGCGCGAAGGCGGATGCATCGCCTGGGGTGGCACGGTCCGGCTCAGTCCCGCCGACGACATCCTGATACGTGTGGAGCGCGCCCTCGATCTGGACAGCGAAGGTCAACTCGTAGCGTCCGTCCTTTCCAAGAAGATCGCAGCGGGCTCGACCCACGTCATTCTCGATCTTCCAGTGGGTCGCACGGCGAAACTCCGCAGCGCGAATGCTGCGGACCTCCTGGCGCTGGAGCTCATCGCCGTGGCCCGAGAGTTCGGACTTGAGGCGCGTGCCGTAGTCACAGACGGCTCGCAGCCGGTGGGCCGGGGCGTGGGTCCGGCGTTGGAGGCATGGGATGTTCTATCGGTGCTCCGGAACGAAGTCGGCGCTCCACTGGATCTGCGGAGCAGGGCGCTGCAACTTGCCGGTACGTTGCTGGAGCTCGGCGGTGCGGCGAAGGCCGGCTACGGCACCGCCGTGGCGTGCCATGCGCTCGACTCCGGAAAGGCATGGGCGAAATTCCAGCGCATCTGCGAGGCGCAGGGTGGAATGCGGCAACCTCCCCGCGCCCTACACCGACAACCAATCACCGCAGGCCGACGCGGCAAGCTCCTGCAGGTCGACAACCGCAGGCTGGCGCGGGTCGCAAAACTTGCTGGAGCGCCGGATGCGAAGGCCGCCGGCATCGAGGTTCATGTCCGCTTGGGCGAGCTCGTCGATCTCGGACAACCGCTTTACACGATTCATGCCGAGACGCCCGGTGAGCTGACCTACGCTTTGACTTATGCCTCGGCCAACGGGGACATTTACGAAATCGTCGAAAAATGATCCGACCGATTCTATTTCCCCTTCCCGGCAATGAAGCAATGGCCGACCGCTTGGCCCCAGCGATCGATGCGGAAATCGGCTGCCTTTCGGTCCGCCGCTTTCCGGACGGCGAAACCTATTTGCGTTACGACACTCCGGTCGCACAGCGGTCAATCGTGCTTCTCTGCACACTTGACCGGCCCGACGACAAGTTCCTTCCACTGATGTTTGCTGCCGAAGCAGCGCGCGACTTGGGCGCGACCAGGGTCGGCCTCGTGGCGCCTTATCTCGCCTATATGCGCCAGGATCGGCGCTTTCGGTCAGGCGAAGCGATCACCTCGGCCTGTTTTGCCCGCCTTCTGTCCAGACAAGTCGACTGGTTGGTTACCGTGGATCCGCATTTGCACAGGCGCCAGTCACTGACTGAGATCTATGCCGTCCCGACCGCCGTCATGCATTCAGCACCGCTGATTTCGCAATGGATTCGCGACAAGGTGGAAAATCCGCTGCTGATCGGGCCCGACGAAGAGAGCGAACAATGGGTCTCGCTTGTCGCGCGGGATGCCGACGCGCCCGCCGTGGTACTGCAGAAGGAGCGACATGGGGACCGCGACGTGAGCGTGTCGGTTCCGGAGGTGAAGCGATGGCGGAGCCACACCCCCGTTCTCGTTGACGATATCGCTTCTACCGGGAGAACGATGACCGAAACGATCGGTCATCTGAAGCAGTCAGGCATGCGCGGTCCCGTTTGCATCGCCGTCCACGGCATCTTCGCCGGAACGGCGTTTCGCGACCTGGAAGCCGCCGGCGCAGCGGAGATCGTTACGACGAATACAGTGCCGCATGAAACAAACCGTATCGATATCACGGGACTTCTGGCCCAGGGCATCCGCGAAATGCCGTGTTCCTGACAGCGGTTTTGGCAGCCGGAAATGCTTCGGCCGAGCGATCCTTAACCTAGATTAACGATTCGCGGACTTCGGGCGCGGCGTCATTCGTGCACGGCGGTTCCCCGCACCCGCAGTGCTGCCCCGGAGATCACTCATTCAGGGATTTTGCCAGTTTCCAATGCTGCCGCAGATGCGGCCGTTTCTGTGACCGGCACTTTGTGCCTCAAGACCGTGCGCGTGTCAGCTTCGTATCCCGCGATCCGACGTATGCGCGACGAAGGAGGAGCGCAGCTTACACTGGTGATCGCGTTCCCGCCGGAAGGACTAAGAAGCGCAGAAACCGGCGGTGCTGAACGAACACACGGTTACTGTACCGGCCAACGCGACGCACGACATAGCACGGTATAAACGTCACGGGACGTTTGACTTAACGAAGCACATTGCACATGGACCGTTCATATCGTCGATATCCGGTGGCCCGTAGACGATCGAATGCCACCATGCCTGCGCCGATGCGACGGGCGCACCGAAGAACGCAGCACCGACAAACCCAAGGAATACGCGGACGAAAAGGCAGCGGGCGGTTGGAGGCATGTTTACACTATTCAGAGTCGCACGGCCGATTCCCGTTACGTCACGGCTCCTCCTTGCCGGCCGCATTCAGTTGATCGAGAATGGATGCATGATCGCGCTCATATCTGGCAATGAACGCTGAAATAAAACCCTTCACATAGCCGTCGCACCAAGCTCCAAATCGAATAGCCTCCGTTGCCTTATCTTCTGAAATCACTTTGTCGCGCAATTGCCGCCGAGCTTCCGTTCTCGCAGCGTCTGCCGCCAACCGCAGCACAGCCACAGACTGATTGTAGGGCAAACTTGCGATCGTTTGATCCTTGGCATGTTCCGCATAGTTGATTGCGTATCCCATCCTTCCTCGCGGCCGGGATAGCCGCCATCCGGGCTCCATCTGGCAAAGGCCATCGTAATTCATCGCGGTATAGGCAGGCGTCAGCAGCTTGCCTAAAGTGGCGAGATCTGCTCCTGCCGCGGACCCGCAGACAAGGACGACGAACACCGACGTCATCCAGCAGAGGGCAGCTTCGAGCCTCGGCCTCACCGCGCCTCGGCGAATACTGGCCGCCATTGCATGTTCGCGGCCCGCGAAACTTCGCCGGCCCAGCGCCGATTGCGATGATCCTGGCACCGGCCCTCGGCCCAAGTTACAGCCGCATGGTCGCCATTGCGCGGCAATCGCGAGCGCATTCTCCGCAGGTCTCCGCGCAGCGCTCCATCTGGGCGTCACCCGCAAACGGGTTGCAGTCTCTGGCGCACGCCTCGCAAATTTGAGCGCACGCAGCACAGATGACGCCGTGTTCGGGCGAACTCCGAAGCAGCGAGTTAGCCGTTGTCTGACATATTTCAGCGCAGTCGAGCAGCAGAGCCAAGTGAGACGCCACGACATGACGCCCGCCCCGCTCCGTGCAGTATCTCGCTGTTTCGAGACACATGCGGTGCGACTTGAGACAAATATCGACGCATGCTTCCCTCGTCATGGCGCCTTGCGCCATTCCGGACATTCCCGGCATAGACATTGGCGGAGTTGGCCCCTGGGCGGATGCGGGAGATCCGGTAACCAACAAGGCCCCTCCGGCAACGGATAGAGCCACGAATCTGCGACGGCCCAGCATTTCTTCCTCCAACAATTTTGCTCAATCGCGGACGCGGCACCCAATACGAGCAAGATGAGCTTACCCCTGATTGAAGAGCAAAAGTCGTAGCAGCTTTGGTCAGGGCCGGGAGTTGATCTACGTTAAAGACGCAATCGTAGCCCAAGATAGAATTTCAAATGATGAACCATTCCATCGAGGAGGCTTTGGAATGTTGAAGAATGGCAGCCACTCTGCTGCCCTTCCTCGCAGCACCCGTCGTTGCCCAGGATCGCGACAGTGACCATCATTACCAGGGCGGACCGAAGACGCAGGTCCCGCACCACATCGGCAAGCGGGACATCGGAAAGACCACCCAAGGTCAGGGAACGTCCAACCAAGCGGGACAACATCACTATCGGGGCGGACCGAAAGAGATCCATCACGTCGGCGAGATGCCGGGAAAAAAAGCCAAGCACAAGAAGCAGTCATTCTAGCCACCTGCAGCAGGCGAGACCCGCGCGCTCGCATTGCGAAGCACGCAACCTATGCGCCAAGCGATCCCACGAACAGGAAATACAGTCGGTCAATGGCGGATACATGAAAGACCGCACCTCTCTGGTCTTCCCTCGCGGCCGCCCTGCCCTGCTCTCATTCGTAGGCCTCCTGACGGCGACAGAAGTAGAATCAGCCAATGTGGCAATCCATCAGCAAATCCCGTGGTCTCCTATTTAATGGCAAGCGTTCCAACGCCAAAGGTGGGCGGTCCGCATTAGCCGCGATCGTCGGTCTTTTGCTTGCACCTGCCGTCTTGGCCGCAGCAGGCGGTTCCGACTCCTGCGACGGCTCTTGTGCGACCTCGAATGTATCGCTGGCGGTCGTCGCGCCCAAACGCGGTCAGCCGGCTGCAGTCCGCTTCGGGGCGCAGGTCTGGAAGCCCGTTGAACTTGCTGTTCGCGATTTGAATGCGGTCGGCGGCGTCTTGGGCCGGCAGGTCAATGTTGATGTGATCGATGATGAATGTGAGCCAGCGCTCGCCCTGCGAGCCGCGCATCATCACGTCGATAACTACAGGCCGAGCGGTGTTATCGGCCCGATCTGCCCGGCGGCGGCAGCGACTGCCGCACCGATCTATGCGAGTGCCGGCATGCCCCTGATCTTACCAACCGTACCGATGGCAAGACTGGACGCGGCACGGCTGCACGCCAGCAACATCTTTTCCATGATACCGAAGGATGAGCAAGAAGCGAGCGCACTGGCTGACCATCTCGTGCGCGAGCACAAGGGCAAGAGGCTCACCGTCGTGTATAGCGACACGTTTTTCAGGCGCGAAATCGTTTCAGCGATAAGGCTTTCACTTCCGGTCGAGATGCAAAAATCACTGCGGTTCGAACCTCTTCACGATATATCGGGACTTTATGATCGTCTGGCGGACCGGCTGCAACAGCAGAAGCCGGACGTCGTCTATCTGGCGCTAGACCATGATCCTCTTCTGCAATTGCTTGGAAAGCTGCGGCAGCGCTCGCTCAAAACTTTTTTGGTGGGCGGACATCATCTTCTTTCGTACGGGTTTTGGTCCGATGCGCAGCGCTTGAGCGACGGAATTCACGTCGTCGCCCCGATTTTCCCCTCGACCAATCTGGAATTTCGCGCAGTGGTCGATCGACTTGCCGATGCAGGCATCGTTCCGGATTTGTTGGCCCTTAACAGCTACGCCACCGTTCAGATTTGGGCGGAGGGCATACGTCGCAGCGGCAGCGCAGAGTCAGGCAAAGTGGCCGACATTATGCGAAAGCATGAATTTCAAACCGCGGTTGGACCAGTGGCGTTCGACCAACATGGCAACCGGCGAAACTTGCATTATTCCTTCCTGACTTGGCAGGATGGCCGCCCAAGATTCGTGGCCCAATCTTCCTCCCGCTGAAATGCGCGAACGCATCACCGCATCGGACTTGAGATTCGGACTTTCCTAGACGGTTGCAAGCGAATGTTCAGAAGACTGCAGAGCGTTGCGTTGGTGTGGTTCGCCACCTTGCACTTTGGCGCGGGGATGGCGGCGGGCCAAACAGATACTGCAGCAGACGTGCGCCGCGGGCACGTCGTGGCGATCGAATCTTGCGCGCTTTGTCATGTGGCCGCTCGTGATCAGCCCACCCCGCCAATTTTGCGGCCTCCCGCCCCCTCCTTTGATTCGATTGCGCAACGTGAGAACACCAGCGCAGAGTCTTTGGCGACATTTCTCAGGACGACCCATAGCGGATTGGACAATCCCAACGGCATGTCGAACCCAAGATTGTTCGATTATGAAATCAGACAGACAGTTGCCTACATACTGAGCTTGCGCAAAAATCGATGAGGGATGAAGGTGGCCTCATTTGCCAAAGCGACGGATTTCGACATAACAACAGCGGACGGAGGCAAGATTACTCGCATAGCCTCGATGATAGCTACGGCTGGCGCCGCGGACCGCGAGAGCCAGCGCCGGGCACTTGGGCGGACCGACCGTCATTGTAGTAGTTCAAGCGACAAAAGCCGCCGCGGCCGGATACAGACGCGCGACATTGCTCAAGCGTCGCAAAGTAGCAGCTCTCACTACCTCCGCTCCGGTATATCGCACACCAGCGATACGGATCAGCCCTCGCCGGATACGGAGCGAACGGTAGGGCAAGAAAAACAAGGGCTGTGAGCATCACCCGCATTGCTTTCCTCCTCTTCGTGAAGCAGCAACATTCTCCACTGACTGACCGGCTGTGGCTGATCCATCTCAACTCCGGCGATGACTGGTATGGCTTGTTCCGGCAATTGCGCGCGCGAGCAATGCGATTGCCGCGGACCCCGTCGACTGATTGACGTGCGCCCCACACGTGTCGCAGCCGCAACAGACCGCAAGCCCGCAAACGAAGATTCCCATCGCTTCAACCTCACTTTCGGAGGCTCAACAGATACGCGATCACCGGCTTGATTTGATAATCAAGCAATTGCGGATTTGGCATGCGGCGCGGATGGTCGCCCCCGACATGGGGGGATTTCAAGAAAGCTTCAAGCACAGCGGCATCGAGGGATTCATTCCGCATGATGATCTCAAGGGACCGGGCGGGCGGTTGCAGAATAGGTTCGGATACCTGTTCAGGCGCCGCCATGTGGCAATAGGAGCAAACGAGAACTGCCAGCTCACGACCCTTTTTTATATCCGCTGTACCCGCATCTTGGGCTTTCGCGAGCCCGACCGCCGGCAGAGAAAGGGGGACCGAGAGGACGACACAGCGCAGGATATTGCGCGTCATCTCGCCGCAATCGCTACTGAACGGTATTGCTGGCAACATGTTGCTTTCACGAAGAGCCCATTGATCGCCGCTTTCATGCTGGAAACCATCGTCTGCGCCACGACGCGCATGCCGATCATCTGCTGGTTTGGCTACAGCCGTGATCTTGATCTCGCTTTGGTTTGGCCTGGAGATTTTGGCTCGGTCGGCCGCAGATGGCCGCCCTCGCAGCCCGGAGCACCCTTGCAGATGCTCTTCAACGTATGGTCTCTGATCTCTTGTTCGTGATGCTCCAGAAGAGGCGAGGTCCCCTTGCGCTCGTCCAAGGGAGCACCGGGCGGTTTGCGCTTTCCCGTGGGTGCAACATACTGCGGATGATGCGTGAGGGGGCGTTCCGCGCGTGGCTTCGTCGCGGAAGACTGGGTCTGCGCTTGTGCCGGCAGAACGGCCAGTGCCGTGCTCAATACCGCAATCCAAGGAAGCGTTCG
The DNA here is from genome assembly GCA_019746355.1 of Xanthobacteraceae bacterium. The sequence continues at coordinate 33,739 of JAIESC010000007.1, read as the reverse complement.
CATCGAATCCCGCCCTACGATCCCATCCCACGCGGCCCTGGCGCCTAAACCACACACGCGCCGTTCGGGGTTGGCCAGCGTTATTCGAGAATAAGGCCGGTTCGTCTTGCCGTCTTTGACGCAGATCAACGTGAAACGACTGCGGACTCCACGATCGAACGCGCGCGATTTCCGGTCGGAACGCGAGCGGTCAACGGCCCGAAAGCTCATCCGACTGGTCGCGACCCGGCGGCGAGAGCGGAAGCCGCCGGACGCGCCGGGAGCGTCCCCGTCCAGAGCGAGGCATATGGCGAGACTTACTTGACCGAAATGGCGCCCGCTGCTGCGATTTCCGCCGTGTGACAGGGACGCAAGCTGATTGGAAATGCCGCAGCGGGTTCTCCCGGAAGCGCGATCGTTCACGTCAATGGCCGTCACGCGATATTGATCACGTGTTCGACCCTGCCCACCGCAGGATGCATCCTTGGAGACGGGTCATCAGCGGCGTGAATCTGCCGCGGCAAAGCCTTGTCGGGAGCCGGGAATCAGCGTCGCGACGGCGAGAGAAACTCCCGTCGCGACGCCCTGTCTGCGCGTTAGATCCACGCGGCGTCCCGGTCTAGACTGCGGTTGTGTCGTAGCCGGCGGCCTTGATCGCCGCCGCGATCTTGCCCGCATCGATCGTTGAGTCGACATCCACCCGTTTGGCGCCAATATCGACCTTAACCGTGGCGGACTGATCCACCGACTTCACCGCCTTCTCGACGCTCGCGGCGCATCCGCCGCAACTCATCTTCGGCACTTTCAAGCTCAGCATCGTCGTCTCCATCAAAAAATGATGATCCGAATGTGGGGCTTCCCACCGTTGGAAGGTCAAGGCTGCAACAGTCCGATTTTTCGGCCCTTCCGGATCGAGGCTCCCCTTGACCTTCCAATAATGGGAAGCTCCATCTTGTCCGGGACAGTTCGAAAAATGGGTGTGAGTCGCAATGACCGGATCGACCGAAATCAGACAAATGGAGCCGAAGTCTGCCGCCAACGCGCGGGACGCAGTTCAAATCGCCATTGGGGACATGACCTGCGCGTCGTGCGTGACGCGCGTCGAGAATGCGGTCAAGGCCGTGCCCGGGGTGACGGCCGCCTCAGTGAATTTGGCCACCGAGCGCGCTGATATCCGGTTTTCGGGTCAGCCCGACATGCCGGCCGTGATCGACGCCATTGAAAGCGCGGGCTACGCGGTCCGCACTCGTGACACTGAATTTGCACTCAAGGGTATGACCTGCGCCTCCTGCGTCTTGCGCGTGGAGAATGCTATCAGGTCGGTCCCGGGGGTGACCGACGTTGCGGTGAATCTGGCGACCGAGCGTGCACGCGTCAGCTATGTCGATGGCGCCGCGGCGATCGACGCGGTTCCGCGCGCTGTCAAGAACGCCGGCTACGAGGCAGAACCGATTGCTGAGGGCGACAGCGGCGACCGCGAACGGGACGCCCGTGCGGCGGAAATCGCGACCTTGCGCCGCGATACGATCATTGCCGCCACTCTCACCCTACCGGTCTTCGTGATCGAGATGGGAGCACACACAATTCCGACCTTCCATCACTGGATTGCCGGCACATTCGGCATCTGGAGCTGGTACGGACAATTTGTTCTGACCACGCTGGTCCTGTTCGGACCCGGCCGACGCTTCTTTGCCAAGGGCTTTCCTGCATTGTTGCGCGGCGCCCCCGACATGAATGCGCTGGTCGCGATCGGTGCGGGCGCGGCCTGGGGGTATTCGATTGTCGCAACCTTCATGTCGGACGTGCTGCCGGCCGGCACCGCCTATGTCTACTACGAGGCTGCCGCGGTGATCGTGACGCTGATCCTGCTCGGCCGCTACCTGGAAGCGCGCGCAAAGGGACGCACAAGCGAAGCCATCCGCAAGCTCGTCGGCTTGCAGCCGCAATCCGCACGCGTGTCACGTGACGGCGAGGTCGTGGACGTTCCGATCGGCCAGGTTCAGCCCGGCGATATTGTCATCGTGCGGCCGGGCGAAAAGGTCGCGGTCGACGGTGAGGTCATCGACGGCAATTCCTATGTCGATGAATCCATGATCACCGGCGAGCCGGTGCCTGTCGCAAAGACGGCGGGCGCGCTTGTCGTGGGCGGCACCGTCAACAAGGCCGGCAGCTTCACGTTCCGTGCAACCAATGTCGGCTCGCAGACCTTGCTGGCGCAGATCATCCGCATGGTCGAAACGGCCCAGGGCGCGAAGCTGCCGATCCAGGCGCTTGTCGACAAGATCACGGCCTACTTCGTACCGGTCGTGATCGGCGTTGCGCTGCTGACATTCGGCGCTTGGCTGACCTTCGGCCCAAGCCCGGCCCTGACATTCGCACTGGTCAATGCGGTTGCGGTGCTGATCATCGCGTGCCCCTGCGCGATGGGTCTCGCCACTCCGACCTCGATCATGGTCGGCACCGGCCGGGCGGCGGAGCTTGGCGTGCTGTTCCGCAAGGGCGAAGCTCTGCAAAGCCTGCGTGACGTGTCCGTCATTGCGATGGACAAGACCGGCACCCTGACCGAGGGCAAGCCGGCGCTGACCGAACTGGTGACGGCGCCGGGCTTCGCGGAGAACGACATTCTCGCCTTAATCGCGGCGGTCGAGTCGCGTTCCGAGCACCCGACCGCACAGGCGATTGTCGAGGCTGCAACGGATCGCAAACTCCAGATTCCGCAGGTCGGCGACTTTGAAGCCGTGCCGGGCTTCGGTATTGCAGGCCTTGCAAACGGCAAGCGCATCGCGGTCGGCGCGGACCGCTACATGCTCCGCGAAGGTGTCGATCCGGCCGCGTTCGCGGACCAGGCGGCCCGTCTCGGCGACGAGGGCAAGTCACCGATCTACGTCGCCATCGACGGCACACTGGCGGCGGTCATCGCCGTCGCCGATCCTGTCAAGCCGACAACGCCCGCGGCGATCGCGGCGCTGCACGAGCTTGGCGTAAAGGTGGCCATGGTAAGCGGCGACAACCGGCGCACCGCGACGGCGATCGCACGGCGGCTCGGGATCGACGAAGTCGACGCCGAGGTGTTGCCGGAAGGCAAGGTCGAGGTGGTGAAGCGTCTGTCGCGAGGCGGTGCGCGCGTCGCTTTTGTCGGCGATGGCATCAACGATGCCCCGGCGCTGGCCGCTGCGGATGTTGGCATCGCGGTCGGCAACGGCACCGACATTGCCATCGAAAGCGCCGATGTCGTGCTGATGTCCGGCGACCTGCGCGGGGTCGTCAACGCCATCGCCGTGTCCAAAGCGACAATGCGCAATATCCGGCAGAACCTGTTCTGGGCCTTCGCCTATAATGCGGCGCTGGTACCGGTTGCCGCAGGCCTCCTGTACCCGGTGAGCGGGACGTTGCTCTCGCCCATGCTGGCCGCCGGCGCCATGGCGTTGTCGAGTGTCTTCGTCCTCACCAATGCACTGAGGCTGAAGCGTTTTCGCGGACCACTTGACGCCGGTCCCCGAGATCGGGGAGCGGCCATGTCGCGGCAGGCCACGGACGGTTTCCCGAAGCAGGCAGAGGAGGCTCGGGCATGAATATCGGACAGGCGGCAACTGCGTCCGGCATTTCGGCGAAGATGATCCGCTACTACGAATCGGTTGGCCTCATTCCCTCCGCCGACCGCTCGACATCCGGATATCGGGTGTATTCGCGGGACGACGTCCACACCTTGCGCTTCATCCGGCGGGCCCGCGATCTGGGCTTCTCGGTCGAGCAGATCGCCGCGCTGCTTGCCCTCTGGCAAGATCGCTCGCGTGCCAGTGCGGACGTCAAAAGGCTCGCTCTTAGTCATGTCGAGAAGCTGGAGGCGAAGCGGCGCGAGATCGATGAAATGGTCGCTACACTTCGGTATCTGGCCTCTCACTGTCAGGGCAACAACCGGCCCGGCTGTCCGATCATCGATGAGCTCTCTGCAGGAAGCAAGATCACAGCGCCAAGTCCGCGCCGTGATCGCAAGGCCAATTGATCGCCACGCACTCATCATCACGAAGAACCCAGTGCTCGCGCACTCTACGCGTCGCAGCGGCACTGTGGTGCCTCATAGTGAAGCGCGATCACGTATTCACAGGGATGATCCCCCAGGCCCATCGCGTAGCGCAGTTCCATTCGAGCGTGGAACTTGATTGCGCAGATCGCCAACAACCTCGAGAAAAATTCCGAACAAAGCGCTCGGCCACATCGGGACACAACATTCACCGCTGTAGCAGCCTTTGCTCTCACTCAAGTGTGATGATGGGAACATTGCGGAGTTGACGATCGTCATTTACGGAGGGTCGATGCGCATTGCGGCTGTCGACATAGTCTTCGCGCATGGCAGAAAAAGTGACTCACGTTTGATGTGAATCAACCCGCGTGATGCGGCGCGTCGATTTATAGCTGCGGCATGCAGCGCCGTTTGGGATCTGTGTTTGGTTCTTGCGAAGCTGCCGCCAAACACGAAATCAAAATTCTCTACGCCGAAAAGAAGCGAACGGTATGAAAATACCCGTCGACTTCCTGCATTGGTCACTGGCGTTTCTGCCGATCCTTGTTCTGGCATTCCTGCTGGTGCAACTGCGCTGGACCGCTCAACAAGCGGGTGCAGCAGGAATCTTCATTGCCGCCGCTGTCGCCTTCTTCATCTTCAAGACGCCGCTGGAGACGCTTGCCGTCGCCGGCGCGAAAGGCGTGTGGGATGCGTTGTTCATTCTCCTGGTCATCTGGCCTGCGCTGTTTCTCTACCAGATCATGAATCAGGCCGGCGGTTACGACGCGCTGCGACAGGGCATCACCCGTATGAGCCGCAACGAGGTGTTTGTTATCGTTGCTCTGGGCTGGGTGTTTGCTTCATTCCTTCAGGGTATTGACGGGTTCGGCACGCCGATTGCCGTCGTGGCGCCGTTGCTGGTCGCTTTCGGCGTACAGCCGGTCTATGCGGTCGCGATCCCGATCATCGCGCATATCTGGGCGAAATTCTTCGGAACGCTTGGCGTCGGCTGGCTCGCCACTTTGCAAGTTGTCGACCTGGACGAAGCGACGACCATCGCCACGGCCTACCAGTCGGCACTGCTGGTCATCATTCAAGCGATCCTGGGCGGTTTCACCATCGTCTGGCTGTACGGACGCTGGCCGGCGATCCGCCATGCCTGGCCGCTGGTGCTGATCATCGCCGCCATCCAAGGCGTCGGCCAGGTGGTCGTCGCATTGATGGATCCCGTGTTGGCCGCCTTCATTCCCGCCACAGCAGCGATGCTTGCGCTGTACCCGTTGTCGCGCTGGCAGCGCTATGCGCAGCCCGCCAAGGACATCGTCGACCGTCCAGCGATGCTTGCGAGCCACGCGGAGAACCGTGCCGATAAGGCACCGCCCATGGGCCTGGGCATGTCGTTCTTTCCGTACATCCTGCTGACGGTGTTGGCCCTGGGTACGTCAATGATCGATCCGATCAAGAACGCGCTCGGCAGCTTCACCTTCGGCTTGCCCTTTCCGGAAGTCACGACCGGTTATGGCGTCACCAATGCTGCTGCCATGCCCTATTCGGCGCTCGCGCCACTGACACATCCCGGCGCCAGCCTCATCGTCACGGCTCTTGTGACCTGGGGCCTCTATCAGGCACGCGGCTACTACGATGCGTGGGCCACAACGACCAAGGCAAAGCAAAAGGGCGTTTTGCGCGGGCTGTTCGCAAGCGCCGTTCCTGCGTCTGTCCCGATTCTCGCCTTTCTCATCATGGCGGGACTGATGAATCACTCGGGTCAGAACGAAACGCTGGCGCTTGGCATTGCCGCCGTCGCTCCTGCCTACGCTTTCGCGTTTCTGTCGAACGGAATCGGTGTCATCGGCGCCTTCACGACTTCGAGCAGCACATCGTCCAACGTGTTGTTCTCTGACCTGCAGGTCACGCTGGCGCGGCTCAAGGGGTTGCCCGAAGCAACCATCCTTGCCGCGCAGAGCGCCGGAGGCGCGATCGGCAACGCCATTGCGCCGGCCAACGTGGTGATGGGAGCCAGCACGGCCGGCATCAGCGGGCAGGAAGGCGCCATTCTTCGCAAGACGCTGCCCTGGACACTTGCTGCATTTGCTCTGACCGGCGCAGCAACCGTCCTGCTCGTGCTTGTGGCGAATTAGCAGGAGCCTGCCATGGTTGCCTTGCTTAAGAATCCGCTCGCTTACCTCAGCACGTCGTTCGTCCTGTTCCTGATGGCGCTTCCGCTCATCAGCATCGGAACGACCAGCGGTCCCCGTCTCCTCCTGTGGATAGGCCTCGTCGCGCTCGGCGTCGGCAGCCTCATTCCGCCTGTGCAGCGGCTGCTTTTCGCACCGCCGTCTGCTTCCAAGCCCGACAACGAGAGTGCGAACTGAAACGGAGGAGGTTGGCTATGAGTCATCCGAACGGCCCCCGCACCGGACGCCCTCCTGTCCTTGCCCCGCGCGGTATGGTGAGCACACCGCATTATCTTGCCTCGGCATCCGGCCTCGAAGCATTGCGACGCGGAGGCAGCGCGGTTGATGCCGCGATTGCCGCGAACGCAACGCTGTGCGTCGCATATCCGCACATGGCCGGCCTGGGCGGAGATGGATTCTGGCTTATTGCCGGGCCTGGCACCGGCGGCGTTCAGGCGCTGGACGCCAGCGGACCCGCAGCCCGCAAAGCGACACGGGACTACTACCGGAAACACGGCTGCACCGATCAAATTCCGGCCCGCGGCCCGCTGGCTGCGCTCACGACGCCAGGCGCTGTTGACGGGTGGCGCGCGGCGCACGAGCGCCATGGCCGGCTTCCTTGGGCCAGTCTGTTTGCGGATGCCATCGAATATGCGCGCAACGGATGCGCCATCAGCCGCTCGCTCGCGGATTGGCTGGCCGTAGACGAGTCGATCCTTCAGCAATTCCCGGACACCGCGCGCATCTTCCTGCCCAAAGGCAAAGTGCAGCGGGAGGGTGCTCGTCTGGTACAGAGCGAGCTGGCCAACACGCTCGAACAGTTGGCGGCCTCTGGTGCCCGCGCGGCCTTCTACGAGGGGCCGATCGCACAGCGCATCTGCAAGGCGCTTGCACCTGCGGGCTCCCCGCTCAGTCCGGATGACTTCGCCAGCTATCACGCGCGTTGGGTCAAGCCGATCTCAACCACCTATCGCGGACACGACGTATTTCAGATGCCGCCGAGCACGCAGGGTTTCGCTGCCTTGCAGCTTCTGAATCTGCTTGAAGGCTTCGACGTCGCGGCCTGGGGCGAAGGAACCGCCGACTACTATCATCACATGGTTGAAGCGGTAAAAGTCGCCTTCGCCGACCGCGACGAGTGGCTGACGGATCCCGAATTCGTCAACATTCCGCTCGAGCAATTGCTGTCCAAGGACTATGCGGCCGCCCGCCGCAAGCTGATCGACTCGAAGCAGGCGCTCGCCGGCCATCTGGTCGAACCGGGCCTACGGTACGGCACGACGTTCGATCGTCGCGGCCCCGACGGCGACACCGTGTATTTCTGCGTCAGTGACGCGAGCGGGCTTGTCGTTTCCAAGATCCAGTCGATCTATCACGACTTCGGCTCGGCGGTGATGGGCGGCGATACCGGCTTCATCATGCAGAACCGCGGAAGTTTCTTCTCGCTGGACGACAACCACCCCAACCGGCTCGAACCGGGCAAACGCACCTTCCACACCATCATTCCTGCCATGATGCTCGAGGATGGGGAGCCGGTTCTGGCCTACGGCACCATGGGTGGCGAAGGTCAGCCGCAAACGCAGGCCGCCATGCTGACGCGCCTGGTCGATTTTGGCTATGACGTGCAGCAGGCGATCGAAGCGCCGCGCTGGCTGATGGGCCGCACCTGGGGCATGGAATCGCGCGACCTCTGGCTCGAGTCCAGAATCTCCGACGAAACCGCGCGCGAACTGCAACTGCGCGGACAGCCGGTCAAAATGGTCGGTCAATGGGACGGCACGCTGGGTCATGCCCAGGCGATCCGTATCGACCGCAAGAACGGGCTATTCGAAGGCGGCGCCGATCCGCGCGGCGATGGCGCAGCGATGGGTTACTAACGCTCCGGCCTCTTTCTGAACAGCAATGACATGACCGAGTGCAGCTAACGATGCAAGGTGTGATCAGCGATCGAGAGCGCGAGCGGCTCCTGAAGCTGATGGCGGGGGCCACGTTCATCATCTTCTTTCAGGCCTACATGGTGGCGCCTATCATACCGGCGCTCTCAGCCATCTTTGGAACATCAGCCGAGACGGTCGGACTGATCGTACCGGCCTATTTGATCCCCTACGGCATCGCGACCCTCGCCTATGGCTTGCTGGCGGATCGGCTCGGCATCCAGCGCGTGATGTTCACCTCCCTTGCAGCATTCGTCGCACTCACCGTGCTCTCCGCAACCGCGCGGTCCATCGAGCAACTTGCCCTCTGGCGAATTGCAACCGGGATCGGTGCAAGCGGTGTGGTGCCGCTTGCACTGGCATTGGTCGGCCGACTGTATCCTTACGAAAAGCGTGGCCGGCCGCTTGGCTGGCTGTTCGGTGCAATGGCCGGCGGCATGGCATTCGGTTCGCCGCTCGGCGCGATGCTTGTGCCGTACATTGACTGGCAAGGCCTGTTCGTTGTTGTCGGCGCGGTGGGCGGAGTGCTCCTTCTCGTCCTCTTGCCCTATCGCTCCGTGATCGCCGCGATGGTTCAACCGGTGTCCGGCACGCTCGGGGATTTGTTGCGCGTCTACAAAGACCTGCTCGGCGCGCCGCGCGGGCAGCGCACCTACGGCTTCGTCCTTGTCAATTCCATGTTTCATTCCGGCGTCTTCACCTGGCTCGGCGTGTATTTCGAGCGGCGATACGGACTCGGGCCGGTGGGGATCGGCTTGGCGCTTCTCGGCTACGGCGTACCCGGCTTGCTGCTGGGACCACCGATCGGGCGGGCAGCGGATCGCTGGGGCCGCGCACGACTGATTCCGATCGGGCTTATTCTCAGTACCGTCGCAGCGGTACTTCTGATGTTCGACTTCCCGATATTCTTCGCCCCCGTCGTCGCGACGATCCTGTCCCTGGGCTACGACATGACGCAGCCGCTCTTCGCAGGGATCGTGACTTCGCTCGGGGGAAAGCGTGCTGGGCAAGCGATGGGCTTGAATGTCTTCACGCTCTTCGTCGGCTTCGGACTGGGGAGCCTGATCTTCGGCTGGCTCCTGCGTTTCGATTTTGGAACTGCGCTCGCCGTGTTCGCCGTCGTCGAATTCAGCCTTGCCTTGGCATCCTTCGCTCTGTTCCGGTCCGAAATGCCGTCACGAGCAAAGCAACCCCACCCATCCGGCTCGGGCGCTGCGGGCGCACCCGCAAATCAGCGAACCGATGGTCTTTAATCTTCGTCTGGCCCAAAAGCCCGGGAACAGGCATCCGGGAAGCTCTGGTCGGATCAAACCACCAGGCAGCCGAAACAGGATCACCAGACGGAGCGCTCGTTTCGGCAGAGATCACCGCCGACCGTCCCGCCAAACCGAGTGTTCGCAAAAAGCTGATTGAGAATGGCGCGCCGGTCAGAATAAAACCGCGAACACCTATCTACTTGAGATAGCTATCTGAATTACCCCGGCTTGAACAGGATTCCCATGACTAAACGGCCTTGAGCCCCAAGGCCGCAGGGTCGCCGGACTCTGGGAGACCAAACCGCAGCGCCCGTCTCCAACGCAACCGATCATATGCGCCGCAGCCTCAGCTGTGCCACGCCGCCGCGATCGCCGATTGTAGGCCTGCGTCGTTGGGCGCCTGCGCGACCGACGTCGGATTGAAGCCGCTGTTGTTGCTGGAATAGGTGGCCATCGCCTGCACCAGCTGCGAGATGCCTGAGTCGATTTGCTGGCCCCCGGCAATCTTGATGTCCTGCAATGGTGCAATGCTCGACGAGAACCAGCTGGACACCGTCACCTGATCCGTCGTTCCCATCATCTGGATCAGCAGGTCGTTGCCGGACTGCTTGAACCAGAGCTGGTTCGTGCTGATGTCCGATGAGAACTGCAGCTCGCCGCTCGCGCCGCTGTTGCCGGAGGCGCCGTTGACGATCAGGTCCTGGCCATCGCCGCGGCGGAAGAGATAGGTATCGGAACCAGCCCCGCCGGTGAGCGTGTCGTTGCCGGCGGCGCCGTCGAGCACGTCGTTGCCGGCATTGCCGTTGAGCGCGTCATTGCCGGCCAGGCCGACCAACCATTCGTTGCCGCTCGTGCCATTGAGCGTGTCGTTGCTGGCGCTGCCGATCGCGAGCGTCCGGTTGACGCCGCCGACCTGCACTGTCTCGATCCGGTTGAGCGGATCCATCCAGCCCTGCAGCGTGATCCTGTCGGTCAACTGCGCAAACGTCGCCGTCGGGTTGGCCGGGTCCTTCACCCCCACGATCAGGTCGTTCCCCGACACCGAGATGGCGAGGTCGGACGCACTGATGCCCGCGCCGAACGTCAGCGCGTCGGCGCCGCCGTCATTCCGCGCCTCGGCCGTCCAGTACGACGTGTCCACCCACCACGAGCTGTAGGCGTCGCTCGCCCAGTAGCCCTGGCTCACATACACCGGCGGGGTCCGGTAATCGTCGTAGACCGTGTCCGCGCCGTCGCCGCGGTTGAACACATAGGTGTCGTTGTTCTGACCACCGCGCAGCGTATCGGAGCCGGTGCCGCCCTTGAGCGTGTCATCGCCCGCGAGACCGTCGAGGGTGTCGTTGCCGGCAAGCCCGCTCATCAGGTCGCCGGACGCCGTTCCAGTCAGGCTGTCGTTGCCCGAAGTTCCGAGCACCGACACCTGCACCGGCACCGCGCTGCCGTCCGCCAGCACGAACGACAGCTGGTTCGACGTGCCGACGAACCAGTTCGTCACCGTCAGCGTGTCGGACCCCAGCAGCACCCGCAGGTCGTTGCCGACCTTGGTAAAGAGCAGATCGGCCGCCGCAATCCCGCTGCCGAACACCACCCGGTCGGTGCCGCCGTCGCTGTTGTCGATCGTGTCCGAGCCGTAGCCCAGCCCGAACAGATAGCTGTCGTTGCCGGCGCCGCCGCGCAGCGCGTCATTCCCCGCCCCGCCGTCCAGCGTGTCGTTGCCGGTGCCGCCGGTCAGGGTGTCCGCACCCTCGCCGCCAGAGAGCGTATCGGTGCCATCGCCGCCATTCAGCGTGTCGGTGCCGTCGCCGCCGTTCAGCGTATCGTCGCCAGCCGCGCCGGTCAGCGTGTCGTTGCCGTCGCCGCCAGAGAGCGTGTCGTTGTAAGAGCCCGTGGTGATGCTGTCGTTGCCGGCACCGCCATTGATGGTCGCCGCACTGGCCGTCCAGCTGATCGTGTCGGCGCCGTCGGTGCCGAGCTTGCCGACAATCCCCGCCACGTTGAGCGTCGTGCCGTCGGCGAACCTCAGCGTCTCGATCCGGTTGAGCGGATCCATCCAGCCCTGCAGCGTGATCCTGTCGGTCAGCTGCGCAAACGTCGCCGTCGGGTTGGCCGGGTCCTTCACCCCGACGATCAGGTCGTTCCCCGACACCGCGATGGCGAGGTCGGACGCCGTGATCCCGGGCCCGAACGTCAGCGCGTCGGCGCCGCCGTCATTCCGCACCTCGGCCGTCCAATAGGACGTGTCCACCCACCACGAGCTGTAGGCGTCGCTCGCCCAGTAGCCCTGGCTCACATACACCGGCGGGGTCCGGTAATCGTCGTAGACCGTGTCCGCCCCGTCGCCGCGGTTGAACACGTAGACGTCGTTGCCGGCATTGCCCTTCAGCGTGTCGGCACCCGTGCCGCCGGCCAGCGTGTCGTCGCCCGCGAGCCCGTCGAGGGTGTCGTTGCCCGCAAGTCCCGCCAGCCGCGTCGGGTCGTTCGTCGCCGTCAGCGTGTCGTTGCCCGTCGTGCCTTGTAACAAGAGCTGCACCGGCACTGCGCTGTTGTCGGCCAACACCACTGAGGTTTGGTATGACGCCCCCAGGAACCAGTTCTGCACGGTCAGCTGGTCGCTCGCCCCCGCAATAGTCATCCGCAGGTCATTACCCACCCGCGCAAACGTCAGGTCGGACGCGGCGATGCCGGTGCCCAGCACGATCTTGTCGGTGCCGCCGTCGCTGTTGTTGATCGTGTCGGACCCAGACCCCAACCCGAACTGATAGGTGTCGTTGCCGGTGCCGCCGCGCAGCGTGTCGTTCCCGGCCCCGCCGTCCAGCATGTCGTTACCGGCGCCGCCGGTCAGCGTGTCATTGCCGTCGCCGCCAGAGAGCGTGTCGTTGTAAGAGCCCGTGGTGATGCTGTCGCTGCCGGCACCGCCATTGATGGTCGCCGCACTGGCCGTCCAGCTGATCGTGTCGGCCCCGTCGGTGCCGAGCTTGCCGACAATCCCCGCCACGTCGAGGGTCGTGCCGTCGGCGAACTTCAGCGTCTCGATCCGGTTCAGCGGATCCATCCAGCCCTGCAGCGTGATCTTGTCGGTCAATTCCGCGAACGTTGCGCTGGGATTGGCCGGGTCCTTCACCCCCACGATCAGGTCGTTGCCGGACACCGCGATGGCGATGTCGGACGCACTGATGCCGGAGCCGAAGCTCAGCGTGTCGGCGCCGCCGTTATGCCGCACCTCGGCCGTCCAATAGGAAGTGTCCACCCACCAGGAGCTGTAGCCGTCGTTCGCCCAGTAACCCTGGCTCACATACACCGGCGGGTCGCGGTAATCGTCGTAGACCGTATCCGCCCCATCGCCGCGGTCGAACACATAGGTGTCGTTGCCGAGGCTGCCCTTGAGCGTGTCGTTGCCCGTGCCGCCGACCAGCGTGTCGTCGCCCGCAAGCCCCTCAAGGGTATCGTTGCCGGCGAGGCCCTTCAGCAAGGTCGGGTCGTTGGTCGCCGTCAGCGTGTCGTTGCCCGACGTGCCCTGCAGAGGCAGTTGCACCGCCACGACGCTGTTGTCGGTCAGCACCACTGAGGCTTGGTACGACGCCCCCAGGAACCAGTTCTGCACGGTCAGCTGGTCGCTCGCCCCCGCAATAGTCATCCGCAGGTCGTTGCCGACCTTGGTAAAGCTCAGGTCGGACGCCGCGATGCCTGCGCCCAGCACGATCTTGTCGACGCCGCCGTCGCTGTTGTTGATCGTGTCGGACCCAGACCCCAACCCGAATCGATAGGTGTCGTTGCCCGTGCCGCCGCGCAGCGTGTCGTTGCCCACCCCGCCATCCAGCACGTCGTTGCCGCCGCCACCATTCAGCGCGTCATCGCCCGCGACGCCATTCAGCCTATCGTCGCCGGCATTGCCGGTGAGCACGTCATTTCCGGCACCGCCATCCAGCACGTTATAGCCGGCGTGATCGCGTTCCAGTCCAAGATGGTCGGGGCTCTCCGCTATCGCTGCTAAAAAATCTCCCCGGGAGATTGCGCCTGTGTTCAACGCAGATGCCCAATACTGCGCTTCTGCTGTGCTGGGCGGACGGTTCAAAGAATTTTGGAAGCACAGGCTGACAAAATCCGAATTTGAGAGATTGCCGTATTTCGCGCGGAACTCCGACGAATTGATCAGCGCTCCGGCAATCTGACTCGCGCCGGCCGTGCCGGACAAAATCTGCTGCGAGAAAATTTCTATCTCTGTCGCAGTCGCATCACGATTCAACGCTGCATCAAGTAGCCGTTTGACCACAGCAGAAGCGATAGTTTTGTCGATCGTATGCTCGAGCGCATAATCGAGATCGCCGCTGTCAGTGTTGTTTGTCGTCGAATGGTTATTGCCGCCTGCGAGATGTTCTGCGCTTTCGGACACGGCGACCATCAACTCGCCGCGCGTTACGCCCGACGACAACCGGGACAGATCGTTGGCCAGCTCGGAAAGCGATGCGGCATGACCGAAGGCGTTCTGGTAGAGCTGTCCGATATACTGCGCGTTTGTAACGGTCCCATAGCGTTGGCTGTATTCTATCGAGGCCGCAAGATCGGTCGCGAGCTGCGTAAGGTTCAACCCGCCATCGACGATGTATTTCGCGAGCAGTTCCCGATCGCCCATGAACAGGTCGCGATCGAACGCGGTGTCGTACAGCCGCTCAGCCATCGCGACGAAGTACGCTTCCGTCGCCACGTCGATGCGAACGGTCGCGTTTGAGGCTGAGGACGGGTCTTCATTCCAGACCCAGGCATCAACTCCCGCGGCGTCGATTGTGTGAGAGGAATAGGCCACGACCTGCCCGGAGACGGTCCGCACCCATGAATAACTGCCAGACGAATCCGACAACCACGTGGTGGTCTCGGAAAGACCGTCACTTCTCGAAAATGTCCGCTTCAACCCATCAAGGCTCTTTGTCGAAATGCTCTGAGTTTTCAGGCTGCCGTTCGAACCGAAGAAGCTTTCCGTCTCCGTCTCGGCGCCATCGACCGCAACCACATTCGCAATCATCCGATCAACCACACCATCCCCATTCGAATCGAATTGAGTGGTTACGGTGTTGCCATCACTGCTTGTGACGGAGGTCTTGCGGGACTTGAGTGAACCGTCCGCGCTGTAAGTATCCAACGAGATCCGGCTGGTCGTGCCATCGGCATTGAAAACGGTGGCGGTGCTTCGAAGTTGATCTATAGATCCGTCGCCATCGATATCGATTTGCGTGGAGCTCGAATTTGCACTGACAATCCCTGTCAGCTTTCTGAAGACACCATTGGCACCGCTCCAGGTGACCGTGTTGGCTTGCGACCCATCCGGATTTAACATCGAGTTTTTTGACAGCGTCTGGTCCACAACGCCGTCGCCATTGGTGTCGAACTGCTCCTGGCTGGAGAGTCCGTTTGCCGACGTGGTCAGAACGACCTTGTCTTTGAGCTCGCCGCCCGCGGTCGTATTCCACAGCGTGCGCGTTACGCTGCCGTCCGAGTTGACCGCCCTGGATTCATGGCGATCAAAGATTGCATCTCCATTCGTGTCGCTCTCGAACGACGACGATCGGCCATCCGCGCTGACCGTCGTTGCGTCCTTGCGCCGCAGTGTGTGGGAGGCCGGACCGGAGGTCGTGACGGCTTGCGTCCGACTGCCATCGACGCCCGCGACCACCGACTCGACGCGGTCGAAAATCCCGTCGCCGTTGATGTCGAGCTTTGTCGTGCTGGAAAGGCCGTCCGCCGCAACGGTCACCACGAGCCGGTCTTTCAGCGAACCACCCGGCGCAAACACCGAAAGCGTGTCGGTTATCGATCCATCGGCATTCAGAGCCTGGGACTTTGTCTGGGTCAGCTGGATTGCGTCCTGACCGTTGGTGGCGCTCCACTGCGACGTCTGGTCGAGCCCATGGGCTTCCGTCGTCGTAACCGTCTGATTTTTGACCGAACCGGATGTCGTGCCAGCGTATTCGACCGCGGTAACGGTTTGACTGCCATCGCTGTTGAAGGTGACCGTGCGGGAAAGCGTTTTGTCGATGGCACCGTCGCCATTTGCGTCCGTTTGAACCGACGCGAAAAGGCCATTGACGCTTGCCGTCGCAATCGTCCTGCTCTTCAGCGACCCATTGCTGTTGAAGCTCGAAACCGTATCGACCGTCGTCGCATTTCGTTGCACGATAATCGTTTCGGTCTGATCAATCGTCCCATCCCCGTTTATGTCGCGCGAAATGGCAATCGCGGTCCCATCGGCGCTTGCCGT
This sequence comes from Xanthobacteraceae bacterium, assembly GCA_019746355.1. The sequence goes on along the minus strand of JAIESC010000007.1, from coordinate 18,140 downwards.
CGTGGCGCTTTGAGACTTTAACGAGCCGTCTGCATTCCGGCGCGTTACCGTGCGAATGCTGCTGCCATCGGCCTTGACAACAGATGCGTCGGACGTCGTCATATCGACAACACCGTCGCCGTCCAGATCCCGCGCCATCGATATGGATCGACCATCGTCGCTGGTAACTGCCAGCATGCTCTGGAGCAACTGGCTGCCAGCATAAGAGCGAATGTCGTCCGTGGCGCTGCCATCGAGGTTCAAGGTCGCAACGTGCGACGTGCTGACGTCGATCGAGCCGTCACCATCCAGGTCGCGAGAAACGACCTGCGTCTTGCCGTCCGCGCTTGTCGTCGTAATCCTGCTGTTCTCGACGGTGCCATCCGGATTGAGATTGGTGACCGTATTTACAACTGTGCCATTTGCAGATGTCGCTGTTGTCTCAACCTGATCATCCGCACCGTCGCCGTTGCTATCCCGCTGGACCGCGATCGAACGGGCGTCGGCGCTCGTTGTCGCAGATACCCGATTGAGACGCTGCCCGCCGGCGGCCGTCTCAACAATTGTTTCAGTGCGACCACCGTCGGCATTCAGAACGATGACGTCGGTCCGGCTTCTGTCGAATACACCATCGCCGTCAAGGTCGGACTGTATGACCGACGACAATCCGTTGGCGCTTGTCGTTATAACGGCCTGATTGATAACCGAATCGCTTGCGCTCTTGTTCGTCAGCGTTTGCGTCGTGCTCCCGTCGGCGTTGAACGCAAGGACATCTACCGCGGTGCCATCAAAAACACCGTCGCCGTCAAGATCAGTTTGCGTGGTTGACGACAGGCCACTGGCACTTGTTGTGTTGATCGACCGGCTGCGCAAAGATCCATCTGCGCTCCGCTCAACAATCGTTGACGTCCGGCTCCCGTCGGCGTTCAACAGTGTGGTCGCCGTCGCCGTGAGATCGGCAATTCCATCGCCGTTGCGATCGGTCTGAACGATGGTCGACAGACCGTCGGCGCTTGTCACCGCGGTCACCCGGCCCTGCAGCATACCTGTGGGAGGCAGAGTAAAGACCACATCAGAAACAGACGTAACAATATCGCCGTTCGACAGAACATTGGTGGTCTGCGCCTGATACGCCAACCCAGACGTGTTGAAGACTTGAACGGTCTCCGTGGACATCTTGTCGACGCTGATGAAGGCAGTCGTGACCCTGCGCAATGATCCGTCGCCGTTGCGGATTTCATTGGTGTCGGCCTGGCTGCCGTTCGCATTCAAGACTCGAACTTCGGTTGCCGTCTGGTCGATGATTCCATCGCCATCGACGTCGGCTTGAATGGTGCGGGAAAGTCCATCGGCCGACACCGTCGTTATGGTCCGGTGGCGAAGCGAGCCATCACCGTTTCGGTTGCTTTCTACGGTCGTCGAGCTGCCGTCGGCATTCTTCACGATCTCCGAGGTGTGGCTTCGATCCAGTACCCCGTCGCCGTTCAGATCCGCCTGCGTCGTCGAAGCGAGACCGTCAGCGCTGCTTGTGGTCGTTGTCTTAGCGTTCAGTGAGCCATCCGGATTGAACTCGGACAGCGAGTCGGTCGTCGAGCCGTCGCCTGCAACCGCGATCACCTCCAGGCGGTCGGATTGACCGTCACCGTTGACGTCGGTCTGAATCGTGCGCGACCGACCATCCGCAGCGCGCACAACGACGGTTCGCCGGAGCAGCCCGCCATCTGCGCTATACTGGCTGGTCGTCTGCGTCCGGCTGCCGTCCGCATTCACAACGGAGATGTCGGTCTTGGTTAGGTCGAAGACCCCGTCGCCGTTCGCGTCCGACTGGATCGTCTTCGACAAGCCATCCGCGCTGATGGCGGTGGAGGTCCTGTCCCGTAACGTGCCGTCGCGGCCGGCATTGATTATCGTGGTTGTCGAGCTGCCATCGGCGTTGAGAACGATGGCCGACGTTGTCACAAGATCGATCGCGCCGTCGCCGTCGACGTCGCTTTCGCTGACCTTGGTATGGCCGTCGGCGCTTGTCGTGTTGACGGTCCTGTCCCGTAGCGATCCATCGAGGTTGATATCGGACAGCGTCTGCACGCGGCTGCCGTCCGCCGCGACCACCGTCGCGTCAATGCCCGTCAGTTCGTAGGTTCCATCGCCATCGAAATCGGTCCGGACCGTCTGGGTGAGACCGTCCGCGCTGGTGGTCCTCGACATCTGATTGACGAGCGAGCCGTCCTTGTTGAAATTCGCCACGACGACCGACTTGCTGCCATCGGCACCGGTGGTACGGGTCTCGACCTGGTCGTCGACGCCGTCGCCATTGAGATCGCGCTGGATCGTGACCGCATTGCCGGTCGCGCTGCTTGCCGTCACGGTGCGGTCGGTGAGAACACCCGCGCCGGTCCTGTTCGACACGGTCTCGGACCAGCTCCCGTCGGCATTGACGACCGTAACGCTGGTTTGCACCTGATCGATGGTGCCGTCGCCGTTACGGTCGAACGAGATGGTTCTGGTTCTCCCGTCGGCCGTCGTCGTCGTTATGGCCTGGTGCGCAAGACGGCCGTCGGGATCGAACGCCTTGTTGTCGATGGTCGTCGAGCCGTCCGCGTCATGAGTGACGGCCTGCAGGACGGCATAGCCGTTGGCGTCGTAACCCAGCGAGACAGTTGCCGCGGTTCCGGTCGTGCCATCCGTTCGCGTGAAGGTCGTCACCCCATCGATGCTCGAACCGTCGGGCAAGGCCGTCGTCGACGAATCCGGAGTCAGGTTGATCGACTGGATTCCGAGCTCGGCAAACGTCTTGAGCGACTTGGTGCCATCGGCATTGGTCACCAAAATCTTGAAGCTCGACCACTTCGCGTCGCCGGAGTCGAGCTGGCCGTTGCGGTTTGTGTCGAACACATTCCGCAACGCCTGCATGTCGTTGGTTGCTGTTGGATCCCATTCAGTAAAGACGATCTCGTCGCGCCGGGTAATCTCTCCGTCGCCATCGATGTCCAGCACCAGCACGCCGTCGCCCGCGCCCGCCCATGCGGTGCGATGCTTATAGCCATCGCCGGCCATGTCGAAGTAGGTGGCCGAGCTATCGAGGCCGGCGATCTTGATGCCGTTGCCGTCAAGATCGAGGATAACCGGCAATCCCAGCAAATCCGCGACCGCGGCGGCGCCGAGGCCAGCCAGGTACGATACGACGGGGGGGGGCAGCTATTGAGACTACGGCGATAGTGCCGAGAGCGATCGCGAAAAGGGCAAGAGGAGTACCAATAACAGCAATAGCAGCAGTAGCACGAACAGCAGCAGCAATGGCACTGCGGTGGCAACCGTACCCAAGGCCGCGTAGCCTGCTAGCCAGGGGGCCGCCATCCTAGTGCCCTGCCATGCGGCAATTTGTGTGGCGGCTACGAAAGCGGTCTTGGCAGGGCTATAGTTCTCAATTTGGTTGTTCTTGACCCCTGTAATGGCGTGGTTGGCCAGTCCGCCCACAGTCCCAACCGTGCGTGACTGAAGCACACCAGCGACGGCGCCCAATCCCCGCAACGCCCACTGCACAACTGATATGAATGCGTTGCTTGCGCTCTTAGCCCCCTGATTGACCGCTGTTTCATAATCAGGGTCGCTGGAGCCACCGGAGCCGCCGCCGCCGCGGCCATAACCCGGACTGCCGGGGCCTGGACCGTAGCCGTAGTTTGTTCCGCCGGGTAGCCCATTGGGATCTTTGATCTCGCCAACCCATCGGGGTGCTCGTACGGTTATTTTGGGCAGCATGTAGACGGGCGAGTTTGTGCCAGTGGTGCCACTGCCACTGCCACTGCCACTGCCACTGCCACTGCCACTGCCACTGCCACCACCGCCGAGCCCACCATTGTCTTGGACTGCTTCTTGACCACTCGTGGTGCTGCCGGCGTGCGTGGGAGCGCGTACCGTGATTGTAGGCAACTGCGCGACGGCTTGCGCCATCGCATTCATGGGATCATTGGGGTCCTTGGATTCCTTGGGTTCCTTGGGTTCCTTGCCGCTGGCATAGGGGTCGTAGATGCCAAAGGGGTCCAAGGGGTCGTAGGGGTCATAAAAGCCAAAGGGGTCGTAGCCTGTGGGGTCGTAGCCGGAGGGATCCGCGTTTCCGTACGACGACTCAAAGTCTGCTACCGCCGCTTCGAAGTCGGTCGCTGCCGCTGCTGCTGCGTCGTCGGTAGATCCCCCAAAATCACCGCCCCAGCCGCTATCATCGCCCTCGGTACCGCCATTGCCAGCATCGCCGTCGTCGCCATCACCACCGTCGTCGCCATCACCACCGCCACCGTCACCATCACCATCTCCACCGTCACCGCCGTCGCCACCGCCACCATCGCCGCCGTCGCCGCCGTCGCCGCCGTCGCCGTCGGAAAAACAGACTGAAGGGTTCGACACGCGAAGGAGCGGAAACAAATCGTCAAGCCAGCTGCGATCGACGCCAAATTGATCCCCGAGCACGCGCCCCTCCAGCGAAATCACCATGGCTCTACGCGATATCGAAGACATCGAACTCTCCAGCAGTGCTAACCGACCGGGCGTTCTGCCCTTCTCAACTCAGCGCTCATGCGATTTTCCCGAGAAGACATCACGCAGGGCGCGCTGCATCTCTTGATGCAATTGTTGATGCTGACGGCCTTCTTCGCGCGCCAGCGCCCGAAACCGACGCGCGGCCCACGAAATCGAGAGACACCAAACAATAAAAACCGCCAGAACAAAAAAGAGGGCGATGACCGGCAATCGGAAGATTGCAGTAACGCTTCCCGTTGGCGGCGGAGGTATCAAGCTAAAAAATATGAACGGCAGAAGCACCGCCAGACAGATACATCCCGCCCAAGTTGAGTTAACGGGCCCAACACTTCTTGTTGCTATGGATCCAATTCGCGCCCAATCACGCCGATTGATGACCATCATGTCAGACACGATCCAAAAGGTCATTGCGGTCAAATAAAGCCACCCGACAAGAAGCACGTGCTGTGTGGCCATAACCCGATCCGCGTGACCTGTCTTGACGAGGTTCGCAGATATTTGCCCAAACGCCGGGATAAACTGTGCCAGCCAATCAGCGGCCGGCTGCAGCGTGCTCATCCATCCCGCAAGACTGTCGTGCGCGAGCGCTATGACCGAGCTGTACAATAAAAGAGCCGGGCTCCCGGCCACAAACGACCACAGCAACGCCCGCGATGCAGGACCGAGCCGACGGTCGGGAGCGTCTTCATCTTTGCGAAGTCCTTTGGCCTTTTGATAGATCGCCCGCAGCTCGCCTTTCCGCCTCAGCAGAAGCCAGCCCGAACCTGCGATGCCGCCAAGGCACAGACCGATAAACAATCCCAATCCATCGCCAATGGCGTAGCCAATTGCGGCGCCCGCCGCCGGCAATCCATACCACGCGATGAATCGAAGGAGCGTGCCGGGCATTCTATGCCCTTTCCGCCACCCGCCGCTCGGCGGCAAGATTCGAGTCAGTTGTTTGAATATTCGACGGATCACTTCGCGATGCGGCCAGCGCCGCAAGACATCGTTCGGCACCTCCAAACGGAGCAATGACATCGACAACGACGAAGTTCTGTCCGCAATTCCATTCCGGGGTTTGAAGTCGCGCCGATGTCTTCATGCGGCTCTCGACCTCGTCATTCACCATCGCCCAGGTGATGAACGCGAACGGCAGCCCCTTGCTCAGGAACAATCGGAACTGGCCGAGCATGATCGGCGGATAAATTCGCCATTCGAGCTCTGCAACGAACAGGTTGCGATGCCCTGGTGAACGCAGCATCAGCGTGATCGCAGTCCCGAGCATCGCTGCAAAGCGCTCCGCCTGCAGCAGTACCTGACGCTGAGCCGCCAAACCGTCATCGGCGGAAGTCGGATCCGGCGGACGTTCGCTCGTCCCCGCGGGCCGAGCGGGCTTCGTTTCTGAGGACATGCGGCAACTCCGACAGAGGCCGCCCATTCGCGGTACAGACTTCCACGCCACTCCGCCGCAGTGACGCGGCGAGTGCGGTCGAATTGAACGTCCGCCTTTATGGAAATGACAATAGCCGCAGCCGGTCACCCTTGCAGGCGCTCAAAAAACCAACTCGCAGCAGCGTCGCTCCCCAGCGTCTCGTCCCCCAACCAACTCGGCCTTGTTGCCGGCCGACTAACTTCCGTGCAGACGCTAGCATGTGCCTTTACGCAAACACAACCGCACGTATGAAATTTCGGAGCGGCGAACGCAAGAAACGCGGCAAGTCGCTGAGAAATCATGCACAATTTCAGCACAGCCAACGATTGTAGAATTGTGCTCGAGTCGGCGCGATCAAGCCTGGACGCACAGACAGCGGACATTATGCACCTTGCCATATGGCATACACGGCTTGCCCGCGCGCGAGCCGGGATTTCTGATGGCCGTCATCATCGAAATTGCCCGGCGCGAGCCAGCGCTCGAAAGCCGCCTTGCGCGCCGGCCATTCGCTGTCGAGCATTGCAAACCAGGCGCTATCGCAGTTGCGGCCTTTGACGATCAGGTGGCCGCGGAAGACGCCTTCGAACTTGAAACCAAGGCGCAGGGCGGCCCGGCACGAGGCAACGTTCAGTACGTCGGATTTCCACTCGTAACGCCGGAACCCGAGCGTCTCGAACACGTAACGCGCGAGCAGGAACTGGGCTTCAGTGGCAAGCGTCGTGCGCTGCAAGAGAGGAGCGAGCACGATCCGACCGACCTCGATGACACGCATGTCGGTGCGGATCGTCCGCAGCGCCATCAGCCCGAGCGCGCGATCGCCGTTGTCCACCACGGCGTAATACATCGGATCCTTGAAACCTGTCCGCTCCGCGAGCCAGTCGAGAAATGCGTTCTGATGCGGGAACGGCCCATGCGCCATGTAGGTCCACAGCTCGTCGTGGCCTTCCAAAGAGTTCCAGAGCTGAGGACCGTGGCGGTCGGGTTGGAGCCGCTCGATGCGGCCGTGGCGGCCTTCCAGGATGATCGCACCGGGCCTCCGCGCCGGACTGGTATCGACCCGCAGCCCCACCGGCTGGCCGGTGGAAGGATGAATTTCCGAGGCTGCCTTGGCAGCGATCGGATCATCGGAGGGCGAATGCATGGCGGCCGGCGATCAGCTTCGGCTGAACGCATAGATTTCGTTCATGTAGGTCGGCACGAACAGATGCTTGCCATCTGGCGCGAATGCAATCGCATTCGTGACTGCGTCCGGGACCGTCAGTGTTCCGGTGATTTCCAACGAAACGGGATCCATCTCGCGTACCATGCCGCCGTTGGTGCCGAAGACGACGCTGCCATCGATCAAGCGCGGCGAACAGTAGACCCGCGCTCCGGCGTTGAACTTCAACGCCAGCGACATGCTGTCGAGGTCGATCACGTAGAGATGCTTGTCGCCAGAGCCGCAAAAAAGGCGACCATGCGCGAAAAGAGGCGTCGTGTAACAGATGTCGTCGGTCTCAAATTCGGCGACCTTTTCGCCGGTTGCCACCCGAAGAATGTAGATCGAACGATCGAATGACGCGAACGCGACCAGACCCCGCTCTTCGTCTACCGCCGGCGCGTACTTCACCGATCGACGGGTATCAAACACCCAGGCCATTGCTCCGGTTCTTGCGCTGAGCGCAATGACGTTGTGATCATTGGTGCCGAATATGACAAGATCACCGCCCCGCCAATAGGCCGCGGAGCCGTGCTGTACAACACGCAACCAATGCTCCCAGACCTTCTGTCCGCCGTCGAGCTTCAGTGCACAGAGGCTTCCGGCGCGGCGCTGTCGTGCGTATTCAAGCCCGATGGCGAGAAACCCATGGTGCGGCAGAATCAGGGGCGATGAACCGACCCAATCGCAAACTGCCTGTGTCCAGACTTCTGCGCCCGTCAACGCCTCGAGGCAGTGGACGTTGCCGCTATAGGTCCCAAAATAGATGCGGCCGTCATGGTAGGCCGGCGAAGACCAAATCGCTTTGGAGTGCCTTACTCGTGCATCGAACTCCCACAGCGGCTTGCCGACCGCAGCGTCGATCGCGCGAAACACGCCAGCATCGGTGCCGAAATAGATCGTATTTCCGACCAGCAGCGGCGCCGACTTGGGCACGGTGTGATATGGATTGGCGCCCGCGGTTCTAAATTGGCCCAGCGCGCGATAGTGACGCTCCGGTTGCGTTCGCTCGGACCGTGCCAGCTCGAGACCAAAATCGGCAAGCGTGGATAGCGCGTGGACCGCGGTCCCGTTGCGCTTGCGCCATTCGCGACCTTTACGCGATTGATAGTCGATCACGACAAAGAAGCGCTTGATGGATGCCCCGGCCTGTTCAAGCGTGACCCGGACTTTTTCCGCACTCTCTCCGGAATTGAGCACGTCATCAACAACCGTGACAGGAACCGCGGTCAGCTCACCTTCGATGTTCCGTCCGCGACCGATTCGCTTTCTCTCCTTACGGATAATCACCGCAGAAACCGCTTTGCCGCGGCGATTTCCGACCAGCAGAAGCGTCGTCAGAAGCGGAATCGATGCGCTCTCGATTCCAGCGAATTGAAACATAGATTCGTGACCAAAGCGCGAGTAGTACTCTTCCGCAACGGCCTCCAGCGCATCGGCTCTGGTGAAGAGAGGGCGAAGATCGATCAGCCAGTTCTGGCTTTTTCCCGATGACGATGTGAGACGCTCGTCCGCGGATGTGACGATGCAGTTTTCCTGGATTTCGCGAACGAGCCATGCCAGCCTGTCTTGTCGTGGCGAAGACTCGAGCGTTGCGCTTAACGTCATGACGTTCTCACTGCCGATTGATCAACGTCGTTATCGTTCCCGCAGGCTTTCCTGCTTGTACCGCAGCAATGGCGACAGCAAGAACTCGACGATGCGCCGCTGTCCCGTCTTGATCTCCACCGTCACGGCCATGCCGGGCGTGAGGTTTACCAGCCGGTCGTCGATCTGCATCCTCGTGCGATCGAGAGAAACGCGCGCGGTGTAAAGCAGCTCCTGGCCGGCCGGCTCGCTCGAGCGCGCTGACTGGCTGCCTTGCTTTTCCGTAATGCTTTGTGCCGGCGGCTTGTCGCGCACGACGGCATCCTGTGAAACATTCAAAACTTTGCCTTGCAGCAACCCATACAGGGTGAAATTGAACGTATCGATCTTGATCTCGGCCGGATCCCCGTCGTGCACGAAGCCGATGTCCTTGTTCTGGATCATGGCTTCGACCTCGATCCCGCCGCCGTCCGGCACGATGACCATCAGCGCCTGCGCGGGCGTGACCACGCCGCCGATAGTGTAGAGAACAAGCTGCTGCACAGTGCCGGCGATCGGCGCGCGCAGCACCTGGTCCTCCATACGCTTCTCGGCCTTCACCAGGTCTTCCGCGTACTGCGCGGCCTTAGGCTCGACCTCGGAGAGCTCGGTCATCACCGCCCGGACATATTCAGCCCGCGTCTGCTCGCGTTGGGCTTCGAGCGCCTGACGGGCGGCAAGCGACTCGATCGCGCGGCGTTCCTGCACGATCACTTCGTTGCGCTGGTCGGTCAGCCGCAATTGCGCCTCCAGATGCGTTATGCGGTTGCCGTAGCCGATGCCCATCGCCTTTTCGCGCACGACGGCCGTCTCTTCGAGGATCGGCAGGCCGGCTTTCAATTTGTCGATCATGGCGTTGATCTGCTCAGCCTCGGCGCGCTTCTGCTCGATCTGCCGATCCAATCCGACGAGCTTTGCCGCCTGCTGCTCCCACTGCGCCGTCATCGCCGCCTGCGTGCGGGCGATCTCTCCGGGCGGCGCGCCCATCGGCGCAACAAAGCTGGCGAGACCACTGCCCATCTCCAGGCTCGTGCGCAGTGCGGTCAGACGCGCAATGTCGAGGCGGACCTTCATAAGGTCGAGGCGAATACGGTTGCGTTCGGCAGTGCTGGAGGTCTGGTCGAACTCGATCAGCACCTGGCCTTCCTTGACCTGATCCCCGTCTCTCACGTGAATTGCCGTCGCCATTCCGGTTTCGATCGGCTGGATCACCTTGGTCCGGCCGACCGGCACGATCTTGCCCTGCGCGGTGGCGATGATGTCGATGTGGCCGAAGGTCGCCCAGATCAACCCAACGACAAAGACGCCGATCAGCACGGCGCCCAGCGCCCGACCGACCGGCGAGGCCGGCGTTTCGACGATCTCAAGGGCGGCGGGCAGGAATTCCAGCTCGGCCGCACGTGCCCGCGACGCCTTCGCGATCGGCACGACATTGGTGCCAACGGATCTCGTCGCGCCTGCCTGAGATGCGCTCATGAGACGACCTCGTGGATGCCGGCCTGCATGCGATGCAGCGTCGCGTAGCGCCCGCCACTGCCGATCAGCTGATCGTGGTTGCCGTCCTCGACGACGCGGCCGCGCTCGAGCGTGATGATCCGGTCCGCCTGGCGGACGGTCGACAGGCGGTGGGCGATGACGAAGACAGTGCGGCCCTTGGTGATCTTGCGCATATTGTCCTGGACGATCCGTTCGCTCTCGTAGTCGAGCGCCGACGTCGCCTCGTCGAAGATCAAGATACGGGGGTCGCCGATCAATGCCCGCGCGATGGCAATGCGCTGGCGCTGCCCGCCGGAAATCGTGCTGCCCCGCTCGCCGATCAGCGTGGCGTATCCTTCCGGCATCTGCAGAATGAACTCATGGGCGCCGGCAAGCTCCGCCGCGGCGATCACGCGCTCGATCGGAACCGACGGATCGGCGAGCGCGATGTTGTCGCGCACCGAGCGGTTGAACAGCACGTTCTCCTGCAGAACCACGCCGACCTGACGCCGCAGCCAGGCCACGTCGACCATCGCGATGTCGATCCCGTCGATCAGAACCCGCCCGCTCTCAGGCACGTAAAGCCGCTGCACCAGTTTGGTGAGCGTGGATTTGCCCGAGCCGGACGGCCCGACGATGCCGACCACCTGCCCTGGCGGAATGCTGAGGCTGACACCTTTAAGCACCTCCGGTCCGTCGAGCCGGTAGCGGAACGTCACATGATCGAATTCCACGCTGCCCTTGATCACCGGCGTCGCGGACTGGCCCGGGCGAAAGGCCGGCTCGGGCACGGCATTGAGGATGTCGCCCAGCCGCTGCACTGAAAGACGTGCCTGATGAAAGTCCTGCCAAATCTGCGCCAACCTCAGGATCGGCTGGGCCACCCGGCCAGCAAGCATGTTGAAGGCCACCAGTTCGCCGACCGTGAGACTGCCGCCGATCACCAGATACGCACCAAAATAAAGCGTGAGCGCGGTAACGATCTTGCTGATCAGCTGGACTGTCTGGCTTGCCCAGTTGCCGAGCGAGAGCACCTGAAAGCTCGCCCGCACGTAGCCGGCGAGTTGCTCCTCCCACCGCCGCTGCATCTGCGGCTCGACCGCCATCGCCTTCAACGTCTCGACGCCGGAGACGCTTTCCACCAACGCCTGGTTCTCCGCGCCGCGATTGAACTTCTCGTCGAGGCGCCGGCGAAACAACGGTGTGACGCCCGCCGACAGCGCGATGTAGAAGGGAAACGACCCGATCACGATCCAAGTAAGAAGCGGCGAGTAGTAGTACATGACCGCAAGGAACACGATCGTGAAGAACAGGTCGATGATCAAGGTCAGCGCGGAGCTTGTCAGGAAGTTGCGGATATTCTCGAGCTCGCGCACGCGCGCAACCGAATCGCCCGCCCGCCGCGCCTCGAAATAGGCGATCGGCAACGCCATCAGGTGTCGGAACAATCTTGCGCCAAGCTCGACATCGATCCGGTTGGTGGTGTGGGCGAACACATACGCCCGCAGCGTGCCGAGAACGGTCTCGAAGATCGCAACCGCAACGAAGCCGATCACCAGCACATCGAGCGTCGTGAGACCGCGATGCACCAGCACCTTGTCGATCACGACCTGGAAGAACAGTGGGGCAGCGAGAGCGAAGAGCTGCAGGAAAAACGAGGCGACCAGGACCTCAGCTAAGATCCAGCGGTATTTGTGAATCGCGCCGAGAAACCAGGTGATATCGAATTGTCGCTTCAAATCACTCAGCGACGCGCGGCGGGTCATCAGGACTAGGCGTCCGCTCCAGCGCGCCACGAATTCATCGCGGCTGATCAGCTGCGGGCGGCCAACCCTGGGATCCTGGATCAGCGCCTTGTCGTCGACGATCTTGCCGAGCACGAAGAAGCCGCCATCAGTGCCTTCCGCAAGCGCAGGCAGCGGCGTCTTTTGCAGCCGCTCCCAATCGGTGCTGATGGTGCGCGCCTTGAGCTTGAGCTCCTTCGCGCACAGCAGAATTTCCGGAACGCCGAACGAAGTATTCCCAAACCGATGTTTGATCTGCGCTGGATCGACAGCGACTTCGTGGAAACGCAGCAACAGCACGAGTGCGTCGACACCCGTGTGCGAGACGCCTTGAACGCCCGGCCCGTGCATTGTCCGCCCCAGAGCCCCAGCAACGCGGCCATTTTGTTTACGATTTTTCCAGGACGCGGCCCTCCCGAGACATCGGAAGGACACTAGGAACATATATATTTTCGGTTGCACACGTCAACGTTGAGCTATAGTGGCCGAAAAGTGACGTGGTTGTTGCGTATTGGGGAGGGGGCATGAACATCGTCGATCCCATATTGTTTCAGTGCAAATGCCAGCCCTTGGCGTTGGCGCTCTGCGCACCCAACAGCTTGTTCAATCAGGTGAGCTACCGCCAACTGGAGCGGTTCATTCACAATGTCGGTCGGCATGCGCACGCCAACGGGCTCGTCCGCGGCAACGTCATCGCGCTCTTCCTGCGCGATCCGATCCTTCACAGCGTCATGATCCTCGGCCTGACCAAGGCCGGCATCGTCACGCTGTCCTCGCGCGAGCAGAACCTGCCCAAGGAGCTGACCGTCGACGCCGCGCTGGTGGATGAATCGTATCCCGCCGACGGCGGCGTTCGCGCCATCAAGGTCGATCAGAGCTGGACCACCGGCGATGGCTCACCGTTGCCGGACACGGGACAACCCGTTGCCACCGCGGACGACCCCTGCCGCATCATCCTGACGTCAGGATCGACCGGTTACCCAAAGGCGATCATGCGGGCCAACAGGCACGTGTTGACGCGGGTCTATCGCCTGCAGGCGGCTTACGGAAACCGATTTCCGGATTGCTCCCGCGTTTTCATGGACGTCGGCTTGTCGACCGGAATCGGCCTGACGTTCTTCATCTATGTGCTGTCGAGGGGCGGCACGCTATTCATGCGCGGCGGCAGATCGATCGATACGCTCGACGCGCTGTCTGCATACAGCGTGCAGGGCATGGTCGCTTCGCCGCAATCGCTCGCGCAAATGACGGAGCTGTTCGAGCAAAACCCCTCGCTCGGCCGCAGCTTTGAGGTCATCGTCTCGACCGGCAGCCTGCTGACGCCGACGTTGTCGGAGCGCGTCCGCGCGCGGCTTGGCGCAAATGTCGTGTCTTCCTATGGATCGACCGAGGCCGGCGTTGCGGCGGCAGGACCCGCGGCTGCCCTCGCCAGGGTACAGGGCGCAGTGGGCTACGTCGCCCCGGGTGTCGCCGTCGAAATCGTCGATCAATCCGATGAAAAGTTGCCGGCCGGAAGAGAGGGACGCGTGCGCATTCGCAGCGACTGCGTCGTCGATGGATACATCGGCGACACGGAGGCGACGCAGCAGCACTTCCGCGACCGCTGCTTCTATCCCGGTGACCTCGGGGTTGTCACGCCGAACGGCATGCTGGTCCTTCTCGGACGCGAGCAGACGCTGATCAACCTGGGCGGCGACAAAGTGCATCCCGAACGCGTTGAGAGTGTGCTGACGTCCTTTGCCGCGGTCCAAGATGCGGCCGCGTTCGCCGCACTGGGCCCCAGCGGCGTTCAGGTGCTCGGCAGCGCGGTGGTATGGCGCAGCGCGGCGGACGAGGCAGGGCTACGGGAGCACCTGCGCCAGTCTTTGCCACCCGGCTTCGTGCCGAAGTTCTTCCTCGGCGTCGATGCCATACCGCGGACGCCGAACGGCAAGATCGATCGCGGGCGTTTGAAGGAACTTGCCGCGCAGCAGGCCGGAGCGCCACCGAAACCCGCTACGCGCAAGGCCGACGCAGCAGCGCAACATTAGCGTTCGATGAAGCTCAGCCGCCTGCGGTCCTGGTGATGAAACGCCGCCTCGAAATCAGGCGCAAATCCATACCTACCTTCGATGCGGCGCCGCACCTGGCGACTTGACCAAATCGCGACGCCCCATCTGACGTTTTGCCAAGCCCGCACACTGAGTTGTGTGAGAATTCACAACAACCAGGCAGAAAGGACCGCATCAGGAACCATGCGGGGCCTCATCGAGCGCATGCGTGATCGGGTGCGCTGGTTTGCGGCCATTGCCAACGGTATCGCCGATCTCGATGATCCAATTCTGAAGCTCGAAGTCGAGCGGCACAAGGCCGACCGGGATGGGGCGCTGGCGGCGCTGGAGCAGGCCAAGGCCACCGCCGCTCGGCCGATTCTTGCCGATCCTGCCCTTGATCGCTTCACAACGATCATGCGGGGCAACGTGATGAGCGGCGATGTCCCGTTCCGGAAGGCCTATATCGGATCAGTCGTCGAGCGGGTGGAAGTCGACGACAACCAGATCCGCATTGTCGGAAGCGCGGAACTTTTGGAGACTGCAATGATGGCGGGCGGCGCGCCGCGACCCAGGGTTCGCAGTTTTGTTCGCGAGTGGCGCGCCCGAAGAGATTCGAACTCCTGACCCCCAGATTCGTAGTCTGGTGCTCTATCCAGCTGAGCTACGGGCGCTTGCCGTTCCGCGAGGGACGTTCCGGGCCTAGGCGCGAAACGCGGCTAGAGCTAGCGATTTCATTCCGTATTGGCAAGGGCGGGCCGGAGAACGCCGGCCGCGGGCATGGGGCCGGCGAAATCGGCCGCATTTTCCGCTCGTTCGACATCGCAGCCGTTATGGCCGGCTTCTCCCGGCCATCACGCGGTTGGGCCGGCGCAATCCAACTGAAATGCGCGTTGGCCGGACCATGTGTCAGGCCCTGGCCCGCGCCGGGCGGTGGGCTTCGATATCCACCGGGCGGTCGGGGATGGTGAGCCGGAAGGTCGCGCCGATGGTGCCTTCAACGAGGGTAATCTCGCCGCCGTGGGCGCGCACGAGCTCCCCGGCAATGACGAGGCCGAGGCCCGTGCCGCCCGAGCGCGCCGAGCTCTGGAACGGCTGGAACAGGCGGGCCTTGGCCTTGTCCGGGAAACCCGGCCCGGTGTCGGAGACCTCGATCACAACCACGGCGCCCTCGCGGCGGCCGGTGATCCGCACCTGGTCGCGCGCCGGATCGTTCGGCGCCCGGGTCTCCAGCGCCTGCACGGCGTTGCGCGACAGGTTGAGGATGACGCGAAGAAGCTGGTCGGCGTCGGCATCGACGATCAGGCCGCGCTCGATCGCGGTGATCCAGCCGATGCGGGTATCCGCGAGCTGCAGCGTGTCGCGCACCTCCTCGACGATCGGCTCGAGCTCGACGGACCGCCGATCCGGCGGCGGCTCCTGGGCGCGACCGTAGGACAGCGTCGACTCGCAGAACGCGATGGCGCGCTCCAGCGCACGCATCAGCTTGGGTGCAAAGCGCTGCACGCGCGGGTCCGGCAGATGGGCCAGGCCCTCGGAGAACAGCTGCGCGGAGGTGAGCAGGTTCCGCAGATCGTGGTTGATCTTCGACACCGCGAGCCCGAGCGCGGCAAGCCTGCTCTTCTGCTGCAGCAGCGAGGCGAGCTCCGACTGCATCGAGGCGAGCTCGCGCTCGGCAAGCCCGATCTCGTCGCGCCGGCCGGACGTGCCGATCACGCGCGCCGGATTTTCCGGGTCGGCGCGGTACGCCATGATGTTGGCGGTGACGCGCCGCATCGGCCGCACCAGGAGATAGTGCAGCGCGAGGTAGACCAGCGCCGCGGTGATGCCGGAGATCAAAAGCGAGATCAGCAGTATGTTGGTCGAGAAGCGCAGCATCGCGGCCCGCAGCGGGGCCTCGTCGAGAATGATCTCGAGGAAATCGCCGCCCATCGGCGCGGGGCCGACCACGCGCACCGCGTCGCCGTCGCTGCACAGCAACGTGTCGAAGGCGTCGACGATGGCGCGGCGCCAGGACACGTCGCGCATGTCGATCTCGTGGCTGACCTCCGGCGGCATGTCGGACACCGC
Organism: Xanthobacteraceae bacterium; assembly: GCA_019746355.1. Next base: position 2,033 of record JAIESC010000007.1, on the reverse strand, counting down.
GAGCAGGCGGCGTTGAGTGCCCATCTTCATGGCGACTGCGCGGGCGCCGACGCTGTTGAGGATCTGCCGCGCCAGCGTATCCGGCACCATGCCGCTCGGCGCTGCATCGAGCACCAGCGCCGCCGTGTGGGCGGCGGCCAGGCGGTCGTTCAGCCAGTTCAGGCGGAAGTTGGCGATCAGCGGCACATAGATCAGCACCTGGGCGAGCATCACGAACAGGATCGTGAGCATCAGGAGCTTGCCCGACAGGCCAAGCCGCGCCGAAGCGGGCCCGGAGGGCGCCGGATCAGGTGTTGCCGTCGCTGCTGTGTCGTCCTGCGTCATCGGACCAAAAGCCCGTCTATCCCAGACGCCGTAGCACGTTCAGAAAGCGCCGCAGCCATGAAGTCGATAAATTGGGCGCGAAGAAGGACATGGCGGCCCGCTTTCCCACCTCAGTATAGGTCGGATAGGGCACCACGAGTTCGGCAAAAGCACGAATATTGAGGCCGTGGCTGATGGCGAGCGTCCAGGTGCTGATCTGCTCGCTCGCCGCGGGCCCGACGATGGTCACGCCCAGGATCAGCCCCTTGGTGTCGGTCACCACCTTGATATGGCCGCGGATTTCGCGCCCGGCCTGGGCGCGGTCGTTGTCATAGTAGGGCCAGCGCAGCAGCCGGACCGGGCCGAACTGCTCCCGCGCGTCCTTCTCGTCGAGGCCGACATGGGCGAGCTCCGGCTCGGTGAAGGTGACGCGCGGAATTTCGTCGGCGCGCAGGGTGACCGGCAGACGGAACATCAGGTGCTTGATCAGGAGCGCCGCCTGATGCTCGGCGGCGTGGGTCGACTGTGACAGGCCGGTCACATCGCCGATCGCGTAGATGCGGCGGTTGCTGGTGCCGAAGCGCTTGTTGACGGTGATGCCGGTTTCGTCGTGCTTGACGCGCGCGGCGGCGAGATCAAGGCCTTCGATGTTCGGCTGCCGGCCGGTCGCGACCAGGAGCTCGGTGCCCTGGATGGTCTCTTCCGTCGCGCCGGCGAGCACAACCTCGACCCGCTGGCGCAGCGTGCGCACCCGCTCGACCTTCACGTGGCTGCGGATGGTCACGCCCTCGCGCGCCAGCGCATCGAGCACGACCGCGACGCATTCCGGGTCCTCCTTGGCGAGCGGCTGCGGCGCAATCTCCAGCACCGTCACCTCCGAGCCGAGGCGGCGGAACGCCTGCGCGAGCTCAAGCCCGCTCGAGCCCGCGCCGAGCACGATCAGGTGCTTCGGCCGTTCGCGCGCATCGAAGATGGTCTCGTTGGTGTAGTAGGGGCACTGGTCCATGCCGGAGATCGCGGGCACCGCAGGCTTCGAGCCGGTGGCGATGACAAAGCGGCGCGCGCGGACCTCGAACTTGATGTCTTCCTCAGGCCCCACTGCGACCGTGCGGCCGTCGAGAAAGCGCGCCTCGCCCTCGATGACCCGCACACGGAGGCCTGTGAAGCGCTCCTTCGAGTCGTTTGCCGCGAGCGTGTCGATGGCGCGGTGGACGTGGTCATTCATCTGGTCGAACTCGACGCCGGGCTTCGCGGCCTTGACGCCGAACGCCTCGCTCGCCCGGAACGCCTCGGCCCGCAAGCCTGCCGCGATCATCGCCTTCGACGGAACGTCGGCGGTATTCAGGTGCGAGCCGCCCATCCGGCCCTTCTCGATCAGCACCACGGGCACGCCGAGGGCCGCGGCTGCCTTTGCAGCCGAGGTGCCGGCCGCGCCCGCGCCGATGACGCACAGATCGGGGGTCAGCTGCTCGGCCATCAAAATCCCCGTGTCGCGGTGGGCTCAGGCAAGGCGAGGCGGCCAAGGATGGAGACGGTCAGGGCAAAGGTCACGGAGAAAAGGCCTGTCGGTATGCGGTTCAAGAGACGGCAAAGGTAAACGCTGGGCCCCCGGCGGGACGGGGCCATCTCACTGATATTTGGAGCAAATCATGACGGTTGCCAACCCGGGGTAGAGGCCATTTGACGCCCCTGCCCCGCCTCCGTATAAGCCCGCACGCGACGGCGAACGG
>JAIESC010000068.1 GCA_019746355.1 Xanthobacteraceae bacterium | reverse complement strand
AACGAGCGTCATGGAACCCGCAATTCCTGCTCCAGGTCCTCCAAATCGCGCGTTAACCTGGATTCCGAGCCGTGAACAGCAAGCCGGCTGCTCCGCTCTCGCAGAGCCGCCGCAGCAGACCTGCTAATGTCGCGCCATCGAACAAGACGAGCTTCTGCTGCCGGCACGGGCGGCCATCCGTTCACGCCAAACGCGCCGCTGCGGACGGTGCGCGGATGAAGAAGGAGCCGGCATGATCGACTCGCACAAGATCGAATTTCCCGGCGCGGCCGGGGACAAGCTCGCGGCCCGTCTCGATGTGCCGCCGAACCCGCGCGCCTTCGCGCTGTTCGCCCATTGCTTCACCTGCGGCAAGGACATCTTTGCGGCCTCGCAGATCGCCAAGGCCATCACCGCCCGCGGCATCGCCGTGCTGCGGCTCGACTTCACCGGGATCGGCGCGAGCGAGGGCGAGTTCGCGAACACCAACTTCTCGTCCAACGTCCAGGATCTGGTGGCGGCCGCCGATTACCTGCGAAAAAACCGCGCCGCGCCTTCGCTGCTGATCGGCCACAGCCTCGGCGGGGCGGCGGTGCTCGCGGCGGCCCAGCATGTGCCGGAAGCGACGGCCGTCGTCACGATCGCCGCACCGGCCGAGGCAGCGCACGTCACGCACAATTTCGCCGCCGATCTCGCCGAGATCGCCGAGAAGGGAACGGCGAAGGTGACGCTTTCCGGCCGCTCCTTCACCATCACCAAGCAGTTTCTCGACGACCTCGCGGGACAGAACCTGCTCGACGGTCTGGCGAACCTAAAGAAGGCGCTGCTGGTGTGCCACGCGCCGCGCGACGAATATGTCGGCATCGACAATGCCACCCGGATTTTTGTGGCCGCGCGACATCCCAAGAGCTTCGTTTCGCTCGACACGGCGGATCATCTGCTGCAAAAGCGCGAGGATGCGATCTACGTGGCCGACGTGATCGCTGCTTGGGCTTCGCGTTATCTGCCGGCTTTGCCGGCCGCCGAAGAAGCAGCGGCATTGCCGCCGGGGATCGTCGAGGTGTCCGAGACGCGCACCGGACCTCTTGCACAGCATGTGCGCGCCGGACGCCATGTGCTCCCGGCCGGCGAGCCAGTCGCGGCCGGCGGCGACGACGCGGGGCCGACGCCGTACGACTATCTTCTCGCGGCGCTGGGCGCCTGCACCTCGATGACGATGCGCATGTACGCCGATCGCAAGGGAATCGCGGCCGAACGGTTTTCCGTGCGGCTGTCGCATCGCAGGGTCCACGCGGAGGACTGTGCCGACTGCGAAACCAAGGAAGGCAATATCGGCGAAATCACCCGCGACATCACCATCGAAGGCGACATCCCGGACGCGGCGCGGACGCGGCTGATGGAAATTGCCGACCGCTGCCCGGTCCACCAGACGCTCACCCACGAGATCAAGATACGTTCGCGGCCCGCGCCGCAGGCGTGAGAGAAGGCAGCCCCTGACGATGCCGCTGCGGCCCGCGCGCCCGGCAGAGCCGATGAATTTTCGTTTGCCCGACACACGCTCGCCGGCTCGTCACCGGGCAGCGCATGCGGCCTGGCGATTCGAATCAAGCGCAGACCGGCGACAGTCAATTTGTTTTCCAGAATTTGCTGTTAATTAACAATATTGAATCGGTGACAGCGTTTCGTATTTTGGTTGCGGAAGCGATTCGGGCTGTTGTCGATGGCGCGCCCTGCGCCGTGCGTTCCTGGCTTCCGTTGTGGGCACTGGGAGCGCGAAGTTGCGACACAAGAAAAGTTGCGTGCGCGTGCAGGGCTCGCGCACGACTGTCGTTGTGTTGTCCCTGCTGGCGAGCACAGCCGTGGCGCGCGCGCAGAACGCGACATGGATCGGCACCGCAGGGCCGCCGAACAACTGGAACACGGCGGCGAACTGGTCGCCGGTGCCGTCCGGACCGCCGGCCTACGTCCCAACCGGCACCGCATTCTTCAACTCGTCGCTGACGACTGCGACTACCATCGAGATCCAAAGCGGCACGTTTGTCGGCGGGCTCACGTTCACCGGCGCGCCCGCGTACACCTTCACGCTGCCGGGAACGTTCCAGATCAACGGTGCCGGTGTGGTCGCCGATGCAAGCTCGGCCGCGCCGACTTTCGACGTCGGCAACGGCGGATTTTTCGTACTGACCAATTCGGCCACCGCCGGGCCCTCGAACGTCAACATCGTGAGCGGGGGCACCATGATCCTCGCCAACACCAGCTCGGCGGGAAGCGGCATCATCACCAATTCCGGCAGCGTCAACTTCAACGACGGCAGCAACGGCGGCACGGCCAGCATCTTCAACAGCGCCGGCGCGTCCATCAACTTCAACCAGGGCGGCGGCCCGCTGTCCGCCAGCGCCGGCAACGCCACGATCGACAACTCCGGCACCACGCTGTTCTGGAATTCGAGCACGGCGGGCAATGCGACGATCATCACCCGCTTGGGCGGCAGCACGATTTTCCTCAATCAAAGCAGCGCCGGGGCCTCGCAACAAACCGTCATGGCTGGCGGCCAATTGACTTTCTCGAACGGCAGCAACGCCGGGACCAGCACAATCACCAACAACGGCACTGCGCTCAACTTCAACGACACCTCCAGTGCCGGTTCGGCGCACATCATCAACAACGCCGGCGCGCAGATGTTCTTCAGCTTCTTTGGGGGCGGCTCGTCCAGCGCGAGCAACGCCACGATCGACAACTCCGGCACGCTGGCCTTCGGCAATTCCAGCAGCGCGTCGAACGCAACGATCACGACCAACTCGGGCGGCTTTACCCAATTTACCCAGGCGGCCACCGGCGATACGGCGCATATCGTGATCAACGGCACCGGCGTGAGCGCCGCCACGGTGAACATCGCCACCATAACGGCGTCGAGCTTCACGATCGGCTCGCTGGCCGGCACCGGCGGTGCCAACGCCCAGTTCCAGATCGGCGGCAAGACGCTGATCGTCGGCAGCGACAACCGCAGCACCAGCTATGGAGGCGTCATCTTCGACGCCGGCTCGGGCGGCAGCCTGACGAAGGTCGGCAGCGGAACGCTCACGCTGTCGTTCTTCTCGACATACGCAGGCACAACGACGGTCTCGAACGGCGGCTTGCATGTGACCGGCGGCACGCTGACCAGCACGACATCGGTGCTGGTCGGTCCGGCGGGCACGCTGTCGGGCAACGGCGGGATCGTGACCTCCGGGACGGTCACCATCAACGGTACGCTCGCGCCGGGTAACCCCACCGGCCTGCAGAGCCTGACGATCAACGCGCCGAGCCTGACGTTTGGTCCTTCCGCGATCTACCGCAGCAGTTTTACGAACGGCACGGCGAGCCTCGTCGGGCTGACCGGGGCCGCCACGCTCGGCGGCACGTTGCAGATCCGGATGGATTCCGCGGGCGTGAATTTCGGGCAGGCCTATAACATCTTTTCCGCAGGCGGCGGGGTCAACCAGCAATTCGCCGCGGTTTCCGCGCCGGGGGCCTATTCGACCACGATCACCTACAACGCAACCAGCGTCACCGCGTCATTCGCGCCGAACCTCGTCGGCTACGCCGCCTCCGGCAACGCCAACCAGCAGGCCACCGCGGCGGCGATCCAGGCGGGGCTCGCGGGCCAGACCAATGCCGGCGCGTTCAAACCGCTGTTCAATCTCGACCCGTCGTCCTATCTCGCCGCGCTCTCGCAGCTCAGCGGCGAGACCGCGACGGCCTCAGCACCGACCGGCTTCAAGGCGATGGGTTCGTTCATGAACGTGGTGCTCAACCCGTTCATCGATCAGCGCCTGTCGGGTTTCGGGCCGGGCGCGCCGATCCCTTACGCGCAAGAGCTTCCCAACGCGGAGGTGGCGCTCGCCGATCCGTCGCTCGCTTACGTGCAGAAGAAGAAAGTTCGTCCGGCGGCCGAGGAGGCTTTCGCGTCGCTGCAGCAGCCGCAGGCCACGACGCGCGACGGACGCTTCAATTCCTGGGTGTCGGGTTACGGCGCGTGGGGCAAGACCAATGGGGACGCCAGCAGCAGCGCGGTCGATACGCGGCTCGGCGGCGTGGTCGGCGGCGTCGACTATCGGCCGGTTCCGGGTCTCGTGTTCGGCGTTGCGGCCGGCGGTGCAATGACGAACACCAGTCTCGACAGCGGCAGCGCCGACACGACCGTCGCGCAGGTTGGCGTCTACAGCGCGGTGCGGATCGACAAGGCCTATCTTTCGGCGGCGTTCGCCTACGGCTGGCATTCGGTGGACACGAGCCGCACGGTCTCGATCGCGGGCTCGGACCGCATCACCGCCGCGTTCGACGCCTACAGCCTGAACGGGCGGGTGGAAACCGGAATACGGCACGGATGGCGCGATATCGGCATCACGCCGTTCGTCGCCGCGCAGGTGCAGCGCTTCCACACGCCGTCGTACCAGGAGAAGGCCGGCGGTGCCGCTGCGCCATTTGCGATCTCTTACCAGGCCAACGACACCAACGCGTTTCGCAGCGAGCTCGGCCTGTGGTTCGATGCGCAGCCGCGGTCGACGTCGGGGCTGCCGATCAATCTGCGGGCGCGCGTCGCCTGGGCGCACAACTTCGGCGATGCGCCGACCGCGACCGGCGCATTTGCGACGATCCCATCCGGGACGTTCGTGGTGACCGGCGTCAAGCCTGCCGCCGATGCGCTGCTCGCCACCGCTGCCGCCGAATGGGCGGTGCGGCCCGGCACATGGCTGACAGCACGGTTCGACACCGAACAGTCGCGCAGCAGCGCCGCCTATTCGGGGATGGGCGGCATCCGCTTCACCTGGTGAGCAGTCCCTTGTCCCAATACGGCGTCCGGCCGACCCGTCGCGCCAGGTGATCGACAAAGGCGCGCACTTTGGCCGACATCAGGCGGTTGCTGGGATAGACGGCGTAGATCGTGCTCGGCTGAGGCTCACATCGCGGCAAGATGCGCCTCAGCGCCCCCGACCGCAGGTCGTCCGCGGCGAACTGCGGTTCGAAGTCGAAGGCACGGCCGATCCGTTGCGTCTCGGTCCCGGCGGATTTCTGTTTGCCCCGCGCAACCGGCGGCACGCGTATCGCAACGCCGGCACGGTCGCGGCGCACCTCCTGGTGCTCGCGGTCCCCGGCGGCGGCCTCGATCGCATGTTCACCACCTTCGATGCCGAAGGCAAACGCATCGCGCATCGGCCGGCACTCGACACGATTGCGGCGATCGCCGAGCAATATGGCGTCGCGATCATCCGCCGGCCGGGTAGGCACGAAGCGTGCCGCGAGGCCGCCCGGCGACGCCTAACTAAAGCGTGACGAAACGTCCGCCCTACCCCGCGCCCGCTGGCTTGCGCGCGACGATGCGGTGAATCTTCTTGCCCGACGACAGGCTCACCGGCTCGTCGTCGAGCAGCAGCACCGCGCCGGCGAGCGCCTGGCGCACCAGATCGCTGTCGAACGCCGTGTAAAGCCTGCCCGCTCCATCGCGCTGGTCGGTCCCATCGGTGACGCGCCAGCTCAGGTAAAGAATGCCGTTGGACTTGAGCACCGCGAGCAGGCGGCGCACCGCGGGCGCAACCAGCGCGCGCGGCAGGTGCATGATCACGGTCTCGCACAGCACGTTGTCGAACGAATCGTCGGCCAGCGCCGCGAGCTGCGGCAACGTCGCGGCCTCGAACCGAAGCTTCGGGTAGCGCGTCCGCGCCTGCTCGAGCAGCGCGTCGGATGCGTCGTAGCCGACCGCGTCAAACCCGTTCAGCGCAAGGAACGCCACCTCGCGGCCGCTGCCGCAGCCGATATCGGCGGTGCGCCCGCCCGGGCGGAAGAAACGCCGGACCAGCGCGTGCAGGTCGGCCGGCGGCGGCTGCCCGTGCCAGTCGCGCGCGAAGCCCTCGGCCCCGGCCTGGTAGGCGGCGAGCGTGTCCTTGTCCATCCGGTGTCCCGACCGCGGCGATCAGCGCGCCCAGGCCCCGGCCGCGCCGACGGCGAGCCGGAGTACGTGGGCGGTATCGGCCATCACCACGCGGTTTCGCCCGCTGCGCTTGGCGGCGTACACCGCGCCGTCGGCGTGACGGATCAGCGCATCGAGATCGTAACCGACGATTTCGCTCGAAGCGACGCCGATGCTGACCGTGGTCCTGACCGGCATGCCGGTCACGATCACCGCGGCGGTTTCCACCTGATGGCGGACGCGCTCGGCGATCAGATGCGCCTGCTCGGTGCCGGTGTGCGGCAGCAGGCAGCAGAACTCTTCGCCGCCGATCCGGAACAGGAAATCGGTCGGCCGGATGCCGGAATTGACGAGACCGACGAAGCAGGTGAGCACGTCGTCGCCGCCCGAATGCCCGAAGCGGTCGTTGAGCGACTTGAAGTAGTCGAGGTCGAGGAACAACAGCGCCAGCGGCGCGCCCTCGTGGCGGTGGCGCGCGACCATCCGCTCGCCGCGCGCCATGAAGGCGCGCCGGTTCAGCGCGCCGGTCAAGGGATCGGTCTGCGCCTTGGTGCGCTGCTCGAGCTCGAGACGTTCCTTGGACATCGCGACGAACAGCACGACCAGCAGCAGGGTGTGGGCGATGACGGTCAGGTTGAACGCGCCGATCGAGCCCGGCTGCGCCGGCAGCGCCCCGAACGGAAACGGCAGCACGGCCATCAGCGGAATGCGCGCCGCAAAGATCAGCGCCGCCGACAGGCACACGCAGATCACCGGCCAGCGCGAGGCGAGCGCCTCCTCGCGGCCGCGCCAGAACTCGAGCGCCGTCGCAAGCACCACCGCGGAGACGATGATGGACGAGACGATGATGCGAAGGTGCACGCTGTCGATGAAGCCCGGAATGAGGAAGGCCGCCAGCCAGACCGCCGGCACCGCGGCCACCGCGAGCCACAGCGGCGGCCGCCGCTCGAAGGCGCGCGCGCCCTGCCAGAGGCAGGCGAACGCCGTGAAGAACAGCGCGTTGCCCACACCCAGGACGAGAAAGCTCGAGGTCGACGGGCGCAACATGTACAGCCCGGCGGTCAGGCTGCCGACGGCGAGCGCGGCACCCCACCAGCCAAACCACGGCGCGCCACGGTTGTTGAACCAATAGGCGGCAAACAGCCCGCCCAGCACGAGCTTGATGAGCAGACCGAACAGCAGAACCGTGAATGAATCGACCTGCATGACGTGCAGCGCGCTGTCCCCTCGCCCCCGCGAATCGCCGGTGAGTCTATCGGACCTTGGGCCGGCGCCCGCAAAGATATCCCCAGGTGGCCCACCGCCGGTCAACGGGGCGTATCACGCGCGCGTGAAGGTGGCGCGTCAGCGCCCGCCCGGCATGGCCTCGGCATAAAGTTCCGGCTTGAACCCGACCAGGAGCTTGCCGCCGCCGAGGTCGAGCATCGGCCGCTTGATCATGGACGGCTGGTCGAGCATCAGCGCGATCGCCTTCCCGGCGTCGAGCCCGGCCTTGTCCTTGTCGGGCAGCTTGCGGAACGTGGTGCCGGCGCGGTTGAGCAAGGTCTCCCAGCCGACTTTTTTCGACCAGCGCTCGAGGCGCTCGCGGTCGATGCCGGCGGTCTTGTAGTCATGGAACGCGTATTCGACGCCGTGCTTGTCGAGCCAGGCGCGGGCCTTCTTCATCGTGTCGCAGTTCTTGATGCCGTAGATGGTGATGGGCATGGGGTGCTCCCGAGCTGACAGGCCTTTATCCGGATAGGTCACGTGAGTTGAGTTGCCCGGATGCCACTGTGGAAAACCAATTGTCGCAGTGATTGACTCCGGGTTGCCGCTATGGCGAACTTTGCCGCCAAGTTGTTGGGGGCGCGGAAAAATGGTTCGGCGTTGGGTGCTGGGGTCGCCTCAGCGTTGTTGTCTACGGCTTGCGCTCAAGCGTCGGACTTTCCCAGAAAAGCTCCATTGATGGCCGTAGCGCCCGTTGCGTCGTGGACCGGCGTCTATGTCGGCGCGGCCATCGGCGCGCGCATCGCGAACAACGACTGGACGAGCACGGACGTCTTGCCAACCTTTGCGCCGGTCGCCGCGACAACGCCAACATCCGACTCCGCCGACAGCACCGCCGCCCGCTTCGGCGGCTATGCCGGATTTAACTGGCAGTTTGCACCCCAATGGGTTTCGGGCGTCGAGGGGTACGGCGGCTACGCCAACAACAAGAAAACGCTGAACCCGATCCCGGGGTCACCTTTCGTGATCGGTGGCCTTGCGCTGACCAACAATCCGTCCGCTACGGTCAAAGAAACGTGGGATGCGGGCGTTCGTGCGCGCCTGGGTTATCTGGTGACGCCCAGCACGCTGGTTTATGCGACGGGCGGCGCCGCATGGCAGCGCGTCGAGCTCCAATCGAGCTGTCCGGCGTTCGGCGCGGGCACGGATTTCTGTTTCATCAACGAGGGCGAGCCCAAGGCATCGAAGACGATGACCGGCTGGACCGTCGGCGGTGGCGTGGAGTTTCGCCTGACCGCGAATTGGTTCGCGCGGTTCGATTATCAGTTCGCGGACTATGGAACGTTCACCCACACTTTCTTCGTGGCCGGCGCAACGTTTGACGACCGCTACACGGCGAATGTGAAGGTGCAGACGCACACTGCAAACTTTGCCGTGGCCTACCTGTTCTAAGGCCGACAAGCAGAACCGCCCAAAGCCCATGGCATAGCGTCGTGGGCCATTTGTTCACGCTCATGCTACTTTTGTCCGGGACATTACATCGATTTTCGACCGGAATGCCCGATGCAGTTCCCACCGTCGTGCCCCGAAGTCCCTGTCGCCAGCCTGAGCGCGGCGCTCACCTACTATCGCGACAGGCTTGGCTTCACCGTGGACTGGGCTGACGGGCAGATCGGCCTCGCGGGCCTGTCGCAAGGTGACAGCCGCCTGTTCATGGCCAGCAGTGAATACCGCTCTGTGCTCGGCAATCGCGGCCCGGTTGTCCTGTGGCTCAATGTCGCAAGCCGGGACGAAGTCCGCGCCCTGCATGACCGCTGGGCGGCGGCAGGAGCGAACATCGCAGGCGCGCCGGAGGCCAAACCATACAAGCTGTTCGAGTTCCTGGCCGAAGACCTCGATGGGAACGTCCTGCGCGTGTTCTATGACTTCGCGTGGGAGGCGAAATGGGAAGGCTCGTCGCGGCTAGGATAAACCGGGGCGCGCTCTCAATTCCTCCGTTTTCGCATGTCCTTTTCGGAAACCGGCGGGGATCAGAATGCTCGCTCATCGCTTTGGCTCCCGAGCCTGTTCAGCCGCTCGATAAATCTCGCTTTCCTCTCGTGCCGCACGCGAATTGAGGCCAAGCGGCGGGCAAATTCGCTTTGGCTTCCCTGTTCCGCAGCCAATTCCTGAAGATCGAAAAGCAGATTTGCCGCCTTTTCATATCCAGCCGGATTGCGTCGCTCGATTTCCTCGTCGATCTCGCGCCACACGCCTTCGCCCCGCCGCTTCAGGGCTTCAAGCCGAGCGCGGCGTTCGCGTTCGGCTTCTTCGGCTTTATGACGGCGTTCCGCCTCGCGACGTCCGGCGTCGGCACGTTCGCGCGCCTCTGCGATCTCGCTCGCCCGCGTGCGCAAGGCACCGACTGTGCGGAGTGTCGCAAGTGCCGGAGATATCTTGCGAACCCGGCCCCTGAGCGCAGCGGCCACATGAGCGTCGCCTTCGACCACGCGCAGCAGAAACTCCGTCTTCTCGCGCTCGGGGATGGCAGCCAGTCTGTCCCGCAGATCATCGTTGGACATCGACGCGCCGTCTGCGCCGAGCTCGGCGGCCGCCTGCATAAGGTCGGGATCGACGCCGAAAAACTCCGCGAAAGCTTCGAGTCCGCCCGTCAACGGGCCGATGCCCGGCAGCGGCTCAACGTCGGTGTCGGCGAGCCGCTCATCCTGCACCGCGGTCAGCCACAACAGATAAAACAGCCTGAGATCGCCCGAGAGCACATCGGCTCGCAGGGACGCAAGCGTGGCAAGCCAGCCGGAACCATCATCCCAGTCATCGTCCACTTCCATTTCGTCGCGGTGAGCGTCGACGATCAAGTTATCGCCAGAACGTCCACACCTTGACCCAATCGACTTCGCCAAGGAAGAGACTGACCTCCGTACGGCTCAGCAAGCGCTTGGGCACTCGCATCATCAGACGCCGCACACCCCAATTCGAAAGATAGAGATGGAGGTCGAACCAGCGCTCCATGAACTTACGTGGGTCGCCTTTGAAATCGCCCCATTCGTAATGATTCGTGAAGCTCGTTGCGGTGATCCGCGCCCGCGAAGAAATCGACCGCAACTCTTCCCGCACACCCCGGTCGAGCAGCCGATCAATCGCCTGAAACTCGTAGTACTGATATTCGCTCATTCGTGCGGCCGGTTCTTCGGAAATGAACGTCGCTGGGCGAAAGCATTGCACCGACCTATTGGCGGTAAAGCAAGCCGATACATTTCCTCAAGCCAAGGCCAAGCACACCCTTGTGGCACAACATCAACGCGCTCCGATCAGGCCCCGCATTCAAATCGCCGTCACCAGCATACGAGAGGGCCGCAAGGCCCGGCGTCCGCCGCGGATTCAGCAAGACGCTATCCCACTGCGCCACAATCTGCCACCGCCCTGGCTCCTGATCCGAAACAACCGATGCCAGCGTTCTCGCGGCCGATCACCTCTTGCCCTTCCGGCTCTGCGGATAGATCGTCTCGCCGCGTGCGAGCATGGCGACGAAGGCCGCAATCTTCTTCGTGCGGCCGGCTTCCGTCTTCATGTTGTGGACGCGAAAGGCCAGCGCGAAGCGGTTCTGCGCGCTGAGCGTCCCGAGCATCGCCCTGGCCTTCGGGTTCGCGTCGATCGCAGCCTGGAGATCGCCGGGAATCCGCATGTCCTTGCTTCGGTAGGCGCGGGCCCAGCGCCCGTCGGCCTTGGCGGCGTCGACCGCCTCGAGGCCGTGCACGGTCATCCGGCCCTCCTTGATCAGCCGGGCGACGTTGTCGACGTTGATCTGGCTCCAGGTGCTGTTGCGACCGCGCCGCGTATAGCGCTGCAGGAAGCTCGTGTCGTCGAAGCCTTTGCGGATGGCGTCGATCCAGCCCCAGCAGAGCGCCACCTCGATGGCCTCGGCAGGCGTGATCGACTTGAGCCCCGATCCCACCTTGTGAATCTTGATCCAGACCTCGTCTTCCTTGTCGTGATGCCGGCCGAGCCATTTGTAGAAGCTCGCGGCGTCCTTGAACGCGCGGACCTTGTCCGGATCGACCTTGACGGGTGCCATCAGCCTCGCCTTGCCTCTACGCAGCCGCAATCAAAAAGAGCTTCACCGACTTCATGCTATTCCCGCAACGCCGGCTTGCCTTGGGAAGGCTCAGCGAGCCGGGCACCGACACGGCGCAGGATCTCCATAAACCTGGTTCTGCTGCAAATCGCCGTACGGTGATCAGAAGCGCTCAATTGCCCCGAACCGATTTCACTCGTCACGCTTCGCCAGCCGGCGAACTGAGCGGCAACAGCGCCTGCAGGCGCGCATCGCGCAGATAAAGCCCGCCCCAGGCGAAGACCGCCAGATACACACCGAAGAGCATATGGCTGAACAGCGGGTTGCCGACGCGCAGATGCGTGGCGACCGTGCCGCCCATATAGGCGGTGAGAAGGATCGCGCCGAGCACGGCGGTTCGCGGCCACGCGTAGAGCGCCGTGCAAATCAGCGCGGCCACGCCGAGCCCGCGCATCAACTCCGGCGAAGCCGGATAGCCGAGCTCGGCCGTGGCCTTGATCACGACGTCGAAGGGCACGAGCTTCATGCCACCATCGAACACCATGAAGGCAATGACGAGGCCGCTCATGACAGGGCCCGCTGTTCGCCTGATCCTGGACGAAGGCATCGCACCTTATTCCTTTTGAAATCGGGTGCCGCGCTCAACGGCGGCTACGCCCCTGACGGTTGCCGGTCAGCCCTTCGCCGCTTGCGGAGTCGAAATCATCCACGGCGTGCCGTAGCGGTCGCGCAACATGCCGAAGCGCGATGCAAACGGCGGCGACATCAAGGGGACGCCGATCCGGCCATCAGCGGCGAGCAGCCCGCACGGCAAAGCGGCGGCTGCGGAGCAGGTTTGACATCCCCGGCGAAGATCTCAAATCACGCCGAGCGCTTCCATGGCCTCCGCAACGCGGACGAAGCTGGCAATGTTCGCGCCCAGCACGTAGTCGCTTGGCGCGCCATAGTCGCTGGCAGTCTCTGCGCAGCGGTCGTGAATGTCGCGCATGATGTTGGCGAGGCGTGTCTCGGTCTGCTCGAACGTCCAACTGTCGCGTGACGCGTTTTGCTGCATCTCGAGCGCGGACGTCGCGACGCCCCCGGCGTTGGCGGCCTTGCCCGGCCCGAACAGCACGCCGGCCTCGCGGAAGATACGCACGGCCTCGGGCGTGCACGGCATGTTGGCGCCCTCGCCCACGGCGACGACGCCGTTGCCGACCAGCGTGCGCGCGTCCTTTCCGGTCAGCTCGTTCTGCGTGGCGGAGGGCATCGCGACGTCGCACGCAACGTCCCAGATCGACCCGCCTTCGATGTAATGCGCGCTGGAACCCTTGCGTCGCGCGTATTCGGCGATGCGCTCCCGCCGAACCTCCTTGATCTCCTTGACCAGCGCCAGATCGATGCCCTGCTCGTCGATGACGTATCCGTTGGAATCCGAGCAAGCCACGATCTTGCCACCGAACTCGGCGATCTTTTCCATGGCATAGATGGCGACATTGCCCGAGCCCGACACCACCACACGCGTGCCGTCGAACGACTGATTTTTCGTGGCCAGCATGCTCTGCACGAAATACGTCGCGCCGTAGCCGGTTGCCTCGGTGCGGGCGCGCGAACCGCCATAGACGAGGCCTTTTCCCGTCAGGACGCCCGCCTCGTAGCGGTTGGTCAGACGCTTGTACTGACCGAACATGAAGCCGATCTCACGGCCGCCCACACCGATGTCGCCGGCCGGGACGTCGGTGTACTCGCCGATATGGCGATGGAGCTCGGTCATGAAGGACTGACAGAATCGCATGATCTCGCCGTCGGAGCGGCCGCGCGGATTGAAATCGGACCCGCCTTTCCCGCCGCCGATCGGCATGCCGGTCAGCGCGTTCTTGAACGTCTGCTCGAAGCCGAGAAACTTGATAATCCCGACATTGACCGACGGGTGAAAGCGCAGCCCGCCCTTGTAGGGGCCGAGCGCCGAGTTGAACTGCACCCGAAATCCGCGGTTGATCCGCACCTGTCCGCTGTCGTCCACCCATGGCACGCGGAAGATGATCTGACGCTCCGGCTCGCAGAGCCGCTCGATCAAGGCGTGATTGGCGTAGCGCGGGTGCTTGGCCACCACGCGGCCGAGACTTTCGAGCACTTCCTTGACGGCTTGATGGAACTCTTCTTCGCCCGCATTCCGGCGGAGGACTTCCGCAAGAATGGGCTCCAGCTTCTCATCGACATGAACCACGATAGGCGCATTTCCGGTTTTGAGGTCGTGACGTGCGTCGTAGCTCAATCCTCAGGCGGAATGAACAATTTTTTTGCCATGCCGAGCCCCTGCGGGTTCCCTCAACGTGCCAGGTATTTCGTGGCCTCGCGGCGCGCCACGCCTTTCAGCGTTGCCCCGTAATCGGCGAGAAAGCGCTCCACCCTCGCCGGATCGCGCTTGGAAAGCTCGCGCAGCCACCAGCCGATGGCCTTCTGGATGAACCACTCGGGATCAGCCGCGAGGCGGGCAGCCCAGCGGAGCATCCGCTCCGGATCGCGGCCGTCCTTCGTCCACGGCAGAGTGAACACGAGCGCCGCCCGGCGCGTCCACAGCTGGGCGCTGTCGACCCAGATCTCGACCGCATCAAGGCGTCGCGGATCGGCCAGCAGGCAGCGCGAGGCGACAGCGGCCATGTTGTCAGCCACCGCCCAACCGTCCAGCTCCGGCATGCGTTCGAGCACGAACTGCCAAAGCTGCTCGCTGACCGGAGTCGTCCTGTGCGCAAGAACACGGCCTGCAACGACCTTCAAGTCCCACACGGGCTCGCGCCACAGACGCGCGCTCAGTTCGATACGCCGATCGTGCGGCACAGCCGGCAGCGCTTCACGGATCGCGCGATCCATCATCGGCAGCGGAACGCCCCAATGCTGCCAGACGGATTTCTGGTAGCGCTTCTCTTTCTCCGCCCGCGCCCGGCTGCCCAAGGCGCGCAATCGGTCGGTGAGCTGCGCCCAAGGATCGCCGCAAGGATCGCCGGCGTTTTCGGCCATCGTCGATGAAATCCTTGGACTGGTGCCGCGCCGGCCGAACCGGGGGCTACGCCACCTTGCCGTCGTCCAGGCTCACGATCACCGCCGCATTGGCGATGGTGATGGCATCGCCGCCGCCTTCGGCCGGAATCTCCAGCCCGCCCTTCACCGCCTTGACGGTCACGGTCCCGTAGGGGAGCTCCTTCGCGACGGCGGACGTATCAACCGCGCCCGGATCCGGAACGCCGATGACGACATCGACAAACATGTCGTGCGGCGTTTTCCCCAGCATCCTGACGAAGCCGAGGCTGGAATGGCGGATCGCGTCCGAGACCGCACGCTTGGCGGCCTTGGTGGCGTCGCGCCCGTGGACGTCGACGCCCATGCCCATCTCGGTGATGCAGCGCACGCGTGCCATTGCTCACTCCAAACCGTATTTCAAGCCTGCCACCGCTCCCAAGGCTATCGGAGGACCATCCGCTGCTTTCAAGTGCTTGGATGCCGGCATGTCGCAACGGCGCTTGCAAGGGGCTGACGCGCCGGCGCGGATGTCGAGATCACCCAAGGAAATCGCCGTGGCCCGCAATCATCGTCACAGTCGCGTGCGCGCTTCACCGCGCAGGCTATCCGCAAGCACGGAAAATGCGTCGGCAAGCTGTTTCGCAGTTTGGGGATCCGGCAGTGGCACTTTGAGGTTCTTCACGCCGGTGGACGGATCGCGCTCGATCCACGAATGCGCCCTGGAGTCGGGACCGTTCGCAACCGCGAGAGCGGCCATGAACTGCGCACCGATCTGTATCAGCGCCTGCCACGGATCGGGCGCCGTCTCGCGCTGTGGCGCTCCGGCCCCGGCCGTCCGCGCGCCCGCCGGCCGGCCGGCGTCGACGCCCACATCCGCATCGGCATCTTCCGCAAACTCAGCGTTTTCGTCCACGACGACGTTTTTCATCTCCTCGGCGCTCGTCACGGCCTCTCCCTCGCCCATGTGGCCGGTGACGTTCTCCACGTTCTTCATGAAGCGGGTGAGACGCGAGCCGCCAAGCGAAATCTCGCCGCTGGCGCCATCGAGGATCCCTTCCGACAAGGAACGCTTGAATGCCAGCACCGAAAGCATGCCCTCCTCGATCGTGCCCTTGGCAACGAAATTGATCACCTGCACCGGACGCTTCTGGCCGAGGCGGTATACGCGCGCAATGCGCTGCTCGAGAACGGCCGGGTTCCACGGCAGGTCCACGTTCACCAAAGTGGAGGCGTGCTGCAGATTGAGACCGGTGCTGCCCGCATCGGTGGACAGGAACACGCGGCACTCCGGGTCACCACGAAACCGCTCGACCAGGGCCGGCCGCTTCTCGGACGGAATCCCGCCGTGAAAACTGACATAACCCCAGTTCCGCGCTTCCAGACGGCGGATCAGGATGTCGTGGGTCCGCGTCCATTGCGAAAACACCACCGCCTTGGCCTCGGGATCGGCGAACAAATCTTCGAACAGCGCCGCCAATTCGTCTGCCTTGACGCCATGGTCCGTTTCCGGGTCGAGCAGATAGGTGCTGTTGCACGACATGCGCATGTTCTGTAGCGCGCACATCATCCGCCGCTGGTCCATGTCCGACAAGAACCTGGTCTTGCGCCATCGTTGCACGATCTGCATCACCACATCGGCATTTTCCTTGTGGTAGCGCATCTGCATCTCGGTCATCGGCACCAGCAGATTCTGATCCGTCCGGCTTGGCAGTTGGCGCAGCACCTCGGATTTGCGGCGGCGGATCATGACCGGCGCGAGCGTCTGACCGATCTTCGCAAGCCCGGTATAGCCGGTGACCCGGCCCGCCTCGTCCTTGACCTGATGCTCGTGCAGAAGCTTCCAGGTCGGGCCCAGCCGATGCTGATCGACAAATTGAACGATGGAAATCAACTCTTCGAGCTTGTTCTCCAGGGGCGTCCCGGTCAGCACGATCGCATACGGACTACCGATGCGCTTCAAGGCGCGCGCCGCAATGGTATTCCAGTTCTTCACCCTCTGCGCCTCGTCGACGATCACGAGCTCGGGCGCCCAGGCGGCGATCAGGTCGAGGTCGGGCTTGAGCTTTTCGTAGTTGGTGATCTTGCAGAAGTCGTTCAGAGCATAGTCGGCCTGCCGCTGCGCGCGGCCCCCGCCGATGACGCGGGCCGCCCGCTCCCCCTGCCGCCCCGTAAAGCGTTCGATCTCGTTCTGCCATTGATATTTCAGCGACGTCGGGCAGATCACCAGCACACGCGAGACGCCGAAATGCCGTGCGAATATCTCGGCCGCGGCGATCGCCTGGATCGTCTTGCCGAGCCCCATGTCATCGCCGATCAACGCACGGCCGGCCCGCACCGCAAACAGCGCCCCCTCGATCTGATAGGGATACAGCGGCACCTTCAGAAAGGTCTGCAGCCCGCGATCGGCGACGCCGGCGGGGAACAACTGCCCGAGCTTTGCCTCCCTGCGGTCCGCGTCCCGCCGGCCGGCGATGAAATCGAGCGCATCGTCGTAGGCGCGCAATTCATGTCCGGTCTTGGCGGCCGTGGCCATGAATTGCTCCAGTTCATCGAAGCGATCGCTCGACAGCATGCCGCTGCGCCGCAGGTCGAACAGACGAGCGGCGGCCTCGCGCAGCGCAGGTGGACAATCCGCTCCAACGCGAAAGTGCACACGGCGCTGGCCATCGTTGCGCAAATACAGCTCGGAGAAAGCCGGCTCGTATCCCCGCGCAAACGCCGCCTTGGCGCCGCGCTTTTTCTCCAACTGGGCCAGTGTGAATTCAATGTGTTTGCAGGTTCCCAACTCACTGGTGCCGTAATCGGGGCATGAGCAGAAATTTCCACCCGGCCCCAAGCCGCGAATCGCCACCCGATAGCTGGATTTCGAAACCGGGTTGCTGACGCGAAACTCGGAGAAAAACGGCTCGCTACCCAGATTTTCGAGTTCGAAGGCCTGCTCACGACCGAACTGGCGACGCAGGACGCGCTGCCAGTCCGCCGGCGACAGACCGGCGGGCGCAAGGGTGCGCGAGAGCTTGGGTTCCTTGTTCGACCTGACCGCAGAATTCAGACTTTGGCGTTTCGGTTTCATCAAAGCCATCCGTTCAGCCCGGCAGCGCCCGTCAAGTTGCGCCATCTCAACCGGCCAGCCGTTGTAGCCAACATGGCGTATTGATTCGCGACAATAAAAACCGCCCTGTGGACAGCCGAATCCGGCCTTTGAATACGACGGATCAAGAACGCCGTGCGGCTGTCGGGGCCGCTCGCTGCGCGCCACGGGGGCCTGGGTGAGATTCCGCGTGACTTGCGTGAAAGCGCCCCCGGTGCTTCGTTGCCGACGAACTTGGCTATTTCAAAAGCCGCCCCTCTTGCAGGATTTGACCGTTCCCGTGCCGGCCGACCCGCTCTCCATCCTGAAATCAGTTTATGGCTATGACGCGTTCCGCGGGCGGCAGCGGCAGATCATCGAGCATGTGATCGCGGGAAACCACGCCTTCGTCCTGATGCCGACGGGCGGGGGCAAGTCGCTCTGCTACCAGATCCCGTCGCTGGTCCGCGCGGGCACGGGCCTCGTCGTCTCGCCGCTGATCGCATTGATGGAAGATCAGGTCGCGGCGCTGAGGCAGGCCGGCGTGAAGGCGGCGGCGCTCAATTCGAGGCTCTGGGGCGCGGAAAAGGACTTGCTCTGGCGCGATATCGAGCGCGGCGAGCTCGACCTCCTCTACATGGCGCCGGAAACGCTGTTGAAGAACCTCGAGCGGATCAAGGCGGCGCCGCTCTGTCTCGTCGCCATCGACGAGGCTCACTGTGTTTCGCAATGGGGCCACGATTTCCGGCCCGAATACCGCGCGCTCGACTGCCTCGCGGACCTGTTCCCCGACGTGCCGCGCATTGCGCTCACCGCCACGGCGGACGAACCGACACGGGACGAGATCGTCGAACATCTGAAGATCGGCGCGCAAAACAGCTTCGTCGCCGGCTTCGACCGCCCCAACATCCGCTATGGCGCGGCCGAGAAGACCAGCACGACGCAGCAGATGCTGCGCTTCCTCGAGACCCGCAAGGGCGAGAGCGGCATCGTCTACTGCCTGTCCAAGCGCAAGACCGAGGACGTCGCCGCCACCCTCAATGACCACGGCCACGCCGCCCTGCCCTATCACGCCGGCATGGAGATGAAGGCGCGGGAAACCAATCAGCGCCGCTTCCAGCACGAGCAGGGCCTGATCATGGTGGCCACCATTGCCTTCGGCATGGGCATCGACAAGCCGGACGTGCGCTTCGTGCTGCATGCGGACCTGCCCGGCAGCATCGAGGCCTACTACCAGGAGACCGGCCGCGCCGGCCGCGACGGCCTGCCGTCCGAAGTGCTGATGCTCTACGGCGCGGAGGACATGGCGCTGCGGCGCCGCTTCATCGACGAGTCGGAGGCGCCCGACACGCGCAAGCGGATGGAACACCGCAAGCTCGACGCACTGCTGGGCTTCGCCGAATCCTGCCAGTGCCGCCGGCAGGTGCTGCTGCGCTATTTCGGCGACGACTGCGAACCTTGCGGCAATTGCGACGTCTGCCTCGACCCGCCGGAAACCTTCGACGGGACGGTCGATGCGCAGAAGCTGCTCTCCTGCATCTACCGCACCGGTGAACGCTTCGGTCAGGCGCATGTGATCTCGGTGCTGCTCGGCGAAACCGACGAGCGGATCGAACGGCTGGGCCACGACAAGCTCTCGACGTTCGGCATCGGCACGACGCACGACCGCAACGCCTGGCGCTCGATCATCCGCCAGCTCGTGGCGCACGGACTGATCATGGTGGACGTGGCGGGCCATGGAGGCCTGTCCATCTCTGCCAAAGGCCGCGCGTTCCTGCGCGAGAAGCCGGCCTTAAGCCTGCGCGTCGTGAAGAAGGCCAAGGCGAAAGGAAAGTCCGCCCGCCGCGAGGCCAGGGAGGCGATGCCGCTTGCCGACCGCGGCCTGTTCGAGAAGCTGCGCGCGAAGCGTATGGAGCTGGCGAAGGCCGGGAATGTGCCGCCCTATGTGATCTTCCATGACAAGACGCTGATGGAGATGGCCGCGCGCGCTCCGCGATCGTCGGCTGAGCTTGCCGGCATCTCCGGCGTCGGCGAAGCGAAGCTCGCGCGGTACGGCGAGGCGTTCCTGGAGGTGATCAGAGGGCATGAGTGAGCCCCGGAGAAAACTTGGCCCGGACGAAGCGCTCTCGTTGCGTAGGAGAGCTGATTGATCGCCTTGCGAGCGCGGCCAACGAACTGATGCCCGGCGCAGGTTGGGCAGACGCCAGCGTGATGATGACGAACGAACAGCGTTGCACCGATTTCATCTTCGAGATCGCGAATGCGGCGACTTACCGCGGATTCTTGCCCCCCCGAGCGCCAGCGCCGCCTTGCGAAAACTGCCGTGTTCTGCAGCCGCGACCACATAACGAAGATGGCGAAGCTCGAAGGACAATCGCAACTCACCCGTTCACGCCGTAGCCTGCGGCTTCGATTCAAGTGGGAAGGCGTTGGCAAGCCTGCGCGCCCGTAGTGACAAGCCAATCGTGCATCGTTCGCCTTTATTCTTCGACATAGCGTTTTGCCAAACTGGCTTGTGTGTGCAGTTCATGGGCACGTTCCCGCTCACCCAGCCGGCCGAATTGGGCGGCCGCCTGCTCACGCTCTTCGATTTCCTCCAAGAGAAGGCTGCGCACCCGATCCTTGCTCAGGACACGCCTTTGCACTTCCGCTGATCCACTGCGAAAGTCGTGGCGGATCAGAAAAGTCTGCTCGGTGCGGCCGGGCGCTGCTTCGGCATTGTCGATAGCAGCGATCAACTCTCGAATGACCGCAGCGTCGCGTTTCCTTCCGACCTTCATCGCCGCGGCCAAGTCGCCACGGAGACGAGACTTCATTTGTGTTCCGCCATCTTCCGACATCTGCTCTTTCAAGCTCTCCGTTGATGTTCCCTATTGCTCTATGAGACTCCCTGGAATATGGATAAAATGGAATTATACGGAGCAACATAGAGGTGTCAGATATCCTTGTGACCGTCGATCAGGCGGCAGAGCAGTTGAAGCTGCACCCGAAAACCGTGATCCGCTACATCCGAAACGGACACCTGCCAGCGACGCGGATTGGGAAGTCCTATCGTATCGAACAGGCCAAACTCGACGAGTTTGCCGGTGTAGTGAGAGGTCACACGGATACGACGAGTGACGTGCGCGCCACGTGCATCGTCGATATCCCTCGCATGACACCAGAGGGTGCGGAGCGAATAGCCACGTTCCTGAACTCCGCCGCGATGACGGGCGACGGCAAGACGTCACCGTTGCACATCAACACGGCGTTCGACCCTCGCTCAAAATGCCTCAAAGTCGTTGTGATCGGCAGTCCGTCCGATGCGGCCAAATTGCTAGAGATGCTGCAACTTCTACTAGGACCACGCTCATGAACGACGTGGTCTTTCGAAGCGACAAGGCGGCGAAGCAGGTCGAGACGCAATATCGGCAGGTCCTGGACCGGTGGCCGGTGCCGAAATCCGAGCTGCACGTCCCGACACGTCAAGGCTCTACATTTGTCGTGACGTGCGGACGGGAGGACGCTCCCCCGGTTGTGTTGCTCCATGGTTCACAGGCCAATTCCGCTGCCTGGATGGCGGATGTCACGCTGTGGGCATCCAAGTTCCGGCTCTTCGCGATCGATATGATCGGAGAAGCCGGCCTGAGCGCACGGGTGAGACCGGATCTTGCCGGTGACGCGCACGCGCTGTGGCTCGACGATGTCTTTAGAGGCTTAAAGATACCGACGGCCGGCGTCGTCGGCACGTCCTTGGGTGGCTGGCTCGCACTCGACTACGCGAGTAAAAGACCCTCAGCGGTACAGGCGCTCGCCTTGATCTGCCCAGCCGGCATCGGCCAGCAGAGGAATTTCCTACTTAGGGTAGCGCCATTCCTTCTTCTCGGCCCTTGGGGAAAGCGCAAGATTCGAGAGAAAGTTTTTGGCCCCGTTCCAAAGGAATTCCCCATCGAATTGCGACCGATGGCCGACCTTATGGAGGCCGTCGGGCGAGCGATCAGGCCGCGAGTGGTAAAAATCCCGCAGCTGACCGATAATCAGCTACGCCAGTTCACTGTACCGCTCCTCGCGATCATAGGCGGGCGGGATGTCCTGCTCAACTCTTGGGACACGCAGGCCAGGTTAGAACGAACAGTCCCACATGCAGAGATATGCTTTATCGAAGACGGATACCATTTCCTTCCGGGCCAGTCGCAACGCGTCATGGAATTCCTGGAGCGGAGTGTCCATTTTACCAAAGAGTAAGTCGTGCCTGCACGTGGCAGCGACACGGGAATAAACGTTGTGCGCCTTCGATCGCTTCATGCGCTCCTTGGGATGAGGCGCCCGAGTGGCGGAGGATCGAGCGGCACAGACATGCGGCTCCGACATCTATCGCCAACCGTTCTCGATAGATTCAGATATTGCAGCTCACTCCCACTCGATTGTTCAGAGCCATGGTAGCGCGTTGATCGCACCGTCAAGCACCGTCTCCCCGATCCGTCATTTGCTCGGTTTCAGCGACTATCGGCATCGATCGGTCGATTCCTGAGGTTCTGATCTGCTCGGCCTCGATCGGGCCGTCGGCAAAATGCCGTCATGCGCGCGGCAGACCACGCTGATCCAGCCCAGCAGCCACCCGAAGGCTCTGCGCACGAAGGCTGTGCCATCGGTCGTCACCGGATCGCCTCCGACCCCGTCTTATGATCCGGATCGCAACGCCCCAAAAACGGCTGTTGACCTTCCAGTCACTGGAAGCATTACCGTCGCCGGAAATCATCAAGCGGTGTCGTCGGAGACGTCGCGCATTCTGACGACGAGGTCGTTTAAATGACTGGGAAGTCTAAGATATTTCTCTTCACTTTGGCGGCCGCGGGCGGCGGCGCATTGTTTGTTTATCTCAATGGCGTGCCTGCCACTGTCAGCCGGGCGCTGACCTCAGGCCAAACGAGCAAGACCGCCCCCGTGACCCCGCCACCGCCGCAGGTCCCGGTCGCCGAAGTCGTCACGCGGGTGATCGCAAGATCGTCGGAGTTTACGGGCGTCGTGGCGGCCGTCAAAACGGTCGAGCTACGGCCGCGTGTCGGCGGTACGCTTGATTCCGTCAGCGTGCCGGAAGGCGGTCTCGTTGAACGAGGCCAGTTGCTCTTCCAGATCGATCCTCGCCCGTTTGAGGTCGCGCTCCAGAATGCGGAAGCGCAGTTGCAACGGGCCGAGGTTCTGCTCTCACAAGCCGAGACGGATCTCGATCGATCGCAGCGGCTGGTCCCGAGCGGAGCCATCTCCAACAAGACCTATGATGACACCTTGTCCAGGAAGCGGGAGCGGCAAGCGCAGGTGCTGGAGGCAAAGGCTGCAGTTGCCGCAGCCAGGCTCGACCTTTCCTATTCCCGCGTGACCGCCCCGATCGCCGGACGCGTCGACAGGGTACTTGTGACAGAAGGAAACCTCGTCACGGGAGCATCCGGAGCCGCGGCGACATTGCTCACCACGATCGTGTCGGTCGACCCTGTCTATGTCTATTTCGATATCGATGAAGCGACCTATCTGAGCTTTCTGAACCAGACCCGCCCCGAGGCCGTCGGGCGCAAAGCCACCTCATTCCCGGTGGAAGTCGGGCTCGCCACCGAGAACGGCTACCCGCATTCGGGCACCTTGGACTTCCTCGGAAATCGTATCGATCGCAGCACCGGGACGATCCGCGCCCGAGCTGTGCTGGCCAACCCCGGCGGCCGACTGACACCAGGCCTGTTCGCGCGGGCGAAACTTGCTACGAGCGCGCCCCGGGAGACCGTCCTCATCGATGATCAAGCGGTCGGGACCGATCAGGGCCGCCGCTACGTCCTGGTGCTGGGTGCCGGTGACAAGGTCGAGTACCGGCCGGTTGAATTGGGCGCGATGAACGAGGGACTGCGCGCCGTTGCAAGCGGTCTCAACCCCGGTGACACGATCATCATCAAGGGGCTCGTCCGACCCGGCATGCGGGTTACCCCGAACCGGATCGCGATGCCGCCCGATCAGCGTTCGGTCAACGGCGCTGCCAATGGCAATACGCAGGAGGCGCGTCGATGAACCTGCCACGCTTTTTCATCAATCGCCCGATCTTTGCGATCGTACTCTCGGCCCTCATGCTGATCGCCGGAGCGATTGCCCTGTTTCAACTCTCGTTGAGCGAATACCCGTCCGTCACCCCGCCGACCGTGCAGGTGACTGCAAGTTATCCGGGTGCCAACCCGCAGGTGATCGCCGAGACCGTGGCCTCCCCGCTCGAACAATCGATCAATGGCGTCGAGGGCATGCTCTATATGAGCTCGCAGGCTGCGACCGACGGCAGGATGACGCTCACCGTCACCTTCGCCCAAGGCACCGATGCGGACATGGCCCAGATCCAGGTGCAGAACCGCGTGTCGCGCGCCCTGCCACGCCTGCCGCAAGAGGTTCAACGCATCGGCGTCGTTACCCAAAAGACGTCGCCCGACATCCTGATGGTGGTGCACCTCGTATCGCCCGACAAGCGCTACGATCCCCTCTACATCTCCAACTTTGCCACCCTCCAAATTCGCGACACACTCGCCCGCCTGCCAGGGGTCGGCGACGTCATCGTATGGGGCGCCGGCGAATACGCCATGCGCGTCTGGCTAGACCCCGCCAAAGTTGCCACACGTGGTCTGACAGCAGGGGATGTCGTCGCTGCCATTCGCGAACAAAACGTCCAGGTCGCAGCCGGCTCGGTTGGCCAGCAGCCGTCGGAGGCAGCCAGCCATCAGGTCACGGTCAGTACACTGGGGCGACTGTCCAGCAAGGAACAATTCGGCGAGATCGTCATCAAGACAGGCGATGACGGGCAGATCGTGCGCCTGCGCGATGTCGCGCGGATTGGACTCGGTGCTGATGCCTACGCGTTGCGTAGCCTGCTCGACGGTGAGCCGGCCGTCGCGATGCAGATCATTCAACGTCCCGCCGCAAATGCGCTGGACGTCGCGAACGCCGTGCACGCCGAGATGCAGCAGTTGCAGCGAGGTTTTCCGGAGGGCCTGGAATACCGGATTGCTTACGATCCAACCGTCTTCGTGCGCGCGTCCTTGGCCGCCGTCGTGGCGACGCTGCTCGAAGCGATCGTTCTCGTCGTCATCGTCGTCGTCCTGTTCCTGCAGACGTGGCGTGCGTCCATCATTCCGTTGGTTGCCGTGCCCATATCGCTCGTCGGCACGCTTGCGGTGATGTATCTGCTGGGTTTCTCGCTCAACACCTTGTCGCTGTTCGGCCTGGTTCTTTCGATCGGCATCGTGGTCGACGACGCCATCGTTGTCGTCGAGAATGTCGAACGGCACATCGGTCTTGGCGAAACGCCGAAGGAAGCGGCCCGCAAGGCGATGGATGAGGTGACCGCGCCGATCATCGCGATCACTTCCGTCCTCGCTGCGGTGTTCATTCCGTCCGCCTTTCTGTCAGGCCTTCAGGGCGAGTTCTACCGCCAGTTCGCGGTCACGATTGCGATCTCGACGGTTCTTTCGGCGATCAACTCCCTGACGCTTTCGCCAGCGCTGGCAGGCGTGCTCTTGAAGCCACACCACGCCGGGTCACACCGCGACGGGCTCACCCGTGGCATCGATTTCGCGTTCGGCTGGTTCTTCCGTCTGTTCAATCGCTTCTTCGACCGGGCATCGAACGCCTATGTCGGCGCGGCACGTCGCGCCATCCGCATAAGCGGCGTGGTCCTGGCACTCTATGCAGGACTTATCGGAATGACCTGGATGGGGTTCCAGAGCATCCCGACCGGTTTCGTGCCTGCGCAGGACAAGTACTATCTCGTCGGCATTGCTCAGCTGCCGTCCGGCGCGTCGCTCGACCGGACAGAGGCCGTCGTCAAGGAGATGTCCAGGATCGCGATGGCGGAACCGGGCGTTGAAAGCATCGTGGCTTTTCCGGGCCTCTCCGTGAACGGCTTCGTCAACCTGCCAAATGCAGCCGTGGTCTTCGCCATGCTCGATCCATTCGATCAGCGCAAGGATCCGTCGCTCTCGGCCCAAGCGATCGCCGGACGGCTGATGGGGAAGTACAGCCAGATCCCGGACGGCTTCGTCGGCATTTTCCCGCCGCCGCCGGTGCCGGGGCTCGGAACGATCGGGGGGTTCAAGCTCCAGATCGAGGATCGCTCCGGCGCAGGCCTTGAGGCCCTTGCCAAGGCGCAGGGCGAGATCATGGCGAAGGCCTCGCAGGCGCCGGAGCTTGCCGGCATGATGGCGAGCTTCCAGATGAACGCGCCGCAGGTTCAGGTCGATCTCGATCGGGTCAAGGCCAAGGCACAAGGCGTTCCGTTGACGGCGATCTTCGAGACATTGCAGGTCAATCTGGGTTCCTTGTACGCAAACGATTTCAACCGTTTTGGCCGCACCTATCGCGTGATCGTCCAGGCGGATGAGCCATTCCGCGCGCAAGTGGACGACATTGCACGCCTGAAGGTTCGCAATGCCGCAGGCGAGATGGTGCCCCTGGCCGCCCTTGCAACTGTCGTTACCAGTTCAGGACCTGACCGGGTGATGCACTACAATGGCTATCCCTCGGTCGACATCACAGGAGGTCCGGCGCCGGGTTATTCGTCCGGGCAGGCGACAGCGGCAATCGAGCGGATCGTGGGCGAGACGCTGCCAGCCGGCATGACGTTCGAGTGGACCGATCTGACCTTCCAGGAGAAGCAGGCTGGGAACACGGCCATGATCGTGTTTCCGCTCGCGGTACTGCTGGCATTCCTGATCCTGGCAGCCCAGTACAACAGCTGGTCATTGCCCTTCACGGTCCTCCTCATCGCGCCGTTGGCGTTGCTGTCTGCCATCGCCGGCGTCTGGCTCTCAAACGGTGACAACAACATCTTCACCCAGATCGCGTTTGTCGTGCTGGTCGGTCTGGCGGCCAAGAATGCCATCCTGATCGTGGAGTTCGCTTATGAAGAGGAAAAGAAGGGCCGGGATCCACTTGCCGCGGTGCTCGAAGCCGCGCGCCTGCGTCTGCGACCTATCCTGATGACGTCACTCGCATTCATTGCCGGTGTCGTGCCACTGGTCATTGCGACGGGAGCCGGTGCAGAGATGCGCCATGCCATGGGCATCGCCGTGTTCGCCGGCATGCTTGGCGTGACATTCTTCGGGTTGATCCTGACGCCTGTCTTCTACGTCGTCATCCGACGGCTGGTCCTGCGGCGAGCAGCCGGTTCCGGGGTTAACGCGCTGGCGGCTGTCGAAGGGGATCCTCTGGGCTAACGAGCATGTGGGGCGGGCAGGCCTCAAGCCTGCCCGCCCACAACATCAAACAGGCAGCATTTCAAGTGTCCATCTGGTTTCTGAACCTTGTCATGACGCGCTATAATCGAAGTCCAGAGTGGATGAAATTTCGCTGCGCCTCTGGCCTGAATACGTGAGGCCAGTCTTTGTTGTACTCGGCCAGTTCCACTGGCTCATCAAGCTCGACCATCTCTCTTTTACCTGTCGTCATGGCCCTGCCCTGCGGAGCTCGAGAGCATGCTGCGCTGGGGGCGGAGTTGAAGCTCCGCCCGCCGGAAATCGGTCGTTATTGCGCGGCGCTGACGGTGGCCGGGGATAGCCCGCCACTTTCCGGTCGCTCGTCCCGGCACATTCTTGATGCACTCGCACATGGGATTGCAGGAGCAGCGTCTGCTTGCTGGCGAACAAAGGCACTTGACCTTCCAGTGACTGGAAGCGCTATCTGATGTCCAACTCACTCTAGGGACAGCCAGATGAATATTGGCGCTGCATCAGAAAAATCGGGACTGCCGGCCAAGACCATTCGTTATTACGAGGATATCGGCCTGCTGACGGCTGACCGCGCCAGCAACGGCTATCGCGACTATTCGATAGCTGACGTCCATCGCATGCGCTTCATCCAACGCTCGCGCCGCCTTGGCTTTTCGGTCGAGGAATGCCGACAACTGCTTTCGCTCTATAACGACAAGGAGCGCGAGAGCGCCGATGTAAAGGCGCTGGCCAAGACAAAGCTCGCTGAGATCGACCGCAAGCTGGTGGAGTTCACGGAGTTGCGCGACACGCTTCGCCATCTTGTCCGCAGCTGCCAAGGCGATAGCCGTCCCGACTGCCCGATCATCGAGGGATTATCGAACTCTCAACGCAAGCAGCGATTGACACCCCAGCACGATGAAGGAGCAGGCTTCGCACAGTCCAGCGGACCTTGAATGACGGTGCTGTCGCGGGATTGGTAGGAATTGCGGGTGGCGTAGTCCCGAGGTGATCAACCTCGAATCATCCGGCGTTGAAGCGCCGACCGGAGACCACGCCATGACGAGCATTGCCACGAAGCCTGCGCTATTGCCGCCGATTTCCCTCTACTCCCACTCGATCGTGCCGGGCGGCTTGCTCGTCACGTCATAGACCACCCGGTTGACGCCCTTCACCTCGTTGATGATGCGCGTCGCCACCTGGCCGATGAACTTCATGTCGAACGGATAGAAGTCCGCGGTCATGCCGTCGGTCGAGGTGACCGCGCGCAAGCCCACGACGAAATCATAGGTGCGGCCGTCGCCCATCACGCCGACGGTCTTGACCGGCAGGATCACCGCGAAGGCCTGCCAGATGTCGTCGTAGAGCCCGGCCTTGCGGATCTCGTCGATGTAGATCGCGTCGGCGAGCCGCAGGATGTCGAGCTTCTCCGCCGTGATCTCGCCCGGGCAGCGGATCGCGAGCCCCGGGCCCGGGAACGGATGCCGGCCGACGAACACATCGGGCAGGCCGAGCTCGCGGCCGAGCGCGCGCACCTCGTCCTTGAACAGCTCGCGCAGCGGCTCGACGAGCTTCATGTTCATGCGCGCGGGCAAGCCGCCGACATTGTGGTGCGACTTGATCGTCACCGACGGCCCGCCGGTGAACGACACGCTCTCGATCACGTCGGGATAGAGCGTGCCTTGCGCCAGGAAATCCGCGCCGCCGATTTTCTTCGCTTCGGCCTCGAACACGTCGATGAACAGCTTGCCGATGGTCTTGCGCTTGACTTCCGGATCGGTGGTGCCGGCGAGCGCGCCGAGGAACTCCCTCGACGCATCCACATGCACCAGCGGGATGTTGTAGTGGCCGCGGAACAGGTCGACGACGGTCTTGCCTTCGTTGAGGCGAAGGAGCCCATGATCGACGAACACGCAGGTGAGCTGATCGCCGATCGCCTCGTGGATGAGCACCGCGGCAACCGCGCTGTCGACGCCGCCGGACAGGCCGCAGATCACCCTGCCCTTGCCGACCTGCGCCCTGATCTTCTCAATCGCCTCCTCGCGGAAGGCGCGCATGGTCCAGTCGCCGCGGCACTGCGCGATCTTGCGCACGAAGTTGCGTAAGAGCTGCGCGCCCTGCGGCGTGTGCATCACCTCGAGGTGGAATTGCGTGGCGTAGAAGCGGCGCTTCTCGTCGGCGATCATGGCGATCGGCGCGTTCGGCGAGGTGCCGACCACGCGGAAGCCCGGCGGCAGCCGCGTCACCCGGTCGCCGTGGCTCATCCAGACCGGATATTTCTCGCCCTTCTTCCAGACGCCCTCGAACAGCGGCGTGTCCTCGGTGACCAGCACCTCGGCGCGGCCAAACTCGCGGTGGTGGCCGCCCTCGACCTCGCCGCCGAGCTGACGCGCCATGGCCTGCTCGCCGTAGCAGATGCCGAGCACCGGCACGCCCGCCTCGAACAACCCCTTCGGCGCGAGCGGCGCGTCCTTGTCGAGCACGGAGGCCGGCCCGCCGGAGAGGATCACGGCCTTGGGCTTCATCGAAAGAAACGCCTCGGCCGCCTTCTGGAACGGCACGATCTCGCAATAGACCTTCTCCTCGCGCACCCGCCGCGCGATGAGCTGGGTCACCTGCGAGCCGAAATCGACGATGAGAACCTTGTCGTGCGAGGTTTGCTCGGACATCTGCGCCGCCATCTCGCCGGATCGGGCGGCGGAATCCGCCGGGGCTGACCCGGACGTCATTTTGGACGGGGTTTTGGCGGCTGCGGATGTCTGGGTCAAGGCGGGAACGATCCTGTCAGGAGGTGTACCGGCCCCCGATTAGATAGCGGTCCGCACCCCCGAGCGTGAGGGTGGCGGGGCGCGATTCCCGCCATTTTCCACACCTGTCCCACGGTCTTTAAGTGCCGAACGGGCGCCTTCTGAACTCCTCCGGCGGCGGAGGCGGCAGCCAGACGCCCGGCCCGCGGCGCTCGAAGCCCGGAGGCGGCGGCGCGAAGCGCACCGGCCGGGACGGGGCGGCCTCGGCGTCCGACCGGCCGGTGAACAGGATGGTCCGGTCCACGGCCGAATAGACCGCCTTCGCGTCCGGATCGCGGAGCGCGCAGGACCGCTCAAACTCGGTCAGGTCCTTGTAAACCCGGGCGCTCTTCACCCTGGCATCGACGTTTTGCGCCAACGTCGAAAGGATCGAGTTGCGCAGGCCATGGCAGGCCGCCTCGGCCGCCGTCGTCGCCTGATGACTGATGTAAAGCGCGGCACCGGCAGCACAGGCCAAGAGCCCGCCGCAAATGCGAGCTGTCGCAAGCTTGGTCCAAACCATCCCAGATCCCCATGGCTGGCACGTCGCCCGGGCATCAAGGCCACAGGAACTTCGCGACTATTTTGTGCCCAATCCACGGCTGGTTCGGGACCGCCCTCGCCTCAGCGGAAACGGCCGCAAGCCCCAAGGCTTGCGGCCGCCCGCGTTTCGCGTCCGTCGCGCGAGGACCTACCTCGCGGCGGTTTTCGGATCGCCGTAGCTGATGCGGTAGACCGCGCCATTGTTCTCGTCAGACACCAGCAGCGAGCCATCCTTCATCTGCAAGACGTAGGACGGACGGCCGTAGAACTCGTTCTTCTCCTCGTTGAGAAGCCCGGTCAGGAACGGCTCGATCTTCGCCTTGCCGCCGGAGATGCGGGCGATCGCCACGTCATAGCCGAACTTCTTCTCGCGATTCCACGAGCCGTGGCGGGCGATGAAGGCGACGTTCCTGTAGGACTTCGGGAACATGTCGCCGGTGTAGAACTTGATGCCGAGGCCTGCCGAATGCGGCCCGGTCAGCGCCGCCGGCAATGTCACGCCCGCGCACGGATTGGGCTTCCTGACATCCGGATCGGCAATGCGGTTGGCGTGGCAGTACGGGAAGCCGAAGTCCGCGCCTTCGTTGCCCTTGGCGATGCGATTGAGCTCGTCCTGCGGTCCTTCGTTGCCAGCCCAGTCGCGGCCGTTGTCGGTGAACCATAATTCCTTGGTTACCGGATGCCAGTCGAACCCGACCGTGTTGCGGACACCGCGCGCGACGATCTCCATGCCGCTGCCGTCGGCGTTGTAGCGGCGAATCTGGCCGTGGGTGCCGGGATTGATCTCGCAGACGTTGCAGTTCGCGCCGACCTGCACATACATCTTTCCGTCCGGACCGAACGCCACGTATTTCCAATTGTGGTGGACGGTGTCGGGCAGATTATAGGCCTGGGTCAGCTCCACCGGCTCAGGGAGCTTGTCGAGATTGTCCTCGATCTTGTCGTAGCGATAGACCTTGTTGATCGCGAACACGTAGAGCGAGCCGTCCTTGAAGGCGAGGCCGTTCGGCTGCGTCAGGCCCTGGATCAGAACCTTGGGCTCGCGCTTGCCGCCCTTGTCAGTGATGGCATAGACGCGCCCGATGATCCGCGAGCCCATGAACATGGTGCCCTTGTCGCCCATCACCATGGTGCGCGCGCCCGGATGGCCGCTCGACCAGACTTCGGCCTTGAAGCCTGCCGGCAGCTTGATCTTGTCGACCGGGAGCTTGTCGACCGCCGTGGCAACCGGTGGGACCGGATGACCCTTGAGGTTGAAATCCTGCTTGCTCCGCTCGACCTTGGTCTGGTCGATCGGGCTGAAGCCCGGCCGGCCCTGGGACATCGGCGGTATATTTGCGCCGGACGGAGCAGGTGCCTGCTGCTGCGCCGCAAGCGGCAACACCGCCGCGGCGAGATACGCGAAGCCTCCGGCCACAAGCAATCCGCGCCGGACCGACGTTGAAACTGACATGCTCGCCTCCCTGATGCGAAAGCGCCTCGCCCGTTTCACCGCCGGGGACGGCCCGGCGTCGCAACGGGCTGGCCTTCCTTGGCGGCGAGTGTCGGACAGATGCCCCTCACCGCGCAAGCGGGAGGCAAACGAGGTTGGACCTTGGACCAATGGTAAAGAGCCCAGCCCGGGCGCATCATGTGCGCCCGGAAATCATCACGAGGGATTTCCCATGGCCGAAACGACCAAGCTCGACGTTGGCAAGGCGCTCGAAAAGTTGCGCGGCAGCGATTCACCCAAGACGAGGATATCCCGGCTCGACGAGCAGATTGACGCGCTCGAAAAGGAAACACAGCGCTTGAGGGCGGAAAACCGCCGCCTCGAACGGGATCAGCGATCCGCCGGCACCACCAAGCGCGATTGAGAGGCCGAACGGCCTCGCAAATTCGCGCTTACGCTGCGCGCCTCAACAGGCTTGCAGGCGCGCCGGGCAAAACCGCCAGTCAGCCGCAGATGTACACCGGACGAGGGATCGGCCCCTCCCGCGTATTTGCGATCACGCGCAGCCAGCAGGAGTCCGGGCCATAGCTGAACTCCGGACGACCGCAACCATCGTAGCCGTAGGCCGGCAGCCGCCCACAATAGTAGCGGTCGTAATAGTCAGGGCTCATCGAGCGCGCCCCGCGCCGGCGGGCCTCTGCGTCGGTGGATGCGAAGGTGACGGCGACGACGGCCGCCGCAGACATTGCGAGCAACACTTTTCGCCACGGCATGGGCTTTCTCCATCGTCACCAAACTTCAACACCGGAAGCCGCAAGGCAGACAACGAGATGGCGCGTTATCTTAGGTCTTCGATCGCAGCAGTTGCAACGCGATCGGGAGATTGGACGGGTCGGGCTTCAATTCGCCGGCGTGGATGCGACGCGTCATCTCGATCAGCGTTTCGTTGGCCGGTGTCGGGATACCGCGTTTGCGGCCCTCCTCGACGACGTAGCCGTTGATCAGGTCGATCTCGCTCAGCCTTCCCTTCATGTGGTCCTGCAAGGTGGTGTTGGCGCCACGCCCCGGACCGATGTCGTGGTTGACCTTGTCGACGAGCTTCATCAGCAGATTGTTCGAGCCTTCGATCTCGGCCTGCGTCAGCCCAAAGATCGGCACGACCGGGTGGCCCAGCGCCTCACCGACCCGAAGTGCCTCCGAGCCGAGCTGCATCATCAGCTCCTGCATGCCCTCGGGCTGCCTGTCCGACAGCTCGCCGCCGGTCATGGCGATGGTGCCAAGCGTCATCGAGTTCAGCACGAGCTTCATGTATTTCGCCGCGAGAATGTGCGACGAGATTTCCACCTTGCCGGCGTGACGGAGGATCGCGGCGACCTCCTCGACGCGGCCGGCGGTGGAGGGATGAAAGCTGCCGAGCGCGAACCAGGTCCGGTCGGGCGCGGTGTTGCGCTTGATCTCGCCCGGCACGAAGCAATAGGACGACAGCTCGGGCACGCAGCCGAGCGTCCGGGCATGGCCGACCACGTCGGCGATCACGCCCGCCGTCATCGCGTTCTGCAGGCCGACCAGAAATCCGTCCGGCGCGAGATAGGGCTTGATCAGCTCGGCATGCCAGCGCGTGTCGTAGGCCTTGGTCACCAGGAACACGACGTCGAACACCTGGCGCATCGAGGCGAGCTCGCACAGGTGATAGGCCCGCACCTTGGCGCGGATCTCGCCCTGCCGCAGCGTCACGTGCACGCCGTTGGCCCGCATCGCCTCGACATGGGCGGGCCATTGGTCGATCACCACGACGTCGAGGCCGGCGTTGGCGAGGTCGGCTGCGACGCAGCTTCCGTTCGCGCCGGTGCCGAGGACTGCGATTTTCTGGCTCATGAGATTTCCAGGATTGAACGCCGCGGACGCGTCACTCCGGCCTCAGGTTGTACTGCCGGATGAGGCTCGCCATGCTCTCGACGTCCTCGCGCAGGAATTTGGCAAACTCCTGCGGCGTCTCGGAGATCGCCACATAGCCAAGCTCCTCAAACCGCTTTTTCATCTCCGGCAGGTTGACGGCATAGCTGATCGCGGACTGCAGCTTGTCGCGGATGGCGGGGGGCGTACCGGCCGGAAGCACCAGCCCATGCCACGTCGTCACCTCGTAGCCGGGGAGCGTCTCGGCGACCGTCGGCATGTCCGGGATGTAGGGGATGCGCTGTGCCGACGAGACCGCGAGGCCGATAAGCTTGCCCTCGTCGACGAACGGCTTGGCGGTGGTGTAGGGCGATCCGTAGATGTCGGTCACGCCGGAGAGGATCGAGGCGAGCGCCGGTCCGCCGCCGTTGTAGGGGACGTGGACCATGTCGAGCTGCGCCTGCGCCTTCAGCACCTCGGTGACGATGAAGGTCGCGGCCCCCACGCCGCCCGACGCATAGTTGAGCTTGCCGGGCTGCGCCCTGGCCTTTTCGATCAGCTCCTTCAGGGTTTTGACGCCGACCTTGGGATGCGCCACGACGATGTAGAAGCCCGACGCCAAGCGCCCGACCAGAACGAAGTCCTTCTCGATGTCGTAGGCGAGGTTCTTGTAAAGCGTCTGGCTGAACGAGAGGTTGGCGTTCGCCTGAAGGATCGTATAGCCGTCGGGCGTGGCCCTCGCGGCGGCGGCGGCCGCGATCGTCCCCCCTGCCCCGGCGCGGTTCATCACCACCACCGGCTGGCCGAGGATCTTGGCAAGCGCTTCCGCGACGATGCGCCCGACAATGTCCGGCGAGCTGCCGGGGCCGCTTGGCACGACGTAGCTGATGGTGCGTTCGGGATAGCCCTGCGCGTGCGCGTCTCGCGGCAACGCGAGAGCGGCAAGCACGCTCAGACATGCCGCTATGAGACGGAATGTGTTGCATGCCGCCTCGCGTCGTCCCGGCCTATGTCGCTTTGGCCCAGCAGCCATCGCGTCACCTCCCTGCGCGTGTTTTGATGGCAGGCAAATGCGCAGTTGCCAGCCTTTCGAAACAGACTAGGACGCGGACTGATTGACGTGCAACCACGGCTTGACCGACGCGAGCCCGATGAAGGCAGGTCCTTCGCGACGACCGAATGACGCTGCGTCACGGCTTTTACAGGATGATCTCGCGGTCGAATTGCCGATGCGTGGCGAGCCACAGGTTGGCCAGTGCATCTTCAGGGGTCTGACCGGCGTAAGCCGAGCCGTCGCGGGAGTAGGCTGTCCATTCGGTTGCAGGACGATTCCACTCGACCCTTTGCAGCGCCTCGCCGCAGCCCTCAATGAGGTCGGCGCAAGTCGGAACTGTGTCGGGACTGCGTTGCGGAAACCCCGCTAACCTGAGCTGGGCGAGAAATCGAGTATTCATGGCCAATCATAAGCATCAAGCCATCTCGTTTGTTCCCGCCCCGCGCGGTCAGGCTGCGCGGCGCAGGATGCTGACGAAGAAACCGTCGGTGTCGGTGCGCCGCGGCGTCATCAGCAGGCCCTCGTCCGATATCAGCACCGCGCGGCGGAACAGATAGGCGCGCTCGCCCAGAGCGTTCGTCACCTCGGCCGGCGGCTGGATGGAAAAGCCCGGATGCCGTCCGGCAAAGGCGCGCACCTGCGCGCCATTCTCCTCGTCGAGCACCGAGCAGGTGATGTAGGCGATGCGGCCGCCGGGCTTGACCAGCGCCGCGGCGCGGTCGAGCACCGCCACCTGCTCCCTATTGCGGACCTCGAGCGCGCCCGGGCGCACCCGCCATTTGGCATCGGGATTGCGCCGCCACGCGCCGATGCCGGTGCACGGCGCGTCGATCAGCACGAGGTCAAGCCTGCCGGCAAGATCGTCCAGCTCATTGCCCACGGACTTCGGCGTGCGGACCTGAACGTTGCGCGCGCCGGCGCGTTCCAGCCGCCCATGGATCGGCGCAAGACGGCGCTTGTCGTCGTCGGTGGCGTAAATCTGCCCTTTGTTTTGCATCGCCGCGGCCAGCGCGAGCGTCTTGCCGCCGCCGCCGGCGCAAAGGTCGAGCACCTGCTCGCCGGGATTTGCGGCCGCGAGCAGCGCGGCAAGCTGCGAGCCCTCGTCCTGGATTTCGACGAGGCCCTTGAGGTAGGCACGCTCGGCATGCACCGCGGGATTCTTCGCATCGGCGGCGAGCTTGATGCGAATTCCGTGCGGCGACCAGCGCGCCGGCTCGGGCTTGAGATCCGAGAGCTCTGCCAACGCTTCGTCACGCGCACCCTTGAGCGCGTTGACGCGCAGGTCGAGCGGCGCGCGCGAGGCGAGTGCCGCGCCCTCCTCGGCCCGCTCCTCGCCGAATACCTTTGCGAGATAAGGATCGAGCCATTCCGGATAGTCGCCGCGCACATGGGGCGGCGCGCCGGAGACGTCCGGCGCGCCGAGCTTCGCGCGCTCGGCGCCGGTCAGTTGCGGCGGCGCATAGCGGCCGCCGTCGGCCAGCCGTGCCACCGCGTCGGCATCAAGGCCGCGTTCGCGAACGAGCATGCCCAGCGCTGTGCTGCGCGGGCTGTCGTCGCCCATTACGAAGGCCGAAGAGGCCTTGCGGCGCAGCGCGTCATAGACGAGGCCGGCGATCGCGGCGCGGTCGCCCGAGCCTGCAAAGCGGTGCGACAGGCCCCAGTCTTTCAGCGCGTCGGGTGCGGGCCTGCGCCGCGCGCCGATGTCGGCGAGAACTTCGATGGCCGCGGCCAGGCGTGCGCCGGGTGTCATGCGGAGCCCCTCATCACGGCACGCCGAGCATGATCTTGACGATGAAGATCAGCCACATCACCAGCAGCACGATCGCGCCGACGCCATAGAAGCCGCCACGGAAGCGCACGTCGTTGCTGGTTACATGCACCAGCGCCTGCAGCAACCGCATCGCGACGAACACCCAGGCCAGCAGCACGAAGAGGAGGTCCGCGTGCTTCGTGACCATGGCCAGAGTGGTCAGAACGTAGAACAGGACCGGCAACTCGAACTGGTTGCTAAAGCAATTGGCAAACAGCGTCGCCCGATACGGCCAGTTCAGCTCGCGCATGGCGATGCTTTCCGTGCGCGTCTTGCCCCGGATCAAGGCGGTGCCGCGCAAAACCATCATGCCGAGCATCAGCGCAAAGGTGAGCAGCACCTGGACAAACAGGGGCGCGAGAATCGCAGGGATGGACATGCCGAAGCTCCGTTTCGCCCGGTTTACTAGCGGCTCAAGGGCGCGAGCGATAGTGTAGGCTTCAAAACGAGCCCGCCTCGTCCCAGTTCCGGAAAATGGCCTCGCGTCCGACTCCGCCCCCGCCGTTCAGCGCCCCGACCCGCCATCTCGTGGGCGTCGCGGGAGCGCTCATCGGCGGCTGGCTCGGCCTGTTCGGCGGCGAGGCGCTGGCCTATGCGATCGCGGCGTGGACCGACCGCGACATCGCCGAGCTCAAGGACATGCTGATCTGGAGCACGTTCGGCGGCGGGCTCGTCGGCCTGCTGCTCGGCGTCTTCCTGGCGCTCGTCTGCATGCGGAGCAGCATGGAGGCGCGGCGGCTTTCGCTCATCGGTGTGGCAGCGGCCGCGGTCCTCGTCGGCGGCCTGATGCTTGTCACCTTCGACTGGCCGAAAAGCTCAGGGACCCCGAGCGTGCAATACGAAATCCGTCTGCCACCCGGCACGCCGCAGCCGCGCCGCGACAAGGTCGACGTGGTGCTGTGGGCGGAGAAATCCGGCAAAGGCTGCTACGTGTCCGACCTGCGTCGCGAGAACGACCGGCCGGTGATTACCGGAAGCTGCCTGGTCACCAGCAAGAGCGACAGTCAAGCCCTGGCGCTTCGCCTGAACCGCGAAGCGGAGAGCCATTGGAAGATGCCGATCCGGGCCGACGCCAGGCTCGACGACACGTTCGGGCCCTGGCAGCGCATCGAGTTCGTCCCCAACCCACGCGAGAACATGCCGCCGCTGCCGCCCGGCGAATACGAGGTGCGCTTCCGGGTGAAGAAGTATCTCTAGCGAACGCCAGCATCAAAGCCGTTGCAGCGGTGGAACAGCATAGTATGGCGCTGAGGCGCGGTAAGGGAATCTTCGCGTGAAGCACGAAAGACTCAGCTTGACTGAGCGGATGCGGCGCATCCGCAAGACCAACACTAGGCCGGAGATGATCGTCCGGAGCCTCGTCCATAGCATGGGATACCGATATCGGCTGCATCAATCGAGGCTACCCGGCAGCCCCGACATGGTGCTGGCTCGCCATCGCAAGGTGATCCTTGTTCACGGCTGCTTCTGGCATCGTCATGACTGCGCAGATGGCCGCAAGCTGCCGAGATCGAAGCCAGAATACTGGGGGCCAAAGCTCGAACGCAATCGTCGGCGCGACGAAGCGAGTGTTGCGCTGCTTCACGAATTGGGCTGGGGCGTGCTCGTCGTATGGGAGTGCGAGACTATGGACAACCGAAAGCTGAGCAAGACGCTGGCGAGGTTTCTTCGATCGCGAAAAGCGGTCAGCAAACTAAACTAAATCTGATCTCGTTTCCGACGATAATCAAGCCAGCCTGTCAAGCACGGCATCGATTTGTGATGAGAAGCTGCTACCCCCAACTCGAATATTGTTGTCTATCCGCCCCGGACAACTCCCGTGTGTCGGCAGCTCTCTGGTCAGCGCGAACTTGAACTCCCACTGCTCCGTCACGGGGTGCAAGCACGCGGCGACCAATTGGAAATCGCTCGGTGTGTAGTAACGCGAGCACGGATCTGACTTGGAGGCGCGGGTTCGCTGGAAATCGAGCTTTGGAACGCCGCCCGCATATGTCGTACGTAGGACATTCTTGCATTCGACGAGGATCGGTTTGCCGTGCTTCCAGCGCAAGCTGATGTCGGGCTTGCCGTCGCCCTGCAGGCGGACGCACTCGGTAACCCCCTCGACACTCTTGAGGTATGCCTCGAGATGCGCCTCGGCTACCCAGCCGCGCACGGCCATTTTCAGTCGGCTGGCGGAATTGATGAGATCGAGCAGCGCCTCGGGCGCGATGCTCAGCTCGTCAAGCAGCTTGTGCGATATCTTGCTTGCTGCGCGCTTGCCAGGCAACTCGCGGAACTTATCGGCTATGAGATGTCGCTCGCCGGGATCGAGCCCGCCGGCGACGCGCTCAAGCAAGATCAGATCCAGCAACCTATCCTGCCGTCCGCCGATGAGTATCTCGGTGCGGATGTCTGGCAGCAACTCGAAAGCCCGACGCGTCGTTGTCTTGGCCTCGCGCCGGTCGCGTTCCCATGCGCACCAGCCTTTGGTGAGAATCCGCTCGACCTTCTCAGTCTTGAACTCTACCGAGCGCGACATTGGCGACGGGCTGTTCATCAGCGGATCGGCGGCCACGAACAAGTTCCGCTCAACATCGATGCCTACGAAGATCGTCGTCGTGACGCCGCGTGGATCGACGGCGACGTCGATGACGCCAGAGAGATCGCCACCGTACTTGATCTGGAACCGGTGCTCATCGGTGGGCCGGTGCGTGGTCGGCTTGGAGTTGGCAAGGAAAGCGTAGACAAGGACACTGAGTCGCTCGCCGCCCGGCATGTCAAGAACGATGTGGAACGGCGCTCGATTGGCGGGGCTTATGTGATGGATTGTGCAGCCGCGCGCCTCAAGGCCTT
This sequence comes from Xanthobacteraceae bacterium, assembly GCA_019746355.1. The sequence goes on along the minus strand of JAIESC010000068.1, from coordinate 140,291 downwards.
CGCGGATGAACTGAATCAGTGGCGCCTTGTCGCGAGCGCTGACGGAATAGACCTTCCACGAGAATGACGTCTCCTCGCCGACGGATACATCGTCACTGCTCATACCTACAACTCTCCGGGAATGGGCTGGACCAGCACGCTATGGACACGTTGGGCATCCATGTCGCCGGCGAGTCTGCCCGCATGTACGATTATCATGACGCGCAGCGATTCGGGCCTGCGCACCCATCTTGGCGCCTCCGTTGACGCGCGAAGCGGGGCGTTCTATATTTGTTCTCACGACGGCTGTGTGGGGTCATCAAGAAATGCTTAAGGCAATCAGCCTGTTCACAGGTGTAGGCGGCCTGGACTTCGGCTTCGAGGCTGCTGGGTTCGAGACCTCGGTTGCTGTCGAGATGGATGCCGTCTGTTGCCGCACTCTGCGCCTCAACCGCCGCTGGCCGGTGATAGAGCGTGACCTCCACGACGTTAAGTCTAAGGATCTTTTGCGGGTGGCCAACCTGAAGAAAGGCGAGGCCGACGTGCTCATTGGTGGTCCTCCATGTCAGCCATTCTCCAAATCGGGCTATTGGGCGCGCGGCGATGCCATGCGACTCGACGATCCCCGTTCTGACACGCTGACAGCCTACCTGCGCGTCCTTCGCGACGTGCAGCCGAAGGCGTTTGTGCTTGAGAACGTCTACGGGCTTGCCTACAGGGGCAAGAGCGAAGGGCTCAACCGTATCCTCGCAGGTGTCGACCAGATCAACCGCAAAACAGGCTCAAAGTACCGGCCCGTTTGGCAGGTAATCGACGCGGCGAGCTATGGCGTGCCACAGCACCGCGAGCGTGTCTTCATCGTTGCAAGCCGCGACGGCAAGCAATTCAAGCTCCCCAAGCCGACGCACGGCAAGCTCGATGACATCACTCTGGGTGCAGACCTTGAGCCCTACCGCACGACCTGGGACGCACTCGGCGACCTGCCGGACCGGCTGAACGATTCCTCACTCAAGATGGGTGGGAAGTGGGCGGACCTACTACCGAGCATTCCCGAGGGCGAGAACTATCTCTGGCACACGGCGCGAGGTGCCGGCATGCCGCTGTTCGGCTGGCGCACACGCTACTGGAGCTTTCTGCTGAAGCTCGCCAAGAACCGCCCATCGTGGACCATCCAGGCGCAACCAGGCCCCGCGACCGGGCCTTTCCACTGGACTAGTCGGCGTCTTTCACCTCAGGAACTGTGCCGTCTTCAGACCTTCCCCAACGGTCTGCAGTTCGACTGCAGTCGCCACGACGTACAGCGCATGCTCGGCAATGCGGTTCCATCGCTCGTCGCAGAGATCATCGCCCGGGAGATTCGGCAGCAACTCTTGGGGGTGCCGATCAAAAAGAAAGAACTGCACCTCTTGCCACCACGACGTGAGGTGGTGCCACCACCCGAGCGTGTCGCCGACGTGCCGTCGGCCTACCACTCGCTGGTCGGCGATCACGCCGCGCATCCTGGCGAGGGGCTGGGGAACCGAGCAAGACAGAGGGTGGCGGCGTGACGGCGACCACCCGGTGATCGCCGGGAGTTTCCTAGTCGCGAGCAAGGCCGACAGCCAGACGATGTCGCTCGGCCTCGACCGCAGACAGGAAGGCCACTGGAAGATGCCGATCCGGGCCGACGCCAGGCTCGACGACACGTTCGGGCCCTGGCAGCGCATCGAGTTAGTGCCCAATCCACGGGAGAACATGCCGCCGCTGCCGCCCGGCGAATATGAAGTGCGCTTCCGGGTGAAGAAGTATTTCTGATTTGCGACGCTGGTGGATTGGCGTCGCGCTTTGCAAACATTTTCGGAAACTTGGTGGGCCATGGACGGCGTCTTCGGCTCGAAACAATTCGAGCAGGCACTTTTGTTATGTCCACCGCGTTTTCACCGAGCCCTGCGGGCCCGTCGTGGCCGGCGATTTCCGTGTCAGCCGGGACGGAGGCGATGCCCGCATGTCGCTGCGGCTCAGCAACATGGCCGAGGGCTACCGGACGATGCCGATCCGTCAAAAGGCCACACTCGATCAGGGCTTTGGCGACTGGCAGCCGATCCGTTTCCTTCTACTGCCGCGAATGGAGGAGGCGCCGCTTCCGCCCGGCGACTACGACGTGCGTTACCGGGGTGAAGAAATATCTGCGATGTTGGCGCACCGTCAGCGCTCCGGCGCTGCGACACGCACCAGCATCTTGCCGAAGTTCTCGCCGCGCAGCAGGCCGATCAGCGCGCGCGGTGCCTTCTCGAGCCCGTCGACGATATCCTCGCGATACTTGATGCGGCCCTCGCGCACCCAGGCGGAGACATCGCGCAGGAAATCGCCCTGGCGCGCGGCGAAGTCGGTCACGATGAAGCCGCGCAAGGTGAGCCGCTTGGTGAGGATCGCGCGCGTCACTTGCGAGGTCCGCAACGTGCCCGCCGGCATCTCGCTGGCGTTGTAGGTCGCGATCTGCCCGCAGACCGGCACGCGGGCGAAATTGTTGAGGAGCGGAAACACCGCTTCGAACACCGCGCCACCGACATTCTCGAAATAGACGTCGATGCCGTTCGGACATGCAGCCTTGAGCCGCTCGGCCATGTCGGGCGCGTGGTGGTCGATGCAGGCGTCGAAACCGAGCTCGTCGACCACGTAGCGGCATTTGGCCGGACCGCCGGCGATGCCCACGGCACGCGCGCCTTTGATCTTCGCGATCTGGCCGACCGCCGAGCCCACCGCACCGGACGCCGCCGACACCACGACGGTCTCGCCGGTCTTCGGCTGGCCGATGTCGAGCAGCCCCACGTAGGCCGTCATGCCCGGCATGCCGAGCACGCCGAGCGCGGTCGAAACCGGCGCGATCGACCGATCGATCTTGCGCGTGAGCCCGCCCTGGCTCAGCGCATGGGTTTGCCAGCCGCTGGGGCTCAGCACGATGTCGCCGGGCGCGTAGCCTTCGAGATGAGACGCAACGACTTCGCTGACGGTGCGGCCTTCCATGACCTGGCCGATTGCGACCGGCGTCGCGTAAGAGGGCGCGTCGCTCATGCGGCCGCGCATATACGGATCGAGCGACAGCCACAGCGTCCGCAGCAGCATCTCGCCGGGCCCCGGCGTCGGCACCGGCATGTCCTCGATGCGAAGGTCGCTCTCCTGAGGCTCGCCAACCGGGCGCGACGCCAGCAGGATGCGCTTGCCGACGCTCACGTCTACACCCGGCTGGGATAGTTCGGGCTCTCGCGGGTGATGGTGACGTCGTGGACGTGGCTCTCGCGCAGGCCTGCCGACGAGATGCGGATGAACTGCGCCTTCTGGTGGAACTCGTCGAGGTTTTTTGCGCCGACATAGCCCATCGCGGCGCGAAGCCCGCCGCCGAGCTGGTGCAGCACAGCCGCGACCGGGCCCTTGTAAGCCACCTGTCCTTCGATGCCTTCCGGCACGAGCTTCAGCGAATCCTTGATGTCCTGCTGGAAGTAGCGGTCGGCCGAGCCGCGCGCCATTGCGCCGACCGAACCCATGCCGCGATACGATTTGTAGGAGCGGCCCTGATAGAGATAGGCCTCGCCCGGCGTCTCGTCGGTGCCGGCAAGGAGCGAGCCGACCATCGCCACGTCGGCGCCGGCGGCGAGCGCCTTGGCGAGATCGCCGGAATACTTGATGCCGCCGTCGGCGATCACCGGGGTGTCGTGCTTCTTGGCGGCCTCGACCGCATCCATGATGGCGGTGAGCTGCGGCACGCCGACGCCCGCGACCATCCGCGTGGTGCAGATCGAGCCCGGCCCGATGCCGACCTTGATCGCGTCCGCGCCGGAATCGATCAGCGCCTGCGCGCCCTCGGCGGTCGCGACGTTGCCTGCCACCACCTGCACCGCGTTGGAGGCGCGCTTGATGCGGTTGACCGCGTCCAGCACATGCCTGGAGTGGCCGTGGGCGGTGTCGACCACGACGAGGTCGACGCCGGCCTCGAGCAGCTGCTCGGTGCGGTCGTAGCCCTTGTCGCCGACGGTGGTGGCAGCCGCGACCCGCAGCCGGCCCTGCTCGTCCTTGCAGGCGTTCGGATTGGCGACCGCCTTCTCGATGTCCTTGACGGTGATCAGGCCGACGCAACGATAAGCGGCATCGACCACCAGGAGCTTCTCGATGCGGTACTGGTGCAAGAGCCGCTTCGCCTCTTCCTGGTTGACGCCCTCGCGCACGGTGACGAGCTTGTCCTTGGTCATCAGCTCCGACACCTTCTGCCGGGTGTCGGTGGCGAAGCGCACGTCGCGGTTGGTGAGAATGCCGACGAGCTTGCCGGGCTCTGTGCCTTTTTGGCCATTGCCGCCGCCCTCCACCACCGGAATGCCGGAGATGTTGTGCTCCTTCATCAGCGCCAGCGCGTCGGCGAGCGTCTGGTCCGGGTGGATGGTGAGCGGGTTCACCACCATGCCGGACTCGAACTTCTTGACCTGCCGCACCTGCGCCGCCTGCTGATGCGGCTCGAGATTGCGGTGGAGCACGCCGATGCCGCCCGCCTGGGCCATGGCGATCGCCATCTTGGCCTCGGTGACGGTGTCCATCGCCGAGGCCACGATCGGCAGGTTCAGCAAAATCGAACGGGTGATGCGGCTCCTGACGTCAACCTCCGACGGCAACACGTCGGACAGACCGGGCTTCAGCAGCACGTCGTCGAAAGTGAACGCTTCGGGAAGATCGGAACGGTTGATGGTGGCCATGCCAACTCCGGGGCCCTCGCCCGGAATATGGTGTCCGGATGCGAATAAGCGAACCCTTCGCGAGAACAACGCGTCCTCGCCCGAATCGGGCCCGCTTTTGGGTTGGCGATGGTGGATAGCACCATGCGGCCGGCTTTCCTAGGAAATTCCGTGGAAATCTCAATTTCATCCACCGGCCGCCCCTATAGTGGCGCCAGGGAGGCGCCCGGACCATTGATGACGAGTCCATGACCAGCAAACGCCTCGTCCCGATGATCGTCGCGGTGTCGCTGTTCATGGACAACATGGACTCGACGGTGATCGCCACCTCGCTGCCGGCGATTGCCGCCGATATCGGCACGAGCCCGCTGACGTTGAAGCTTGCGGTGACCTCCTACCTGCTCTCGCTTGCGGTCTTCATCCCGATGAGCGGCTGGACCGCCGACCGGTTCGGCGCGCGGACGGTGTTCGCCGCCGCGATCGCCGTGTTCATTATCGGCTCGATCGGCTGCGCACTGTCGACCCAGCTCTGGCACTTCGTGCTCGCCCGGATCGTCCAGGGTATCGGCGGAGCGATGATGACCCCGGTCGGCAGGCTGGTGCTGGTGCGCACCATCGACCGGCGGGAGTTGGTCAACGCCATGGCCTGGGTGTCGATCCCCGCCATGATCGGGCCGCTGCTGGGCCCGCCGATCGGCGGCTTCATCACCACCTATGCGTCGTGGCACTGGATCTTCCTGATCAACGTGCCGATGGGGCTGATCGGCATCGTCCTGGTCCTGCGCTACATCGAGGATGTCCGTGCCGAGGTGCCGGAACGGTTCGATGCGGTGGGCATGGTGCTGGCGGGCGTCGCCGTCGCGGGCCTGACGTTTGGCTTCTCGGTCGCGGGCTTCGAGATCGTGCCCTGGCCCATTGTCGTGGCGATGATCGGGACCGGCCTGATCGCGCTGGGACTCTATATTCCTTATGCGCGGCGGGCGCCCGCGCCGGTGATCGATTTCGGCCTGCTGAAGCTGCCGACGTTCCGCGCGAGCGTCACCGGCGGCTTCCTGTTCCGCATCGGCGTCGGCGCGATGCCGTTTCTCCTCCCGCTTCTTCTTCAGGTCGGCTTCAACCTCACGCCGTTTCAGTCCGGCCTGATCACCTTCACCTCGACCATGGGCGCGCTGATCGTCAAGGCGGCCGCACCCTGGGTGCTCAAGCGGTTCGGCTTCCGCACCGTGCTGGTCGCCAATGCCATCCTCGGCGGACTGTTCATCGTCGCCTGCGCCGGGTTTTCCGCCACCACGTCGTTCGCAGTCATGGTGACGATCCTGATGATCGGCGGCTTTTTCCGGTCCCTGCAGTTCACCGCGGTCAATGCGCTCGCCTATGCCGAAGTGCCCGCCGCGCGCATGAGCCGGGCCACCGCGTTCGCCGCCGTCGCCCAGCAGGTGTCGCTTGCGACCGGCGTGGCCGGCGCGGCGCTGACGGTGGAGGTGACATCGCGCCTCAGCGAACGCGCGGCCATCACGGCCGCCGACTTCCCGCCGGGCTTCATTCTCGTGGGGCTGGTCGCCGCAAGCTCGGCGCTGGTTTTCGCCTTCCTGCCGAAGGATGCAGGGGCGGAAATGGCCAACCGGCTGCCGGCCACGGGCCGTGCCTCCGACCCGCGCGGCGGCTGATGTTACCTGCGTCGGCGAGCAAAAGCTGGCGTACGTCACGCGACGATCTTAAATTTGCGCCAGAGCCGTCACAGAACGCTCGCACCGATTCCCGAACGAAGGCCATGCCGACCTCGCGCCTCGCCCTTCTTGTGCTGACCGCAGCAGTGTTGGCACTCACGGCCGCCTCAAGCCGTGCGCAGCCACTGTCGGCGGACGAGCGGCGCTGCGCCGGCATGGGCGGCGCAAGCGCGGAGGTTCAGGCCACCGCCTGCACCACGCTGCTGAACAGCGGCCGCTATGTCGGCGACAACCTCGCCATCGTCCATTCCAACCGCGGCATCGCCTATGCCCGCGCCGGCGATTACGACCGGGCCGTCACCGAGTTCGATACCGCGGTGCGCATCAACCCCGGCTATGCCCGCGCCTATCTGAGCCGCGGCAACGCGCACCTGGTGCGGCGCGACTATGACCGCGCCATCGCCAGCTTCGATCAGGCGATCCGGCTCGATCCGCGCGGCGCTGTGAGCTTCATGGGCCGCGCCACGGCGCACGATGCCAAGGGCGACACCGATCGGGCCATTGCCGACTACGATCAGGCGCTGCGGCTCGATCCCAATCTCGGCGCGGCCTACTTCAACCGCGGGCTGGCGCTCCGCCGCATCGGCCAGAGCGACCGCGCCATCGCCGATTACGACCAGGCCATCCGGCTCAGCCCGAGGGAGGCCGCGGCCTTCAACAACCGCGGCATCGCACTTGCCGACAAGGGCGAGCAGGACCGTGCCATCGCCGACTACGACGCGGCGCTGAAGCTCGATCCGAACTATGCGCTGGCCTATCTCAACCGCGGGCTTGCCTTCAGCGCCAAGAAAGATCCCGACCGCGCAATTGCCGATTTCGACGCCGCGATCCGGCTTGCCCCCGAGAACGCGTCGGCCTACGGCAACCGCGGCATCGCGCTCGGCGCCCGCGGCGATCCGGACCGGGCGCTCGCCGACCTCGACAAGGCGATCGCGCTCGACACGCGCAACCCCGCCTTCTACGGCACCCGCGGCAACATCTGGCGCAACCGCGGCGCGCTCGACCGCGCGATCGCCGACTACGACAAAGCCATCGCGCTTTCGCCGGGTTTCGCTCCGGCCTACTACGAACGCGGGCAAGCGCACTACATCGCCGGCCGCTTCCGCGAGGCGCTCAACGATGCAACCAAGGCCGCCGAGATCAACCCCAACTGGGCGCAGGCGCTGAGCCTGCGCGGGCTGATCCAGGAAAAGCTTGGCGCCAAGGACGCGGCCATCGCCGACCTTCGCCGGGCGGCGGCGCTGGACCCAGGCCTGCAGCAGCCCGCGGACGCGCTGCGCCGCCTGGGCGTGATGCGCTGAATGGGGCGGAAAACGCCGGAAATCCGGCGATGAACCGCTGCGACCAATTTGCAGATGCGCGGGAGCCGGAACCGCGTCGAGCACGCGACCGAGGCTGCCCAACTTCAGCCCAAGGAGGCCGCCATCTCCATGCCGATGCGAACGTCATTATTGATTGTCACCGCGGCCGTCGTCGCCGCCCTTCCGTTCGCCGCCCCTCAAGCGGCGGCGCAAGCCACGCCCGCAAGCGCCTGCAAGGCGCCTGACGCGACACACGAGGCGCGGATCGCCGGCTGCACCGCGCTGATCGACGCCAGGACCGAGACCGGCCGTTCACTCGCCGTCGCCTACTGCAACCGCGGCTTCGCGCTGACCGAGAAGCTCGAACTCGACCAGGCGCTGGCCGACCTGGAGCAGGCGATCAAGATCGATCCGACCTTCGGTTGCTCGTTCAGCAATCGTGGCCGGGTGTTCGCGCTCAAGGGCGACCTCGAACGCGCCATCGCCGACTACAACCACGCGATCAAGCTCGATCCGACGCTCTCTGCCGCCTACAACAACCGCGGCGATGCGCTGCTGAAACGCAACAAGCTCGACGAGGCGATTGCGGATTTCACCACCGCGATCAAGCACGACCCGAAGAGCGCCCGCGCCTATGGCAATCGCGGCTGGGCCTACCAGCGCAAGCGCGACTTCAACCGCGCGATCGCCGACTATTCCAAGACCATCGAGCTGCAGCCGGACGACCTGCTGGGCTACATCAACCGCGGCAACATCTATCGGGCGATGAACAACCTCGACCGCGCCGCGGCCGACTACGGCGAGGCGATCCGCGTCGCGCCCACCGACGCGCGCGGCTGGCGCAACCGCGGCATGGTCAAGCTGATGAAATACGACAATGCCGGCGGCATCGCCGACTACGACAAGGCGATCGAATACGACCCGAAAGACGCCCATTCCTGGAACAACCGCGGGCTCGCCAAAAAGGATTCAGGCGACAAGGCCGGCGCGATCGCCGACCTGACGAAGGCGCTGGAGATCAATCCGAAGCTGCCGACGACGCGGCAGTTGCTCAAGGAATTGGGTGTCAATCCCTAGAGGCCGCCTCAAGCCGGACGGATCAATTCCTCGGTGTGGAACGGCTGCAGCGTGTCGATCGCATCGACGCCTTGCGTGTTCACGTCCCACTTGAAGAAGCGCAGCACCATCCTGTCGGGGGTGAAATCGACGAGCGTAAAGCCGTGCTGCTCGATCGGTTTCACCTTCTCGCTCAGGTCCAGCACCGCCGAAGGCGTAGCCGGCGTGCCGCGTATGCCGCTGGACGGCCAGCCACCCGTCCACGTGCCGATCGTGCCTGACAGCGCAACGTGGATCGGATTGGTTCTGAGGTCGAGCGAGCCGCTGCGCTGCATGGTCGCGAGCGCGACCGCGTGCATGTCGCCGCTGACGATCAGCGGCCTGCGGCTCCGCATCGCCGACATCGCGGCCATCAGCCGGTCGTGCTGCTTGAGCCAGCCCGGTTGCCAGTAAGGCTTCGGCACCGAAATCGTCAGCTTCTTGTCCGGTCCGACGACGTCCGGATACCACTCGCCCCACTTCCCGGCCGTCCAGCCCGGCGGATTGGAAGGAGCATGGACGACGTGGGCGACGTCGGTCGCGGCCATCCGGGCCTTCAGCCAGTTTTCCGCCTCGACGTCGACATAGACCGCGCTCGGTCCTGCCAGCGTCGCAGTTCTGCGAATGTCATACAGCAGCACTTCCGCAAGCCGGCCATAGCGAATGGTGCCGAAGGTCTCCGACACGCCATCGACGCGGTCGGCTGACGAGGACCAGGCCAGACCGCGCGGACGCGCCACGTCGGGCAGGTACTCCGGGTAGTACAAATGCTGCGTGGCGCGCGCCATCTGCAGCATGAAGTGGGTCGGTGGAAACGTGACGAAATCGTCGGTGGCCTCGTCGTTGTCGAAATAGTCGTGGTCATCCTGGATGAAGAAAACGGGTGTCGAGCGGAAATCCGCACCGTAGACCGACGCAATCTGCGGTCCGACGGCCCGCTTGAGAACAGCCTCGTTGTCGCCACCAAGCACCACGCCTGCCCGATTGAACTTGCCGGCAATCTTCTCCGCGTCAGGCGACGCGCCGAGCCGCTTCGATGTCAGCGGCGACAACAGATCCCAGTAGACATGATCGCCGTTGGCGACCGCCGCCTGTGGTTGAAAACTCAGCGCACGCCGGAGCAGCCTCGCCCGCACCGCCGGGCTGAGATACTTCATCGCCTCGTGGCCGCCTGCGCACGCGAAGAACAGGACCCTGAATTGCGACGGCCTGTCATCGGGATCGGGAAACGTCGCGAGCTCCCACGGTTCGCACAGCGGGCGGCCGTCGCCGCCAAGGAGCGACAGGCGATGCATGCGATCGGGCGCCAGGTCGGTCGCATGGAAATGCCAGTGCTCGCCGCGCGTGTCGCTCATGCGACCGCGAAAAGCGCTCCCGCCGATCTGGAGCGTCGGAGCATCCGGCAGCGCAGATGCAAAAGACGCCTTCAGCAGAATGCGGGTGTCGTTCACGGTCGGCAACAGATGCCGCACTGAACCTGCATTCCAGTTCACGGATGGTGAAGCAACAGACTGCGCGAACAGATCGGGATGCGCCGACATCGCAAATGCAGTTGCCGCGGTGCCCCGCAGGAAATCACGCCGGCTCGCCATGCACGCCTCCTGTTGATCGACAGGGCCATGCTATTCTACCGGTAGTCCGGATGCAGCCTCGACCGACTGTCACTTTTTTGCCCCGCCGCGGAATCCGGTCGCCAGCACGTAGAGCTCGGCGGAGTCGGAGCGGCTCGCGGCGGGCTTCACATGCTTCACGGTCGCGAAATCACGCTTGAGGCCCGCAAGCAATGCGCCCTCGGTGCCGCCCTGGATCACCTTCGCCAGAAACGATCCGCCGGGCTTCAGCACCTCGCCGGCAAATTCCGCCGCCGCCTCGACCAGCGCCATGATCTTCAGATGATCGGTCTGGCGGTGGCCGGTGGCATTCGCCGCCATATCGGAGAGAACGACGTCGGCCGGCCCGCCGAGCATCGTCTTCAGCCGGTCCGGCGCGGCGGGGTCAAGAAAATCGATCTTCGCGAACTCGACGCCTGCGATCTCGTCCATGTCGAGAATGTCGATGCCGACGACGCGTCCCTGCGCGCCGACGCGCTTCGCCGCAACCTGGCTCCAGCCGCCGGGCGCAGCGCCCAGATCGGCGACCCGCGCGCCGGGCTTGAACAGACGGTGCTTGTCGTCGATCTCGATCAGCTTGAAGGCCGCGCGCGAGCGGTAGCCCTCGCGCTTGGCCCGCGCCACATACGGATCGTTGAGCTGGCGCTCCAGCCATTTGCGCGACGACTGCGTCTTACGCTTGTCCTTGACGCGGACCTTGAGGCTCCGCTCCCCGCGACCCGAACCTTTGGTTGTCATGGCGCGGCCTTTCCGCGCTTCGTCGTCCCCTGGAGAGCGAAGGCATCGCATGTGGCCGCTTCACCTCCCCCTGAAAGGGGCAGGGAGCGCCAACAGCGCGGTAACGCGCGTCTTCGACGCGCTATGGCCCGAGTTGCAACGCGATCGGAGCTCATCGCCACACTCCGTCCTCGCGCATCATCTGCACCAGCATGCCTTCGCGCAGCCCGCGGTCGGCGACCCGGAGCCGCGGGCACGGGAACGCGCGGCGGATCGCTTCGAGAATCGCGCATCCCGCGAGCACCAGATCGGCGCGCTCGGCGCCGATGCAGGGGTTGGCGACGCGGCCTTCGTAGGTCATCGCCAGCAGCCGCTCGACCACACCGCTCACCTGCACGTCGCTCATCCAGCAGCCGTCGACACGGCGGCGCTCGTAGCGCGCCAGCTCGAGATAGACGCCGGCGATGGTGGTCACGGTGCCCGAGGTTCCGAGCATGTGAACGCCGTCGGTGCCGCCGTGCTCGGCGGCGAAGCGGTTCACGTGCACCGCGACCTCGGCGATCATGGTTTCGAAACTCTCCCGCGTCACCGTCACGCCGCCGTGGCGCTCGGCGAGCGTGACGACGCCGATCGGCATCGAGGTCCAGCCCTCGATCGCCGGATGCGGCGGGCCATGCTGCGCCGCCCCGCACGGCCCGAGGCGGACCAGTTCCGAAGAGCCGCCGCCGATGTCGAACAGGATGACGCCGCGCGCCTGCGGATCGACCAGCGGGGTGCAGCCGGTGGCGGCAAGCCGCGCTTCGGTCTCGCGGTCGACGATCTCGAGCTCGATGCCGACCTGATCCCGCACGCGGTCGAGGAATTCGAGCCCGTTGCCCGCCGCCCGGCAGGCTTCGGTCGCGATCAGCCTGGCGCGCGTCACGCCACGGTTGCGCATCTTGGCGCTGCACACCCGCAAGGCCTCGACCGCGCGCACGATGGCGGCGTCGCTCAGGCGGCCGGAGCTGGTAATGCCCTCCCCCAGCCGGATGATGCGCGAAAATGCGTCGACCACGCGGAACCCGTCGCGCGTCGCGCGCGCCACCAGCAGGCGGCAGTTGTTGGTGCCGAGATCGAGCGCGGCATAGGTCGGACCGGACAGGTCCTGCCCACCCGCACCGCCTGCCCCGCTGTCGCGGCGCGGATGCCGATAGGGCGACCGCCGGCCCCGCCGGGGCCCACGGGCTTCCCGGTCAGGCACAGGGCCGAGGCCGGTCGCCCGGGCCTCGTCGTCCATTCCTAACCTTTCCCCACGCGGAAGCCTTGTTGCGCTCAAAGCGCAGGGCTCGACGGCGCGGCGGTCAATTTCAACTTCGCCGGAAAGTCTAAAGAGCCGCACCGGTGGGCGCAACTCTGGTGGCCGACGAGAACATGACGGAAACCTGTGGCCGTCCTTGTGAAATCAGGCTTCGTCCGATATCTCAAACCGGCTCTTGTTCCCTTAGAAATTCAGGCGAAACAGGCGAAATTGCTCCATGAACATCCAGGATACCGCCACGTCCCGCTCCGCCTACGCCATCGGCCAGCCGGCGCCCCGCAAGGAGGACGCGACGCTGCTGCGCGGTGAAGGCCGCTACACCGACGACGTCAATTTTCCGAATCAGGCCCATGCCTACATTTTGCGCTCGAGCGTCGCGCACGGGCGGATCAAGTCGATCAACACCGACGCCGCGAAAAAGATGAAGGGCGTGCTTGGCGTCTACACCGGCGCGGACGTGGCGCAGTACGGCACGCTGCAATCGGCGCTGCCGTTCAAGAGCAAGGACGGCACCGACCTGAAGAAGCCGCCGCGGCCGGCGCTGCCGACCGACAAGGTGCGTTTCGTCGGCGATCCGATCGCCTGCGTGGTGGCCGAAACGGTGCTGCAGGCCAAGGACGCGGCCGAGGCGATCGAGCTCGACATCGAGCCGCTGCCGGTCATGACCACGCCGCAGCAGGCGACGGCACCGGGCGCCACCGCGCTGTTCGACAGCGTGCCGGGCAACATCTGTCTCGACTTTCACTATGGCGACACCGAGAAGGTGAACGCAGCCTTTGCCGCGGCCAAGCACAAAGTGCAGCTCAAGATCCAGAACACCCGCATGGTGGTCAACGCGATCGAGCCGCGTGCGGCGAACGCCCGCTACGACAAGACTGGCGACAGCTACACGCTCAACACCGTCAGCCAGGGCGTGATGGGCATGAAGGCCGGCATCACCGCGGCGATGAAGACCACGCCGGACAAGGTGCACATCCTCACCGGCAATGTCGGCGGCTCGTTCGGCATGAAGGCGCAGGTCTATCCGGAATACATCTGCATCCTGCATGCCGCGAAGGCGCTCGGCCGGCCGGTGAAGTGGACCGACGAACGCTCGGGCAGCTTCATGTCCGACAACCACGGCCGCGACCATGAGATGACCGCGGAGCTGGCGCTCGACGAAGAGGGGCATTTCCTCGCGCTGCGGCTCGACGGTTTCGCCAACCTCGGCGGCTTCCAGGGCGCAATGTCGCCGCAGCCCGGCACGCTCAACATCGTGCGCAACGTCATCAGCCTCTACCGCACACCGGCGATGGAGGTGTCGAGCAAGTGCGTGTTCACCAACACGACGTTCGTCAGCCCCTATCGCGGCGCAGGCCGGCCCGAGGGCAACTACTTCATGGAGCGGCTGATCGATTATGCCGCCGCCGAGACCGGCTTCGACCGCATCGAGCTTCGCCGCAAGAACCAGATCCGCAAGAGCGATATCCCATGGAAGTCGGCGGCCGGCACCACCTATGACACCGGCGATTTCCCGGCGATCTTCCGGAAGGCACTGGAGGCCTCCGACTGGAAGGGCTTCAACGCGCGCAAACGCGACAGCAAAAAGCGCGGCAAGATCCGCGGCATCGGCGTTGGCTGCTATCTCGAGGTCACCGCCCCCGCCAACAAGGAGATGGGCGGCATCGCCTTCGACGCCGACGGCGGCGTGACGATCCGCACCGGCACGCTCGATTACGGCCAGGGCCATGCCTCGCCGTTCGCCCAGGTGCTGAGCGACCGGCTCGGCGTGCCGTTCGACAAGGTGCGCATCCTGCAAGGCAACAGCGACGAGCTTCTGGCCGGTGGCGGCACCGGCGGCTCGCGCTCGATGATGAATTCGGGCCAGGCCATCGTCGAGGCCGCGGCCAAGGTGGTCGATCAGGGCAAGCAGATCGCCTCGCACGCGCTCGAAGCTTCGGCTGGCGACATCGAGTTCAAGGACGGCCGGTTCGTCGTCGCCGGCACCGACCGCGAGATCGGCATCATGGAGCTGGCGCAGAAAGTCCGCACCGGCATGCCCTTGCCGCCGGATGGACCGCAATCGCTTGACGTCAAGCACGTCAGCGACGGCGCGCCATCGGCCTATCCCAACGGCTGCCATGTCTGCGAGGTCGAGGTCGATCCCGACACCGGCAACATCGAGGTCGTCAAGTACACCGCGGTCAACGACTTCGGCACCATCATCAATCCGCTGCTGGTCGACGGCCAGTTGCACGGCGGTGTGACGCAAGGCATCGGCCAGACCTTGATGGAGCACACGGTCTATGACGAGAGCGGGCAGCTCCTGTCCGGCTCGTTCATGGATTACGCCCTGCCGAAGGCGCACAACGTCCCCGACTTCGTTGTCGAGAGCCATCCGGTGCCGGCCAAGACCAATCCGCTCGGCGTCAAGGGCTGCGGCGAAGCGGGCTGCGCGGGATCGCTCACCTCGATCATGAATGCGGTGGTCGATGCGCTGTCGGTCTACGGCATCAAGCACATCGACATGCCGGCAAGCCCGGCGCGCGTCTGGCAGGCGATCCAAGAGGCGAAGGCGAAGCAGTAATACACCGGCCCCTCCCTCTCCCCGCATAGCCCGCGAAGACGGCGTGAACGCCCTGGTGGGGGAGAGAGAACCGGAGCAGGCTGCGGCACAAGCGAACGGAATGACGGAAGCCACCGATCTCACCTTCGCGGCACGGCGCACGAGCGACATCCGCCTCGTGGCAGGCGTCAGCACCGCCCACTTCGTCAGCCACTTCTACATGCTGGTGCTGCCGCCGCTGTTCGCCTTCGTCAAAGACGACTACGGCGTGAGCTACACCGAGGTGGGGCTCGCCATCACCGTGTTCAATCTGGTCTCCGCCGTGGCACAGACGCCGGCAGGCTTTCTGATCGACCGGATCAACGCGCGCTTCGCCCTAATCGCCGGCCTGCTCCTCGGAGCGGCCGGC
Source organism: Xanthobacteraceae bacterium (assembly GCA_019746355.1). The sequence goes on along the minus strand of JAIESC010000068.1, from coordinate 124,914 downwards.
TTCACCGTCGCCGGACTGGTGAACTCGTATTGGATGCTGGTGGCGATGTTCGGCGTCATTGGCCTCGGCAACACCGTGTATCACCCGGCGGACTATGCGCTGCTTTCGCGCTACGTCGCGCCCGGGCGCATCAGCCAGGCCTATTCCGTGCACACCTTCTCAGGAATGCTCGGCAGCGCCGCGGCTCCGGCCGCCGTGCTGGTGCTGCATGGGATGTTCGGCTGGCGCGGCGCATTTCTCGGCGCGGCACTGCTGGGCGTGATCGCCGCCCTGGTGCTCATATTCCAGCCCGACGGCGAACCGCATCCGGCCGCGGCCAAGCCGCGCGATGCGGGCTCCACGCCGACCGATTGGCGGCTGCTCGTCACCGCGCCGATCCTGATGAACTTCGTGTTCTTCCTGGTGTATGCGTTCGGCAGCTTCGGCCTGCAGAACTTCTCGGTGGTGGCGCTCGACTCGCTTTACGGCACCAGCCCAGTGACGTCAAACACCGCCCTCTCCGCCTATCTGTTGCTCAGCGCAGGCGGCGTGCTGGTCGGCGGATGGCTCGCGGGACGGATCAGCAATCACCGCCTGCTCGCGTCGGTTGGATTGCTTGCGACCGTGCTGGCCGCGCCGCTGATCGCCAGCGTGGACCCCGGCGCGCTCCTTCTCATTCTGGTGATGTCGCTTGCGGGCCTGTGCGGCGGCATCGTGATGCCTTCGCGCGACATGATCGTGCGCGAGGTCACCCCGCCCGGCTCGTTCGGCGCGGTGTTCGCCTTCGTCACCACCGGCTATCACGTCGCCGGCATCCTCGCGCCGCCGCTGTTCGGCGCGCTGCTCGACTACGGCGCGCCGCGCTGGACCTTTATCCTGGTCGCGGGCTTCACGCTTCTTTCGATGGTTGCGGTGATGTGCGTGCCGCAGCGAAAAGCCGCGTAGCCGGCCGATGACCGGGCCAGTCCGCGCGCTGCTGCTGCTCTGGCTCGCCGGCAATGCGCTGCGCCTGACGATCCTCGCCGTCCCGCCGGTCACGCCGCTCATTCACGACGACCTGCACCTGTCCGAAACCCAGGTCGGCATTCTCACCGGCCTGCCGATGGTGCTGTTCGCGGGCGCGGCCATTGCCGGCTCGCTGATGATCGCGCGGCTCGGCGCGCTGAACGCGCTGCTGGTCGGGCTTGCGCTCTGCGCCGTGGGGTCGGCCCTGCGCGGCGTCGGCCCAAGCATCGCGATGCTCTACTTCGGCACCGTGGTGACGGCGTTCGGCGTCGCCGTGATGCAGCCGTCGCTGCCGCCGCTGGTGCGCGCCTGGGTGCCGCAGCGCATCGGCTTTGCCACCGCGGTCTACACCAACGGGCTGATCATCGGCGAGATCCTGCCCGCGGCGCTGACCATCCCGCTGCTGCTGCCGCTGATCGAGCAAAGCTGGCGCGGCAGCTTTCTGTTCTGGGGGCTGATGGTCGCGGCCGTCGCCGTGACGATCGCAATCTGCGCGCCGCGCGGACCGGCGGCAGCGCCAAGCCTGGCCAGCCGCCGGTGGATGCCCGATTTCCGCAACCCGCTACTCTGGCGGATCGGGCTCCTGCTCGGCTGCGTCAACGCCACCTACTTCTCGATGAACGGCTTCCTGCCGGACTATTTCACCCAGACCGGCCGGCCCGACCTTATTCACGCAGCGCTCACCGCGCTCAACGCCGGCCAGCTTCCGGCATCCTTCCTGCTGCTCCTCTCCGCCGAACGCATGGTCCGGACCACGTGGTCGTATATGGCGTTCGCGCTGATCTGCCTCGCCTCGGTCGCGGCGATCGTATTTCTCGGCGGCGCCTGGGCCGTCGCCGGCTGCGCCGTCTGGGGCTTCGGCGGTGCGGCGGTGCTGGTGCTCGTGCTGGCGCTGCCGCCGCTGATCGCTCCGCCCGAGGACGTGCATCGCGTGACCGCGGGCATCTTCACCATCAGCTATTCGTGCGCGGTGATCGTGCCGATCATCGGCGGCGCGCTGTGGGACCTGACGGGCTGGACCTTCGCGCCTTTCATCCCGATCGGCATCTGCTCGATCGTCGTGATCGGCCTTGCGCCGACCGTCGTGCTGCGCGAAAAAAGCGCGGGAGCATAGGAAAAATGGGCGATCAGTACGGCACGGTGAAGGTCGCAGCGGTGCAGGCCGCCTCGGTGTTCCTCGACCGCGAGGGCTCGACCGAGAAAGCCTGCCGGCTGATCCGCGAGGCAGGTCAGGCCGGCGCGCGGGTGATCGGCTTTCCCGAAGGCTTCATTCCCGCGCATCCGGTCTGGTACCACCACCACGCCGCGACCGGCACGCTCGCCAACAAGCTCGCCGTCGAGCTGTTCAAGAATTCGCTCGAGATTCCCGGGCCGCAGACCGAGGCGCTCGGCGCCGCCGCCCGCGACGCCAACGCCTATGTGGTGATGGGCGTGTGCGAGAAGATCCCCAACACCACCGGGACGATGTTCAACACCCAGATCTATTTCGCTCCCGACGGCAGCATCATCCGCAAGCACCAGAAGATCATGCCGACGGTCGGCGAGCGGCTGGTGCACATGGGCGGCTACGGCGACACGTTCGGCGCGTTCCAGAGCGAGTTCGGCCCGATGTCCGGGCTGATCTGCGGCGAGAACTCCAATCCGCTGGCGGTGTTCGCGCTGATCGCCGAAGGCACGCGCATTCACGTGATGAGCTGGCCCAACCACTTTCCGACCAGCGGCGATCCGTTGCGCAACCGCGTGGCGATCGACTCGCAGGCCTTCGCGCAGATGAGCAAGGCGTTCGTGATCTCGGCCTGCGGCACGGTCGACGAGCGGATGATCGAGATGCTTCAGCCCAGCGCGGAGGCGGAGAAATTCCTGCGCAACCCGGACTGCTGCGGCGGCTCGCTGATCGTCGACCCGCTGTCGCGCATCATCGCCGGGCCCCTGGGCGCGGGGGAAGGCATTCTCTATGCCGAGTGCAATCTCGACCTCGGCATCCAGATGAAGCTCCGCCACGACTTCGCCGGGCACTACAACCGGCCGGACATTTTCCAGGTGCACATCAATCGCGCCGCACCGCAGCTTTACCGCGTGCACAACGATCCCGTCGCGCTCGGCGCCCCGTCATCGCAGGAACTGCCCTCTCCGCCGCGCCGTCTTGCGGCTCCGGACGAATAGCACCGACATCACCGGGCCGCCGCGAAGCGGCGTGACCCGGTGATCCCGCTTAGGTCGGCACTGTACCCGCCCAAGCGAGATCGCCGGGAAAGGCCCGGCGATGACAGCCCTGAGGATCATCCATGGACGTTTTCGAAGCCGTCGACTCGCGCATCGCCTGCCGCGCCTTCCTCGACAAGCCGGTTGATCTCAAGATCGTCAGGGAGATCATCGTCAAGGCACAACGCGCGGCATCCGGCGGCAACCTGCAAAGCTGGAACGTCTACGCACTCACCGGCGAACCGCTCGCCGAGTTCAAAGCCGTCGTTGCAAAGCGCATCGCCAACGAGGATCCGCGCCACAGCAAGCCGGAATACCCGATCTATCCCGAGCCGATGTTCGGCGCCTACAAGGAGCGCCGCGAGGGGCATGGCATCCAGCTCTACGGCTCGCTCGGCATCGGCCGCGACGACGCAGCCGGCCGGCTCGGGCAGTACAAGAAGAATTTCGAGTTCTTCGGCGCGCCGGTGGCGCTGTTCATCACCATCGACCGGCGGCTTGGCCCCGGCCAGTGGGCCGACCTCGGCGGCTATGTCCATGCCATGGCGTTTCTCGCCCGCGGCTATGGCCTCGACACCTGTCCGCAGGAAGCCTGGGCGCGACTCTATGACACGGTCGGCGAGTTCCTGAAGTTGCCGGACAACGAAATGCTGTTCTGCGGCTTCGCCATCGGGTACGGCGACAGGAAGCACAAGGCCAACGACTTCCGCTCGCCGCGCGCCGAATTGCATGAGTTCTGTCAGTTTTACGGCTTCGATTGAGCGCCACACATGTGACCACGGACAAAAGTTCCCGCGCTCGGCAGCCACTTGCGCGAAATTTAATGTGACACGGATCGGGTCTCCGTGCGTTATCCCCTCGCGAAAACAACACAGAAACAGAAAATGCGAGGCGACCGATGCCATTCCTGTTCTGGATGCCCATGATCGTCATGTCGGGGATGTGGGAGATCGTCGCGGAAAACACCCGCACGATGATGCAGGCCGGCGCACCGCCGGATGAATAAGAAAAACCCCGGTCCAATGGACCGGGGTTTTCGACTTCACAATCCGCGCGCTGCTACTGGCAGAACTTGCAGGGCGGGAAGTCGCGGCTGTAGACCGGCTGCTTCAGGAACGCTTCCTTGCCGTAGGTCCAGAACTGGCTCACGTGCGGATAGGTCTTGATGACCGTGTTCCAGAGCTCGTCCTTGTCGTAGCCGAACAGCTTCTTCTTCTCGACCTTCTTGATGTAGATGTTCTGCACCGGGTTGCGCATGTCGTCGAAGCTCACCGGTCCGCGCGGGGTGTCGACCTTGAGCGCCGCCATCTTGGCGACGAACTGCTCCGGGCCGGGGAATGCGCCGTTGGTGCCCTTCAGCACCTCGTGGATCATCATCGCGGTGCTGTAGTTGGTTTCCGAGAAGTAGGATGGCACCTTGCCGTACTTGCCGCGATACTTCTTCACGAAGGCTTCGTTCTTCGGCGTCTGCAGCGCCGCGCTGTATTGCAGCGCCGAGACGTCGCCGATCACGCCGTCATCCATGAACGGCAGCGCGAACTCGTCGTAGCTCGTGCCGCCGCCGACGATCGGCTTCTTGAACCCGCCCTGGCGAAGCTGCTTGGGAAACTGCAGCGCCATCGGCCCGACCATCAGCGTGAACACGGCGTCGGCGTCCGCCTTGATGCCGGGAATGTACGGCCCGAAGTCCTTGGCACCGAGCGGCGGCCAGATTTTCTGCACGATCTGTCCGCCGCAGTCCTCGAACGCCTTCTGGAAGCCGCCGACCGACTCGTAACCGAAGGCATAGTCGGCACCGATCGCCGAGATCTTCTTGTGGCCCTGCTCGCAGGCCCACTGGCCCAGCGCGTGATGCGGCTGCGAGCTGCTCCAGCCGGTGCGGATGAAATACGGGAACTTGGGCAGATCGCGTTGCGTCAGATCGTCGGACGCGGGCACCGAGGCGATGTAGACGGTCTTGTCCGCCGTGCTGACCGGAGCGAGCGCATAGCCGGTCGAGGCGAGAACACCGCCGACGAGCATGTGCACCTTGTCCTGCAGGATCAGCTTCTTCGCCTTGGTCACGCCGGTGTCGGGCTTGGCCACGTCGTCCTCGACGATCAGCTTGACCTTGGCCCCCGCGAAGTCGCCACCGACCTCTTCGAGATACATGTTGAAGCCGTCGACCATATCTTTGCCGACCTGGGCGAAGGGTCCGGTCATCGGCGCGATCAGGCCGATCCGCAATTCCTCGGCCGCCCGGGACGGCCCGGCGGACACGGCGACCAGCGCCGCACCCGACAACAACGCAAACAGGATTGGTGATTTCCGAAAGGCCATGGACGTTCCTCCGTTGGAAAATCCGGCGGCCTTTCTGCCGAGACCGTGCGGATGGATGCACGCTGCAATCGACCTGTGCGTCAACGCTAGCACCGGCCCCCATGGGGCGGAAGCCCGACGATTGGGCGGCTGCCGCGATGATCGGACCGGCTCGCCCCCCAAAAAACAACCAGATGTGCACCCATGCTTTGCCGACATGGCGCGAGGTTCCGCCGAACTCGACAGGTGTGGTATAAGGTGGGCAAATCGCTAGCTAATTCCGCAGGAGCACTGCGATGGGCTTGGAAACGCTCGGCTATATCGGCCTTCGGACGGCGAACCTCGAGGACTGGACCGCCTACGCCGGCCGGTTCCTCGGCATGCAGCTCGTCGACAAGAGCCGCGGCACGGCGACGTTCCGCATGGACGACAAGAAGCAGCGGCTCGTGGTGCATGAGGACGCGGGCGAGGCTCCGGGCTTCTTCGGCTGGGAGGTTGCGGACGCCGCGGCGCTCGACGCTTACGCGGCCAATCTCGAACGGCACAAGGTGCCGTTCGCGCGCGGCTCGCGGGCGCTGGCCGAGGAGCGCAAGGTGCGCGACCTGATCGTGCTGTCGGACCCCGCCGGCAACCGGCTGGAAATCTTCCATGGCGCCGAGACCACCACCGATCCGTTCAAGCCCGGCCGCGCTATCTCCGGCTTCCGCACCGGCCCGCTCGGCATGGGCCACGCCGTGCTCCACTGCGAGAAGATCGGCGACATCCTGCCGTTCTATCAGGACATCCTCGGCTTCAAGCTCAGCGACTACTTCACCAAGCCGTTCGCCGCCTATTTCTTCCACGTCAATCCGCGCCATCACAGCGTGGCATTCATCGAGTCGGGCAAGACCGGCATCCATCATCTGATGGTCGAGACCTGCTATCTCGACGACGTCGGCCAGGGCTACGACCTCGCGTTGAAGAATCCGGAGATGATCGCGACAACGTTCGGCCGCCACTACAACGACCAGGTCCACTCGTTCTATTCGTGGTCGCCGTCGAAGTTCATGTTCGAATATGGCTGGGGCGGCCGCTCGATCGACCCCGCGAACTGGACGCCGGAGATCATCACCCAGGGGCCGAGCCTTTGGGGCCATGAGCGCTACTGGCTGAACGAAGAGCAGCGCAACGAGGCGCGCGAGCTTCGCATCTCCAACGCCGAGAAGGGCTACCGTCTGCCGCTCAACGTCATGGAGGGCAACTACAAGCTGGCCCGCGACGTCTGTCCGTGGTGGGACGCGACCGCGCCGGCGCGCAAGACCGGCTGATGTTCTCCGCCGTCATTCCGGGGCGCGAGCGAAGCTCGCGTGCCCGGAATCCAGCGGCACGGGTGGAGTTTCGATCTGGATTCCGGGTTCGCACCTGCGGCGCGCCCCGGAATGACCACTGAGAGGTTCGCGAAGACCATGAACGTCAATATCACACCCGGCTCGATTCCGAACGCTCCGCAGCCGATGGAGTGGCCGCAGGGCGCGCTGACGCGCATTCCCTACTGGATCTACCATTCGCCGGAGATCTATTCGCTGGAGCAGCAGCGCATCTATGAAGGCCCGGTGTGGAATTTCCTCTGCCTCGAAGCCGAGGTCGCCAAGCCAGGCGACTATCGCGTCACTTACGTGGGCAGCATGCCGGTGATCGTCGCGCGCGACTTCGACGACGAGGTCTACGCCTTCGAGAACCGCTGCGCGCATCGCGGCGCGCTGATCGCGCTCGACGGCGGCGGCCACGCCCGCGACTTCACCTGCGTCTATCACGCCTGGAACTACGACCTGAAGGGCAATCTCAAGGCGGTCGCGTTCGAGGACGGCGTCAACGGCAAGGGCGGCATGCCGAAGACCTTCTGCCGCTCCGACCACGGCCCGCGGAAGCTGCGTGTCGCCTTGTTCGCCGGGCTGGTGTTCGGCAGCCTTTCCGACGACGTGCCGCCGATCGAGGAATATCTCGGCGAGGATGTGGCGACCCGCATCAGGCGCGTGCTGCACAAGCCCGTGGTCGTCACCGGCCGCTACACGCAGATGCTGCCGAACAACTGGAAGCTCTACTTCGAGAACGTGAAAGACACCTATCATGCCTCCCTGCTCCACACCTTCTTCACCACCTTCGGCATCAACCGGCTGTCGCAGAAGGGCGGCATGGTGGTGAGCCCGGACGGCGGCAACCATGCGAGCTTCTCGTTCATCGACACCAAGAACAGCGGCAACGACTACGCCGCGATGGGCATCCGCTCCGAGAACGAGAGCTTCACCCTGAAGGACCCGAGCCTGCTCGACAATGCCGACGAGTTCGGCGACGGCTGTCACATGCAGATCCTGACGGTGTTTCCGAACTTCGTGCTGCAGCAGATCCAGAACGCGCTGGCGGTGCGGCAGATCCTGCCCAAGGGTCTGCAGCAGACCGCGCTGAACTGGACCACGTTCGGCTTTGCCGACGACACGGAGGAGATGAAGAAGCGGCGGCTTCGCCAGAACAACCTCGCCGGCCCCGCGGGCTACGTCTCGATGGAGGACGGCGCGGTCGGCGGCTTCGTGCAGCGCGGCGTCGCGGCCGCCGACGGCGAGCGCGCCGTGGTCGAGATGGGCGGCAACAGCACCGCCAACGAAGGCACGCGCGCGACCGAAGCCTCGGTGCGCGGCTTCTGGAAGTGCTACCGCTCGCATATGGGCGTTTAAGGTCCACGTAGAATGGCCGGGATCACCATCGAGCGCATTCTCGCGCTTAACGCCGCCTATATCCGCTGTATCGCCCGCGACGAGCTCGAGGCCTGGCCCGAGTTCTTTCTCGATCCGTGCCTCTACGTCGTGACCAGCGCCGAGAATCACCGTGCCGGTTTTCCGGGCGGCATGATCTACGCCGACACCCGGGGCATGCTGATCGACCGCGTCGCCTCGCTGCGCGGCGCCAATGTCTACGAGAAGCAGGCCTACCGCCACATCCTTGGCCTGCCGAGCGTGCTGAAGAACGGCGGCGGCGAAGCCGAGACCGAGACGCCGTTCATGGTGGCCCGCATTATGCACGACGGCCAGACCGATATTTTCGCGACCGGCGTCTACCTCGACGTGGTCCGCGCCGCGGGCAACGATTTGAAATTCTTAAAACGCATCGTGGTGTGCGATTCCTCGCGCATTCAAACGCTGCTCGCGCTGCCGTTGTGACACGATGACCTTCACGGTTACCGTCGCGAACTCCGAGTATCGCTTTCCCTGCGAGCCGAACGAGTCGGTGCTCGATGCGGCGCAGCGCGCCGGCCTGGAAATCCCGTTCTCCTGCCGCAAGGGCGTGTGCGGCACCTGCAAGGGCCGCGTGGTGTCCGGCGAGACCCGCGCCTTTGCCGGCGATGCGCTGAGCGGGGCCGAGCGCGCCGACAACCAGGTGCTGTTCTGCAACGCGCGGCCGCGCTCCGACCTCGTGATCGCGCCGCGCTCGATCGCCAAGGCCGACCCGTTCGCGCGCAAGACCACCACCGCCCGTGTGTTCCGCCTGACGCGGCTCGCCGACGACGTGATGCTGGTGCACCTGCGCTTCCCCGCCGGCATCCGCGTCAAGTTCAAGGCCGGCCAGCACCTCAATCTCATTTTGGACAATGGCGAGCGCCGCGACTTCTCCATGGCCAATCCGCCGCGCGAAAGCGACGGGGTGCAGTTGCACATCCGCCATGTGCCGGGCGGTGCGTTCACCACCTATGTGTTCGAGAAGCTCAAGCGCGGCGATATCCTGAACGTCGAAGTGCCGTTCGGCGATTTCATGCTGCGCGACAGCGCAAAGCCGCTCCTGTTCGTCGCAGGCTCCACCGGCTTCGCGCCGATCCAATCGATCATCGAGGACATGATGATCAAGGGCATCGCCCGCGACATGACGCTCTATTGGGGGGCGCGGCAGCGCTCCGGGCTCTATTCGGACCTGCCTTCAAGATGGGCGAAGGACAGTCCGCGCTTTCGTTACGTGCCGGTTCTGTCCGACGTGCCTGAGCCCGGCCTCCGGCACAACCTGGTGCACAAGGCCGTGCTCGAAGACCATCCGTCGCTTGCGGATTTCCAGGCCTATGTCTGCGGCGTGCCGGTGATGACGCAAGCCGCCAAAGCTGAGTTCATCGTCGCTGGGCTGCCGGAAAGCGAGTTCTTTGCTGACGCGTTCGTCACCCGCGCCGAGGTCGCAGCGGCCGGGCCTTAAATCACTAAAACTCAAGGCAATTTCATTCTTCTTTGATTCACGGGCAGGAAACCTCTCTCAACTAGGATGGCTGGCGAAAGGCCTTCCGCCATGCACCAGCCGTTGCCCATCGCCGCCCTCGACGTCCGCGGGCTCTGCAAGCGCTTCGACCGGCCGGCTGTCGACGGGCTCGACCTCACCATCCGCAAGGGCGAATTCTACGGCCTGCTCGGGCCGAACGGGGCCGGCAAGACCACGACGCTGCGCATGGTCGCGGGCCTGCTCAAGCCCGACGCCGGCTCGATCGTGGTGTTCGGCGTCGACGCGCTTGCCGATCCGGTCGAGGCCAAGCGGATCACCGCCTGGGTGTCGGACGAGCCGATGATCTACGACAAGCTCACACCCTACGAGTACCTCGAATTCGTCGCAGGTCTCTGGAGCATCGACGCCGACGAGGCCGAGCAGCGCGCAAACGAGCTGCTCGGCTGGCTCGGTCTCACCCCGCACGCGCATGAACGCTGCGAGGGCTTTTCCAAGGGCATGCGGCAGAAGGTGGCGCTCGCCGGCGCACTCGTGCATGACCCGATGCTGATCATTCTCGACGAGCCGCTGACCGGGCTCGACGCGGGCTCGGCACGGCAGGTCAAAAACGTGTTGCGCGAGCGGGTCGCCGCCGGCGGCACCGTGATCATGACCACGCACATCCTCGAAGTCGCCGAGCGCATGGCCGACCGGATCGGCGTGATCGCCGGCGGCCGGCTGATCGCGCAGGGCACGCTCGATGAGCTGCGCATCAAGGCCGGCAAGGGCGACTCGAGCCTGGAAGACACGTTCCTCACGCTGGTCGCCGAACAGGCGCAGGCTGCGTGAGCGCCGTCGCCACCCTTCCCTTCCTCGCACACCATGAGTTCCGCCTCGCCTGGCGGGACTGGTGGTCGATGCTGACCGCGGGCAAGCGCCATCGCGCCCGCGTGGTCGTCGTTGCCTTCATCGCTTTTGCGGTGGTGATGCACTTCATCGCGCTGTCGGTGGTCGGCAATTTCGCCACGATCGATCCGAATGCCGACCGGGCCGTGTTCGTCGTCATCACCGGCTGCGCGCTGCTCGCCTGGTCGCTGATGATGTCGCAGGCCATGGAGCAGGTGACACGCGCGTTCTATGCCCGCTCCGACCTCGACCTGATCCTGTCCTCGCCGATGGCCTCCCGCCGGGTGTTTGCGGTGCGGATCGGCGCCATGGCGGTGTCGACGGTGATGATGGCGGTGCTGCTCGCGGCCCCCTTCATCAATGTGCTGATCTGGCGCGGTGGCTCGCGCTGGCTGGCCGCCTATGGCGTGGTCGTGGCGGTCGGCGCGGCAGCCGCGGCGATGTCGGTGGCGCTCACGGTCGCGCTGTTCCGCACCATCGGACCGAAGCGGACGCGGCTCGCCGCGCAGATCGTCGCGGCCATCGTCGGCGCGACCTTCGTCATCGGGCTCCAGGTCGCAGCCATTCTCTCGTACGGCACCCTCTCCTATTTCGCCTTCCTGAAGTCCGAGACGCTGATTGCCTACGTGCCCGCGGTGGAGAGCCTCGTGTGGTGGCCGGCGCGGGCCATTCTCGGCGACCTCACCGCGCTCGCGGCCGTGTTGGCGGCGGGGGCGCTGCTGCTGGGCGCGGCGATCGCCGTGTTCTCGACACGCTTCGGCGAGCATGCCGTGGCCGCCGCGGGGATTACCGGTCCCGGCGCGATGCAGAAGCCGCGTCACGGGTTCCGCCGCCTGTCGCCCAAGGGAACGCTGCGGCGCAAGGAATGGACCCTGCTCGCGCGCGATCCGTGGCTCGCCTCGCAGACGCTGATGCAGCTTCTCTACCTGCTGCCGCCCGGGCTGATGCTGTGGCGGGCCTTCGGCGCCAACAGCAGCGACCTCGTGCTGCTGGTCCCGGTGCTGGTGATGGCGGCGGGCCAGCTTGCCGGCGGCCTCGCGTGGCTTGCGATTTCGGGGGAGGACGCGCCCGACCTCGTCGCCACCGCGCCGATCCCGGCAGGCTTCGTCATCCGCGCCAAGACCGAGGCCGTGATCGGCAGCGTCGGGCTGGTGTTCGCGCCGTTCATCGCGGCCACGGCACTCGCCTCACCGCAGGACGCGCTGATGGCCGCCTTGGGCATCGTCGTGGCAGCGGTGTCGGCCACGCTGATCCAGCTCTGGTTCCGCACGCAGGCCCGGCGCAAGCACTTCCGCCGCCGCCAGACGTCGTCACGCGTCGCAACCTTTGCCGAGGCATTCTCGTCGATCACCTGGGCCGCAACCGCGGGCTTGGCTGCGGCCGGCCACTGGCAGGTGGCGTTCACCGCAATCACCGCGATTGGCATTCTGTTTGCCGCGCGCGCTGTGAGCCCCAAGGTCCCTTAGGCCGTTTGACTCGAGGCCGGGACAGTGGCCAGTACGCCCCGCAACAGCGGGAGCCAATGCCATGTCCAACCGCACCCATCTCGTGGTCATGCCTGGCGACGGCATCGGGCCGGAGATCACGGCCGCGACGCTGCACGTCGCGCGCGAGGTGGACCGCCTGCTCTCGCTCGGGCTCACCTTCGAGGAGGTGCCGATCGGCTTCGAAGCGCTGAAGAAGCACGGCACCACGCTGCCCGACGCCTCGTTCGAGGCCGGCAAGCGGGCCGACGGCGTGATCCTCGGACCGGTGTCGCATAACGACTATCCGCCGGTCGCCAAGGGCGGGCTCAATCCCTCCGGCGAGCTGCGCAAGCGGCTCGACCTTTACGCCAACATCCGCCCGGCCAAGTCCCGCCCCGGCCTGCCGCCGCGCTGCGGCAAGCCGGTCGATCTGGTCGTGGTGCGCGAGAACACCGAAGGCTTCTACGCCGACCGCAACATGTTCGCGGGCGGCGGCGAGTTCATGCCGACGCCGGACGTGGCGCTGGCGGTGCGGAAGATCACCCGCAAGGGCTCGACGCGGATCGCCGAGACCGCGTTCAAGCTGGCTATGACCCGGCCGCGCCGCAAGGTGACGGTGGTGCACAAGGCCAACGTGCTGCGGATGTCGGACGGGCTGTTCCTGGAGTGCACGCGCGCGGTCGCGGCGAAATATCCGCAGGTGGAATGCGAGGAGCAGATCATGGACGCGATGGCGGCGCTCTTGGTGCGCGACGCCACGCGCTTCGACGTGATCGTGGCGACCAACGCGTTCGGCGACATCCTGTCCGACGAAGCCTCGGAGATTTCCGGAAGCCTTGGCCTTGCGGCCTCAGTCAATGCCGGCGACGAGCACGCGCTGGCGCAGGCGCAACACGGCTCCGCGCCCGACATCGCCGGGCAGGATCGCGCCAACCCGGCGTCGCTGATCGGTTCGGTGGCAATGCTGCTTGCCTGGCTCGGCGAGCGGCGGGGTGATCCCCATCTGGCGAAGGCCGCCGGCCTGATCGAGCGGGCGCTGGATGCGGCCGTGGCCAAGCCCGAGTGGCGCACGCCCGATCTCGGCGGGCCGCTCGACACCAAGGCGTTCGGCGAACGGGTCGCGGCGATCCTTGGTGGCCTCAAGTAGCCGCCAGACCTTGCGGGAACGCTCTGCGGCTTCGCACGTTGGCTGAGCGGCGGCCGAAAGGGGACACCCCATGGCCCAGCTCGTGTTCCATTGCCCGTACACCAACCAGCCGATCCCGTCCGGGATCGAGGCCGGCGCGGACTGTCTCAGGAAGGCCCTCGACTATCCGATCAGCCTGCGCTGCCCGCATTGCGGGCTGCAGCATCACGGCACCGTCGCCGACGGCTACCTGACCGACGACGGCGAGCCGTTGGCGCCGCCGCGGGCCCGAAGCTGATCATTTCTTCTCGGGGATTCCGAGGTCCTTCGCATTCTTGGCAATGAGCGCGCGCTGGTCGTCGATCGCCTTGCCGAACTCCTCCGGGCCGCCCGGCGCAAAGATCTGCGCGGTCGCGGTCAGCCGGTCCTTGATGATGGGATCGCTTTCCATCACCTCCTTGACGTCAGCCGCGATCTTCTGGCGCAGCGCCATCGGCATGGTCGGCGGGCCGAACAGGCCGACCAGACCGTCGATCGTCAGCGCCGGCTGGCCGGCCTCGGCCACGGTCGGGATGTTGGGATAGATCGGCGCGCGCGCCGTGTTCACGACGCACAGGAGCTTGATCTTGCCGGCCTGGATCTGCGGCTGGGCGATCGCCACCGCCGACTCGTAGACCTGCACGCGGTTGGCGGCGAGATCGTTCGCGGCCTCGACCGGATTGCGATACGGCACCTGCTTCATGTCCAGGCCCGCGACCTTGAGCCATCCGGCGAAATTGAACGACAGCGCGCCGGTGACACCGGCCCAGTTCAGCTCGCCGGGCTTGGCCTTGGCGTAGTCCACCAGGTCCTTCATCGAATTGATGTTGGCGAGCTCGGTCGGCACCGTAATGCCGATGATGGTGTTGGACACGCGCGCGATCGGCGCCAGGTCGGACGGCTGATACGGGCGGTTCTCGTGCACCCACGGGTGCGCAATGAAGGACGACGACGGCGACAGCAGCAGCACGTGATCGTCCTTGGCGCCGACGAAGGCGCTGATGGCGACGATGCCGTCGCCGCCGGGCTTGTTCTCGATCACCACCGGCTGGCCCCATTTCTTGGTCAGCCGGTCGGCCAGGAGCCGTCCGCCGATGTCGGTGCCGCTGCCCGGGCCGAGCGTCAGGATGAAACGGACCGTGCGTTGCGGCCAAGCCTGGGCTGGGGCCTGGGTCTGGGCTTGGGTCTGGGCTTGGGTCTGTGCTTGGGCCCAAGCCCCGGACGGCAAGGCTCCGCCGGCCAGCAGAACAGCACCCAGCAAACCAAGAACGCGACGTCGCGCACGACCCATAGCAAACCTCCCGGCAGTGAACGGACCCGAGAATAGGCAATCGATGCCGCCGCGGAAACCGCGGCGTCTTGTCAAACTGTCGCAGCGTTAACCGGGACGCCGGCCCATGGCGGGCGAAGTGGCGAGCACGGGAACAGCGAGCGTTGCCCCGATCAGCAGCCAGACCGCCCGCTGATAAAGCATCTCATGGGCCATCGAGATGACGCCGAAGGCACAGAGCGTCAGCAGCAGCATCAGTGCGGCGGGCTCGGCGCGGTGCCACACCGCCTCGGCCAGCAGCCGGAGCCCGGCCGCGGCGAACACCGCAAATCCCACGAGCCCGGTCTCGGCGAGCAGCCACACCGCGGTCGAGTGGATCACCAGCGGGGTCCCCACCGTCGTCGTCTGGTCGCGCATGTAGGCGCCAAGGCCGGCACCGAACAGCGGCTGCGCCATGAACATGGCGAGACCGTCGTAGATCGTCTGGATGTGCTGGGCGGTGACCACGTCGGTGCGCTCGAACACGTTGATCACGCTGCCGCCGGCCGCGGTCATCCCGGTCAGGGCCGGCAGGGCCGATTGCAGCACGGCCACCCCGAGGACGAACAGGCATGCGGCCGCCACGGCCTTCAAGATCGGCCGCGGCGCGGCACCCGCCAGCACCGCTGTCACTAGAACGAAAGGCACCGCGATAAACGCCGCCCGCGAGCCCGCCAGCCAGAGGCCGACCAGGGCCGTCGCCATCATGGCGATCCCCGCAGCGCCGTTCGTCCGCAGCACGATCAGCGCCGCAAGCACCAATGTAAGCATCAACGCCAAGGCGTTGGGGTTCTGCGACAGACCGGCGATGCGCCTCTCGACCAGGCCCGGGGACAGATCGACGCCGAGCTGGTCCGGCACGACCAGCCCAATATCGAGCGCGGCGATCGACGCTTGCGGCCTACGCGGCGCTGGCCAACGACTTCGCCCCGAACATCGGCCTTGCCTCGCTCGCGGCCGCCTCGTGCATCGTCATGCTGGCAGCAAGCGATCGCAGCGGTGTTCTGGGTGTCCGACTGGAGCGCGCCCTCCGCTGCGGCGTCGGAGATTTTTCTGCCATCGCTGGCTCTGGTCCTGCTGCTGTTGCTCTGCGGCGTGGTGCTGTCGTCGCTGCGGCTCAAGCTCATCACCGCGGTCGGCTATACGCTGACGTTCCGCGACGCGGCGTTCACGCTCAGCATCGGTCAGCTCGCCGGAACGGACAGATCGCGACTCGATTCGACAACGACGAACCAGGCGATTCGATTCGCTGCGAAGCCTCCACCACCCGCTCCAGCACGCGCCGGCCCGCATTGACAATCCGCCGGCTAACTCGAAGGATGCGCCGCGCCACAACAGTCTTGGCTGGCGAATAAGTCTCGAAGAGCAGGTTTGGGGAGTCAGATGGAAAAAAGACCAGTCCGGCGCGTCGTCACCGGCCACGATGCCGACGGCAAGGCCGTGATTCTGATGGATGCGCCGACGCCGTATGTGAACCAACGCGGCGAAGGTAACGTGGTCCAGCTGCTGTGGATC
Organism: Xanthobacteraceae bacterium; assembly: GCA_019746355.1. The sequence continues at coordinate 108,863 of JAIESC010000068.1, read as the reverse complement.
ACCAACGAGTCGCCGGTGGACCTGTCGCACACGCGCGACCAGGCGACGCAGAAGACCGGGGTGCCGCCGCCTCGCAACGGCTCGATCTGCCGCGTGGTCGACTTCGCGCCCTACGACGGCAAGGTGCCGCACGGCATCGACCACCACGAGATCCTCAAGCAGATGGGGATCGATCCGGCGACGCAGGGCTACCAGCGCCACATCTTCACGCACCGCACGCGCTCGATCGACTATGCCATCGTGCTCGATGGCGAGATCGACATGCTGCTCGACGACCAGCAGGTACACCTGAAGGCCGGCGATATCCTGGTGCAGCAGGGCACCAACCATGCCTGGGTCAACAATTCGGGCAAGCCGTGCCGGATCTGCTTCGTGCTGATCGACTCGCACGATCCGCCGGCATGGAAGCAGGACTGGAAACCGAAAACGTAGGTTGCGTTGGCTACGGGTTTGTCGGGTGGGTTAGGCGCGCGGCGTCGTAACCCACCAGGGGACTCGCGGCGCCGTGGATGGCGGTTACGCGCCTTCGGCGCTAACCCACTCTACCCTCGGCCCTCTACTCCGCCTTCCACGGTATGACCTTGCGCTCGATCTCCTGCAGCGCCACGGTCGCGACCAGACCGAGAATGCCGACGGTGACGATGCCGACAAACATCACGTCGACCTGCAGAAGCTCCCACGAATTCCAGATCAGGTAGCCGATGCCGGCCTTGGTGGCGACGAATTCGGCCGCCACCAGTACGATGAACGACACGGCGAGCGCGATCCGCAGCCCGGCAAAGATCATCGGCAAGGCGCCGAAGAACACGATGCGGCGGAACATCACGCTTTGGCTTGCGCCGAAGTTCCTGGCGACATCCCAGTAGATTTTCTCGATATTGGCCGCGCCCGAATAGGTGTTGATGATCACCGGGAAGAACACCGCGATCGCCACCAGCACGATCTTCGAGGCATCGCCGAAGCCGAACGCGAGCAGCAAGAGCGGCATCAGCGCGATCTTCGGGATCGGGAACAGCGCCGCAATCAGCGGATCGACGAAAATCCGGATCGGCCGGAACATCGCCATCAGGAGACCGACCGCAATCCCCGGAATGCTGCCAAGGAAGAAGCCGGCAAAGACGCGATAGAGCGTCACGCCGGTGTGCCGCGCGAGCTCGCCGTTGACGATCATCTGCCAGTACCGCACGGCGATATCGCTCGGCGTCGGAATGAAGCGGCGGTCGCCGAGCCCCGCCATCAGCAGCAGCTGCCACAGCACGAGCAGCCCGATCGGCGAGATCAGGTAGAGCAGACGCTCTTTCGATTTGCTGGAGATGCCGCTCATTGCTCGGTCTCGGCCCGCGCCCGCGTGACCTCCTCCTCCAGCACCCGCCAGATGTCGAGCTTGAGGGCGCCGAACTCGGGCGCCGCGGAAAGCTGGATCAGGTCGCGCGGATGCGGAAACGGCACGTCGATGATCTTTTTGATGCGGCCGGGCTGCGCCGTCATGATCACCGTGCGGTCGCCCATCAGCAGCGCTTCCTCGATGGAATGCGTCACGTAGACGACGGTCTTGCCGGTCTGCTCCCAGAGCCGCACCAGCTCCGCCTGGAGAATGACGCGGTTCTGCGCGTCGAGCGCCGCGAACGGCTCGTCCATCAGCAGCATGCCGGGATCGGTGACGAAGGCGCGGGCAATTGCCGTGCGCTGGCGCATGCCGCCGGACAGCTGATGCGGATAGTGCCTGCGGAACTTTGCCAGGCCGACGAGCTTCAGCGCCGCGTCGACGCGGGGATCGGCCTCGGCGCGCGGGACGTTCCGGGTGTCGAGGCCGAAGCGCACATTGGTTTCGACGTTCATCCAGGGAAACAGCCCGCTTTCCTGGAACACCATCGCGTTCTCGACCGCCCAGCCGGCGGCATCGACCTTGATCGAGCCGGACGTTTGCCGGTCGAGGCCCGCGAGGATGCGCAGCAGCGTCGATTTTCCGCAGCCGCTGGGGCCGACGATGCAGAGGAATTCGCCGGGCGCGACGGTGAGATCCACATGGTCGATGGCGACGACCCGGCCCTGGCCGCCGGCGTATTCGCGGCGCAGGCCGGCGATTTCAATCGCTGCGCCGCGGCGCTGTTGGGTCATGGCTGTATCTTTGCCGGCGCCGCGGAGGTCACCGAGCTAGCGGCAGCCCGGATGCTTGCTGTCCTTGTTCTCGACGACGAACGGCCCGAGCTTCTGCACGGCATGCTGGATATAGCTCATATCCATCAGCCGCTCAGCCGGAAACTGCGCCGCGATCATCTTGCTCTTCAGGTACCACGACTGGATGTCGAGCATGCTTGCGACGTTGATCTGGCCGTTCGGGCTTCGCGCCGGCCAGGGATATTTGTGCAGAAGCTCGGGCCGGCGCTCCGTCCCGCTCTTGACCAGCGCATCGACCACATCGGCGCGGAGCGGACTGCCGTGGAACGCCTGGCAGTAGTCGCGCGCGCCGCGCAGCCAGGCGGTGAAGTAGTTGTTCAGCAACTGCTTGTTCTGCTTCGCCCAGTCGGTGTTGACCATGATCACGGCGATCGTCATCGGGCTCGGCTGAATGAGGTCGTCGGCCTCGCCGAACTTCACCGCGATGTTCTGGTCCTCGAACGCCCAGACGAACGGCGGGATGACAATCGCGCCATCGATCGCCTTGTTGGTGAAGGCGACCGACATCTGCGGGAACGGAATGACCTTGATCTCGACATCGGCAATGGTGAGGCCTTCACGCTCCAGCATCTTGCCGATCTCGTAAGTGGAAACCGAGCCGGTGGCATTGCTGGCGATCACCTTGCCCTTCAGGTCCTTGAAGCTCTTGATCTGGTCCTTCAAGTCAGGACGGATCATCAGGTTGTGTCGGATCGGCGTCGAGACGCGGTCGGAGACGATGGTGATCGGCAGATCCTTCTCAATGGCGTTGAAATAGCCGGCCGAGATGCCACCCGCGACCATGTTCAGCCGCCCCTGCGCCAGCAGTGCGATCACATTGGCCGAGGACTCGATGTCCTCGATCTCGAGCTTGATGCCGAACTCCTTGAAGTAGCCCTTGTTGATCGCCATCAACTCGGCGGAGTTCGACGTCGAACGCGCCATGCCAACCTTAATGGTCGTTTCTTGCGCGTTTGCGCCGACGGCGGCCACGTTGAGGACGGCCAGCAAAGCCCATGATGCAAATCGCATGGTCGTCCCTTCCCTATCCGGACCGGCGGCCAGCTTATTTTCGTGGTGGAGCCGCTCTATTTGATGAAGTAGCGCCCTTCCCCGTCGCGGTCGAGGGAAAGCTTGTCGCGGAGCGCACCCAGCGTCCGCACCACCTCGCGCCCGTCGCGGCTGCCCACCGCGGTCATCAGCTCCTCGAAGAACTTCGGCCCGTCGGCCAGCGCGGCTTCCACCGATGGAAAGCGCTTGCCGGCAAAGCTCGGCGGTGCGGGCACCTTCACCTCCAGCCGGTCGTGGGTGCCGAACGGCCAGGTCAGGTCGTAGCCGGCCTTGGCGCCGACGCGGGAGCCCTGAGACAGCGACGGATCGAGCGGCAGCGTGCGCAGCCCGCTCATCACGATCAGGTCGCGGTCGGGCTGAAAGCGCGTCGCCATCGCCCAGTCCATCTGCTCGTCGGAGAAGATGTCGACGTCCGGATCGACCACGTAGACGTTCTTGCAGTTGGCGAGCGCGCCCATGCAGGCGCCGATGGCGTTGCGCGCCTCGCCCGGCACGCGCTGGCGGATCGCCACGCGCACGTTGAACGCACCGCCGCTCGAGGTGGTGGCATAGACCGCGACCGGCTCGCGCACCGCCGATTGCAGCGCGTGCCAGATCGCGACCTCCGTGCGCAGGGCCGAAAGCTGCGCGGTATCGGTGCGCCCGAGCGTCTTGCCGCCGATGGTCGAGGTCTGGAACAGCGCATCCTTGCGATGCGTGATCGCGGTGACGTGGAACACCGGGTTGCGCTTCACCGCGCCGTAGTAGCCGAGGAACTCGCCGTAAGGACCTTCCGGCTCCACATGGCCGCGCTCGTCGAGATAGCCCTCGATGACGTATTCGGCGTCGGCCGGCACGCGGATGTCGTTGGTGATGCTTTTGACCACCGGCAGCGGCGCGTCGCGCAGCATTGACACGAGGCCGAGCTCATCGACCGGCAGCCGCATGGTGCCGGCGACGTGGTCGATCGGATGCGCGCCGACGACAAAGCTCACCGGCGTGCGCTTGCCGGCCGCGGCGTTCGCCTCGTAGATCGCCTTGAGATCGCTCGGCGCCACGAGATCGATGCCGGTTTCCTTGTTCGAGCGCAGCATCAGCCGGCGCAGGCCGACATTGGTCCAGCCGGTCTTGGGATCGATCACATAGTCGATCGACGCGGAGATATAGGGCCCGCCATCGGCGCCGTGCTGCAGATGCACCGGCAATTTGGTGACGTCGGCGTCGTCGCCGGTCAGCACCACCTGCTGGCACGGCGCTTCCGCGCGCGAGACCTCGAAAATGTCCGGCTTGTTGCGCAGCCGCCGCTGGATTTCCTTGAGCAGTTCGCCGGGCTTCACGCCGAACGCCGCGGCGAGACGGGCGCGGCCGCCCATCACGTTGCCGGCGAGCTCGGCCTTTTCCGGTCCCGCAGAGCGGAACAGCACCGCCTTCGAATTGCCTTCCATCACCTCGGCGATGCCCGCGAGATCGGCCGGATCGGCGCGGCTGTCGAGCTGATCCTGGTCCAGCCCCTCGACGAAACGGCGCAGCCGGAAGCGGTCGAAATCCGCCACGTTCGATTTCAGGTGCGTTCCGGGCTTCTCGACCACGTTCATCGGCGTTTCTCCCTCGGCCGAATTATAGATGTTTCCGCCGCACATCCAACTTGGTTGCGCTGGCAACGACCGTCCGCGTTCGATAGGCTGCCGCCCGCAAAACCACAAGAAGCAAAACCTTAAAACAAAGCCTGCCGGACATCATGGATCGCAAACCAAGAGCCGAAGGCGGCCCCTATATCGGCCGGCCGATGCCCCGTTTCGAAGACCTGCGCCTGGTGCGCGGCGCAGGGAAATACTCCGACGACATTTCGCTGGAAGGCCAAGCCTGCGCCGTCTTTGTGCGGACGCCGTATGCGCATGCGAAGATCAAATCGATCGACACGACGGCCGCGAAGAAGATGCCGGGCGTGATCGCCGTGCTGACCGGCGCGGATTACATCGCCGACGGCCTCAAGGGCGCATTGCAGCGCGCCAACCCGGCCGGCGCGATCGATATCAAGGTGCGGGCCTTCGATTCCGCGAAGCGTCCCGTGCTTGAAGAACAGCAGTATCCGCTGGCGGCCGACCGCGTGCGCTATCCGGGCGAAGCGGTGGCGATGGTGGTGGCCGAGACCCGCCTCGCCGCGCGCGACGGCGCCGAAGCCGTCGCAGTCGAGTACGACGTGCTGCCGGCGGTGACCGACGTTCGCGAGGCACAGGGCGCCGAACCGATCTGGCCGGCCCCCTGCCCCGACAATGTCGCGCTTGATGAATCGTTTGGCGATGCGGCCGCCGTGCGCGCGGCGTTCGACACCGCCGATCTCGTGGTCGAGCAGACCTTCGTCAACCAGCGCATCGCCAACTGCCAGATGGAGCCGCGTTCGGGGGTTGCGTCCTACGGCGCCGCGACCGACTCCTACACGCTGATCTCGGGCAACCAGGGCGTTCACGCGCCCCGCATGGTGCTCGCGGAAAGCTGGGGTCTGCCGCTGGAAAAAATCCGCTTCATCTGCCCCGACGTCGGCGGCGGCTTTGGGCTGCGGAACAACCTTTACCCCGAGCAGACATCGATCCTCTGGGCGGCGAAGCGCGTGGGCCGGCCGGTGAAGTGGACCAACGACCGTTCCGAGTCCTTCCTCACCGATTATGCGGGCCGCGATCTGGTGACCACGGCGAAGCTCGCGATGACCGGCGACGGCCGCATCGCCGCCTATCAGGTCGATCACATCGGCACCTGCGGCGGACAGACCGTGACCTATGTGCCGCTGTCGAATGCCTATCGGGTGGCGACCACGGTCTACGACATCCCGCTGATGCACATGCGCTGCCGTTCGATGATGACCAACACGGTGCCGACTGCGCCATTTCGCGGTGCCGGCCGGCCCGAGGCGACGCTGGTGCTGGAGCGGCTCATTGACCTCGCCGCCGACCGGCTCGGCATGGATCGGCTGGCGATCCGCAAGAAGAACGTCATCCCGAAAAAGAAGCTGCCCTATCGCACCGCGAGCGGGCTGCTCTACGACAGCGGCGACTTCTCAAACAACATGAAGCGCATGATCGAGGCCGCCGATTGGAAGGGCTTTGCGGCGCGCAAACGCGAGTCGAGGAAGCGTGGCAAGCTTCGCGGCATCGGCATCTCGAACTACCTCGAAACACCGGTCGGCATTCCGCACGAGCGCGTCGAGGTGACGGTACTCGGCAGCGGCAAGGTCGAGCTTGCAGTTGGAACCCAATCGACCGGACAAGGCCACGAAACGAGCTTCGCGCAGGTGATGGCCGACCTGCTCGGCGTCCATCCCGAAGACATCGTGTTCATCGGTGGCGACACTGCGAAAATCCCCTCCGGCAGCGGCACCCATTCCGACCGCTCGATGCGGCTCGGCGGCACGCTGATGTTCCAGGCGTCCGAGGACGTGGTGGCGCAGGCGAAGGCCGTGTCGGCGAAAATCCTCGGCGTTCCGGACAGCGACGTCTCCTTCGACGATGGCCTGTTCTCCACGCCGAAGAGCAACCGCCGCCTGACCGTCTATGACGTGGCCAAAGCCATGGACGAGAACCCGGCGCTCGCCGGCGGCAAGCCGCTGCAATCGAAAAAGACCTTCACCGGCCGCATCCCGGCCTATCCGACCGGCTGCGCCATCTGCGAGGTCGAGATCGACCCGGACACCGGCGCGATCAGCATCCCGCGCTACGGCTCGATCGACGACGCCGGCCAGGCGATCAATCCGCTCATTCTGCATGGCCAGGTGCACGGCGGCATCGTGCAGGGCGTCGGCCAGGCGCTGCTCGAGGACGTGCGCTACGACGACCACGGCCAGGTGCTGACCGGCAGCTTCATGGACTACGGCATCCCGCGAGCGGACCTCGTTCCCTCGTTCGACATCGCCCTGACCGAGGATCCGACCAAAGGCAACCCGCTGCGCGTCAAGGGCGGTGGCGAGGCCGGCATCACGCCCGCGCTCGCGGTGGTGATGAATGCCATCATGGACGCGCTGAGGGAGTTCGGTGTCGAGCATATGGACATGCCGGCGACACCGTATCGCATCTGGCATGCAATTCAGGCGGCCAAATCCGCCCGCGCCTAGCTTGACGCTCGCGGAAGCCCCGCTCGATAATCGTCGAGACTCGCCGCCGGAATGCAGGAGCAGAGGACGCGATGAACATCCAGATCGGTCACGACAGCGCGCTCACCGAGAGCAAGAAGAAGCTCGCCAGCGGAACCTATCTTCACAACGCCTGGTACGTCGCGGCGTGGGCGGACGAACTCGCCGGCGGCAAGGTGCTCGGCCGCACGTTCCTGAACGAGCCGGTGGTGATTTACCGCGAGGGCAACGGCAAGCTGGTCGCGCTCGACGAGCGCTGCCCGCACCGCTTCGCCCCGCTGAGCATGGGCCAGGTGCTCGACGGCAACCGCATCCAGTGCCCCTATCACGGGCTCGAGTTCGACGGCTCCGGCGCCTGCGTGCTCAATCCGCACGGCAACAAGCACATCTCGTCGCGGCTGCGGGTAAAGAGCTACCCGGTGATCGAGAAGCACAACGCGATCTGGATCTGGATGGGCGACAAGACGCCCGATCCGTCCAAGGTTCCGGATTTCTCGGTGATGGACGACGTGCCGGAGCTGCATTCGACCAAGCGCGACCGCATCACCATCAAGGCCAATGTCGAGTTGATCATCGACAACCTGCTCGACCTGAGCCACACCGCGTATCTGCACAACGGCATCCTCGGCAATGCCAGCACGGTCGAGTCCGACATCGAGGTGACGCAAGACGGCGACAGCGTCACGGTGTCCCGCTACGCGCACAATTGCGAGCCGCCGGGCATGAACAAGATGATGTGGCCGGAGGTCCCGGATGTCGTCGACAAGTTCTCGTTCATCAAGTGGATGGCGCCGTCGACGCTGAAGCTCCTCGCCGGCGTCTGTCTGCCGGGCAAGGAGCCGGAAAGCGGCAGCGGCTATCACGCCATCCACCTGCTGACGCCGGAAACCGACCACACCACGCATTACTTCTTCACCGCCATCCGTTTCGGCGTCTACAGCAAGGGCGACGAGCTCAACCGCCAGATCCAGGAAAAGGTCGCCGCCACCCGGCGGTTCGCCTTTGAGGAGCAGGACGCGCCGGTGATCGAGGCGCAGCAGCGGTTCATCGACGTGTCGCAGACCGAGATGGACCCGGTGATTCTCGCGATCGACGTCGGCCCGGTGCGCTACAAGCAGATGCTGAAGAAGCTGATCGCGGCTGAGCAGTCGCCTTAGCCGGCGCTCAGGGCCGATCGCCCCATAGCTTCAGCGCGCTGAGACGGGCGACGCGCCGAAAGTCGTCGTCTGTCGTCAGCAGCGTGAGTTCGTGACGGATGCAAAGCCGGGCGAGCAGCGCATCGATCGTGCCGATCTGCACGCCGCGACGGCGGCAGTGGTTTCGCAACTCGGCCGCCTCGATGTGATCGTCGCGGTCAGGCATGAGAAGCGGGAGGGCTGCAAAACGGTTTAGGATCGCCTTTCGGTCCTTCGGACCCGAGAAGCCCTGCAGCAACTCCTGAAGGATGAGACCGGTGACGACGATGGTCTCGCCGGCCTCCAGCGCTCGCATCAACGCTTGCACCGGTGCCGCGGCCGACGGCGCATCACGCCGAAACGCGAGCGACCACACGGTCGTATCGACAAACAGGCTCAACGGCGCTCGCGCTCGGCCTTGTAATTGAAGCTATCGTCCCATTGGAGCTTGCCCATCAACTCCAGCAGACGCTTCTGCTGCCGCCGTGCCACAAACTCTTGCAGCGCTTTGGTGACTGCAGCCTTTTTCGTGCGTTCGCCGCTGACCTCCAGTGCCAGCTCGACAAGCTCGGGATCAATGGCGAGATTGGTTGCCATGTGTGTAAATCTCCACACATCATCTTACACATTCAAGAGTGGGGTGCAATATCGGTGTCTCGCGCCCGATCATGCTTGGGGTGGACCTCTTTTTTGAGCAGTACAGCCACACAGCACGACACCTCATCGGCCGCCGGCCCGACACCTGGGAGAACCCGGGGCCCCGCGCCCCCGGCGCTTGTGAGCGGCCGCAGACTGGCGCATTCCCCTCCCCCAAGGCGGGGGAACGCCAAAAAAGCCGCGCGCCGCCGCGCCAAAACGACCGCGCCGGAAACAAGTTTGCCACTTTCTGTGTTGAAAAGCTCCTGGCCCGCTCTGGATGGCGGCTGGTCAAACCACTAATTTGAGGGTTTCTTCACGCTATGCAGGATCGCAACGTGGACCCCCCAACGGCCGGACACCCCAAAGCCCTTTCCCTCGGCGCGCTCGTCACCGAAGGAAAGACCAAGAAAATCTACCGCATCGTCGGCTCCGACCTCGTGTCGGTCGTCGCCAAGGACGACATCACCGCAGGCGACGGCGCCAAGCACGACATCATCCCCGACAAGGGGGCGCTTGCCACCGCGACCACCTGCAACGTGTTCCGCCTGCTCAAGGCCTGCGGCATTCCGGTCGCCTTCGAGGAGCAGAACAGCGCCACCTCGTTCATCGCCCCGCCCTGCACCATGCTGCCCTACGAGGTGGTGGTGCGGCGCGAGGCGCACGGTTCCGCGCTCAAGCGCAGCCCGCATTTCAGCAAGGGGCAATTGTTTCCGAAGCTGGTCGTCGAGTTCTACCTCAAGACCAAGGACAAGAGCTGGAAGGGCAAGCCGCTGGTCGCCGACGACCCGTACATGGAGTACGAGGACGGCGGCGCGCACATCAAGCTGTTCAATCCGGCGAAGCCGATCCTCGGCTCCGAGCCGTTCCTGGTGCTCGACACCGCCGACGTGTTCAGCCGGCCGAACGAGTACAAATTCTTCCCCGAGATGCGCAAAATCGCGCGGCAGGCCTTCCTGGCGCTGGAAAAGGCCTGGGCGCTCGAGGGCGGCAGGCTCGTCGACTATAAGGTCGAGTTCGGCTTCGACGTCCATGGCCGGCTCCTGCTCGCCGACGTGATCGACAACGACTCGTGGCGGGTGATCGAGAACGGCGCCTATATCGACAAGCAGGTCTATCGCGACGGCGGCGCGCTCGACACGGTCGCGGCGAAGTACAAGCAGGTGGCCGAGACCACCGCGCACTTCCGCCTGCCCAGCCAGCGCATCATCCTGTGGCGCGGCTCGGAGACCGACAAGACCGAGCCGTTCGCCGACGCGCTCGGCGACCTCAAGGAGATGATGACGGTCGTCACCTGCTCGATCCACAAGGAGCCGGTCGCCGGATACAACAAGCTCGCGCACCTGATCCAGGAGGTGCCGGACAGCGTCGTCATCGCCAACATCGGCCGCTCGAACGGCGCGGGCCCGGTGCTGTCGGCGCAGTCGACCATCCCGGTGATCACCGTGCCGGCCAGCGCCAGGGACTTCCCGGAGGACGTCTGGTCGTCGCTGCGCGCGCCGAGCAAGGTGCCGGTGATGACGGTGCTGGAGCCCGCCAACGCGGTGCTCGCCGCGCTGCAGATCCTCTCGGCCCGCAATCCGCGGATTTACGCGCATCTGCGGAGCGAGATCGAAAGCCGCGCCGTCAACACGCTGACGATCTAGCGCGTCCGCCGGTTCCGCCTGCCGCAATCCCCGCCTCGTTGGTGGCGGGGATTTGCATTTTTGTGGCCGCTTCGTGGGAACCAGGAACTTTGCCAGGCGTTGTTGGGCACAAGTTCCTACCGCAAACAATCCAGCCACAGCCTTGGGCGGGAGACGACCAGCCATGTCTTTCCGGGGTGCAATGCTTGCCGCCGTCTGTCTTGTTGCGATGATGCCGGCGGCCTCAGCCGTGGGTGAAGAGGCCGTCAAGGTCAAGGCGTCCGACAAGGCCGCCTGCATGCCGGACGCGATGCGGCTCTGCCGGGATGCCGTCCCGAACGTCCGCAGCGTTCTGGCCTGCTTCAGCAAAAACCGCGACAAGATCAGCGGCCGTTGCAACGCGGTGCTGGCGAGCTACGGGCTCTAGCGCAAAGCCGTCCGAAGGACGGCGTCGCTTCGCTCGCCTATGTCCCGGAAAAGTGGGCACCGGTTTTCCGAAAAGGACATGCGCAAACGCAGGAATCGAGAGCGCATCCCGGTTCGGGATGCGCTCTAGGCGAGGCCATCGATCTCGGCAACCATCCCGGCGGGATCGTCGATGCCGCCCAGCGCCGCGACGAACAGCGCCGTGGCGCGCTCGGTCCCGAATACCGGCGCAACCACCTTCACGAATTTCGCTTCCAGATCGTCGGCGCTGAGCGGCCGCGCCGGATCGCCCGGCACATGGAGCACGCTGCGTTCATGGCGCTTGGTGCGCGTCGTCACCGTCACATGCGCGGGCCAGGCCTGCGGATAGCCGGCCGATAGAAGGCCCTCCTCCGCCCGGACCTTGGTCCGCTCCATGAACGAAAGAATATCCGGCGAGGTCGGCCCGGACGGCGCGCCGAGGCCATAGGCGAGATCAGGCGCGAGAGCCGCGACCGCCATCTGATACTGCACGCTGGTCAGGTGCGAGAAGCGGTCGCCCGCCACCACGCCGTGATCGATCATCTTCAGATGCGGCGGCAGCACCGCGACGCCGACCCGCACGATCGTGTCGGCCGTGATGCCCTCGGCGAGAAGCTCCCTCAGGGCCTGGGTCGCGGCCATGGTCTGGCGCGCGGCGCACCAGGGCTTGAACGAGGTCTGGCTCAGCGCGAGCTCGCCCAGGCCTCCGGCGAGGATCGCCGCATTCGGGGTGACGCCGTAGATGTTCTTGAGGAAGTCACCGTCGGCGATCTTCAGGTCGGAGGTGAAACCCGCGCCCGCCGCGACCGCGGCCTGAAGGCCGCGCGCCGCCGCCTGCCCCACCGCGAGCCAGCGCGCCGTCGAGACCGCGGCGTGATGGCCGGTTCCCGGCGAGGCCGCGATCAGCGCGATCGACAGCGCATTCGCGGTCAGCTCGGGGCCGAGCCGCATCAGCCGCGCCGCCGCCGCGGCGACGCCGAACGGCGCGGCGAAGTAAGTCGGCCAGATGCCGCGGTAGAGCACCGCCGGGCCGTCGATCGCGACGCCGAGCCGGACCATCGCCTCGTAGCCGGCGACGATCGCGGCCTCGAGCTCGCCTTTGTCGAGCTCCGGGAACGCCGCCGCGATGGTGAACGCCGCGGGCACCACGATCGCCCCGGGCGTGATCATCGCGCCGGGATAGATGTCGTCGATCTCGCTCAATCGCGCGAGCGCGCAGTTGATCGCCAGTTGGTCGGGCAGCGCCGCGCCCTGCTGCCGGAACGTGCGCAGCAGCCCGCCCTCCTCGGTCGCGGTCGCCGCGATCCAGGCACCGATGGCATCGGCTGCGTGCAGACGCGCGTCGGCACACGCGCGCTCATCGGGGACGTAGGTGGCGACGAAGGCGCCGAGCTTCTCCAAAGCCGTCATTCGGCTCCATGGGGCTGCACGAAGGGGCAGCGCTGGTGTTGGCGGTCGAACTGGGCTTGAATTTGGCGGACGGGACGAGCGCCCGCGACCATATATCGGCAATCCCCAGGTGGCTCAATGCCGGTCGAATTTCGCCAGAGCGGGCTTGCGGCGCACGTCAGTCATCTGCGGGCGCGCGACGGCCACGAACAAGGCCGCGTCACCAATGTCGAGTTGTTCTTCGATCTGGTGTTCGTGTTCGCCGTCACCCAGCTCTCGCACGGCCTCCTTGCACACCTGACACCACTCGGCGCCTTGCAGATCGCGGTTCTGACCGTCGCCGTGTGGTGGGTGTGGATCTACACCGCCTGGGTCACCAACTGGCTCGATCCGGAGCGCACGGCAGTGCGGCTTCTGCTGTTCGCGCTGATGGTCGTCGGCCTGGTGATGTCGGCCTCGATCCCCAAGGCGTTCGAGGAACGCGCCTGGGCGTTTGCGCTGGCCTATGTCGTGAGCCAGGTCGGCCGCAGCGCGTTCATGCTGTGGGCGCTGAAGAATCATGACCGGGGCAATTTCCAGAATTTCCTCCGGATCATCATCTGGCAAGGCGCGGCGGCGCTGTTCTGGCTCGCGGGCGCTATGGCGCAGGGGCAGACCCGGCTGGCCCTCTGGGCCATCGCCGTCGCCGTCGACACCGTCGCGCCGACGGCAGGCTTTCAGGTTCCGGGTCTCGGCCGCTCGTCGACCACCGACTGGGCCGTCGAAGGCGCCCACATGGCCGAGCGCTGTGCGCTGTTCGTCATCATCGCGCTCGGCGAGTCGGTCCTGGTCACCGGCGCGACCTTTGCCGGGCTCGCCTGGACCGCCGAGCATATCGGCGCGTTCCTCGTGGCGTTTGCCGGCAGCGTCGCCATGTGGGTGATCTATTTCAACATCGGCGCTGAACGGGGAAGCCGGCACATCGCGTCATCCAGCGATCCCGGGCGGCTCGCCCGCAACGGTTACACCTACCTGCACCTGATGATCGTCGCGGGCATCATCGTCGCCGCGGTCGGCGACGAATTGGTGCTGCACCATCCGGGCGGCCACACCGATCTCAAGACCGCGATCGTCCTGCTCGGCGGCCCGGCGCTCTATCTTCTCGGCAACCTGCTGTTCAAGCGGCTGTCGGCGCCGAACTTTCCGCTCTCGCACATGGTCGGGCTCGGCCTGCTCGCCCTGCTCATCCTGACGGTGCCGGTCATGACACCGTTGCTGCTGTCGGCGGCCACGACCGCCGTGCTGATGCTGGTCGCCACCTGGGAGTCGATCTCGCTGCGCGCCTCGCCACACGGCAAGGCCGCGGCGCATCACTAGGGCATGGGTATTGAGAACGGCGCGGCGATTGTCCAGGCAGCGATATCCGGCAGCGGCTCGTCCGAGGTCTGGATCGATGCAACGGTCTCAGGCAAATCCGGGCCAAGCCTGGCCTGGACCTCCAGCAGCGTGATGCCGATCTCGCCCAGGGCGATGCACTGCGGTGCCATCGGAACCACGGGCTCCGGTGTCCGCGGCGCGTCCCCGCCCCTGCGGCCGAGCGCCAGGATGGTCTCGGCCGGGATCGCCAGCATCTTGTCGACGCCCTCGTGACGGAACGTGGCGATCTGGATCGCCGCGATCTGCATGTCCTTGCCGGCTTCGCCCACGAGAATCGGCCCGCCCGACGTGCCCTTGACGCCCCGGCAGGTGTGCAGCATCAGCCGTCCGCCGCCGACCTTCTCGCGCAGCTCGCAATCGCGGTCGGCGGTGAGCGCGAAGGCGCGATCCTGCGGATAGCCCGCCAGCACCGCCTTGGTGCCGGCCGGTGCCGCGTCGCGGCGAAGCCGCAGCGGCTCGATGTGCTCCGGCAGCGTTCCGGTGACGGTCAGCACCGCCCAGTCCGAGCCTGAGGTCTGGTCGTAGCGTGCAGGATCAAAGCCCGGGCCGATCTCGTAGCGCGCGATCCGCGCATGCGCCGCATAGCGCCCGGTGCGGTAGCCCACGAGGAAATGCAGCGACGAGGCCTGGATGAACCGCCGCGTCCGGTAATTGAACAGACAGTGCGCCGCGGTGAGGATCTCGTCGCGCGAGATCAGCACGCCGCTGCACGACGACCCGGTCTCGTTGAACAGCTTGCCGACCGCCGACCACGGATAGCGCGACACGTCGACGTCCTCGCGGTGGATCGTCGTGGGCAGCATCGGGCCGCCATGCGCTTCCGAGACCGCCACGGCCGTGATCGCCGCAAGCAGCAGCAGGACGCGTGAAATCGCGCCGAACATTTCCCCGTCTCCCCGTAGCGCGTCGAAGACGCGCGTGGCCGCGCTTACGGCGCGTCGAAGACGCGCGTGGCCGCGCTTATGGCGCGTCGAAGACGCGCGTAAACGCACTGATGCGCCTCTTGTTGACGTGACGGCGCTTGATGGCGGCGAACATGCCGCATCCGGCTTGCGTTTCCGTTGACGAACAGGCTTGCGGAGGTGTTGACAAACAGCGTTGCGCAGCCGTTAACGGTCGGAACTCACCGGACAAGGCGACGAGAGGAAGCGATATGAGCGGCCAGACCATCGGAGTGATCGGCGCGGGCCTGATGGGCCACGGCATCGCCTACCTCCTGGCCGTCGCGGGCCACACCGTCCGCGTCTACGATCCGTCGGCGGAATGGCGGAAAACCATGCCGGAGCGCCTGGAAAGCGCCCGCGCCCTGCTCGACGGCGATCCGGCGCTGCTCGCTCGCATCTCGTCGCACGAGCAGCTGGCGCCGGCCATGCAGGACGTGTCGTTCGTGTTCGAGGCCGCGCCGGAAAAGCTGCCGCTGAAGCAGCAGCTGTTTGCCGAGCTGGAAGGCCTGACCGCGCCGGACACGATCCTTGCGAGCAACAGCTCGGCGATCCCGTCGACCCGGATCGGCGAGAAGCTCAGGCATCGCGGCCGGGTGATCGGCACGCATTTCTGGAATCCGCCGCACCTCGTGCCGCTGGTCGAGGTCACGCAGAACGAGTTCACCAGCGCTGAAGCGGTGCAGAAGACCATGGCGCTGCTGCGCGACGCCGGGCGCAAGCCGGTCCACGTCAAGAAGGACATTCCGGGCTTCGTCGGCAACCGGCTGCAGCATGCGCTGAAGCGCGAGGCGATCGCGCTGATCGCCGCGGGTGTCTGCGACGCCGACACCATCGACGAGGTGGTGAAAAGCGGCTTCGGCGCGCGAATGGCCGTGCTCGGGCCGATGGAGCAGACCGACCTCGTCGGCGTCGACCTCACGCTCGACATCCAGAACACGCTGATGGCCGATCTCGACCGCGGCACCGAGCCGACCCGGCTGATCAAGGACCTGGTCGCGCAAGGCAAGCTCGGCATGCGGACCGGCGAGGGTTTCCGCAAATGGACGCCGCAGAGCGCCGACGCGGTGCGCGAGCGGCTGCGCCGGTTTCTCGCCGAGCAGGCGAAGGTCGCGAAGAACTGACCTTCGAAAACCGCGTGGGACAGATTTTCAACGATCTGGCACCATTGCGAGCGTGACGCGCACCAGCGCGTTTACACGCATCTTAGAAGCGCAATGGCGCGCCAGCGCGGTTACGCGCGTCTTCGACGCGCTATGGCAGTCGAGGGGCTTAAGTGCTGGGAGCCATTTTCGCGATCCTGTCGGCGGCGTCGTTCGCCCTGAACACCGCCATGGCGCGGCGCGGTGTGGTCAGCGGCACGCCGATCCAGGGCATGGCCGTCACCGTCCCGCTTGGCGTGGTCTGCTTCCTGCCGCTGGCGTTCCTGACCGGCGAGCTGATGCGCCTGCCGCAATTTTCGATGGCCGCCACCGCATGGATGGCCGCGGTCGGCGTCGTGCATTTCATCATCGGCCGCTACTGCAACTTTCGCTCCAATGCCGAGGCGGGCGTCAACCTGACCGCACCGGTGGTCCAGCTTCAGGTGGTCGTGACCATGGTCATGGCGGTCGTCGTGCTGCACGAGCCGTGCACGTTGTTGCAGATGATCGGCGGCGCGCTGATCATCTGCGGCTCCGTCCTCACCCAGCAGGCACCGGCCCGCACCGCGGCCGCGCCGCCGAGTGACGCGAAGCGTCACGAGGAGCCGGCGCGGCTACCGTGGAGTGCTCGCGCTGGCCGCTCGCTTCGCTCGCCAGCGCGAGTAACAAGCGGCGATGCGCCGAAGTTCGCGCCCCGTTACGTTGCCGGTTATCTGTTCGCATCGCTCGCGGCCGTCTCCTACGGCTCGACGCCGGTGATGGCGCGTTTTGCGCTGGAGAACACGGGTCCGGCGACGGGCGTCCTGGGCGGGCTGATCTCCTACGCCGCGGCCACGGCGGTGGCCGCGCTGGCCCTCATTTTGCCCGCGGTCCGGCGCAACGTCTTTTCGATGAACCGACACAACGCGCGCTGGTTCGCGGCCTCCGGCGTGTTCGTGGCGGCGGCGCAGGGCTTTTTCTTCGCCGGCGTCGCGGTTGCGCCGGTCATGCTGGTGATGCCGCTGCTGCAGTTCTCCCTGGTGTTCCGGATGCTGTTTTCCACCTGGCTCAATCCCGCCCACGAGATCATCGGACCGCTGGTGCTCGCCGGCACCGCGATCTCGATCGTCGGTGCCTTGATGGTGTCGGTGGACACGAGCCTGATCGTCAGCGCGCTTGGTTTGCCGGAGCCGCTGGCCCGCGCCCTGCTGTGGCGGGTGTAGCGCATGGCGTCTCCGGATCATGACGCGCTCACCGTCGATGTGCTGGTCGTCGGCGCAGGCGCCGGCGGCATGACCGCGGCGCTGGTGTGCGCGCTGGAGGGCCTCGAGGTCCTGCTCTGCGAAAAATCGGCGCAGGTCGGCGGCACCACGGCGACCTCGGCCGGCACGATCTGGGTGATCGGCACGCGGCAGGCGCGCGAGGCAGGCTTCACCGACACCATCGACGACGCGCGCCGCTATCTCGACGCGATCATCGGCCCGTCCGCCGACAACCGCCGCGACGTCTATCTCGAGACCGGCAAGGACGTGGTTGAATATCTCGAGCGCCGCAGCGAGGTGAAATTTTCGGCCTACACCAGGCATCCGGACTACCTGGTCAACCGTCCGGGCGCGACGCTCGCCGGCCGGGCGCTGGCGCCGCTGCCGTTCGACGGCCGCCTGCTCGGCGATGATTTCAAATTGCTCCGGCCGCCGATCGGCGAGTTCATGGCGCTCGGCGGCATGATGGTCGGCCGCGACGACATCGAGCCGCTGACCCGGCCGTTCGGCTCGGTCGCGTCGTTCCGCAAGGCGGTGTCGCTGGTGGCGCGGCAGGCGCGGGATCGCCTGCGCCATCGCCGCGGCACGCGGCTGCTGATGGGCAACGCGCTCGCCGCGCGACTGCTCATGAGCCTCAAGGCCCGGAACGTGCCGATCCGGCTGAACGCAGCGTTGCAGGAGCTGATCGTCGAAGACGGCCGCGTCACCGGCGCGGTTGTCGGCCTCAACGGCAGGCGGCAACGCGTGACCGCGCGCCGCGGCGTGATCCTCGCCACCGGCGGCTTCGGCGGCAGCACCGTGCGGCTCAACGATTACGTGAAGCCGCCCCTCGCCGACGCCGTGGCGTTTGCCGGCGCGGCGGGTGACGGCATGCGGATCGCCCGCGCCGTGGGCGCCGCGGTCGAGGACGATCACGAGTCCCGGGTGTTCTGGACCCCGGTGTCGCGCACCCCCTGGCTCAAAGGCGGCCGCGGCGCCTACCCGCACCTCGCGCTCGACCGCTCCAAGCCCGGGCTGATCGCCGTCAACGCCGCGGGCCGGCGCTTCGTCGACGAGGCGGTGTCGTACCACGACTTCGTTCTCGGCATGCATCGCTCGCACGAAAGCGTGCCGACCATTCCGGCCTGGCTCGTGTGCGACGCCAAATTTCTGCACAAATACGGCCTCGGCCGCATTCCGCCTGCCCGCGAGAGCTTCGGCTCCGCGATCCGCAACGGCTATCTCGTCGAAGCGCGAACCGCCGACGCGCTGGCCAAGGCGATCGGCGTCGATGCCGCGGGCTTGAACGAAGAGATTGCCCGCAACAACCGCTATGCCGCGACCGGCGAGGACCTGGACTTCGGCAAGGGCTCGACCGAGTTCGACCGCAACAACGGCGATCCAAAGCATGGCCCCAACCCGTGCATCGGACCGATCGGCAAAAAGCCGTACTACGCGATGGCGATTTATCCCAGCACGCTCGGCAGCAGCATCGGCCTGAAAGCCGACGCCGACGGCCGCGTGCTCGATGCAACCGGCACGCCGATCCGAGGCCTGTTCGCCTGCGGCAACGACATGGCGTCGATCATGCGCGGCACTTATCCGGGACCGGGCATCACGCTCGGCCCTGCGCTGGTGTTCGCCTGGCGTGCTGCGATGGCGGTCGCGGACAAAGGCGCCGAGCGTAGGGCGGGTTAGTCCTACTGAGTCAGAAGAGCCGAGGCGCTTGTTGTTGTGCCCTCTCCTTGTGGGAGAGGGCTACACCGACCGCTCAGCGAAAAGAAAGGGTGAGGGGTGACGGTCCATCGATAGGTCGTAACCCCTCACCCATTCGAATGTACTGCACAGTTAGTGTAGCCCTCTCCCACAAGGAGAGGGCGCAATAACCAACGGCGGCGTTTTTGACGCAGTAGAATTAGTTAGCCGAAGGCGTAACCCGCCACTTGGTGCATCCCGCGGACTAGCTGTTGTCGGCAGCCGGCGCCGGCGCACTGCTGCGATATGACTCGCGAAGCGCGACGATCAGGATAGCGACCGTGCCGCACAGCCGTATTGTCGCGAACCCGAAGATGAAGGTGAAATAGACTGCGGTCTTCAGCGCTTCGGGCACCGACGTGCCTGTCCAGAACAGGTAAACCCACCATCGCACCAGCCCCTGCACCGGACTGAGCAGGATTTGGAACAGGGCGGCGACGGCGATGCCCGCCAGAAGGTATCTCCAGCGCGCCGCGACTTCGCGCAACGCCCGGAGCATCGACGGCCGCCGACCTTGCTCATGGCGCACCACCATCAGCAGCATGATTGCGGCGACAAAGGCGCTCCAGAGCCTGCCGAGATTGCTGTGTTGGTCGAAGGCGATGCCGTCGAAGCCGAAATAGAAGCTCGGCGCCAGCGTCCGCGCGCCGATCAACGCGAACCCGGTATAGAGGCCGACAATCAGCAGCCCGACCGGATGCAGAATGCGATAGGCGAGAATGAGTTGGTCACGCAGGCTGAGATAGCCAAGTTGCGTCGTGCCGTCCGTCATTTCGATCATCCGCCGGGCACAAAGCAGAAACGCGATGAAGATCGCGGCATTGGCGGCGACCTCCGCCGGAAACGCGACCGACCCGCCCTTGAAGATGACGATACGCAGCGCCGCGGCGAGCATCAGCCACGGCACGGTTTCGAGCAGCAGCGCGGGGCGGAATGCGCCGCGGGGCGCCGGTTGTTGTGCAATGCGCGGGACCACGGCGCAACGCTAGCGCGCCAGAATCAAAGAAAGTTTGAATCCCATGCGACAAACTTGCCGGGATTTCCGCGCGACCTGAAGCCATCCGCTATTTGAAGGTGATCAAATCCGTGCGGCTGAGGGTCGAGGCTTGGGGCTTCAAAGGCTCGTTCACCGCATTCGAACTGTTCTGATTGAGGATTTGGTGCTTCCCGATGACGATTTCGTACTCCGTCGCGTCCAAGGTCGCGTCGATCGGAACAACGACGGTATAGCCGCGCAGCGTCGCGCCGACCGACGTATAGGTCACCGAGCCGCTCACCTTCCAGCCGGTCAGAATGAGCGTCGCAATCCCCTTGGCCTTCAGCGCCTTGTCGAGATCGGTGTTGTAAAATCTGTCCTGACCATGATTTTCAATCTTGATGTCGCCGGACGCGGGAGCAACCTCCGGCAGCCACGTCGACATATTGGCCGCTCGAGTCCCGTACGCGACGGTGACGCCGGCCTTCCGCGCCCGCGCCAGCAGTGACGCGATCGCCGGCACCATTTGTCTTTTGGTTTCCGGTTGACGCGCGCAGATGTGATCGATGACGTCGAATATGAGCAGTGCCGTCGTCGCGGGGTCGAGGACCACAGGCACCGGGTCCGGTGGTGACGGCATCTGGAGTGTCAGCAGGGACTTGCTCATGGGAAACCGCCCACCTGCGTTTCAATGAGTCCGCGCCTAGAGGCCCTTCAACACATAACGGCCGGTCTCGTTGCGCGTGAGCCTGTCGGCCGCGTACAGCACATCCAGCTCGCGCACGATCTCGCGGCCGTCGCGGGAGCCCGCCGCGACCATCAGTTCGAGGAAGCTCGCCGGCCCGGCCGCGAGCGTATCCGCCACCGACTTCCCGCCGCCGCCGTTCGCCTTCGGCATCACCGGCGCCATCGGCACGCCCCACTCCAGCGACTGCCGCTTGCCGAACGGGATGGTGCAGTCGAAGCCGATCTTGGCGCCGACGCGCTGGCCGCCGAGCGACGGATCGAGCGGCACCACGCGGAAGCCCGAGCCCTGCAGCGTGTCGCGGTCGCCCTGATAGCGCGTCGCCAGCGCCCAGTCGCACTGCTCGTCGGAGAACACGTCGATGTCGTCGTCGAACACGAACACCTGCTTGGCCTCGGCCATGCTGCCGAACACCGCGGCGATGGCGTTGCGCGCCTCGCCCGGCACGCGCTGGCGGATCGAGACGCGGACGTTGTACATGCCGCCGCTCGACGGCGTGGCAAAGCAGGCCACCGGCTCGCGCACCGCGGTGACGAGGCCCGCCCAGGCCGCGGACTCGGTCTTCACCGTGGTGAGCTGCGCGGTGTCGGTGCGGCCGAGATGCTTGCCGCCGATGGTGACGGTCTGGAACAGCGCGTCCTTCCTGTGCGTGATCGCGGTGAGATGGAACACCGGATTGCGCTTCACCACGCCGTAATAGCCGACATATTCGCCGTACGGCCCTTCCGGCTCGACGTGGCCCTTGCTGTCGAGATAGCCTTCGAGCACGTATTCGGCGTCGGCCGGCACGAAGATGTCGTTGGTGACGCATTTGACGACCGGAACCGGCGCACCGCGCAACGCACCCAGCACCTCGAGCTCGTCCATCGGCGGATTCATGCAGACCGCCGCCATGAAGTCGCACGGCGTGGAGCCGACGACATACGCCACCGGCGTCTTCTCGCCCTTCGCCACGCCTTCGAGATAGATCGCGCGCGCGTCGCTCGGCGCGATCATGTCGATGCCCGCGGTGCGCGGCCCGCGCAGCATGATCCGCCGGCAGCCGATATTGGTATGCCCGCTATCGCGGAATTGCATGACGTCGAGACCGGCGGAGATGTAGGGCGCGCCGTCCTCACCGTGCTGCAAGTGTACCGGCAGCGCGCAGAGGTCGGCCTCCTCGGCCTTCTTCACCACCTGCTGCACCGGCGCGTCGGCAGCCGCGACCTTGATCGGCTTGTGCGGGCTCGCAAGCCGCCTGGTGATCTCCGGCAGAAGCCCCGCTTCATCGGTATTGAGCGCCAAAGCCAGCCGTTTCCGCGATCCCATCACGTTGCCGATCAGCTCGGCTCTCTCCGGTCCGACCGCCTTGAACCACGTCGCCTTGGTGTTGCCGTCGAGCACCGCCGCCACATCGACGAGGTCGATCGGCTTGTCATGGATCTCGCACTCGCCAAGCTGCACCAGCCGCTCGACGAAGCGGCGGAGGCGGAAGCGTTCGGTGTCGGCTGCGGCCATCGGTCTGTCGTCCTGCATTGCAACGCTTGCACGGGCCTCTATAGATTGCTGCCCACGATTGTGCGGAGAACAATGCCATGCCGGGGACGGAAACGAAACACAAGGTCCGCGACGTCAACGTGCGGATGCTGCGCGGCGGATCGGGACCGCCGCTTCTGTTCCTGCACGGCGCAAACGGCCTTCCGGTGTGGCTGCCGGTATTCGACCTTCTGTCCAAGAACTTCGAGGTGTTCGTGCCCGAGCATCCGGGGTTCGGCACCTCGGACAACCCGCCCTGGATGCGCAACATCGGCGATCTCGCGATGTACTACCTCGATTTCATCGAGGAGCTGAGCGCGCATCCGGTGCACCTGGTCGGCCAGTCGCTCGGCGGCTGGGCCGCGGCCGAGGTCGCCGTGCGCAACTGCACGCGGCTGAAATCGCTGTCGCTGCTGGGTCCTGCGGGCATCCGTATCAAGGGCATGCCGGCCGGCGACAACTTCATCTGGGACGCCGAGGAATCGGTCCGCAATCTCTATTTCAACCAGAAGATACCCGACCAGATCCTGTCGATGCAGCTCACCGACGAGCAGGCCGACATCATGCTGACCAACCGCTTCGCCGCCACGAAATTCGGCTGGGAGCCGCGCTGGTACAATCCCTCGCTCGAGCGCTGGCTGCACCGCATCGCGGTGCCGACGCTGATCGTCTGGGGCAAGGAGGACAAGCTGTTCCCGAGCGCCTACGCGGCGCGCTGGGGCGAGAAAATCCCCGGCAGCCGCGTCGAGGTCATACCCGAATGCGGCCACGTGCCGGCGGTCGAGAAGCCGGAGATCACCGCCAAGGAGATCAGCCGCCTGTATGCGGGGACACGCTGATGCAGTTCACATTCTTCCATCTGATGCCGTACCGCCCGCTCGACATGGTCGAGCGCCACAAGCATCGCGCCGCCTGGGTGGTGCTGCCCAACAATCTGTACGATCCGAAGAAGGGCGCCGACGAATACGAATCCTACATTAATCAGCTCGTCTATGCCGAAAAGCTCGGCTTCGACGTGATCGCGGTCAACGAGCACCACCAGACCGCCTACGGCATGATGCCGGCGCCCAACCTCATTGCCAGCAACCTGATCGCCCGCACCACCAAGGCGAAGATCGCGATCATCGGCCGCGCGCTGCCGCTGGTGAACAACCCGGTCAACATCGCCGAAGAGTTCGCGATGCTCGACAACCTGTCGCGCGGCCGGATCATCACCGGCTTCGTCCGCGGCATCGGCAACGAGTATCACGCAACCGGCATCAATCCGTACTGGTCGCACGAGCGATACCAGGAAGCGCACGACCTGATCGTGCAGGCATGGACCAGGCCCGGGCCGTTCAGCTTCGAGGGCGAGCACTTTAATCTGCGCTACGTCAACCTGTGGCCCCGCCCCTATCAGAGCCCGCATCCGGAGATCTGGATCCCGTCGATGGGCTCGTCCGAGACGGTCAAATGGGCGGCCGCGCCGGAGCGCAAGTATCCGTTCCTGGTGACGTTCTCGAGCCGCGAGCTCGTGGCGCGCTATCTCAACGTCTATCGCGAGCAGGCCAAGCAATACGGCTACGAGGCCTTGCCGAGCCAGCTCGGCTGGGCTTCGCCGGTTTACGTCGCCGACACCGACGAGCGCGCCCGCAAGGAGGCGAAGGAAGGCGTCGAGACGCTGTTCAACGACTTCCTTGCGGTGCCGTTCCAGATGCTGCTGCCGCCGGGCTACATGTCGCTGCCGTCGATGAAGAACACCATGCGGATGCGCAAGGCGCTCGGCGCGCAGAAGCGGCTGACCTTCGACGAGCTTGCGGAGAACGGCACGGTGATCGTCGGCAGCCCGCAGACGGTGCGCGACCAGCTGGCCAAGCTGCGCGACGAGACCGGCGCGGGCAAGCTCATCACCATGCTGCAGTTCGGCACGCTGTCGGACGAGCTGACCAGGCGGAACATGGAGATGTTCGCGTCCGAGGTGATGCCGCATCTGAAGAACTGAACAGACAAGACCAGCGACAAAAAGAAGAGATACGGAGAAAGCAATGCGTCTCGTGGTGACGGCGTTCGCGCTCGCGCTCGGCGCGACAAGCGCGCTCGCGGCTGAATTGAACTGCCAACAGATCCGGCTGATCACGCCCTACCCGGCGGGCGGCGCGACGGATGTCTCCTCGCGCCTGATCGCCGAGCGTCTTGAAGCCGCGCTGAAGAAGCCGGTGATCGTCGAGAACCGCGCCGGCGCCACCGGCAATGTCGGCACGCTCGCGGTGGTCAACGCGCCGGCCGACGGCTGCACGCTTCTCAACAACGCCGCGGTCATCGCCACCTTCACGGCGAGCTTTTCCAGGCTCGGCTACGATCCGATCGCCGATCTCACGCCGATCGGCGGCATCGGCATCACGCCGACCTTGCTGGTGACCGCGAGCGCCAATCCGCCCGGCGACCTCAAGGGGCTGATCGATTGGAGCAAGAGCAAGCCGGACGGGATCAACTTCAGCACCGCGGGCTACGGCCTGCTGCAGCACCTCGCGGTCGAGGAAATCGCCGCGCGAAGCGGCGGCAGGTTCGTCCACGTCGCCTATCGCGGCGGCGCCCAGGCGGTGACCGACCTGATCGCCGGCCGCATCGACCTCGGCAGCTTCGCCGCGGGATCGGTGCTGCCGCTGGTCAAGGAGGGCAAGCTCAAGGCGCTGGCGGTGGTCGCCGAGAAGCGCTCCGAGCTGGTGCCCGACGTGAGGACCACCACCGAGCAGGGCATGCCCGGCCTCGATGCCGGCGTGCACTTCATGCTTTATGTGCCGGCCAAGACGCCGACGGACACGGTCGCGCTGCTTTCATCCGAGATCCGCAAGATCGTCGGCGATCCGGCGCTCAAGCAGCGCTTCATCAACATCGGCTACGACCCCACCCCGACCTCGTCCGAGGACATGGTGGCGGTCATGCGCAAGACCGGCGTGGAATGGACGCCGCTGATCAGGAAGCTGAACATCAAGCTCGACTGACCATCACGTCCAGTTGAACGGCGGGCGGGGGCCCACCGGCTCAGTCCAGAGACGCGGCACCGCGGCAAATTGACCTCCGATCAGGCAAGCCTTACCGTTGGAAAAAATGGCCAAATCGGCCTTCCAACGGGAGGAATTGAATGCGCAAATCGCTTGTCGGACTTCTGAGCGCCACCGCGCTTGCCTTCACCATGACGCAGGCCGCGGCGCAGGACACGATCAAGGTCGGCCTGATCATGACGCTGTCCGGCCAGTTCGCCGACGCCGGCATCCAGATGCGGAACGGCGTCCAGACCTACATGAAGCAGTTCGGCGACACCGTCGGCGGCAAGAAGATCGAGCTGATCGTCAAGGACTCCGGCGGCATGGCGCCGGATGTCGCCAAGCGCCTGGCGCAGGAGCTGGTGGTCCGCGACAAGGTCGACATTCTCGCCGGCTTCGTGCTGACGCCGAACGCGCTCGCGGCCTCCGACGTGTCGGCCGAAGCGAAGAAGTTCATGGTGATCATGAACGCGGCGACCTCGATCATCACCACCAAGTCGCCCTACTCGGTGCGCTCCTCGGTGACGCTGCCGCAGGTGGCCGAAACCTTCGGCACCTGGGCGGCCAAGAAGGCCGGCATCAAAAAGTCCTACAGCATGGTGACGGACTACGGTCCGGGCCACGATTTCGAGGCGGGCTTCCACCGCGCGTTCAAGGAAGGCGGCGGCGAGATCACCGGCTCGGTGCGCTTCCCCGTGGCGAACCCGGACTTCTCCGCGTTCATCCAGCGCGCCAAGGACCTCAACCCGGAATCGATCATGATCTTCGTGCCGGGCGGCGCGCAGCCCGCGGCGCTGGGCAAGGCCTTCGCCGAGCGCGGCGTCGACCCGAACAAGACCAGGATCCTCGGCTCCGGCGAGACCACCGCCGAGCAGGCGCTGAAGAGCATGGGCGACGCGAGCCTCGGCATCATCACCGCCTGGCACTACGAGTACACCGACAAGAACCCGAAGAACGTCGCGTTCGTGAAGGTGTTCAACGAGATGCACAAGCGCAACCCGGACTTCTTCTCGATCGGCGGCTATGACGGCATGCACGTGATCTACGAGGCGGTGAAGAAAGCCGGCGGCAAGACCGACGGCGACTCGCTGATCGCAGCCGCCAAGGGCCTGAAGTGGGACAGCCCGCGCGGCCCGATGTCGATCGATCCCGAAACCCGCGACGTGGTGCAGACGATCTACATCCGCAAGGTCGAAAAGGTTGGCGGCGAGCCGACCAACGTGCCGTTCGACAAGGTCGAGAACGTCAAGGATCCGGTGAAGGCGCGGATGCCGAAATAAGGTTCCCGCCTATCCACGGCCTCATGTCATCGGGACCGGTTTTGGCGCACGCCGAGGCCGGTCCCCTTTATGGCTGTCCGCGGCCGGATTCACCGCCGTCATGCCCGCGCTTGTCGCGGGCATCCACGCCTTGGCTGCAAAGTAAGGCGTGGATGGCCGGGACAAGCCCGGCCATGACATCGATAGGTTGGTGCAAACCAATTGGAAACACTCTTGCCATTGCGGTTCGCGGCGCCGGCGGGATAAATAGCTGCAAATAAACGCAAAGATCGATGTTTCGGGAGGGGAACACCATGCGACGCGCAATCACCGGCCTTGCCATCGTCACCGCGGCGTTGCTCGCCGCCACGTCCGTCCACGCTCAGGGCACCATCAAGATCGGCGTGGTCATGTCCTTTTCCGGACAGTTCGCCGATCCGGGCGCGCAGATCGACAACGGCATCAAGCTCTACATGAAGGAGCACGGCGACACGGTCGCCGGCAAAAAAATCGAGATCATCCGCAAGGACAATGGTGGCGTCGCGCCGGACGTCGCCAAACGCCTCTCCCAGGAGCTCATCGTCCGCGACAAGGTCGACCTGCTCGCCGGCTTCGATCTCACGCCGAACGCGCTCGCGGCCGCCGATGTGTCGGCGCAGGCGAAGAAGTTCATGGTCAACATGAACGCCGCGACCTCGATCATCACCACCAAGTCGCCCTACATGGTGCGCACGTCCTTCACCGTGCCGCAGGTCAACGAGGCGCTCGGCACCTGGGCCTACAAGAGCGGCGCCCGCAAGGCCTATACGCTGGTCTCCGACTTCAGCCCCGGCCACGACGGCGAAGGCGCGTTCCAGCGCGCGTTCAAGGAGGCCGGCGGCGAGATCATCGGCTCGGCGCGCTATCCGGTGGCGAACCAGGACTTCACCGCGTTCCTGCAGCGCGCCAAGGACCTCAATCCCGACGTGCTCTACATCTGGGTCCCCGGCGGGCCGCAGCCCGCGGCGATCGGCAAGGCCGTGGCCGAGCGCGGCATCGACCTGAAAAAGACCAAGGTGCTCGGCCAGGGCGAGCTCACCTTCGACGAGGCGCTCAAGGGCATGGGCGATGCGGGCTTGGGCTTCATCACCGCGTTGCACTACGATCACAATCACCAGTCGGCCAAGAACCGGAAGTTCGTTGCCGACTACAATGCCGAGTTCAAGCGCAATCCCGACATGTTCTCGGTCGGCGGCTATGACGGCATGCACGTCATCTACGAGGCGCTGAAGAAGACGGGCGGCAACACCGACGGCGATGCACTGATCGCCGCGGCCAAGGGGCTCGCGTGGGAAAGCCCGCGCGGCCCGATGTCGATCGATCCCGAGACCCGCGACGTGGTCCAGACGGTCTATATCCGGCGCGTCGAGAAGGTGAGCGGCCAGCTCGTCAACGTCGAGTTCGACAAGCTGGAAAACATGAAGGACCCGTTCAAGGCACGGATGCCGAAGCAATAGCCGGATATTGGTGCACGGCCGCCGAGGGGGACGACCGTAAATGCTCACATCGCTGGCCGGCGTGCTGTTCGACGGCTTCGCCTACGGCATGCTGCTGTTTCTGCTGTCGGTCGGGCTGTCGGTGACGCTCGGCATGATGAACTTCGTCAATCTCGCGCACTGCACCTTTGCGATGATCGGCGGCTATGTGACGGTGACGCTGATCAATCACGCCGGGTGGCCGTTCCTTGCCACCCTCCCCGTGTCGTTCGTGGTGGCCGCGGCGATCAGCGTCGTGCTCGAACGCACGATGTTCTACCGTCTCTACCGCGCCAGCGACCTCGACCAGTGCCTGCTCACCATCGGGCTGGTGTTCGTCTCGATCGCGGTCGCGGCCCTGATCTACACCACCATGCAGCAGCCGGTGCAGCTGCCGAGCTTTCTGCGCGGCTCGATCCAGGTCGGCGGGGTGACGCTCGGCAACTACCGCATCTTTCTGATCGTTTTCGCGCTGATCGTGACCGCAGTTCTGGTGATCGCGCTGGAATACACCCGCTTCGGTGCCCAGGTCCGCGCTGCGGTCGACAACCAGCGCATGGCGCGCGGGCTCGGCATCAACGTCGACGGCGCCTTCGCCGTCACCTTCGCGCTCGGCAGCGGGCTCGCCGGCCTCGGCGGTTCGCTCGCCATCGACATCGTCGGCCTCGATCCGTCGTTTGCGCTCGCCTATCTCGTCTATGTGCTGATCGTGGTCTCGGTCGGCGGCCTCGGCTCGATCGGCGGCTCGTTTGTGGCGGCGGTCGTGCTCGGCATCAGCGACATGGCGGGCAAGTACTATTTCCCCGCCATCGGCTCCTTCCTGATCTATCTGGTGATGATCAGCCTGCTGATGTGGCGGCCGGCCGGCATCTTCGGGAGGCGCGCATGACGACCGCATCCGTCTCCGGCTTTGCGGGCCCGCAGCAGTATCTGGAGCAGCAATCCCGTTGGCGCACCGCCGAGATCGTGTTCTGGCTCTGCGCCCTGCTGCCCTACTTCGTGACGCCGGACTACCTGCAGCTCGCAAGCCAGATCGCGATCACCGCGCTGTTTGCGCTCTCGCTCGACCTGATCCTGGGTTACGCCGGCATTGTCTCGCTCGGCCACGCCGCCTTCTTCGGGTTCGGCGCCTATGCGGCGGGGCTCCTCGCCAAGCACGGCTGGGGCGAGCCGCTGACCGGACTACTGCTGTCGGGCGCCGCGGCCGGCCTCCTCGGCTACTTGGTGAGCTTCATCATCGCCCGCTTCCGCCATCTCGCGCTGATCATGATCACGCTGGGCTTCGGCCTCCTCCTGCTCGAGCTCGCCAACAGCGCGAGCTGGCTCACCGGCGGCGCCGACGGGTTGCAGGGCGTCAAGATGTGGCCGCTGCTCGGCCTGTTCAAGTTCGATCTCTGGGGCGTCACCGCCTATTGGTACGCGCTGTTCGTGCTGTTCGTGATGTTTCTCGTGAGCCGGCGGCTGATCAACTCGCCGTTCGGTCTGTCGCTGCGCGGCATTCGAGAGAACGCGGTGCGCATGCGCGCCATCGGTGCAGAAAGCCGGCCGCATCTGCGCATGATCTACACCATCTCGGCGGCGATGGCCGGCCTCGCCGGCGCGATCCTGACCCAGACCACCGAGACGGTCTCGCTCGGCGTTCTGAGCTTCGAACGCTCCGCCGACGTGCTGGTGATGCTGATCCTCGGCGGCGCCGGAAGGCTTTATGGCGGGCTCATTGGCGCGATCATCTTCATGATCGCCCGCGACTGGTTCTCCGGCGTCAACCCGCAATACTGGTACCTGCCGATCGGCTTGCTGCTGATCGCGGTCGTGCTGTTCCTGCCGAACGGCATCCTCGGTGGCCTCTCGCGGCTCATGAGCACCGAGCGCGGCCAGCGCTGGTTCGGCTGGCTTACCTCGCCGCCACCGTGGAGGCGCGGCGCATGAATCCGCCAGCCAGTGCGCCCGCCCTTTCCACCAGCGGCCTCAACAAGCGCTTCGGCTCGCTGGTGGTCGCCAACGAGATCGGCATCGCCCTGCCGCAGGGGGTGCGCTATGCGCTGATCGGGCCGAACGGTGCCGGCAAGACCACGCTGATCAACCTGATGACCGGCATGCTGCGCCCGGATGGCGGCCACATCCTGCTCGGCGGCGAGGACATCACGGCGCTCAGCCCCGAGCAGCGGGTCAGCCGCGGCCTCGTCCGCACCTTCCAGATCAACAGTCTCTTTCCGCACCTCAATCCGCTGGAGGCGGTGACGCTGGCGGTGTGCGAGCGCGAGAAGATATCGCGGACCTTCTGGCGCACCACGGCCGACTATCGCGCCGCGATCGACGAGGCCTATGACATCCTGAAATCGCTGCTGCTCGCGCCGGTCTGCACCCGCGAGACGCGGGAGCTCGCCTATGGCCAGCAGCGGCTCCTGGAGATCGCGCTGGCGCTGGCGACCAAGCCCAAGGTCCTGCTGCTCGACGAGCCCGCCGCGGGCGTGCCGCGCGACGAGAGCACCGAGCTGTTCACTGCGATTAACAGCCTGTCGAAAGACATCACCGTGCTGTTCATCGAGCACGACATGGAGCTGGTGTTCCGCCTGGCAAGCCGCATCATCGTCATGGTGTCGGGCGGCATCCTGCTCGAGGGCACGCCCGACGAGATTTCCGCCGATCCGCGCGTCCGCGAGGTGTATCTGGGGGGAGCGCATGGCTGACTCAAGATCGGCTGAGCCGCTCCTCGCCTTCAGGAACGTGCGGTCCGGCTACGGCGAAGCCGTGGTGCTGGACGACGTGTCGTTCGAGGTCGCCGAGCGCGGCAGCCTGGCCGTGCTGGGGCGGAACGGCGTCGGCAAGAGCACGCTTCTCCTGACGCTGATGGGCTTCACCCAATTGCGCCGCGGCTCGATCGTCTGGCGCGGCAAGGACATCAGCCGGATGGCGCCGCACCGTCGCGCCCAGGCCGGCATCGGCTGGGTGGCGCAGGAGCGCGAGATCTTTGCCAACCTCAGCGTCGAGGAGAACCTGACGGTCGCCTCGCGTCCGGGCCGCTGGGACCTCGATGCGGCGTTCGAGTTCTTCCCGCGCCTGAAGGAGCGGAGGCAGTCCAAGGGCAACCAGCTCTCCGGCGGCGAGCAGCAGATGCTGGCGACCGCCCGCGCGCTGATGACCAACCCGGCGCTGCTCCTGCTCGACGAGCCGCTGGAGGGACTGGCGCCAATTATCGTCGAGGAGCTGGTGCGGGGTCTTCGCCGGATGATCACCGAGGAAGGCACCGCGGTCATTCTGGTGGAGCAGCACGCCGAGATCGCGCTGTCGCTGACCGAGCATGCGGTCCTGCTGGAGCGCGGCGCCATCGTGCACCGCGCCCGCTCGCAGGAGCTTTTGCAGGACCACGCCACGCTCGACCGCTACATCGGTCTGCGCGTGGCGGAGGCCAAGAACTAGAGCGGTTTCACGTTGGCTTTGCACCACTCTCTCGGCCGTCATGCGCGGGCTTGACCCGCGCATCCATGAGACGGCCGCCGCGTAGACTGCCTTACGTGAGATTTCCGCCGCTGCACCGTTTCATGGATGGCCGGGTCAAGCCCGGCCATGACGTGGATGGGCTGGCGCAAATCAACTGGAAAGCGCCCTATCCCGGGCGTCAGGCCGTCAGCCGCACGACCGCCTTCTCGTAGGCCTGCGATCCGAGATCGTTACCCTCGAAGATGCCGCGCTCCTGGATCCAGGCACGCGAGTCCTCGAAGATTTCGCGCGAATACGGCTCGAACACGATGCGCTCGCCCGGGCCCCAGCGGCGCGTGTCCATCTTGTCGTGGAAGCGCTTGGGGAACTCCTTCTTGTAGTACTTGGTGTAGAGCTCCGGCCGCAGATCGATGTCGGCCTGTGCCCGCCGCAGGGCGTGGAAGAACTTCTTCACGTCCTCCATGTCCGGATCGCCGGTGAGCATGGTCGCCATCATGAAGGTGCAGTCGACAACCTTGCGGAACCCGAGCTGCTCGGCGAAGTAGTACGGCCCGGAGAACAGCGTGCAGGCCGGCACCTCGCCGTTGAGCAGCTTTTCCATGCGGCCGAACACCAGCCCGTCCTTGAACGACAGGTTGATCTTGTCCTGCGGCATGAACTGCTCGAGCGCCTGGATCGTGGCGTAGTGGCTGCCGGACTGATAGCCGACCGAAATCGGCACGCCAGCGAGGTCCTCCGGCGTCTTCACCTTGGAGTCGGGCGGCACGAAGATGCCGCAGGTCGAGACCTGATAGACCTCGCCGTAGAGCTTGCCGTGCCCCTTGGTGGCGGCGACGTTCACCGTCCAGTGGCAGGCGCAGGAGATGTCCGACTTGCGGCCGCGCTCGAAGGTCTGCATCGCGCCGACTTTGTCGCCGAGCTGCTGTGACGCGCCGTCGCTCGACCGCACGAGCTCGCGGAACTCATAGTCGAGCCCTTCGTCCTTGAAGTAGCCCTTCTCCTCGGCCACCCATTCGTGCAGGCGGAAGTGTGGCTCGATGATGAATTTTTCCTTTGCCATGTTTCCTCTCTCCTTTGTTGTCCTCGTTGTCGCGCATGATCCCGAAAGCCGCTCTGGCTTTCCGGACTCACGCGCCGGTTTCAGCAGCAGTCGATTTCGTCGCTCCCGTCGTCGATCCGCAAATTCCCCTCGTTGCCACGCGAGCGTGAACCGAGCGGCCGCGGGCTGCGCGTGGCGTTTTCCGTCACCCGGCGGGTCCGGATCATCTTCACGTGGTCGTCCATGAGCTTGCGGGCGCCGGCGGCATCACGGATTTCGATGAGCGCCAGCAGCTCCCGGTGCACGTCGAGAATGCGACGCGCGACCTTCGGCGTCAGCGTCGGATTGCGCCGCGGCCACGAGACATGCTGCAGCGAGATGAGCTGCACCACCAGCACGCGGTTGTGCGAGGCCTCGGCGACCGCGAGGTGAAATTCCGCGCCGAGCTGCGTGGTGCGTTCGACGTCGTGCAGGCTCTCTTCCGCCTCGGCCAGAAGCGCTCGCAGCCGTGCGATGTCGGCTTCGGTCGCGTTCTCCGCCGCAAGCTCAGCGGCAAGGCATTCGATCGCGCGCTGCGCGTCCATGATCTCGGCCACGCTCACGCCGGTGAGGTCGAGCTGCACCGCCAGCGCCTCGGCGAACAGCTTCGGATTGCCGCGCGCGACCTTGGCGCCTCCGCCCTTCCCCATGCGAATCTCAGCGATGCCGAGCGCCTCGAGCGTGCGCAGCGCGTCGCGCGCAACGATGCGCGAGACGCCGTAGCGCGCCGCAATCTCGTTCTCGGTGCCGAGCACATCGCCGGGCTTGAGTTTCTTGGCGAACAGCGCGTCGCGCACGTCGGCGATGATCTGCGAGGACAGTGACGCCGAGCGGCCGGGAAAGAAAATCCGGCCGGGCAGTTTCAGGGCAAGCGCTTGCGGCTGCGTGACCATGGCCCGGAAAGTACGCCTCCTCACTAAGGTAGTAAAGATATTATCTTATGATTTTACCCCGTGCTGTTTCGCCCGCCTTCGGGTCGCGCAGTTCGCATTTGCTCTCTATTTGTTCTAAAGACGTGCATCCCCGCTCGTTCGAGGGCGTCATCCGGGTGATTCCGTTGGTGGAGCGGGGAGCGGTGCCCATAGCGCGTCGAAGACGCGCGTGAACGCGCTGGTGGGTGTCCGGCCTTGTCAACCGGGCTCTCGGGGCGCCTCGGGACCCAGCCTTTCGGGCACTACGACCCGCGCGCAGGGAGCCTGCTGTACCATCGGTCACCGGTCGTGAACCGATACGCAAGCGCTGCCCGAGCGTGTGGGGCCAGGCTCCACGGAAATCACCGCGGTGAAGCGCCGCAAGGCGCGCCGGCCCGCGTCATGGGCCGGCAGTCCCTTCCGTTGAAGGGACTGGCCTGACCGCAAGGTGGCCACCGGGTGCGGCGGATTCCGCACCAGCGTCTTGTGGCGCTTCACTCCCCTCGACTTGTTTCGAGCGGGCAAGAACGGACGGCGGCCGGGTGCCGAGCCATTTCCCGGAGCGCTGACGCTTGCCCGCCGGGCTGTTTGACAGAGTGAATCGGTAATGAAGGTACACCCTCGCAACCCGAGCGGTGTCGCGCGCGGACTTGATCCGCGCGTCCATGAGTCGGCGCAGCGATTTCACCCTCACGAGTTGCACTCGCTGCGCCGGCTCATGGTTGGCGCTGGCCCGGCATGACGGTGGAGAGAGCAGCGCGCCGCTCGCTACGCCGCCTTGGCCTTCTTCGCCCGCTGGATCGTCTCCCACACGCGAACCGGCGTCGCCGGCATGTCGATCTGATCGACCCCGAGGGGGCTGAGCGCATCGATCAGCGCGTTCATGATGGTCGGCGGCGCGCCGATGGTGCCGCTTTCGCCGATGCCCTTCACGCCGAGCGGATTGGTCTTGCAGGGAATCTCCTCGAGCGCACAGTCGACGTTCGGCATCTGCGCCGCGTGCGGCATGGCGTAGTCGAGGAAGCTGCCCGTGAGCAACTGGCCGCTCTGGCGGTCGTAGACCTGGTGCTCGAGCAGCGCCTGGCCGATGCCCTGCACCACCCCGCCCTGCTGCTGCCCCTTGACGATCATCGGATTGATGATCCGGCCAAGATCGTCGATGACGAAGAAGCGCTCGATCGTCACCTCGCCGGTTTCGGGATCGACCTCGAGCTCGACCACATGCGAGCCGTTGGGATGGCTCGGCGGTGTCGGATCGAAGCTGCCGGCGGCGTCAAGCCCGATGCCGAACTTGTTGGTCAGCGGGCCCATCGGCGCGTAGGAGGCCTTCGCCACATCGACCAGCTTGATCTGCTTGTCGGTGCCGGTGACGAGGAACGTGCCCTCCTTGAACTCGATGTCGCCGGCGTCGGCCTCCATCATCGCGGCGGCAAGCTTCTTGCCCTTCTCGATCATGGCATCCGCCGCGGCTTTGAGCGCATTGCCGCCGACCACCATGCTGCGTGCGCCATAGGTGCCGCGGCCGATCTGGACCTGCGAGGTGTCGCCCTGCACATAGCGGATCTGCTCGAACGGCACGCCGAGGAGCTCATGCGCGAGTTGGGCGAACACGGTGGCGTGGCCCTGGCCGTGCGAATGGGTGCCGCCATAGACGGTGAGCGCGCCGGAAGGATCGAACTTCAGCTCCATGCGCTCGTTGAAGATGCCGCCGAACTCGATGTAGAAGCTGACCGCGCGGCCGCGCAGCTTGCCGTTCTTCTGCGACTCGCGCTTGCGCGCGTTGTAGCCCTTCCAGTCGCTGATCTCGATGCACTTGTCCATCAATCGCGTGAATTCGCCGGAGTCGTACACCCAGTGCGTCGGCGTGGTGTATGGCAGCTTGTTTGGCGGAATGAGATTGCGGCGGCGGATTTCCGCAGGCTCCATGCCGATCTGGCGCGCGGCATGTTC
This sequence comes from Xanthobacteraceae bacterium, assembly GCA_019746355.1. The sequence continues at coordinate 73,378 of JAIESC010000068.1, read as the reverse complement.
AATGAGCCGTTCCATAAAGTAGGCCGCTTCCGGGCGTCCCGCGCCGCGATAGGGCCCGCTCTGCGAGGTGTTGGTGAACACCCCCTGCGACATGATGTGCATGGTCTGGATGTCGTAGGCCGCGGGCACGAAGCGGATCGAGAAGGCGCCGGCCGCAAGCGCCGCGCCGACGAAATACGCGCCCATCTGGAACAGCGATTTGCTCCGCAGCGCAAGGATTTTGCCGTGCTCGTCGAGCGCAAGCTCGCCGTAATAGACCATCTCGCGGGCGTGATGATCGTTGAGCATACTCTCGCTGCGGCTTGCGACCCACTTCACCGGCCGGCGAAGCTTCTTCGACGCCCACATGACGAGCAGGTCGTCGGGGAACGCGCCGCCCTTGAGGCCAAAGCCACCGCCCACATCCGGCGAGACGACGCGGATCTGGTTCTCCGGCACATGGAAGATGTGCGAGATCTCCATGCGGCAGCCGTGCGGGTTCTGCGATGCGGCGTAGAGCGTGTAGAAGTCGGTCGCCCTGTCGTAGTCGCCGATCGCGACGCGCGGCTCCATCGACACCGGCGAGATGCGGTTGTTCTCGACGCGAAGCTTCACGACGTGCTTGGCCTTGGCGAACGCGGCGTCGGTCGCCTCCTGATTGCCGAACATCAGGCGGAAGGCGTTATTGCCCTGCGGGTTGTCGTCCCACACCTTCGGGGCGTCGGGCTTGGCCGCGTCCTCGATGTTGATGATCGCGGGCAGCGGCTCGTAGTCCACCTCGACCAGTTCGGCGGCGTCTCGTGCCTGCGCCGGCGTTTCCGCGACCACGAAGGCCACGCGGTCGCCGACATGGCGGACGCGGTCGGTGACGAGCAGCGGCTGGAACGTGCGATGGCCCTTCGGGGCACCGAAGTCCTCCGGCATCAGGTGCGCGGTGATAGCGCCGAGCTTGTCGGCCTCGGCATCGGCCCCGATGAGCACGGCCAGCACGCCCGGCGCGGCCTTGGCCTTGGCGGTGTCGATACGCTTGATCTTGGCGTGGGCGTGCGGCGAGAGCACGTTGACACCGTGGACCATGCCCGGCAGCACGATATCATCGACGTAGCGGCCCTGCCCGGTCAGGAAGCGCTGGTCCTCGACGCGGGTGACCGCCTGTCCGATTCCGAATTTGGCCATGGTTGTTTGCTCCCGGATTTTTCAAAAGCTTCTGTTTTTAGATGTTACACGAAGTGCGGGCCCGCGCCACACGTGTCCCGGATGCGGCGCAGCGCGGAGCGAAGCGCAGCGGTGCCATAAGCGCGTTGACGCGCGTCTTCGACGCGCTATGGCTGATCCGGGACCGTTCCACCCACCTCCTGTGGAACGGTCCCGGGCCGCAGCGCACCATTCGCTGCGCTCATGCTGCGCTGCGCCCGGGACACGCGAGAGTGTGCCTTAGCGGTTCAGCCACCTTCGCGCGAAGCCGAGGATGCCCTGCGGCAGGAAGATGATCATGACGATGAAGATGAAGCCGAGCGGGATCAGGTAAGGGAATTGCTCGCCGAACAGCCGGCCGAGGAATTCGCGCAGCAGCAGGAACGTCCCGGCCCCGACGATCGGCCCGACCAGGGTGCCGATGCCGCCCATGACGTTGAAGATCACCGCCTCGCCCGAGATCAGGAAGAACACGAAGTCGGGCGCGGCGAAGCGGTTCTGGATGGCGTAGAGCACGCCGGCGAGGCCCGCGAACAGGCCGGACAGCATGACCGCCATGATCTTGTAGCGCTCCACCGGATAGCCGATGGCGCGCGTGCGCGGCTCGTTCTCGCGGATCGACTGCAGCACCATGCCGAACGGCGATTGGGTGATGCGGCGCAGGATCAGATAGGACGCGGCCACCACCGCCAGCACGAACCAGTGCAGCGTCTCGGAGGTGAACGGCGTGGTCCAGATGCCGGGGATGCCGAGCGCGGGACGGCGGAACGACAGGCCGTTCTCGCCGCCGGTGACCTCGGTCCAGGTGAAGATGACGACGTAGAAGATCTGCGAGAAGATCAGCGTGGTGATGGCAAAGTAGATGTCGCGCAGCCGCGTCGAAAAATAAGCGACGAAGGTCGAGACCAGAGCGGCGGCGACAAGGCCGAAAATCAGCGCCAGCAGAAGATTGGGCGGCGCGACCATCAGCAGCGCCGCGGCGGCCCCATACATGCCGAGCCCGAAGAACGCCGAATGGCCGAACGAGACCATGCCGGTGTAGCCGATCAGAATATCGGACGACATCGCCAGCAGGCCCCAGATCAGGATCTCGGTGAGAAAGCGCCGCCAGAACTCCGGCAGCACCAGCGGCGCTGCGATCAGCAGCGCCATGACGACGCAGAATCCGGTCCAGTAGACGATGGTGTGGCGCTTGTCGGGGCTCATTTGGGCGCAATTATTTGGGCGTGGGAACGAACAGGCCGGTCGGCCGGAACAGGAGCGTAAGGATCAGGACGACGAACGAGACGATCACCGCCTGCGCCGGGCTCACCCAGATCGAAGCGTAGGCCTCCAGCAGGCTGATGAAGATCGCGGCCGCGATCGAGCCGCCGAGATTGCCCATGCCGCCGACCACGACGACGATGAAGGCCTTCAGCACCCAGTCGAGCCCCATGGTGTGATTGACGCCGACCAGCGGCCCGAACAGGACGCCGCTTGCCGCCGCCATCGCCGCGCCGATCGCAAACGCAGCGGTGTGGACGAGCGGCACGGGAATGCCCATCGCCTGCGCCATCACCCGGTCCTGCGTGGTCGCCCTGATCCAGATGCCGTACTTGCCGTATTTCAGGAACAGCCAGAAGCCGCCGATGATCGCCGCCGACAGCACCGCGATCATGATGCGGTACCACGGATACTCCAGATAGAAGAGTTGGAAATGGCCGGTGAACGGCTCGTTGATCTTGCGCGCCACCGGACCGAACTGCCAGAGCGCGTAGTTCTGCAGGATCAGCGACACGCCGAAGGTCGCAAGGATGGTGGTGAGCGGATCGCGGCCGATCAGCGGGCGCAGCGTGGTGATCTGCATCGCTGCGCCGAAAATCCCGACAATGAGCGTGGCGAGAATCAGCGCGAGCCAGAAGCTGCCGGTGAGCGAGAGCACGACCACGCCGAGATAGGCGCCGAGCATGAACAATTCGCCATGGGCGAAGTTCACCACGTCCATGATGCCGAAGATCAGCGTCAGCCCGGAGGCGATCAGCGCCAGGATCATGCCGGTGACGATGCCGTTCACCGTCTGGATCAGGATCTGGTCGAAGGGAATGTCGGCAAAGACCGCGAGCACCGATGCCATGCTACACCCCGAGATACTGCCTGATGACCTCGTCGCCGACCTTCAGCTCCGAGGCCGCGGCGTGGTGGCGAATGACGCCCTTTTCCATGATGTAGACGCGCTGGCTTGCCTCGAGCGTCATCGGCACGTTCTGCTCGACCAGGAGGATCGCGACGCCTTCGTTGTGCAGGACGTCGATGATCTGCCTGATCTGCGACACCATGCGCGGCATCAGCCCCTCGGTCGGCTCGTCGAGCAGGATGATCTTGGGTTCGAGCATCATCGCCCGCGCGATCGCCAGCATCTGCTGCTCGCCGCCCGACAGCGTGCCGCCGGCCTGGTTGCGCCGCTCGCCCAGCACCGGGAAATAGGCGAACACCTTGTCGAGCAGCTCCTGCTTGCGCTGATCGGTCACGCCCGGCCGGTCGAGCCCGGTGCGCAGATTCTCCATCACCGTAAGCAGGCGGAACACGCGGCGGTCCTCCGGCACGTAGCCGATGCCGCGCTGGGCGACCTTGTGCGCGGAAAGACCGGCGATGGCCTGGCCCTCGAGCGTGATCGTGCCCTGCCGCGGCTGCACGAGACCCATGATGGTCTTCAGCGTCGTGCTCTTGCCGACGCCGTTGCGGCCCAACAGGCCCACGACCTCGCCCCTGCCGACCGTGAGCGAGACGCCGTGCAGAATGTGGCTCTTGCCGTAGTAGGTGTAGATGCCGTCGACGGCGACGAGCGAGGAAGAGGTGTCCGGCGTGGTCATGTCTTGAGATAGACCTCCTGGACGCGCGGATTGCTCTGGATCTCCGCCGGCGGACCGTCGGCCAGCACCTCGCCGTAGTGGAACACGGTGATCCGGTCGGCGAGCTCCATCACGAGCTGCATGTCGTGCTCGACGATCAGGATCGTCAGGTCCTTGGCGATCTTGCGCACGAGCTGCATGGTGTCGTGCGTCTCGGCGGCGCTCATGCCGGCGGTCGGCTCGTCGAGGCACAGAAGCTGCGGCTCGGTCGCGAGCGCGATGCCGATCTCGAGGTTGCGCTGCTCGCCATGCGACAGGTTCGACGCAAGCTCGTCGGCCTTGCCGGCAAGCCCGACCGAGGCGAGCACCGCCTGCGCCTTGTCGATGATGTCGCGGAACTCGGTGTAATGCCGGAACATGTTCCAGCCGTGCCGGCGCGACTGCGCGGCGATGCGGACGTTCTCCAGCGTGGTCGCGTTCGGCAGGATGTTGGTGATCTGGTAGGAGCGCGCCACGCCCGAGCGCGAGATCAGATTGGGCGGCTGTCCGGTGATGTCGTTGCCGTTGAGCAGGATGCGGCCCGAGGTCGGGCGCAGCACGCCGGTGACGCAGTTGAAGAACGTGCTCTTGCCGGCGCCGTTCGGGCCGATGATGGCGCGGATTTCGCCGCGGCCGATGCTCACGTTGACGTTGTTGAGCGCGGTCAATCCGCCGAAGCGGATGGTCAGTCCCTCGGTGCGGAGCACAGGGACCGCCTTGCCTCCCCGGCTCTCAGCCGGGGAGGAAGCGACTTGTGACGTTGCGACCGACACTTAGGCGAACTTGCAGGCCGGCGGGAACAGCGTCTTGTCCTTGTCCACCACCTGCAGGATCTTGGGCTTGCCGCCTTTCATCTCGAAGATGAACTGGCGCAGGAACGCTTGGTGGTCTTCCTTGCGGAGCGTCTTGTCGCCCTGCGGGAAGTCGTCGCCCTCCTTCATCTCAAGTCCCTCGAGAGCGGCGATCAGCTTGTCGGTGTCCTCGCGGCCGCGGAATTTGGATTTCTCCATGCCGATCTTCAGGGCGTTCATCGCCTCGAAGTTCGACTGCACGTAGCGGTCCGGGTCCGGGTTCGACGAGTCGATCTTGGACAGCCGCGCCTTGGCGTCGTCCCAGAACTTCTTGTGCGCCGGCGTATTGAGCGGAGCTTCCAGCGTCGGAACGTAGCGGTTGATGCCGATGAAGCCCTCGATCTTGTTGCCGAGCGCAGGAATGTTGGTCGACTCGGCGATCGCACCGTCGCCCGCCCACTTGTATTTCCTGGTGAGGCCGAGGTCGAACGCCTGATTGCCGATGGTCACGCCGTCCTTGCCGAAGAAGATGCCGAACAACCCGTCGAAGTTGCCGGTGATCTTCGAGAGGAACGGCGTCATGTCGGCGGTGCCGAGCGGGATGCCGGTGGTGCCGACGATCTCGCCGCCCGCCTTCTTGATCTGCTCCACGTAGGCGTCCTTGGTGGACTGGCCCCAGGAGTAGTCGGCGTAGGCGATGTGCCAGCGCTTGCCCATCTTGACCAGCGTCGGCGAAAACGCCACCGCCTGCGACGGCGCATAGTCATAGGGGCGGAAGCTGTACTTGTTGCACTTGGTGGTGGTCAGCGTGGTGTCGAGGCACACGCTGATCATGTTGAGCACCTTGTACTCCTCGAACACCGGCATGCAGGCGAGGCAGATGTTGGACAGGAAGCCGCCGACATGGGCGTCGACCTTGTCTTCGACCAGAAGCTTCTCGACCTTGCGGCGGCCGACGTCGGGCTTCGACTCGTCGTCGGCGACGACGATCTCGACCGGCCGGCCGTTGATGCCGCCCATCTTGTTGATGCGGTCGACCGCCATCTGCAGGCCGACCAGTGCGGTCTTGCCGCCGGCGGCGCCCGCGCCGGACAGCGGCTGCTCCGAGCCGATCTTGTAGGGCTTGGCCTGACCGAAGGCTGTCTGCCACGGCGCGGGCACCAGCATGGTCGCACCGAGCGCGCCGGCCGATACGCCGTAACCGATCACGCGGCGGCGGGTAACCTTGCCGCGATACCAGAAGTCTTGGTCACGTTTATCTTGGTCCCGTCTATCTTGCTCCCGAGCGTCGTCAACCATGATGCATCCCCTTCCTGGTCCGCCCGAAGGGATTACGGTCATCGCCACGAGCGGTCCGGCGAATCCCGAACTCCCGCGCGGCCGTTGAATCGGCTGCTGCTCACTTGAAAGGTCTGTCCGATGGCAAAAAAAGAGCGGTGCGGCTCTCAAGAACTCCTCTGATGCCCCCCTACGAACCGCGCACCACCGCGTCCGCCATCAGCGTCCTTTGCCGGGATAGACTGCCACCAATTTTCAAGGCTGCCAACGGCCCGCCGATGCGGAAAAAAGCGGCAAAAAGAGACCCGCTGGCTCCGACGGCGTGCGGCGCGCTCAGACGGCCGCCACCGCGCCGCGCTCGATGCGGAAGGCGCGCGAAAGCAGGTCGGCGACGTGCACCTCGTTCGATTCCGCGATCAGCACCGACACGCCCTGGCTCTTGAGGTTGGCCATCACCTCGCCAAGGCGGCGGGCCAGCGCGGGCGCGAGGCCTTCGAACGGCTCATCGAGCAGAAGGATGCGGCGGCCCGCCATCAACGCGCGCGCCAGCGCCACCATCTTCTGCTGACCGCCGGACAATTCCAGCGCGCGGCGGGCGCGGAATTTCTCGACCTCGGGCATGATGGTGAATATCCAGGCGAGCCGCTCCTCGACGCCGTCGGCCTTCGTGGTCCAGGTCGGCAGCCGGATGTTCTCCTCGACGGTGAATTGCGGCACGAGCCGGCGATCCTCCGGCATGTAGCCGATGCCGTGATGCACGCGCTCATGGCCCGGCCGCGCCAGAAGCTCGACGTCGCCGAGTGACGCCGTGCCGGATGCCGGCAATGCGCCCATCAGCGCGCGCATCAGCGTGGTCTTGCCCGCTCCGTTGCGGCCGATCAGACCGCACATTTCGCCCTCTTCCATCGCGAGCGAAACGTTGCGAATGATCGGCACCGGGCCGATCGAGACGTTGAGGTCGGACACCTTAAACATCCACGGTCCCCAGATGCGCCCGCTGCGTGCCGCTGATCAGCGTCTGCACTTGTGGATTGGCCAGCACTGCCTCGGGCTTCTCGTCGGCGATCACGGTGCCGTCGTAGAAGGCCAGCACGCGGTCGGCAAAGCGGCCGACGATGTCCATGTCATGCTCGACGAACAGCACGGTGATCTTTCGCGTCTTCAGCGCCGACATCACCACTTCCATCAGGTCGAACTTTTCCTCGATGGAAATGCCGCTGGTCGGCTCGTCCAGCAGAAGAAGGCGAGGCGCGCCGGCGATCGCCATAGCGATGTCGAGCAGCTTGCGGACGCCCTGCGGCAAGGTGGCGGCCCGAGCATCGCGGTAGCGAGCGATCTGGAACAGTTCGAGCGCGGCGTCGGTCTCGGATGCGGTCTCCGCCGCATCGAGCGGCGTCAGCAGGCGGTCGAGCATGCTGTCGCGGCCGCGGGCAATGGCGGCCGCGATCCGCATGTTCTCGATCACGGTCATGGTGGGAAACACCTGCGCGACCTGGAACGAGCGCGAGATGCCGAGCCGGGTGATCTGACGCGACGGCAGCCCGGTGATGTCCTTGCCCTCGAACCGGATCGAGCCCTTCGACGGCGCCAGATGCCCGGTGATCATGTTGACGAAGGTGGTCTTGCCTGCGCCGTTCGCGCCGATGATCCCGACGGTCTGATGCGCCGGCACCGACACGGAGATGTCGCGGGCGGCGACCACCGAGCCGAACGTCTTCTCCAGGTCCTTGACGGTGAGGATATCGCTCATCGTGCGGCTCTCATGGCGCCGTCCCCTTGCGGCGGAACCTGGAGACGAGTGAGCCCAAGCCCTCCGGCAGGAACAGGATGGTCAGCAGCAGCACCGTGCCGAGGATCATCTGCCACTCACCGGGCACCAGCGTGACCGCGACCGAACGGACCAGCTCGAACACCAGCGAGCCGACGAATGCTGCCGCGACCGACCCCGCGCCCGCGAGGATCGTCACGAACACGAAGCCGCCCGACGTGGTCCAGTAGGCCATCGCCGGATCGACGTGCTGCACGGCCAGCGCCGCGAGCGCACCGCCGATACCCGCGAGCACGCCGGACACGACGAGCTTGAGATGGATCAGCCGGTCCACCGAGATGCCGAGGAACTCGACGCGGATTTCGTTGTCGCGGATCGGATTGCACAGCGAGCCCGCGACCGAGCGGAAATAGCGCGCCACCACCCATGCGGCGATGGCGCAGAAGCCCAGCACCAGCCAGTAGATCGCGAGGTTGCGCTCCGGCCCGTCCGGGCGATAGCCGAGAAACGTGCCGGCCACCACGTGAAATCCGTCGGTCGAGCCGAGCGTCTCGGTTTTCACCAGGATGCCGTAGAGGATCATCGACATCGCCAGGCTCAGCATCGCGAAGAAGATCTCGCGATAGCGCGCGAGCAGAAATCCGACGATGTAGGCGACCACGCCGGCACAGACGGCGCCTGCCAGCACCACGACGAACACGTCGCGGATCGGCGTGTAGCGCCCGATCAGGGCCACCGCATAGGCGCCGACCGCGTAGAACAGCGCCTGTCCGAACGGCACGAGCCCCGTGCGCCACAGAATGATCAACCCGAGCACCACCAGCGCATTGGCAAACGCAATGGTGGCCAGCGACACGAGCCAGGGCGGCAGCCATGGCGCAACTGCGGCGATCGCGACAAAGGCCAGGGCTCCGAACAGCGTCGATCCGGCGCGCATGGTCATATCTTTCGCGGCTGGGCCTGGCTGAACAGGCCGTAAGGACGGAAGCCCAGAACCAGCGCCATCACGGCGTAGATCACGAACAGCTCGAGCTGCGGCACGAGATGCACCGCGGCGGCGCGGGTGATGCCGACGATCAGGGCGCCGATCAGCGCGCCCTCGATCGAGCCCATGCCGCCGATCGCCACCACCGCGAAGGCAATGACGATCACCTCGACGCCGATGCCGAGGGTGACGGAAATCTTCGGTGCCATCACCGCACCGCCGAGCGCGCCAAGCATCGCGCCGATGACGAACGTCACGGTGAAGATGACCTTGACGTTGACGCCGTAGGCGGCGGCGGTTTCGCGGTCGAAAATCACGACCGTAAGAAGCCGTCCGTAGCGGGTGTATTTCAGCGCCCAGTAACCGAGCGCGGCGAGCGCGGCCGCAAGCACCACAAGGCCGATGTCGTAGTTCGACAAGGTCAGGTCGCCGATGTCGATCGAGCCCGCCGCGACCATCGGCTGATAGGCGGAATAGGACTGCGCGCCCCATACCAGAACGATGACATCCTCGAGAATGAGGAACACGGCGTAGGTGACGAGCACGACCACGACCTCGTCGCGGCCGTAGACCAAACGGAGAATGCCGCGCTCCAGCACGATGCCGATCACAAGTCCGATCAGCATGGCCAGCGCGACCATGAACAGGAAGCCGCCCGCGTCGGGCAGGCCTCGCTCGTACCAGATCCCCGCCGCGGTCGCCGCGCCGTAGGCCCCGAAAGCGTAGAACGAGCCGTGCGTCACATTGAGGATCTTCATCACGCCGAAGATCAGCGTGAGGCCGACGGCGACCAGGAACAGGTAGGCCGCGTAGACCAGGCCGTCCGTCAAGATGGCGAAGGCGGTGAGCACGTTGCGACCTGCACGTTACCCAAGGGAACGGCGGGGACCGGGATGGCCCCCGCCGCAATCGTTCGGAGCGGAATGTTCAGCACGCGGTGCTCAGACGGTCGGATCGTCAGCACTTGGCGCCCGGCATGCCCGCCTTGATCCACTCTTCCGCGGTCTTGTCGGCGGGCGGATTCACGCACTCCGCCGGGTAGCGGACGATGTCGACGACTTCCGGCGCCTGCTTCTGCTTGTTGTAGCGATAGGTGCCGTAGGCCGTGTCCTGGATGCCCTGATGCCCGCCGCCGAGCGCCATCTTCACGCGGCCGGACGGGCTCTCGTACTCGATGCCCTTGAAGGCCTTGGCGACGTCGTCGGTGCTAGGCTTGCTGCCGCCCTTGGCGCCCTGCGCCTTTTCCCATGCCACCTTCAGGCCGAGGACGGCGATGGCCATCTGGTAGGACGGATAGGTCGGCGGCGTGCCGTAACGGTCGACGTAGATGTCCTTGAACCACTTGGCCAACGGCGTATCGGGGGCAAGAGGTCCATGCGGTCCGCGGGCGCCGACGATGGTGCCGTCCGGGATCTTGTCCTTCAGCCGCCAGATCGCGGATTCAACCGTGGTGCCGACATAGGGCATGCGCTTGGCAAGGCCGCGCGCGCCGCTCTGGATGATGAAGCTTTCCTGGTCGCCATCCCAGAAGCTCGAATGCAGCGCCTGCGACTTCGACGTGAGCAGCGTGGAGATTTCCGCGCCGTACTCGCCCTGGAACAGCTTCGGGAACAGCTCCTTGTCGACCTTGGCCTTGGGCGCAAGCACGGCCATCGCGGCGACGAAGTCCTTCCACGAATCCTGACCCCACGCGTAGTTCTGATTGATGCCCGAGAACAACGCGATGTCTTTCTTCTTGGCAAGCAGGTAGCGCGCGGCGGCGGTGTTATCCATCGTCGCGTGTGACGGCGGACGGAACACATACGCACGTGGCTTCTCTTCGAACACGCGCGGCGTGCCGCAGTCGAAATAAACCGTCAGCGCCTTCAGCTCGTCGGCAACCGGCGTCACCGCGAGGCAACTGCCCGACGAGATGTAGCCGACGACCGCGTCGACCTGATCGCGTTGCACGAGGTTGCGGAACTCGGTCACGACCTGGGCGGTGGAGCCCGCCTCATCGACCCATTTGATATCGATCTTGGCGCCGCCGAAGCCCACGGTGTTGTACGGGGCCGGCGCCTTGCCGGAGTTGAGCGCCTCGATGAGGATTTCCGCGCCGTTGCGTCCGGGCACGCCGAACGGGCTTGCGGCCGGGCCGCTGAGAAACGATACGACGCCAAGCTTGATCGGCGCGGGCGCGGCAGCCTGCTGCGCGAATGCCGCGCCGGCGGATGCCAACGCCAAGCCTGCGGCGGCCGCAATTGTCCATGGAACGCTCTTCATTAGTGCAACCCCTCCCTCACCGGATCGACGCCGGAATGATCGATGATGCCCCGCGGCCTTGGCGACCGCTTTGTTGTCTTGATGATCAGCAAACGCGATCCGGCGGGGAGTTTCAACCGGTTTCGTCGCCAAAAGACGATGTTATTATAAGACTTAGAGCGGCAGCGCCGGTTTGTCGCATTGGCTTGGCCAGGCCGCACAGCGCAGGAATTTCCCATGTCAGCGACGTCCGCCACAACGACCAACCAGCCCGCCATTCCGCAGACCGGCGAGGCCGCGCGACTCGCGATCCGCAACGGCGAATGGACCGGGCCGACCTCGGGGATCGCGCCGGGCTATGTGCAAGGCAATCTCGCGATCCTGCCCCAGAAGCTGGCCGCCGACTTCATGCGCTTCTGCCAACTCAACCCGAAGCCCTGCCCGGTGCTCGCGGCTGGCGCCCCGGGCGACCCGCACCTGCCCGCGCTCGGCGCCGATCTCGACATCCGCACCGATCTCTGCCGGTACAAGGTGTTCCGCAACGGCGAATTGATCGACGAGCCGACCGACATCACCAAGCACTGGCGCGACGATCTCGTGATCTTCGCGCTCGGCTGCTCGTTCTCGTTCGAAGACGCGCTGATGCAGGACGGCATCGAGCTGCGCCATATCACCAACGGCACGACCGTGCCGATGTACCGCACCAACGTGCCGACCACGGCGGCCGGGCCGTTTCACGGGCCGCTGGTGGTGTCGATGCGGCCGCTCAAGCCCGCCGACGCGATCCGCGCGATCCAGATCACCACGCGCTTTCCGGCCGTGCATGGTGCGCCGGTGCATATCGGCAAGCCCGAATTGATCGGCATCAAGGACATCGACAAGCCCGACTACGGCGACCGCGCGCCGATGAACGGCGACGAGATTCCGGTGTTCTGGGCCTGCGGAGTGACGCCGCAGTCGGTGGTGGCGACGGTGAAGCCGGAGTTCTGCATCACGCATTATCCGGGCTGCATGCTGGTGACGGACCGGAAGAATTCCGAATACGCGATCATGTGAGCGGGCACCGTTCTCTCCGCGAGTCATTCCGGGGCGCTCGCGATAGCGAGTGAGCCCGGAATCCAGTTGCAAACTCTGAATGTGCGTCTGGATTCCGGGTTCACGCGCTGCGCGCGTGCCCCGGAATGACCGTGTAGAGATATGCGCACTACAAAAAGTGTTTCGGAATTTCCGTCCACTTCTCACGGCCGCGATAGTACAGCGGCTTCTTCTTGTACCTTTCCAGATACGCCCGGTACTTCTCGCGCTCGCGCCGCACGTGCTTGCGTGAGCGCCGCCTGAGCCGCCAGTGCGGCACCGTGAACAGCATCCGCTCGACCGCCCACACGTTCCGCTTCGACAGCCGCCAGTCGTACTGGCCCATGATCCGCAAGTGCACCACCGAATAGCGGGTGATCAGGCCGCTGTGGTCGATGTACGGATCGAAGTAGCTCTCGGCGAGCGCGCGCGGCGAACGAAACACCGGCTGGCGCCCATGCAGGCCCGGATCGCGCGAGCGCGCCACCGCGCCCCAGCGGCCACGGTGCTTGTAGACGAAGATCACGTGGTCGAGGCCGTCGATCGATTCGAGGCCCAACACCAGCGGCGAATAGCCGTGCTGGTCCAGCACGCAGGCGGCGAACAGCGCAGCCTCCAGGCAGTGTGCCGTTTTCTTGCGCACCACCTGACGGAAGCTGCGCAGCGTGTCGCCCTTGGTCTCCGTGTTGTACGGCAGCCTGTTGAGATAGCGCTGCACGGCCAATGGCGTGCGCAGCCCGCGAATCAGGCGCTGCTCCGACGGCGTGAACCGGACCGCCGGCAGGGCCGACTGACGAGGGCGCGACTCAATATGCATGTGAATTCAGACGCACGGCGATGCCATCGCAATATCTTGAGTGCCATAAGAATCATTCATGGGAATCAGACTTTGCCGATTCGCGCGCACAGGCCTAGCGGTCTTTGCGCTCAGCTCTTTCGTTGTCCCCGCCCTCGCCGCCGAGTGCCCCGGCAATCCGAACGCGATCGGCACCAGCCGCACGATCGTGGTCGATCCCACGGAGCACCGGAAGATCGGCACGATGAACTATGCGGAGACGCTGCCGCTTGTCGACAAGGAAGTGGTGCTCACCTTCGACGACGGTCCGCTGCCGCCCTACACCGCCAGGATTCTCGACATCCTGGCCGCCGAATGCGTCAAGGCGACCTATTTCATCGTCGGCGTGATGGCGCGGGCCAATCCCGAATTGGTGCGGCGCGTCCATGAGGACGGCCACACCGTCGGCACCCACAGCATGAGCCATCCGCTCCGCTTCCGGATGCTGGGGCTGGCGGACGCCAAGGCGCAGGTCGATGGCGGGATCGCCGCGACCGCGGCGGCGCTCGGCGACGCAACCAAGGTCGCGCCGTTCTTCCGCTTCCCCGGCTTCAACCACGGCGCGCCGGTCGAGGCCTATGCGGCCTCGCGCGGCCTGATGGTCTGGGGGGCGGACGCGCCGGCCGACGACTGGCTCCGGCTGAGCGCGCACGAGGTCGCCAAGCGGGCGGTTCGGCGGCTGGAAGCCAAGGGCAAAGGCATCCTGCTCCTGCACGACATCCACCAGCGCACGGTCGATGCGTTGCCGATCCTGCTCAAGGAGCTCAAGGCGCACGGCTTCCGCGTCGTCCACGTGCAGCATGCCACCGCGACACGGCCGGCGACGGTGACTGCGGCGGCGGACTGGAAGCTCCATTCGCGGACCAGCATGTCGCTGCAAAGCGCGCCGGTGCAGGCGGCGGCGCTGGCGAGCCTCAGCCTCGACGGGCTGCGGCTGCAGGACAGATCCACGGACGAGTTGTGCCAGCTTAAGGAGCCGCCGCGGGTGCGGCCGATCATGGCCGCTGCGGCGGCAGACCGGCGCGCCAAGCCGATCCGGATCGCCTTACCGGATATTCACGCGATCCGCTGACAACCGCTGGACTACGACTGGCTTTGCGACTGGCCCTGCGTCGGCCGCAGCGGGCAGCTCACCCGCACGGTGACGTCGAGCGCCTCGTCGCCGCCGCCATAGCGCGTGCCGCGCATGGGCGCTGCCCCAAGATAATCGAGGCCGACCGCAACCCGCACATGCGCGTCGGTCGCACAGATCCCGTTCGCGGCATCGAACGCGACCCAGCCGAGATCGGGCACGTAGGCCTCGGCCCAGGCGTGCGCCGCCTCCTGCACTGCCGTGCCGTCGCTGCGGAAAAAGTGCCCGCCGATGTAGCGCGCCGGGATGGCGAGGCTGCGCGCCGCGGCAATGAAGATGTGGGTGAAGTCCTGGCAGACGCCGCGCCTGAGCGCATAGGCCTCGGCCGCGGTGGTCGCGGAGTTGGTCGGCCCCTCCTCGTCATAGGAGACGTCACCGTGGATGCGCTCGAGCAGCGCATGCAGAACCGAGAGCACGTCCGGGCGGCTGTTGCTGCGGGCCGCTTCGGCGAATTCAGCGATCGCCGGATCGGCGGTGGTCAGCGCGGTCTCGCGGAGATAAAGGCTCGGCGGGAAACGCTCGATTGCGCCGCGCACCACGCCGCTCGCGTCCTGGGTGTCGACCTCGCCCTCCGCCAGCACCCGCAGCTCCTGCAACGGGCCGTCGACGTTGAACACGTGGATCAGGTTGCCGAATGCGTCTTCATGCTGGTCGAGCTGGCAGTTTTCCGACACGTCGATCCGCCAGTCGACCACATACTGGCTTTCGTGGTGGCGCGGGGTGAGCCGCAGCGTCTGGATCACGCCGTTGGCCGGCTGCCCGTAGCGGTAGACGGTCTCGTGGGACACCTGGATGCGCATGGCTGGCACCATCGAAAACCATGCTGCGCCGGTCAAGCCCACGACTAAGTGTTAGCGGCGGCAAGCTTGGGCAGGCTGACCTGAAAGCAGCTCGGATGACCGGGCTTTGGCGCGACCGTCGCGTCGCCGCCGTGCAGCCGGGCGATCTGCTGCACCAGGGCGAGCCCGAGCCCTGCCCCCTCGGTATCACCGGCGAGCCGGTAGAACGGCGTGAACACCCGCTCGCGTTCCGCCTCGGGCACGCCCTTGCCGCCGTCCATGATCTCGACGATGGCGCGGGCGCCGTCGTCGCGGACCGCCACATTGGTCGGCGGCGCGCCATGCCGCCTGGCGTTTTCGAGCAGGTTGCGGATCATTCGGCCGAGCAGCCGCCGGTCGCCGCGCACGCTGACGGGCTCGCCTTCCACCAGGCAGTCGTCGTAGCGGGCGCCCTCCTCGGCCGCGAGCGCCAGCAGATCGACGGTCTCTTCGAGGTGCGGGGCCGTGATCGTGCCGAG
This sequence comes from Xanthobacteraceae bacterium, assembly GCA_019746355.1. The sequence goes on along the minus strand of JAIESC010000068.1, from coordinate 57,937 downwards.
CCGGCTCGCCAGCAGAATCTCGTCGATCATCTGGTCGAGCTCGGCGATGTCCTGCTCGATCGCCGCCTTGTACTTCGGATCCTGGTTCTGCTGCATCAGGTCGATGCAAAGCCGGATGCGCGACAATGGCGTGCGCAGCTCGTGCGAGGCATTGGCGAGCAGCATGCGGTGCGCCTTCATCAGGTCCTCGATCCGCTCGGCGGAGTGATTGAAGCTCTGCGCGAGCCGCGCCACCTCGTCTTTGCCCTCGACATCGACGCGCGCTGAAAGGTTGCCCGCGCCAAGCTTCTCGACGCCGGCCTGAAGCCGCTCGAGCCGCCGCGTCAGGCCGCGCACGAACGGATAGGCCGCGACCGCAACCGCAAGCGCCGCTCCGGCGAGCACCAGCAGAAAACCGATGACCGGATTGCGGTGGCGCGGCGGCGCGCGCACCATGAGCCTGCGGTCGTCCGGCAGGCGGATCGCCCAGGCCGGCCCGCCGCGGCCCCGAACCCATTCGCCGTCGGCGCCGGGTGGCGGCGGCGGCAGCTGACGGCCGGCCTCCGCGATCAGAACGCCGCCAGCGGTGTAGAGCGCAAGATCTGTACGGAAGCGGCGGGCAAGATCGTCAATGGCGCGCTGCTGCTCGAACCGCGGCGCAGCGGCGGGCGGCAAGGCAATGCTCGCGATCTCGCCCGCGACCTCGAACATTTGCCCGCCGTGCCCGCCGGGGCCCAAACGAAAGCGCCAGTCGGCGCCGATCAACAGCACCACGAGCAGAAGGATGCTCGCCACGACCGTAAGATAGATTTTCAGATAGAGACGCCGCATGGTCGCCTTTAGTCCTGCGCCTTGGCGAACACATAGCCCGCGCCGCGCACGGTCACGATCCGCCGCGGCTTCTTCGGATCGTCTTCGATGGCGGCACGGATGCGGGAGATATGCACGTCGATCGAACGGTCGAACGCGTCGAGCTTCTCGTGCTTCATCGCATCCATGATCGCATCGCGCGACATGACGCGGCCGGCATGCTGCGCAAGCGTGAGCAGCAGCGAGAACTGATAGCCGGTCAGCGCGCATTCGTTGCCGTCGAGCCGGGCGGTGCGCGAGCCCGCGTCGATCTCGAGCCGGCCGAACCGCAGCGTATCGTTGCGCTGCTCGCGGCCGCGGCGGCGCAGGATCGCGCGCAGCCGCGCCAGCATCTCGCGCGGCTCGAACGGCTTGGGCAAATAGTCGTCGGCGCCAATTTCGAGCCCGACCACGCGGTCCATCGCATCGCCCCGCGCGGTCAGCATCAGGATCGGCGTCTGCGAGCGCGCGCGGATGCGGCGGCAGACTTCGAGGCCGTCGATGTCGGGAAGCATCAGGTCGAGCACCAGTGCGTCGAACGTCTCGCGCGCCTCGAGCGCGATGCCGTCGTTGCCGCGCGCCGCGACCGTCACCGCAAAACCGGCCTCGCCGAGATAGTTCTTGACCATCTCGGCAAGACGCGGGTCGTCCTCGATCAAGAGAATGCGCTCGGCCACGGAGCGACTTTATCACCGATTCCAGTGCGAGCCGGGGCCGAACCCCGGGCCGAATCCGGGACCATGGCCGGATGGCGGCAGGCGGTCGGCAATCTTACGCCGCTGCTCGGGGGTAAGGATTTCAGCGGCGTCCCCGACCGCCTGCGCCACCCGTTTCGAGAACGCATCGGCCAGCACAGCCTGGTCGTTGCGGAACTTTTCGATCTCGGCGCGGTCGACCTTGTCCTGGGTCAGCAGTTCGCGGGCCCGCGCGCGGGCGGCGTGCGCCTTCTCGCGCATCGGCAGGATGTCCCTGACCGCGTTTCGCACCACGTTGCGCAGCTTCTCCTGCTGCTCGTTGTTCGCGTCGATCTCGATGGCGATGTGGCGGACCGCACGGTCGGCGCGGTCCTCGATCTGCTTGGGATCGAGCGGACCGCCCATGAAGCGGCCATGCCAGGCGCCCGGGCCGAAGCCGTGCGGGCCGAACCCGAAGCCGTGGCTGAGCGCGCTCGACGCTGCGGCGCCGGTGAGGCCCGCGGCAATGACGGCGGCCACGATCCAGCCGGTGCGGCGGCTGCGGTTGGGCGGCAAAACGGTGCCGGAGACCGGCGTGTTTGCATTATCGGACATGAAAATCTCCTTCACTTGAGTCATCAGCGGCATCGCCACTGGACCCAACATGGAAGCGGCCGATTTCCGGCGTTTGTCCCGAATGTAAAGTTACGTAAAGCGCAGCTGTCGCACCGGCGTCATTCCGGGGCACGCTCGCCAGCGCGTTCACGCGCGTCTTCGACGCGCTATGGGCGCGAGCCCGGAATCCGGACAAGCAGGGACTTTTTCAGAACTGGATTCCGGGCTCGCTCGCTTCGCTCGCGCCCCGGAATGACCGTGGGGAGCTTCACGCCAGATACTGCTGCGTGATCGCCGAGCCGAGCTTGTTGTTGTCGGTGATGAACGACGTGATGAACTCGTGCAGGCCGGACTGAAAGATTTCCTCCATGCGGCTGTTCTGCAAGCGCGTCCGGATCGCGCGCGCCTGCCGCTGCGCCGGGCCCTGGCGGCCATAGGCGCCGGCGATGCGGTCGAGGTTCTGCACCAGGTTCTCGTAGCAGCTCGCAAGCGAGCGCGGCATCTGCTCGTTGAGCATCAGCAGGTCGGCGATCAGCCAGGGTTTCAGGCTTTCGCGATAGACCCAATGATAGGCGGTGAGCGCCGAGACCGAGCGCAGGATGCCAGCCCATTGGTAATAATCGAGCGGGCCGCCGACATGCTCCAACTCCGGCAGCAGCAGATGGTACTTCACATCGAGGATGCGTGCTGTGTTGTCGGCGCGCTCGATGAAGACGCCGAGCCGGGAGAACCAGTAGGCATCGTTGCGCAGCATGGTCCGGTAGGCCGAGCCGTCGTAGCGCAAAGAGGATTCCTGCACCCAGGTGAGAAAGCGCGCGAACTCTTCGCGCGACGATGGCCGGTTGCCGAAGCGCTTCAGTTCGAGCCAGGTGGTGTTGATCGCGTCCCACATCTCCATGGTCAGCGCGGTGCGCACCGCGCGCGCGTTGGTGCGGGCGACCTCGAAGCAGTTGCGGATCGATGACGGGTTGGAGGTGGAGAAGGCGAGGAAGTCGGTGACGGTTTCCTCGTTGGCCTCCTCATGCACGGCGAAGAAGGCGCTGGAGCATCCGGCGGTGGCGAGTGCGGATTCCCACTCGTTGGTCTCGCCGACATATTCGAGCGGCATGGCGGTGAGCCGCTGGGTCGCTTCGAGGATGCGTGCGAGATATTCGGCGCGTTCGACGTAGCGCGCGAGCCAGTAAAGGTTATCGGCGGTGCGGGAAAGCATCGGTCAGCGGTCCAACACCCAAATCATCTATCGAGCACCCAAGTATCTTTGGTCCCGCCGCCCTGGCTGGAGTTCACCACCAGCGAGCCGGCCTTCAGTGCCACGCGCGTGAGCCCGCCAGGCACGATGCGGATCTTGTCACGGCCGGTCAGCACGAAGGGACGCAGGTCGACATGGCGCGGCGCGATGCCGGCGTCGACACAGGTCGGGCATGTGGAGAGCGCCAGCGTCGGCTGGGCGATGAAGTTGCGCGGATTGAGCTTGAGCTTGGTGCGGAAGTTCGCGACCTGCGTCTTTTCGGCGGCGGGCCCGATCAGCATGCCGTAGCCGCCCGAGCCGTGCACCTCCTTCACCACCAGCTCGTCGAGGTGATCGAGCACGTAAGCGAGCTGGTCGGGCTCGCGGCAGCGCCAGGTCGGCACGTTTTTGAGGATCGGCTCCTCGTTCAGATAGAATTTCAGGATGTCCGGCATGTAGCTGTAGATCGCCTTGTCGTCGGCGATGCCGGTGCCGACCGCATTGGCAAGCGTCACGTGCCCGGCCTGATAGGCCGACATGATGCCGGCGACGCCCAGCGCCGAGTCCGGGCGGAAGGCGAGCGGATCAAGGAAGTCGTCGTCGACCCTGCGGTAGATCACGTCGACGCGCTTCGGCCCCTGGGTCGTGCGCATGTAGACAAAGCCCGATTTCACGAACAGGTCGCGGCCCTCGACCAGGTCGATGCCGAGCTTGTCGGCCAGAAACGAGTGCTCGTAATAGGCCGAGTTGTAGATGCCGGGCGTGAGCAGCGCGACGGTCGGCTCACCCGACGCGGATTCCGGCGCGACCGACTTCAGCGTCGCGAGCAGCTCGTCCGGATAGTTCTCGACCGGCGCCACGCGGTGCCGCGCGAACAGCTCCGGGAACAGCCGCATCATGATCTCGCGGTTCTCCAGCATGTAGGAGACGCCGGAGGGCGTACGGGCGTTGTCTTCCAGAACGTAGAAGGTCTCGGGATCGACGCGGACGATGTCGATGCCGGCGATGTGGACGTAGATGTTGTGCGGCACCTTCTGGCCGTTCATCTCCGGCCGGAAGACGGGATTCCGGAACACCAGGTCTTCCGGCACGATGCCGGCGCGCAGCACCTCGCGGCGGCCGTAGATGTCGGCAAGATAGAGGTTGATCGCCTTGACGCGCTGCTCGAGGCCCTTCCGGAGCAGGTCCCATTCCCTCGCGGCGAGGATGCGGGGAATGACGTCGAACGGGATCAGCCGCTCCGTCGAATCCGCCTCGCCATAGACCGCGAAGGTGATGCCGATCCTCCGGAACAACAATTCCGCCTCGCGACGACGATAGTCCAGCACGTCGGGCGTGACGTCGCCCAGCCACTTGGAGAGTTCTGAATAGGGAGCCCGAACCTGTCCGTCGGTCCCCTTCATCTCATCGAAAACAAGCCCCACCGGCATTCTCCCCCCGCCGGGGCTTCAAGTCGCCTCCCCCCGCAGGTGTTCCAATGTCGTGCTGCAAGCCTCGCGCCAATCGCCCGGCCGGGTAAAGAGGGCTTTAGGCTGCAATTGCAACCTGTGGATGCCTGGAATTTGGGCAAAGCTCTTAGGGACCACGGCGAGGTGCCAGCAATGATCCTCCGGCGTCATTCCGGGGCGCGAGGAAGTCGCGAGCCCGGAATCCATACTCCGCAGCTGTGGTTATGGATTCCGGGCTCCGGCCTTCGGCCGGCCCCGGAATGACCCGCGGATAGAACTACGACTTGAGCGCCGCCCGCCAGTCGCTGCCCGAGCGCTTGAGCGCCTCGGCCACGTCGATCGCCTCCTCGCCCGGCACGCGGATGCGCTTGAACTGCATCTCCGGCGCCTTGAACGGCTTGGTCGCGTCGATGCCCATCTTGGCGCCGACGCCGTCACGGTTCGACGGATCGAGCTTGGAGCCCTGGCTGTCCGGCACGATGACCAGGTCGCGGTCAGCCTGAAAACGCGTCGCCACCGCCCACTCGACCTCGGTCGGATTGTGGATGTCCACGTCCTCGTCGACGACGATGACGTGCTTCAGGTCGAACGAGCCGGCGAACGCGCCGAGGATCACGTTCTTGCCCTGTCCTTCCTGGGTCTTCCTGATCCTGACGAACAGGTGGAAGCGCATGACGCCGCCGGGCGACAGGTGCACGTCGAGCACGTTCGGGAAGTTCCGCCGCAGATGCGTCAGCAGCGTCGCTTCCTTCGGGATCGCGCCAAGGAGCTGATGCTCCAGCCCGCCGCCGACGATGGTGTGGAAGATCGCGTCCTTGCGGTGGGTGACCGCGACGATCTCCATCACCTCGCGCGGCGCGCGCTCGCCGTAATATTGCGGGAATTCCCCGAACGGCCCTTCCGGCTCGCGCACGTTCGGCAGGAAGCGGCCTTCGACCACGATCTCGGCCTCGGCCGGCACGCGGATGTCGCTCGCGACGCATTTCACCACCGGCAGCGGCCGGTGCTGCAGGGCACCCGCGATCTCGAGCTCGTCGTGGTCGATCGGCACGATCGCCTGTGAAGCCAAGAGCGTCAGCGGATCGATGCCGATGACGATCGCCGCGTCGAGCGGCTCGCCCGCCTCCTCCGCCATGCGCTGGAACACGAAGGTGTGCCGCGGCAGCACCAGCACGCCCAGGCGGTTAGGACCGGTGAGCTGGCAGCGATGGATCGAGACGTTCTGCTTTCCGGTTTTCGGATTGCGAACGATCATCAGGCCCGCAGCGATGTAGGGACCGCCGTCGTGCTCGTTGTGGGTCGGCAGCGGCAGGATCTTGGCGAGGTCCAGATTTGCGCCGCGATGGACCACCTCCTGCGCCGGAGCCGCTTTCACCTCATCCCACGGCAGCGGGTTTTCCGCAGCCTTCTGGAACTCGGCCAGCATCTCCGACGGGTCGACGCCCATCGCCTCGGCCATCCAGCCGCGATCGGACACGAGCCCGGAAACCACCGGGATCGGATGGCCGTCCGGCTTGGGAAACACCGTGGCGCGTTGCCCATCGAGCCGCTTGGCATAGGCCGAAAGCTCGAACTTCAGCCCGACATTCGGCTCGAGCACGGCCAGCCGGTCGCGCGCGGCAAGATGGTCGAGCCAGTCGCGCAAGGTGCGGACCGGCTGCGGCGCATTGTCCCCGCGACCCCGGCCGGATTTGGGCTGCAACTCATGCTTATTCATGGGGTGGACATGTAGCACCGTTGCGGTGCAAGGAACACCGAGGAACAAGCAACCCGCCATGCTCGATCTCGGCACAAGCTTTCTGGCCAGCGTCGCGCGCGACCCGAACGCGCTCGCGATCGTCGATGGCGGCGTGCGCTTCACCTATGCCGAGTGGTACCGGCGGATTTCGGCGCTGGTCGCGGGCTTCGACGCGCTGAAGCTTCGGCCCGGCGACCACCTTGTGACGGTCCTGCAGAACAATTGGCAGGCGGCGACCATCCACTGGGCCTGCCAGTTCGCCGGCATCATCATCACGCCGCTCAACTGGCGTTCGACCGCGGATGAGCTGGACTACTGCCTCGACAACGCCGAGGCCAAGGCGCTGGTCTACGAGGCGGTGTCGGCGGAGGCGGTGAAGGCCTCCAAGGCGGCGGGCGCGATGCCGCGGATCGCGGCCGGACTGGCCGCCGACCTGACCTTCGAGACGCTGGTCGCTTCGGGCGATGGCGCGGTGCTGCCGCGGGTCGACGCGGAAGCCTGGTCGGTGATGCTCTATACGTCGGGCACCACGGCCAAGCCCAAGGGTGTGCCGCGCCGGCAGCGCGCCGAACGGGCCGCGGCCCTGGCGCAGGTGGCGCAGAACCTTTACCGGAACGGCGAACGAACGCTCGGCGTGATGCCGCTCTATCACACCATGGGCGTGCGCTCGCTGCTCGCCATGTCGCTGGTCGGCGGCGCGTTCGTCTGCCTGCCGCGCTTCGATTGCGTGCGGGCGTTGGAGCTGATCGAGAAGGAGAAGATCAGCAATCTTTATCTGGTGCCGACGCTCTATCACGATCTGGTGCATCACGAGCGTTTCCGCCAGACCGACGTGTCGTCGGTGCGCAAGATCGGCTTCGCCGGCGCATCGATGACCGACGGATTGCTGAAAGAGCTCACCGCGGCCTTCAAGCCGGAGCTGTTCGTCAATCATTACGGCTCTTCGGAAATCTACACCTTCACCATCGACCAGAACGCACCGAACAAGCCGGGCTCGGCCGGGCGCGCCGGCATCAACCAGATGGTGCGCGTGGTGCGTCTGGGCGCAGCCTCTCCCGACGACATCGCCCAGGCCAAGGAAGAGGGAGAGATCATCGCCGCGCTGGCCGGCGACGAATCCTTCGAGGGCTACTGGCGCAGGCCCGAGGCCGACGCCAGGGCGCTGCGCCAGGGCTGGTACTTCACCGGCGACACCGGCTATTTCGACGCCGACGGCGACCTGTTCGTCACCGGCCGCGTCGACGACATGATCATCACCGGCGGCGAGAATGTCTCGCCGGTCGAGATCGAAAGCTGCCTGTCGCTGCACCAATGCGTGTCCGAGGTCGCCGTCGTCGGCCTGCCCGACGAGCGTTGGGGCAACGTCGTCACCGCCTTCATCAAGCGCAGCGCGCTCATCGACGAGAAAGCGCTCGACGAGTTCTGCCGCGCGTCCGGCCTCGCCAATTTCAAGCGGCCGCGCCGCTACGTGTTCGTCGAGGCGATCCCGAAATCGCCGGTCGGCAAGCTGTTGCGCCGCCTGCTGGTCGCGGGCGAATACCAGACGGAAAAAAGCGCACCGCGCTCACAGGGAACCGCTGCATGAGTTCGACCATCGTCTTCCAGGACCTTCGCCTGAAATCGCCCGACGGCTTCCGCGTCGAGATCGACGAGGAGCACGAACGCGCGGACATCATCCTCGACCGGCCGCCGCTCAACGTCATCTCGATGCCGCAACGCGACCAGCTCCGCCTCGCCTTCGAGCTGCTCGACGAGGACGCCCGCGTGCGGGTGATCGTGCTGCGCGCGGTCGGTGAGCACTTTTCATCGGGCGGCAACATCAAGGGCTTCATGGAGGCGACGCCGGAGACCGTTTCCAAGCTTGCCTGGAACATCGCCGCGCCGGCGCGCTGCTCGAAACCCGTCATTGCCGCCAACCGCGGCTACTGCTTCGGCGTGGGCTTCGAGATTTCGCTCGCCTGCGACTTCCGCATCGTCTCGGAGACCGGCTTTTACGCCCTGCCCGAGCAGAAGCTTGGCCAGATTCCCGGCTCCGGCGGCTCGGCCCGCCTGCAGAAGATCGTCGGCATCACGCGCACCAAGGACATCGTCATGCGCTCGCGCCGCATCCCGGCGAAGCAGGCCTATGACTGGGGCATCGCCACCGAATGCGTGCCGGACAACCGGCTGGAAGCCGCGACCGACGCGCTGGTGGACGAGCTTCGTGCCTTCTCGCCGCTCGCCCAGCGCACGGCGAAGAAGCTGCTCAACGACACCGAGGATGCTATGCTGACCACGGCAATCGAGCTCGAGGGGCATTGCTACAGCCGGCTGCGGCAATCGGACGACTTCAAAGAGGGCGTGGAGGCATTCCACGCCAAGCGTCCGGCAAAATTCAAAGGTTCATAAGCGATCATTCGAAAGGCAAGAAAAATGAAGACCGGGACACTCAACATGTGGGCGAAGAACTTAAGCGCGGCACTGGCGTTCACCGCGGTGCTGGGCTGCGCGGCCGAGGCGCAGCAATATCCGACGCGGGCGATCACCGTGATCATCCCGTTCGCCGGCGGCAGCGCCAGCGACGTGGTGAGCCGCATCATGTTCGACAAAATGTCGAAGAGCATGGGCCAGCCGATCGTGGTGGAGAACCGGCCGGGTGCGGGCGGCAACTCCGGCACGCTGCAAGGCGCGCGCTCGGCCCCCGACGGCTATACGCTGATCGGCGGCGGCTCGGGACCGGTCGCGGCCAACCTCTCGCTCTACAAGGCGCTCGGCTACGATCCGCTGAAGGATCTGGAGATGATCTCGCCGTTCGCGGGCTTCACCATCGTGGTGGCCGCGAGCAAGGCGCTGAACATCACGACGCTGAAGGACATGATCGAGCACGCCAAGAAGAACCCCGGCCTCAACTTCGGCTCGGTCGGCATCGGCAGCTCGCAACACCTGTCCGGCGAGTACTTCGCCCAGGTGACCGGCGTGAAGATGACCCACGTGCCCTACCGCAACATCGCCCAGTACGGCCCGGACCTGATCGCCGGCACCGTGCCGCTCGGCTTCCAGTGGTATCCGAACATCGCGGGGCCCTTGCAGGCCAAGGGCGCGATCCCGCTCGCGGTCGCGGGCGACAAGCGGATCCCAACCCTCCCCGACACGCCGACCACGACCGAGGCCGGGCTGCCGCAATACAAGGTCAACGGCTGGTTCGCGCTGCTCGCCCCGGGCGGCACGCCGAAGCCGATCCTCGAGCGGCTCAACAAGGAGCTCCAGGCCGCACTCAGCGATCCGCAGGTCAAGGCGGGCTTCGAGAAGGCCGGAGCCGAAGTGATGATGATGGGACTCGACGAGGCGAAGAAGTTTCACGCCGCCGAGATCGTCAAGTATCGCGACATCATCACCAAGGCCGGCATCGAAAAGATCGACTAGGCTTGGCATAACTTGAACAACGAACGTGTCCTGATCGCCGGCGCGGGGCCTGTGGGCCTCGTCGCCGGCGCACATCTCGCCCGCGCCGGCGTGCCGGTGACGGTGTTCGAGGAAGGCGGCGACCTTTCGACGGAGTCGCGCGCCTCGACGTTTCATCCGCCGACGCTCGACATGCTGGACGAGCTTGGCGCAGCGAAGCCGCTGGTCGCCCAAGGCTTGATCTGCCCGACGTTCCAGTATCGGACCAAGAAGCATGGGCTTCTGGCGGAGTTCAGTTTCTCCGCCATCGCGGACGCGACGAAGCATCCCTACCGGGTGCAGAGCGAGCAGTCGAAGCTCACGCGCATCCTCTATGAGCAGATGCGCGGACATCCGAACTTTACGCTGGAGTTCGGCTGCGAGGTCGTGGGTGCTGCGCAAGACTCCTCCGGCGTCGACGTGACCATCGCGCGCGGCGGGCAGCGCGAGACCCGCCGCTGCCGTTATCTGATCGGCGCGGACGGCGCGAGCAGCACGGTGCGGCGCGCACTCGGCATCGAGTTTGAAGGCTTCACCTGGCCGGACCGGCTGCTGGTGGTCTCGACGCCGTTCGATTTCTTCAGCGTCATTCCCGGTCTGTCATCGGTGAGCTACGTCGCCGATCCGCAGCGCTGGTACTTCCTGCTGCAGATCCCGGGCCTGTGGCGGGCGATGTTCCTGGTCAACGAGGACGCGACCGACGAGCGGGTGCAGACCGAGGAATTCGCGCAGTCGCTGATGGCGGGCGTGGTGCCGGGCATCTCGAACTACAAGATCGCGCACACCACGCTCTACAAGGTGCACCAGCGTGTGGCCAAGACCTTCAAGCTCGGCCGGGCGTTTCTCGTCGGCGACGCCGCCCACATCAACAATCCGCTCGGCGGCATGGGCATGAACGGCGGCATCCACGATGCCGTCAACCTCGCGGCGCGACTTGCGCCGGTGTGGCACGGCAAGGCACCCGAGGCCGAGCTCGACCGCTACGACACGCAGCGGCGCCTCGTGACGCTCGAATACATCCAGAGGTACACGATCCAGAATAAGAAGAACCTGGAGTCCGAGGGCGACGAGTTCGGCGCAAGCCTGCGCGCCATTGCCGCCGATCCGGCGCGCACCCGCGATTACCTGCTGCGCGTGTCGATGATCGCGAGCATCGCCCGGGCGCGGGAGCTGGGTTGAGCCGTCACGTTTTCGGGACGGCGCGCCGATGGATGTGCCCTCTCCCATAGGGAGAGGGCGACCGCAGCGTTCGACAATAATGAACGGGTGAGGGGTTATGATCCGTCGGGAGACCGTAACCCCTCACCCATCCTTTGCCGTTCGACCGTCGGCACAGCCCTCTCCCTTGGGGCCCTTTGGGAGAGGGCGCAGTAAGCAGCGCGGCTGCTTGTTCGGCCGTATGCGCTGCGTTACGCTTGCCGTATGAGCCAGGACTTTTCGAGCTTTTTCAGGCCCGGCCGCGTTCATCGGAGCATTTACACCGATCCGGGGATCTTCGAGCTGGAGATGGCGCACATCTTCGGCAAGGCGTGGATTTACATCGGCCACGAAAGCCAGATCAAAAATCCCGGCGACTATTTCGCGACCCAGATGGGCCGCCGTCCGGTCGTCATGGTGCGCGACGAGGACGGCAAGGTCCGCGTGATCCACAACCAGTGCGCCCATCGCGGCGCGATGGTGGTGGCGACCGACAAGGGCAACGCGCCGGAGTTCACCTGCTGCTATCACGGCTGGACCTATCACCTCGACGGCCGGATCAAGGGCGTGCCGCTCAACCACGGATATCCGCAGGATTTCGACGCCAAGGACCCGCGCGTCGCGATGCTGCCGGTGAAGCGCGTGCGGAGCTATCGCGGCTTTGTGTTCGCAAGCGATGCAGCCGACGGGCCGACGCTCGAGGAGACGCTCGGCCACATCGCGACATCGCTTGACGACATGGTGGACCGCGCGCCGGACGGCGAGATCGAGGTGGCCGGCGGCGCGTTCAAGCATGCCTACGACGCCAACTGGAAGATCTACTTCGAGAACCTCTGCGACGCGGCGCATCCGATCTTCACCCACCGCTCCTCGATCGAAGCCTCGCAGGCGCAATCGGACGACGTCTATTCGGACGGCACCGGCGAGATCGCGATCCGCCAGATGCGCCAGAACGGCGCGCCCTACAGCTTCTGGGAATCGCAGGTCGGCATCTGGACCTATCCCAACGGCCACAGCTATCTCGGCGACTATCACGACGACTCGAAGCTCGTCGCGGCGCTGAAAGATCCGGTGTTCCGTGAGTACATCGCCGCGCTCGAGAAGAAGAAGGGCAAGGCGGAAGCCAAACGCATCCTCGAGGTGCGCCGCTGGAACTCCAACATCTACCCGAACGTGTCGCTGATGAGCCAGTTCCAGCAGTTGCGCGTGGTGCACCCGATCGCGGTGAACCGCACCGTGGTGCACACCTACAATTTCCGTCTCAAGGGTGCTCCGGAGCAGATGTTCCGCAACACCATCGCCTTTGCTAACATCGTCAACGGCACCGGCTCGCTGGTGCTGACCGACGATCTGGAAATCTACAACCGCATCGACCTCGGGCTCTCCAGCGAAGGCGCGCAGTGGCTGCAGGTCGGCCGCGGCTACCGAAGCGACCAGCCCGACGCGCACGGCGGCCGGAAAGGCGTCAACTCGACCAGCGAAGTCTACATCCGCAACATGCTCGACGCCTGGCAGGGCTACATGAACGACGGCCAACACGGCGCCCAAGACGGCGCCCAAGACGGCACCCGCGCGGCGCGCGCCGCCTCGTAACCCAACCGGCACAGCATGGCGAAAAAGAAAACGCCCCGTCCGCGGATCGCGGCACCGAGCCGGCGGCGCGTGACGCCGCTGCGCGGCCGCGCCGCGCGTGCCGAGATGGCGCTCGACATCCACCGCTGCGAGCAGTTCCTGGTGCACGAGGCGCGGCTCCTCGACGAGGCGAAATTCGACGACTGGCTCGCGCTGTTCACCGCCGACGGCTGGTACTGGGTGCCGAGCGAGCCGAACCAGGCGAACCCGCACGAGACGGTGTCGCTGATCTACGACGACCGGCGGCTGCTGGAGACGCGCATCCGGCGGCTGGCGAGCCCGCGGATGTATTCGCAGGAGCCGCGCTCGCGCACCAGCCGCACGGTCGCCAACGTCACCATCGAGGACGCCGAGGGCCGCGCGGCGACGGTGCGCTCCAAGTTCGTGATGATCGAATACCGGCGCGAGCAGCAGCGGCTGTTCGCCGGAACGGCATGGCACCGGCTGGTGCAACTGGACGGCGCGCTCCGCATCGCCTGGAAGCGGGTCGATCTCGTCAATTGCGACGCGCCGCTCGACGGCATCACGCAGCCGTTTTGAGGTTCACACACGCGCCGCGACCGCTATCGATTTTCTAGCGGGTCAGAGCGATCTTCAGATGATCCACTTCGGAATACAGGCGCTCGTCGTGCGTGATTTCCGTGAACTCGACGCCGATCTGATCGTCCGATCGCCACACGCTCCTGCACCGGCGTTGAATGAACCCGTCCGGGGACAGGAGCAGCGTGAACTCCTGGGTCAGGTTTTCCGGCGCTGACAGGACGAGCTTCGCACCGCGTTCGGAGATGTCGACAATCCGCGCGGGCAATTTCTTGCCATCACTGTCGACGACACGAGCCTCGTAATCGTCCGGAACCATTCGCCAGGTGGTGCGGCGATCTTTCATCTCTTTGTCCCGTTTCGATGCGCCAAGTCAAGTTTAAGGCGTCAGATTGACTGGGAGTCAAAAATTCCACGTAAAGCCTGCAGATTGGCGCGCTTGCTGGTTAACCCGCGACTACCAAGGTCGCGCGATCAATCGCCGGTGGAGCAGATCGGGACAATTCGAGATTGTCATGATTAACAGCGCTCAAAGTCCGAGGCGGATCTCCAATAATCAAATGTTGAATGATTTTGCGTAGCCTCCAGATCGGTGGCAGGTCCGTGCCGCTCCAAAAATTGCCAGCGGGTGAGGACGTCCGATGTTGAGCAACATGAGGTCATTGTCGAGCGTGCTTCTGTTCAGCGCATTTGTCCTGGTCGCGAATGTCTCTTCGGCCGCCGCGCAGGATGCGTCCTGGCGGGTGAGCAAGTCGTCCGGCGAAGTCTGGATCGACGCACCGGGCGCGCAGTCCGTGGCGCTCTCCGCGGACACCGTGCTCAGTCCCGGCGCATCCGTTCGCACCGGCGCCAACGGCCGCGTGCTGCTGATGCGAGGCACCGAGACCATCATGGTCTCGCCGAACTCGGTCATGCAGATTCCGGCCGCCAAGTCCGGCAATAGCGGGATGACGACCGTCCTGCAGCGCTCGGGCTCGCTGCTGTTCGATGTTGAAAAGCAGAACGTCCGTCACTTCGAGGTTTCAACGCCCTATCTCGCCGCCGTGGTGAAAGGCACGCAGTTCCGCGTCACCGTCGACGAAGGCGGAAGCCGTGTCGAGGTGCTGCGCGGCCAGGTGCACGTCACCGATTACAAGAGCGGCCAGCGCGCGCTGGTGAACCCGAGCCAGATGGCAGCTGTCTCGCTGCGCGGCGCTCCCGGCCTTGCGCTCAGTGGATCCGGACCGATGAGCCCGATCGAGTCGGGCAGCCCGCAAGCCCCGCCGGTGACCCCCGCCATCATGCCGGCCGCGCCGCGCTCTGCCGCCGCGACGACGCCGGAGCTGCCGCAGCAGCGAACTGCTTCCGCCGCTGCCTCCGCCCCTGCCGCCGCGGCGACGCGGTGGAGCCAGCCCGATCGCGGCAGCGACGCTTCCTGGGGCGATGGCTTCCTCGGCTGGCTGGGCGAGAAGCTCGGCGTGGGTCGCCAGAGGAAGGGCGAGGACAACCTGACGATCGTCGCTGTTCCTCTCGCGGTCGGACTGTCGGTTTTCGTTGGCGCAATGGCGATGCGCCGCCGCCGCAGCAACAAGCCGCAGGATCCGCGCGATCGCGCGTGACAGCAAGTCTCAATCGCGCCTCGCGCGCGATTGATCGCGGGGGGGCATGGGGCGTCGTGAGGGATACTCGGCCGCACATTCTCGTGGCATGCGTGATTGCCGTGGTTCTGCTGATCGGCAGTCACCGGTCTTTGCAGAATGCGCTGACCGACCTGCGCTTCGTCTGGTTTCCGCTCGATGCCAGCGCCATCACCGTGCTGGTGGCCATCGATCCGCCGTCGATCGACAAGATGGGCGCGTGGCCTTGGCCACGCGAGCGGCACGGCGAGCTGATCGAGCAGCTGACGCGCGCCGGCGCGAGCGACATCGTGCTCGACATCGATTTCAGCGCGCCCTCCAACCCGGTATCGGACGCAGCCTTTGCCGCCGCCCTCAATCGCGCCGGACAATCCGTGGTGCTTCCGACCTTCAAGCAATGGGTCCGGACCGGCGATCAGAGGCTGATTCACATCAACCGGCCATGGCCGGAATTCGAAAGGGAGTCCTGGTCGGCGCTGGTCAACGTGGCGGTCGAGCCGGACGGCTTGGTGCGGCGCTATCCATTTGGCGAGCCCCTGGACGGCCAGTTCGTGCCTTCGGTCGGGGCGCTGATCGCCGGCAAATACGAAACCGCGGCCCCGCCGCTGTGGATCGATTTCAGCATTCGCGCCGATTCGATCCCCATGGTGTCCTATGCGGACGTTCTGCGCGGCGAATCGGCTGCGCTGCAAAAGCTCAAAGGCAAGAAGGTCCTGGTCGGCGGAACGGCCATTGAGCTCGGCGACCGCATCAGCGTGCCGAACGGCCAGATCATGCCGGGTCCGCTGTTGCAGCTCCTGGCCGCGGAATCGATCATCCAGGATCGCATCCTGCGTCCGGTTCCGGGCGCGGCAACGGCGGGACTGGTCCTCCTCGCGCTGCTGATGGCGTTGCTGTGGCGCCGTCGTTCGGTCGCCGCACGGGTCGCGGGTCTCGTGGCGTTCGCCGTTGTCGCCGAAGCGGCCGCGACACTGCTGCAGGTGAAATACGCCGTCATCCTTGAGACCGCGTTGTGGCAGATCGCCATCAGCGCCTATCTTGTCGCGGTTGCTCTCGACGAAATCGATTTCCGCACGTTGCTCGGCGGCGTTGCCGAGCGCCGCTTCCAGCGCATCGCCATGTCGCTCGGTGACGGGCTCGTCTGCACCGATCGAAGCGGGCTCGTGACGGTCTGGAATCCCGGCGCTCGCGAGCTGTTCGGCTATCGCGACGACGAGATGCTTGGGCAGCCGCTGGCCAGGATTCTGGAAACCAACGGCGCGCCGTTCTCGATTGCCGAACAGCATTTTGGGAAGGCTGTGGAAGCGATCGGCAGGGTGTTGGAGCTCGACGGCCGCCGCAAGGACGGAAGCGCCTTCCCTATCGAGGCAACGATTTCCCGCTGGGAGGGCACGGACGGTCACCAATACGGCGCCCTGCTGCGTGACGTTTCGGCGCGCAAGCGCGAGGCCGAGCGGGTGCGCTATCTCGCCGAACACGACACGCTGACCGATCTCGCCAACCGCTACGCGCTTTACGAGCACCTGCGCAAGGTGCTGACTGCGGCGAAGGAGCAGCAGCGTCAGATCGCGCTGCTGGTGCTCGACCTCGACAAGTTCAAGCAGATCAATGACAACCACGGCCATGCGAGCGGCGATCGCCTGCTCTGCGATGTCGCCCAGCGCCTCGGCATGATCGTCGAGAAGGGCGACGTGGTCGCACGGCTGAGCGGCGACGAATTCGCCATCGTCATCGGCGGCGATGACGTGCCGGAGCGCGCACGGCGGCTTGCCGAGCGAATATCACTGACGTTTCGCAAGATCGCGTTCTTCATCGAAGAGCGCGAGATCCGCATCAATGCCAGCATCGGCGTCGCGACTTATCCGGACTATGGCTCTACGGTCGACGAGCTGTTCGGCAACGCCGATCTGGCGCTCTACCGCGCCAAGAGCGCGGGCCGTGGCCGTCATGTGTTCTTCGAGCATTCGCTCCGCGAGGAGGTCGAGAAGCGCGCCCATCTCGAGGCCGAGCTCGCCGGCGCAATCGACAACAAGGAGCTGGAGCTGTTCTATCAGCCGCAGGTGGCGCTCAAGGACGGCCGGCTCGCCGGCGCGGAGGTTCTGATCCGCTGGCGGCATCCTCACCGCGGATTGCTGCCGCCCGCGGAATTCATGGCGGTGATCGACAGCTCGCCGATGTCGAGCCCCGTGGCAAACTGGGTTCTGGAAGCGGCCTGCCGACAGGGACGCGCCTGGTGCGACCTCGGCCACCGCGTTCGTCTCGGCGTCAACCTGTCGCCGTCGCAATTGCAGGCGGGCGATCTGGCGGCGACGGTGGCGGCCGCGCTGGAGCGGACCGGCTTTGCGCCCGAACTGCTCGAGCTGGAAGTGACGGAAAACATCCTGCTGTCCGACGATGATATCACGCGCGACACGTTCCGCCGGATCCGGGAGCTCGGCGTCCACATCGTGTTCGACGATTTCGGCACCGGCTACGCCAGCCTGACCTATCTGAAGAAATTCGCGCTGAACGGCCTGAAGATCGACCAGTCGTTTGTCCGCGGACTCGGCGGCAACTCCGACGACGCGGCCATCGTCGGCAGCACCGTCAGCCTCGGCAAGATGCTCGGTCTGCACATCGTCGCCGAAGGTATCGAAAGTGCGGCGGTCGCCGAGGTTTTGCGGACCATGGGGTGCGACGAAGGACAAGGCTATCACTTCGGCGCGCCTATGCCCGCCGGGGACTTCGCGCAGAAATTCCTGACCGCGAAGGCGGCAACAGGCGTCGCCGCCTGAGGACGGCCCGCTACGTCCCCGTCGGCTTGTGCAGCGCCGTCTTGGTGCGCTGACGCATCAGCCATTTCGACCTGCCGGCGAGCGCCAAAGCCTTGGCGCGGATCGACGGCGGCCAGGTGGTCGGCCAGCCGAGCATCAGGGAAATGCGCTGGGTGTGCTCGGTGAGCGGACGCTCCAGCCGCTCCCACATCTCCAGCGCGCCCGGCACGTCCTTCTCCTGGTCCAGATAGACCGCCAATGCGAGTGCATTCATCATCGCGCAGCCGCCGCCCTGCCCGATGTTCGGCGGCAGCGCGTGCGCCGCGTCGCCGATCACCGCGACCTTGCCCGCCGACCAGCGCTTGAGCCGGATGTATTCGAAGCGGTCGTAGCGTCCCTCGTCGCCGAGGCGGTCGATCAGTGTCGCAAGGTGCGGAAACCAGCGCTTCCACGCCGCCTTGTCGACCGGCACGGCCTTCGCCATGTCGTCGGCGTCGAGCATGGTCAGCGCGATATAGACCTCGGCCGGGCTGCACGGCGTGTAGAGCACGCGGCGGCTGCCGGACCAGTATTCAATCGTGGTCGCGCCCTCCTGCTCCCGTTCATCGTCGGTCTTGGGAATGAGCAGCCGCGTGCAGCCGTCGACCAGCGGCTTGCGCCGCTCCAGCAGCCGCAGGCTGTCGCGTAACCTGGAGTTCGTACCGTCGGCGGCGATCACCAGATCAGCCTTCAATCGCTTGCCGTCGGACAGCGTGATCTCGCCCGCGCTGCTCGCCGCCACCGCCGCCGAGTCGGTGACGATCTCCGCGCCGGAATGTCTCGCCGACTCGGCCAGCGCATTGATCACCGTCTGGCGAACGATCGAGAATACGCGGCTGCCTTGCCACTTGTGCGTCGAGATGGTGCGGTTCTGGTCGTCGCGCACCTCGCGGGTGTGGGCGAACGGCGCGCCTCTCACCGCCGCCTCATAGGCTCCGACCGCTTCCAGCACCCGCAGGCCGTTTTCGTAGATGTAGATCCCCGCGCCGGTGGTTCGCAGGCGATCGGCGCGCTCGTGCACCCGCACGCTCCAGCCGCGCCGGGCCAGCGCACAGGCCGCGGTGAGCCCGGCAAATCCTGCGCCGACGATCTCTGCATGCCGTTTCGTCATGTTCGACGCATGTTACGGCTTTGCGCGATCAAGGGTAGCCCCTGCCGCGCATGGCACGTTATAATGCCCGCAAATCCATTTCAGGAGGACACCATGGCCCGCCTGCGCCATATCGCCGTCTGCGTGAAGGACCTCGACAAGGCCGCCGAGTTCTACGCGAAGGTGTTCGAGTTCAAGAAGATCGGCCGCGAGGATCTCGACATCGGCTCGGCGATCTACATGAGCGACGGCGTCATCAACATGGCGCTGCTCAACTTCAAGGGTAAGGGTGGCGAGGCAGCCTCCGACCTCAAGGAAGGCCAGATGTTCGTCGGCGCGCACCACTTCGGCATCCAGGTCGACGACCTCGCCGAGACGCAGAAGAAGATCGAAGCGGCCGGCGGCAAGTTCTTCTTCGACCTCGGCGACGAGCGCCACGGCAACTTCGAACGCAAGTTCAAGGACCCCGACGGCGTGATCTTCGACATCTCGAAGCACGGCTGGCAAGGCACGGACGGCTATTCGAAGAAGTAGCCGTGCTTTACCCGCGCAGCGGCGGAGATTGCGATGCGCGCATTTCTGGCATTGATCGTCGCATCGGCCGTGGCCGGCGGCGGGCTCGCGGCGACGAGCGTGCTGCTCCCCGCCCTCAGCAGCCCTGCGCTGGCCGCCAAGGCAAAAGCCAAGAAGACCGGCCCGCCCGCCCAGCGCCGGTACGTCCCACAAACCACCGGATTTGAGCATCAGCAATGCTCAGTCCAGAACCCGTGCAGCACGCGTAACCAGTGGTGAAGGGCGCCGCGGCGCGAAGCCGATCGGCCGCTAGCGCTTCTTGCGCCGTCCGGCCTTCCGCTGCGGCGGTCTTCCCTTCATCACGTGAGCCGCCTTGCGCGCAGCGGTGCGGGCGACCTTTCTCGCCTTCCCGGCCCGGCGCCTTGCGACCTTGCGTGCGGCCTGCTTGCCGCGGCCGGCGGTGACCTTGCGCCTCGCCTTCCGGCGGCGCGACTTTGACGCCTTTGGCAGGATCCGCCGGGCGCCGCGAACCGCCCGCCGAGCGGCACCGGTCGCGGTCAGCGCAACGCCCGCCGCCAAGTCGGTTGCCGCCGATGTCGCGCCGCTGGCCGCATCGCCGATCGCGCCGCCTGCCTTGCTGACAATACCTTTCTTCGCCATGGGCCTCGCTCCCGTCGAAATCTTGAAACCTTCGCGTCAACAAGTCGGCAGGTTCCCATTGGTTCCAGCCATGGCAATTTTCGTGGATTGGCCGATCGGTCTGACATTGCGCGACCGGTCTAACCCTGCATTGGGCGGCGGCTGATAATTCCTGCTTGGATCGCAGATTTCGTCCGAACCATTGTCGCCCCAGCGCGACCAAGGCATTAGGGGCTACGGCTGTCGCGGGCGCGATTCGCCGGGACGGCCATTCGGGGCACCACCCATGTACACCACCAAATTCCTGACCAAGCTGCGGTCGGAGCTCGAGACGCCGCGCCAGGACCGGCCGTTCGGGTCGGGCTGGCTTTCCGGCTCGTTCGGCATTCTCGCCGGCATCACCGGCCTCCTCATGGTGATCGTCCTCCGCAACCCGTCGCTGACCCAGATGCCGGAGCTTGCGGCGGTCCACGCCAGCGGGTTCTTCAAGCCGGCCCTCTATTTCGTGCTGTTCGCGGGCTTTTCCCTCGCCTGCCTGAGCATGATGCTGCGCAAGGACAAGACGCTGGGCTCGGCCGCGATGGCCGTCACGCTGCTCGCCACCATGATCGGCAGCCTGCCCTCGCACCGCGATTACCAGCTCGGCGGGCTGTTCGTCGGCCTCGACTTCTTCATCATCAACGTGCTGTTCACCGGCGCACTGTTCATCCCGATCGAGCGCATCCTGCCGAAGCACAAGGATCAGGTGGTGCTGCGCGAGGATTGGCGCGAGGATCTGTTTTATTACCTCGTCTCCTCGCTGATGGTGCAGATCCTGACCTATCTCACGCTCGCGCCATCGAACTTCGTCACCAACAGCGCCGACGTCAGCGCGATGCGCGGCTTGGCCCGGAGCCTGCCCTGGGTGGTGCAGTTCATCGCCATCATGCTGCTGACGGATTTCGTGCAGTACTGGCTGCACCGCGCGTTCCACCGGGTGCCGGCGCTATGGCGCTTCCATGCCGTGCATCATTCGGCCCGGACCATGGACTGGATCGCCGGCGCGCGGATGCACGTCCTGGAGATCATCATCCTGCGGGCTGCGACGGCGACGCCGGCGCTGGTGATCGGCTTCGATGAATCGGCGATCCAGGCCTATGTGCTGCTGGTCTACGTCTACTCGACGTTCTTACACGCCAATATCGGTACGAGCTTCGGCTTCATGGAAAAGGTACTGGCCGCGCCACGCTTCCACCACTGGCATCACGGCGTTGAGGACGATGCGGTGGACGTAAATTTCGCCATCCACTTCCCGTTCCTCGACAAGCTGTTCGGCACTTATCACCTGCCGGACCGCCAATGGCCGAGCGGCTACGGCGTGCAGGGCCACCCGGTGCCCAAGGGCTACTGGAAGCAGCTCCTGTATCCGTTTCAGCGCTAGCTAGCGACCGCGCGCGATACGAACGGCCGCGGCCTTCTTCGGCTTCGCCTTCTTGGCCGGCTCTGCCTTCGCGCCATCGGTCGGCTCGAGCGGGGTTCGCGCGGCCGCGGCGGCAAGCTTGGCGTCGCGCGCAAGCCGCAGCGCGCGAAGCTCTGCGGTCCGCTGCAGGACAGCCGCCTGCTCCTGCCGATAGGCGCGCATCGCGTCCTCGGCGTCGCGCTCCTTCTGCGCCTTGATCGAAATCTTTTCGGGCTGTTCTTCCCCAACGGTCTTTGCCGTCTTGGTCATCATCGTCCCGTTCTCCTGCCGAACAAGAGGCCCCGCATCCGGTCCCGGACGCGGGGCCTCAAATCAAATCCCTGGCGCGGTTGGCGCGCCCAGGGCGCCGTCGATATGAAGCGGTCAGACCGCCTGGAGGTTGTCCGCGGCAGACTTGCCGGAACGCCGGTCGGCCACGACCTCGAACGAGACCTTCTGGCCTTCGTTCAGGCTGCGCATGCCGGCGCGTTCGACCGCGCTGATATGCACGAACACATCCTTGCCGCCGTCGTCCGGCGCGATGAATCCGTAGCCCTTCGTTCCGTTAAACCACTTCACGGTTCCCGTAGCCATGGGAGCCCTTTCTTGAGATGCGAGTTTCAGAAGCCGCGCGCGAACGCAGCCGGGTTGAACCGAGTTTTGGAGAATGTCGTCAGTCAGGCGCGCGCAGGACGCGGCAAGGCCAAGTCGTTCGGCCGAAGCTCGATCCGCGGGGATATAGGGTTTAGAGGCCGATTCCGCAAGGCCGGCGGCGCGGCATGGTTACGTCCGGTGAAAGGCGCCGCCCCGGTCGCGGAGCCGCGCCTTTCACCGGTCATCAACCGTGTTTTTGCAGGGCCGGTATAGGCTTTCGCAGGCCCCTATTTCAGGAATTCGTTGGTGTAGAGCTCGGCGACCGGCGTCTTCTTCTGGATGAAGCCCTTCTCCAGGTAGAAGTCCTGGAGCCTGGCGAGCCGCTCGGCGTTGACCTCGCCGAGCGTCGGCTGCCCGGGATAGACGTCCTTCGCATACATATTGAAGGCGAACCGAACGCCCGCCTCCTTGCCCTTCCAGTCCGGCACGAAGCTCACGAACTCGTCGGCGGCCTTGTCCGGATTGTCCATCATGTCCTTCATGCCGCGCAGCGCCGCGCGGACGAATTTGCGGATCATCTCCGGCTTCTGCTTGATCATGTCATCGGACACGGCGATGCCCTGCGCCATGTGCGGGAAGTACTGCTCGGTCGGGATGACCTTCACCTTCACACCCGCAGCAGTGATCGGCGGGATCCAGTCCGGAACGCCGGCCATGCCGGCGGACTTTCCTTCGGCGACGAACTGCCAGACGCCGGTCGGCCCCACCTGCTGCACGTTGACGTCGTTCTGCGTCAGCCCCGCTGATGCCATCAGACCGAGCAGCGCATAGAAGGTCGTGTCCTGATAAGACATGGTGGTGATGGTCTTACCTTTAAGATCGGCCGGCTTCTCGATGCCGCTGTCCTCGCGCACCACGAGCTGCATGAAGCCGCGGCCGCCGAACACGCAGACGATCTTCACCGGCACGCCGTTGCCGCGCACCATGATCGGGCCGTCGGCGACGATGCCGCCGAGTGGCGCGTTGCCGGCACCGACCTGCTTTGCCACGTCGACGCCGCCGCGGCCGACGGCGAACTCCACCTCGAAGCCCGCTTCCTTGAAGTAGCCCTTGCCTTGCGCGAGGCGAATGGGTCCGAACGCCGGCAGCACCGGCGGCGCGGGAAACAGGTAAGTGATCTTCTCAAGCGACTGCGCGCGCACATAGGGCGACGCGAGAACGCCCGCGCCGAGCGCGGCACCCGCGGTCACAAGCTCTCGGCGGGAAAATCGGGTCTGGCGCATCGTGCTCTCCCCTCGACAAATCGTCGCTGTGCCGCTGGACACTCGGCACCGTCTTTGGTTGCCACTATACTCGACATCGGTGGTCCGGAACATGCATGAAGCAAGCCACAGGGCGGGCCAGCGGACGAGACGCGCCGTGAGATATTTGCAGTTGAAAGTATTCGATGCCTGAGCCGATCCGCCTCGAATACCGCAACGTCACGATGCGCTTCCCGCAGGATGGCGGCGGCAGCCTCACCGCCGTGCAGGACGTCAGCATTGCGGTGCGCGACCGCGAGGTGGTGTCGCTGATCGGGCCGTCCGGCTGCGGCAAATCAACCTTGCTCAACATCGGCTCCGGGCTCGCCGCGCCCAGCGAAGGCGAGGCCTATGTCGACGGCGAGCGCGTCGAGGGCCCGAACGCGCACGTGGCATTCATGCTACAGAAGGATCTGTTGTTGCCGTGGCGCACCGTTGCCGAGAACGTGATGTTCGGCGTGGAAATCCAGGGCGTGCCTGCGGCCGAGCGCAAGCGCCGCGCCCAGGCGCTGCTCGAAAATCTCAAGCTTGCGGAGTTCTCCGGCCACTATCCGCACCAGCTTTCCGGCGGCATGCGGCAGCGCGTGGCGCTGGCGCGAACGCTCGCGGTCGATCCGACGGTGCTGCTGCTCGACGAGCCGTTCTCCGCGGTCGACGCGCAGACCCGCATCACGCTGCAGCAGGAGCTGGCGCAGACCTTGAAACGCGCCGGCAAAACCGCGCTCCTCATCACCCACGATCTGCTCGAAGCGGTCACGCTGTCCGACCGCGTGCTGGTGATGAGCCGCCGTCCCGGCAAAATCATCGACGAGATCGCCATCGACATTCCGGGCCGTGACGATCCGCTGACGAGGCGGCATGACGCCAAGATCAGCGGCTACGTCAACCGGCTGATGGACCGGCTCGGCATCGGCTCGCAAGAACAGGTGCCGGCGTGAGCGGAACGGCGCAAACCTCGCTGGCGCGGCGCGGTGCGGCATGGAGCCTGCTGCTGCTGGTGATCTTCCTCGCCGCCTGGGAATGGGGACCGGGACTTTTGCGCATTCCGAGCTTCATCGTCCCGCCGCTCTCGGCCGTGGCAAAGGAAGCGGTGCGGATGTGGGAGGTGAGCGGGCTTCTGAAGCACACCAGCATCACCGCGGCCGAAGTGCTGGCCGGCTTCATCATCGGCAGCCTGATGGGCGCGTTCATCGGCTACCTGCTCGGCATGTCGCCAACCGCCGAAATCGCCCTGTCTCCTTATATTCTCGCCCTGCAGATCGCGCCGAAGGTGGCGTTCGCGCCGCTGTTCATCCTGTGGATGGGATTTACGATCTATCCGAAAATCCTGGTGGCGATCCTGATCGTGTTCTTCCCGGTGATGGTGAACGTGCTCACCGCCGTACGCACGGTCGATCCCGACCTGATCAACCTCGCGCGCGCGTTCAAGGCCTCCCGCGCACAGATCTTCTGGAAAATCGAATTTCCGGCATCGTTGCCGCCGCTGTTCGCGGGGCTACGCATCGGCTCGACGCTTGCGGTGGTCGGCGTGGTGGTCGGCGAGCTGGTCGGCGGCAATATGGGGCTTGGCTATCTCCTGTCGTTCGGCGAGGGACAGGCGAACACGGCGATGGTGTTCGTCGCGATCGTCATGCTCACGATCGTCGGCGGCATCGCCTATGGCCTCGTGATCCTGCTGGAGCAGCGCGTGCTGCACTACCTGCCCAAGCGCGTGCACACCGGCTTCTAGAGCGCATCCCGGTTAAGATGAACCGGGATGCGCTCTAGATTCCTGCGTTTGCGCATGTCCATTTCGGAAAACCGGTACCCACTTTTCCGGGTCATGCGCTAGGTCCTGGTGCCTTCGGCAAGAACCTTCATCTGCGCCAGCCCCTTCTCCATGTCGGGGCCGAGCGTCTTTTCCATGTTCATGACCAGGCAGATCGCCTTGCTGATGAAGTTCATCGGACCGTAGGAAGCCCAGACCACCTCGGTTCCGCCGGGCTGCGGCCGGAAAATGAACTCGCTGGTGGACGAGCCCTCGAACGGTTTCACGAATTCGACCTCGATGCGGACCAGCTCGCCTGGCTTGCTTTCGACGAGCGTCATCTTGCCCTCGCCGACCTTCTCGTTGCCCGACCACTTGAACACCGCGCCCTGCCCGCCCTGCGTCCCCTCGAACGCAATCTTGGAATTGGGATCAAGCTTCGCCCAGGGCGACCAGTCGTCCCATTTGCGGAAGTCGTTGACCTCATTGAACACCGTCTGCGGCGGCGCGTTCACCATCGCGCGGCGCTCGATGCGGAAATGGTCGGGCTGCCTGGCGACATAGACTGCCAGACCCGCGATCCCGACGATGAGGAGAAGCAGGATTTTCTTGAGCATTTGCGCTCCCATGAATTTGCGAATTGCTCAACTACCTAACAGCCGCGGCAGGAACGTGGCAAGCGGCGGCACGAGGAATACCAACAACAGCACCAGCAATCCAAACCAGACATAGGGCATGGCAGCGCGGAACACATCGTTCATGGCGATGCTTGGGGGTGCGACACCCTTCATCGTGAACAGCAGCAAACCGAACGGCGGCGTCAGCAGGCCAAGCTGCATGCAGATCAGGAACAGCACGCCGAACCACACCGGATCGACGCCGAGCTTTTGCACCAGCGGCATGAAGAACGGCAGCGTGATCAGCATCATCGACACCTGATCGACGAAACATCCGAGAAACAGCAGGATCGCCATCATCCCGAGAATGAGCACGGTGGCCGACAGTCCCTGCGCCGAGACGAGGCCGACGATGCCGTTGGTCGCGCCGGAGAAGCTCAAGACCTGCGAGAAGGTCGTGGCGCCAATGATGATGAACAGGATCGTGCCGGACACTGCAACGGTGCCGATCAAGGCCTTCATCAGCGCATCCCAGGTCAGACTGCGGTAAAGCATCGCCGCAACGATGGTGCCGGCCGCGCCGAGCGCCGCGGCCTCGGTCGGCGTCGCCCAGCCGGCGGTCATCGCCCCGACCACCAGGCCGAAGATCAAGACCAGCGGCAGCACATGGACCAGGAACGGCGTCCAGCGTTGCAATCCGCCCGGCCCGGCTTCGAGCTTTTCTTCCGGCGCGAGCGAGGGATCGAGGTATGCGCGCAGGATGATGTAGCCAACGAACAGCGTGCTCAGGATCAGGCCGGGAAGGATGCCGCCGATCAAAAGGCCGGAAATGGAAATGCCGGCGAGGCTGCCGAGCAGCACCGCCAGCGCCGACGGCGGGATCAGCATGTCGACGCCGCCGATGCCCATGATCGGCCCCATCGCCATCCGCTTGTCGTAGCCGCGGTCGAGCATGGTCGGCAGCATCAGGCTGCCGAGCAGCGCGGTGGTGGCGATGGTCGAGCCCGAGATCGCCGAGAACACAGTGCCGGCGACGATGGCGATGACCGACAGTCGCCCCGGCACCTTGCGTATGAGCAGCGCGAAGGCGTCGATCGCCTTCAATGCCACGCCGGAGTGGAACAGCACCTCGCCCATCAGCACGAAGAACGGGATCGGCGTCAGCGAGAAGCTCGTCACCGAGGCGACGGCGTTGCGGGCAAGCTGCGACAGCCCCTGCTCGCCGCCGAGGAAGAACAGCGCGCCGACGATATTGATGGCGAGAAACGCAATCGCGACCGACAGCCCGAGGCTCATCAGCGCGACAAGGCCGCCGAACAGGATGATGCTTGCCTCGATCCAATTCATGCGCGGCTATCCGACCGAGGTCGCCTCGCTGCGCCGTCCCGGCTGTGCCCGCATCAGGCGGTCGAAGCGGAACACGAATTCGGCGGCGAGCAGCGCGAAGCAGACCGGCAGCGGCCAGAGCAGCCACCATTCCGGAAACACGAGGTTCTTGATGGTGATCGAGCCCAAGGCAGCGCTGTCGATCGTCATCTTGATGCCGTAGCGCATCATGATCAGGCAGACGGCGCAGCCCAGCACGTCAGCCAGCGCCTCCATCAGCCAGGCGATCCGCACCGGCATCAGCGTCAGCACCAGATCGATCCGCACATGCTGGCCGCGGCGCAGCAGCCACGGCGCGGTCAGCAGCGTGGTGAGGTAAAGCGCGTATTCGGAGACTTCGTTGGCCCAGGGAAAGCCGGTGCGCGTGACGTTGCGCAGGATGATGTCGGCCGAGACCATGATCACCATCGCCAGGAGCGTCAGCGCGGCGAGGATCGCGAGCGCGTTGAGGAGTTGAGCGAAGGCGTCAGAAAGGCGATTCATATCGAGCGCGCGGTTCCCTCCGCCGTCATTCCGGGGCGCGCCGAAGGCGCGAACCCGGAATCCAGCAGGTCGTGCGGAACGTATAACCGGATTCCGGGCTCGCCGCTTCGCGTCGCCCCGGAATGACGGCCGCTAATTTCCTGCCAACTGCCGCAGCTTCGCGCCGTTTTCCGGCGAACGCTTGATCACCGACGCCCAGCCCACCTCGTTGGCCTTGGCGAGGAATGCCTTGCTCGGCTCAGGCCCCAAATCAATCGGTTGGATGCCTGCCGCCGCCTGCTTATCGCGCTCGGCCTTGACCAGCGCGACGTTCTCGGTGTCGAGACCTTCGAGCCACAGCGCCGCATCGCTCAGCACTTTCTTCTGCGCGGCGGACAGCCCCTTCCAGACATCGTTGTTGACCAGCACGCCGACCTCGACGCTGTAGAACGCAGGTTCCAGCCGGAACTTGGTCACCTTCTCCCAGCCGAGATCGAAGATGCCGGAGACCGGCCAGCCGTAACCGTCGACCACGCCGCGCTCCAAGGCCGTGTAGACCTCGCCCGGCGCGGTGGTGACGGTCGTGCCGCCCATCGCCTCGACCACATCCTTGTAGACCGGCGTGACGCGGATCTTCAGGCCGGTAAAGTCCATCTTGTCGATCTTCTTGTTCAGATAGATGTGGAACGGCACGTTGTGGAACTGGCGTGCGAGATAGTGCGCGTTGATCTTCTGCTGGTGCAGCTGATCGACGAAAGCCCAGGTTCCGTTCTGCCGCTGCTCGCTCATCGGCTTGGCGATGAGCTTGAGCCCGTCCGCCTCCGGCACGAGGTTGGTGTAGAACGCGCCGGTGACGTTGGCGATGTCCACCACCTTGGTACGGACCGCGTTGCCGACCTCGAACGGCGGCATCGCCCGCGGCCCGCCGATGTAGTTGATCTGCACCTGGCCCTTGCCGTCGGCGTTCACCTTCTGGATGAAGCGCTCGAAGTTCTTGGAGAACTGCGTGCCCTCGGCAAAGGACGTGACCGCGCGCAGCGTCACCTCCTGGGCGAGGACGGGAGCTTGGGCCTGCACGACGAGTCCGCCCAAAGCGAGCCCGGCAATCAGCATTTGACGCATAGGAACCCCCTCAATTGCTCACAAACCGCAGGAATGGCTGCGCTTTTCGTGGCAGTTTCGATCAAATATAATCGTGCCGAGAGGTGGGCCGAGTCAAACGCCCACGTTGCCCCACCCGCCACCCCGAGGCTTTGTCGCGCGCCCGCGGCGCGCATCCCGGGATGGCGGCAGGAAGACCGGAGACTGCTGGAATGGCCGAGCGCTCGTTCAAGGAAGAGGTCGAGAAACTCAAGCTCGGCGAAGGCGAGGAATTCCACGGCGAAGGCATCCTGGCCGTCACCAAGGCGCTGCTGCAAACGGGCGTGTCCTACGTCGCCGGCTACCAAGGCGCGCCGATCTCGCACCTGATGGACGTGCTGGCCGACGCCAACGAGATCCTCGAAGGTCTTGGCGTCCATTTCGAGAATTCGGCGAGCGAGGCCACGGCTGCCGCAACCCTGGCCGCTTCGGTGAACTACCCGCTGCGCGGCGCGGTGACCTTCAAGTCCACGGTCGGAACCAACGTCGCCTCGGATGCGCTCGCCAACCTCGCCTCCGGCGGCGTCACCGGTGGCGCGCTGGTGATCATCGGCGAGGACTACGGCGAAGGCTCCTCGATCATGCAGGAGCGCGTGCACGCCTTCGCGATGAAGTCGCAGATGTGGCTGCTCGATCCGCGGCCGAACCTGCCGACCATCGTCCGCACGGTGGAGAGCGCGTTCCAGCTCTCGGAAGCCTCCAACACGCCGGTGATGCTCGAGCTGCGCATCCGCGCCTGCCACGTCTACGGCCGCTTCCAGACCAAGGCCAACAAGCGCCCCGACTTCGGCCTGACCGATGCGCTGGAGAAGCCGCGCCGCGACCTGTCGCGCATCGCCATGCCGCCGATGACCTATGTGCACGAGAAGGACAAGTGGGACGTACGGCTCCCTGCCGCGCTGAAGTACATCGAGGAGAACCAGCTCAACGAGTTCTTCGACGGTGATGCAAGCGACATCGGCATCGTCGTCCAGGGCGGACTCTACAACACCACGCTGCGTGCGCTCCTGCTCAATGGCCTCGCCGACGCCTTCGGCGAGAGCAAGGTGCCGGTCTACGTCCTCAACGTCACCTATCCGCTGGTGGACAAGGAGTTCATCCGCTTCTGCCAGGGCAAGAAGGCGATCCTCATCGTCGAGGAAGGCGGGCCCGACTATATCGAGCAGGCGGTGAACACCATCCTGCGCCGCGCCGACATCCAGACCCGCGTGCACGGCAAGGACGTGCTGCCGATGGCCGGCGAATACACCGGCGGCGTGGTGCGCGAGGGCATCAGAAAATTCATCGAGAAGGTGCGCCCCGACCTTGCGCCGCCCGCCGTGCCCGTCCCGGCGCCCCGCAAGGAGCTCGAGAGCAAGGTATCGAAAGCCATCAACGAAAACGTGCAGCCGCGGCCGCCGTCGTTCTGCACCGGCTGCCCGGAGCGGCCGATCTTTGCGGCGATGAAGCTCGTCGAACGCGAGCTTGGCCCGCATCACGTCTCGGCCGACATCGGCTGCCACCTGTTCTCGATCTTCCCGCCGTTCGGCATCGGCGCGACCACCATGGGCTATGGCCTCGGCGCGGCCGGCGCCTCGGCGCTGAACGTCAAGGCCGGCAAGCGCGCCATCTCGATGATGGGCGACGGCGGCTTCTGGCATAACGGGCTCACCAGCGGCGTCGGCAACGCCGTGTTCAACAAGAGCGACAACGTCCTGATCATCGTCGACAACGGCTATTCGGCCGCGACCGGCGGCCAGGACATCCCCTCCTCGTTCCATCCCAGCGCGACGCGCCACACCCAGAACTCGATCGAGGCCGCGGTGCGCGGCGTCGGCGTCACCTGGGCCCGCACCATCAACCGCACCTACGACGTGGCGCTGATGCGCGACACGCTGAAGGAGGCGCTGACCACGCCGGAGAAGGGCCTGAAGGTCATCGTCGCGCATTCGGAATGCATGCTGAACAAGCAGCGGCGCATCCGGCCGCTGCTGCGCAAGGCCGCGCAGGCCGGCGAGCGCGTGGTCCGCGAGCGCTTCGGCGTCGATGCCGACACCTGCACCGGCGACCATTCCTGCATCCGGCTCTCGGGCTGCCCATCGCTGACCATTGCGCCCAATCCCGATCCGCTGCGCAAGGAGCCTATCACCAAGGTGATCAACTCCTGCGTCGGCTGCGGGCTGTGCGGCGAGGTGAGCCACGCCGCGGTGCTGTGCCCGTCGTTCTACCGCGCCTCGCTGATCACCAATCCGACCGGCTGGGACAAGTTCAAGGCGCGCATCCGCGACGCCGTGATCGGCTTCTTCCAACGGCGCATCGAGCGCAAGCTTGCGGCGGCGTGATATGAGCAAGCTCTCTCCGCGGTCATTCCGGGGCGCTCGCCATAAGCGCGTTGACGCGCGTCTTCGACGCGCTATGGCGAGCGAACCCGGAATCCAGCGGCATACTCTGACCGTGGCTCTGGATTCCGGGCTCGGCGCTGCGCGCCGCCCCGGAATGACCGCGGGATGGATTGCGTCATGACAACAGCGACCGAGCAACAGCGTCCCATCACCATCGCCATCCTCGCCATGGGCGGCGAAGGCGGCGGCGTGCTGGCCGAATGGATCATCGATGTCGGCGAGCATGCGGGCTACATCGCGCAGATGACCTCGGTGCCGGGCGTGGCGCAGCGCACCGGCGCGACCAACTACTATGTCGAGCTGTTTCCCAAGACCGGCGCGAAGTCGAACACCCGCGCGCCGGTGCTGGGACTGACGCCGGTCGCGGGCGACGTCGATATCGTCATCGCCTCCGAGCTGATGGAAGCCGGCCGCGCGGTGCAGCGCGGGCTGGTGACGCCGGACAAGACCACGTTCATCGTCTCGACCAACCGCGTCTATGCGATGACCGAGAAGATCGCGCTTGCCGACGGCCGGGTCGACAGCGGAGAGCTGCTCGAGGCCTGCAAGTCGGCCGCCAAGCGCATCATTCATGGCGACATGGCGCAGCTTGCCGAAGCGACCAACAGCGTGATCTCGGCGGTGCTGTTCGGCGCGCTCGCCGGCTCCAAGGCGCTGCCGATGCAGCGCACCGCGTTCGAGGCCGCGATCCACCGCGGCGGCGTCGGCGTGAAGGAAAGCATCGCGGCGTTCGGCGCAGGCTATGCCGCGGCCGAAGGTACCCCGAGCGTCGTCCAGGTCCCGGCCCAGACCAAGGTCATCCCGCCTGCTCTCGCGCCGCTTCTTGCCGAAGCCGACGGCTTCGGCGATCCGGCGCGGATGTATCTGCATGCCGGCATCGAGCGTCTCGCCGACTATCAGGACATCGACTACGCGCGCGAGTATCTGGCGAAGCTCAAGCCGATTGCCGAGATCGACAAGCGTCATGGCGGCAGCGGCAGGCTCCTCGCCGAGACCGCGCGCGAGCTTGCGCTCGGCATGGCCTACGAGGACACCGTGCGCGTCGCCGAGCTCAAGATCCGGCCGAGCCGGTTCGCCCGCGTGCGGGCCGAGGTGCAGGCCGCCGACGGCCAGATCATCGAGATCGCCGAGTTCTTGCATCCGCGCGTGCAGGAGATCGCCGATACGCTGCCGGAGGGCCTCGGCCGCTGGCTGCTGAACACGCCCTGGGCGCGGCGTTTTGTCGAGCGCTTCACGACCAAAGGCCGCGTGGTGAAGACCTCGTCGATCCGCGGCTTCCTGCAGCTGTATTTCGTCGCGGCGCTGAAGCCGACGCGGCGGCGCTCGCTGCGCTTTGCCACCGAGCAGAAATTCCTGAGCGAATGGCTGCGCGCCATCGCGACGGTCGCTGCCACGAACGTCGCGCTCGCGACCGAGATCGCCACCACCCGCACGCTGGTGAAGGGGTATAGCGACACCCACGAGCGCGGCAAGGCG
Organism: Xanthobacteraceae bacterium; assembly: GCA_019746355.1. The sequence goes on along the minus strand of JAIESC010000068.1, from coordinate 25,425 downwards.
CGCTACGAGACGCTGATGCAGATGCTGCCGCAGATCATGGAGACGGCCGATCCCGCGGCGACGCTGGCGCGGCTGCGCAAGGCCGCGCTCACCGACGACACCGGCGCGGCGCTGACCGCGGCGCTCAAGGAGCTGCGGCCCATCTCGCAGGCTGCGGAGTAGCGTGCAAACTGGCGTGATGATGCGGCTGCGCGACTGGGCCCGCGCCATCAAGCGCGACGTGCATGCCGTGTATCTCGCATCGCGCGACCCGCGCGTGCCGTGGTACGCCAAGGCGCTGGGTGTCTGCATCGCCGCCTATGCGCTCTCGCCGATCGATCTCATTCCCGATTTCATCCCGGTCCTGGGCTATCTCGACGACGCGATCCTGCTGCCGCTCGGCATCCTGCTGGTGGTGCGGATGATTCCGAAGAACGTCATGGCCGAGCATCGCGCGGCGGCCGCTGTCGCGGCGGAACGGCCGACCAGCACCGCCGGTGCGGTTTTTATTGGCGCGGTCTGGATTGCGTTGACCGTGATTTCGGGCTGGTACGCCTATCGCTGGCTCGCTCCGTAAACAATCCGCGCCACTCCGTTTAGCGCTGTAGCGCCGTAGCCCGGATGAAGTGCAGCGAAATCCGGGACCGGCCTTCCCGCATTCCGCTTCGCTCCATGCGGGCTACGGCACCACGGCCGTTGCCTCGATCTCGAGCCGTGCCTCGGGCTCGAACAGCCGGCCGACCTGCACCAACGCCATGGCCGGGAAGTTGTCGCCCAGCACCTCGCGGTAGGCCTTGCCGAGCTCCCTGCGGCAGGCGAGATACTCGTCCATGTCGAGCACATACCAAGTGAGCCGCACGAGGTGCTCCGGCTTCGCCCCGCCCTCGGCCAGCACCGCGACGATATTTTGCAGCGCCTGCTTCGCCTGCGGCACGAATCCGTTGGCAAACTTCTCGTTCTCGTCCCAGCCGACCATGCCGCCGACGAACACGAACTCGCCGCGCGCCTTGATGCCGTTGGCGTAGCCCTTGGGCTGCGGCCAGCCCTTCGGCTGCAGCATCTGGTGCTTGGCGGAACGCACGGGCAGCTCGCGGACTTTTCCTTCCGGCACGGGCAATCTCCTTACGATGCAAGTTTGTGCGAGGCGCTCGATGCGGCCATCTTGCGCAACTCGAAGCGCTGCAATTTTCCGGTCTGCGTCTTCGGCAGCTCGGTCACGAACTCGACGGCGCGTGGATATTTGTACGGTGCAACCGTCGCCTTCACGTGATCCTGCAGCGCCTTGATCATCGCGGCGTCGCCCGCGACGCCGGCGCGCAGCACGACGTAGGCCTTGACGATCTGGCCGCGCTCCTCGTCGGGGCAGCCGACCACGCCGCATTCGGCGACCGAGGCATGGGTCAGCAGCGCGGCTTCGACCTCGGGGCCGGCGATGTTGTAGCCCGCCGAGATGATCATGTCGTCGGAGCGCGCCTGGTACCAGAAGTAGCCGTCCTCATCCATCAGGTAGGTGTCGCCGGTGACGTTCCAGCCGTTCTGCACGTACTTCGCCTGCCGCGGGTCGGCGAGATAGCGGCAGCCGGTCGGTCCGCGCACCGCAAGGCGGCCGACCGTGCCGGGCCTTGCGACGTTGCCGTCGTCATCGAGGATGCGGGCCTCGTAGCCGGGCACCGGCTTGCCCGTGGAGCCGGCGCGCACCTCGTGCTCGGGCGAGCCGATGAAGATGTGCAGCATCTCGGTCGCGCCGATGCCGTCGAGGATTTTGATGCCGGTCGCCTTCTCCCAGGCTTCGAACGTCGCCTTGGGCAGCGTCTCACCGGCCGACACGCATTTGCGCAGCGACGAGATGTCGAAGTCCTTGAGCTTGCCGAGCATCGCCCGATAGGCGGTCGGCGCGGTGAACGGAATGGTGATCTTGTACTTCTGGATCGCGTCGAGAAGCTGATCGGGACCGGCCTGCTCCAGCAGCACGGTGGACGCGCCGATGCGCAGTGGAAACAGCACGAGACCGCCGAGGCCGAAGGTGAAGGCGAGCGGCGGCGAGCCGGTGAAACGGTCCGACGGCTCGGCGCGCACAATGTGCTTCGCGTAGCTGTCGCAGATCGCCAGCATGTCGCGGTGGAAGTGCATCGTGCCCTTCGGCTCGCCGGTGGTGCCGGAGGTGAAGGCGATCAGGCAGACGTCGTCGCTGGCGGTGTCGCAAGCGGCGAAATTCTCGTAGCCGGCGTTTCCCATCAGCCCTTCGAGCTCGCCGTTGCCCCAGTAGACGATCCGTTTCAGGTCCTCCGACTGCGCCTTGGCTTTTTCCATTTCATCGGCGAGGCGGAAGTCGCACAGCGCCAGCGCGATCTTTGCTTTCGACAGCGGATAGGACAGCTCCTTGGCGCGCAGCAGCGGCATGGTCGCCACCACGACGCCGCCGGCCTTGATCACGGCAAAATAGGCCGCGACCATCATCGGGTTGTTCGGCGCGCGCAAGAGAACGCGGTTGCCCGGCACCATGCCGAGATCGCGGGTGAGCACATTGGCGATGCGATTCACACGCGCGTGGAATTGCGCGTAGGTCAGCGTCTCGGACGGCGAGATCATGCACGTGCGTTGGCCCTCGCCCGCCGCGATCCAGCGGTCGACCCATTCGGTCACGCAGTTGAGCCGCTCGGGATACTGAAGCTCAGGCAGGGCGAATTTGAATTCGGGCCACTGCTCGCGCGGCGGCAGGTTGTCGCGCGCAAACGTATCGACATGACCGGATTTCAACATGGTCGGCCCTCTCCTGTCCCGGATGCGGTGCAGCATGCAATGCTGCACCGCTGGTCCGGGACCGTTCCAGACACCGGTTTCGTAACGGTCCCGGGTCTGCAGCGCATCATTTCGCTGCGCTCATGCTGCGCTGCGCCCGGGACAAGCATTCTCATTCGGCGGCCACCGCCGGCTTCGTGGGTCGCTGCTTCAACGCCTCGCGCGCGATCACGATCTTCTGCACCTCGGTTGCACCCTCGTAGATGCGGAGCGCGCGAACTTCCCGGTAGAGCTCCTCGACCTTGACGCCCTTGGTGACGCCCGCGCCGCCGTGGAGCTGCACGGCGCGATCGATCACGTGCTGGGCGGCTTCGGTCGCGAACATCTTCGCCATCGCCGACTCGCGGGTGACGCGCTGCGCGCCCTGATCCTTGGTCCAAGCCGCGCGATAAACCAGCAGCGCCGCGGCATCGACCTCGGTGGCGCTGTCGGCAATCGCCGCCTGCGTCATCTGCAGGTCGGCGAGCGGCGCGCCGAACAGCTTGCGCGTCGCGGCATGCTCCACGGTCTCGTGCAGCGCGCGGCGGGCGAAGCCCAGCGCCGCAGCGCCGACCGTCGCGCGGAAGATGTCGAGCGTGGCCATCGCCACCTTGAAGCCCTCGCCGGCCTTGCCGAGCCGGTGCGCCGCCGGCACGCGCACGCCGTCGAACTTCAGTCGCGCCAGCGGATGCGGCGCGATCACCTCGATGCGCTCGGCGACGGTGAGCCCCTGCGCCAGCCCGTCGACCACGAAGGCCGACAGCCCCTTGGCGCCGGGCGCCTCGCCGGTGCGCGCGAACACCACGTAGTGGTCGGCAATGCCGCCGTTGGAGATCCAGGTCTTCTCGCCGTCCAGGCGGAAATAGGCCCCATCGGGCTTGGCGGTCATGGCCAGCGCCGCGACGTCGGAGCCGGCCTCGGGCTCGGACAGCGCAAAGGCCGCGATCGCCTTGCCGTCGCGCACCGGCGGCAGGTAGCGGCGCTTCAGCTCTTCCGAGCCGAACAGCGAGATCGAGCCGGTGCCGAGCCCCTGCATGGCGAAGGCGAAGTCGGCCAAGCCGTCGCGGAACGCGAGGATCTCGCGGGCGAGGCAGAGCGTGCGCACGTCGAGCGACGGATAAAGCCCGCCATGCGACAGCGGCACCACCGCCTTGAGCAATCCCGCCTCGCCCAGCGCCGTGACGCGGGCGCGGCAGGCTTCCTCGACGTCGTCGTGCGGCAGCGACGGCAGCATCGCGTCGGCCCAGCGGCCGAGTGCTTCGGCGAACCGGCGATGGTCGTCGGTGAAGAAGGGCAGTGTGAGGGTTTCTAATAAACTCATGGCAGGCCCTCTCCGCTCCCTCTCCCCATCGGGGAGAGGGCCGGGGTGAGGGGGAACAGCTCCATCGATAGACCGTCCCCCCTCACCCGACGCGCTTCGCGCGTCGACCTCTCCCCATGGGAGAGGTTGAACCCGTCGTATGGCGAGAGCGTGCGCATCAATTGCCCTCGAACACCGGTTTCTGCTTCGCGGCGAAGGCGCGGAACGCGCGCGCAAAATCCTCGGTCTCCATGCACAGCGCCTGGGCCACCGCCTCGGCCTCGATCGCGGTCTCGACCGACATCGCCCATTCCATCTCGAGCATGCGCTTGGTCATGGCGTTTCCGAACGTCGGGCCGTCGGCCAGATCGCGCGCGAGCTTGGTCGCATCGGCCAGCACGGTCTCGGGCTTCGACAGCCGGTTGAAGAAGCCCATCCGCTCGGCCTCCTCGCCGCCCATGCTGCGGCCGGTATAGAGCAATTCCGCGGCGCGCCCCTGGCCGATGATGCGCGGCAGGATCGCGCAGGCACCCATGTCGCAGCCGCCGAGGCCCACCCGGTTGAACAGGAACGCGACCTTCGCGGCCGGAGTTCCAATGCGAATGTCCGAGGCCATGGCGATGATCGCGCCCGCGCCGGCGCAGACGCCGTCGATCGCGGCGATGATCGGTTGCGGGCAGGCGCGCATGGATTTGACCACGTCGCCGGTCATTTTGGTGAAGTCGAGCAGCTCGACGGTGTTCATCTTGGTGAGCGGCTCGATGATCTCGAACACGTCGCCGCCGGAGCAGAAGTTTCCGCCACTGCCGGTGACGACGAACGCCTTCACCACCTTGTCGCGCGCGGCCGCGCGGAAGATATCGACCACCTCGGCGTAGCTGTCGAAGGTCAGCGGGTTCTTCTTGTCCGGCCGGTTGAGGATCAGCGTCGCGACCTTGCCGTCGACCACGAATTTGACGTGGCGGGCCTTGTAGTCCGACAGCGGCAAGGTCACCGGATTGGCGGCGCTCATTGTTCTTCTCCGTTCTTGAGCGCCTTGCGCGCCGAGGTCTTGGTCTTGGCGAGGAGCGGCATCAGCGCCTCGATGTCCCTGGTGGTGAGGCCTGCGAAAATCTCGCCGACCCAGTCGGCGTTGACCCGCGCCATGGCGCGGAACTCGCGCTGGCCCTCCGGCGTCAGGCTGACGATCTGCACGCGGCGGTCGTTCGGATCGGGCTTACGCCGGATGAGCCCCTGCTCCACGAGGCGATCGACGAGGCCGGTGATGTTGCCGTTCGACACCATCATGCGCTGCGACAGCTCGCCGAGCGTCATGCCGTTCGGCGCGCGGTCGAGCTGCGCCAAGAGATCGAAGCGCGGCAGCGTGATGTCGAAATTGTCGCGCAGCCGCCTTCGCACCTCGTTCTCGATCAGCGTGGTGCAGGTGAGCAGCCGCAGCCACAGCCGCAATTCGGTCTTGTGGTCGCCCGGGCGCTCGGCGACCTTGGTCTCGGCATCGAGCGGAATGGTGGTGCGATCGTCCATTACAGTGCGTCGGCTCCAATGACGAGGGTCGTGCCGGTGGCGACGGCGGCGCGCGGCGAGCAGAAATAGAGCACGGCCTCGGCGACCTCCTCGGGCTTGATCAGGCGGCCCAGCGGCACGCGCGAGCTGAAGCGGGCGGTTGCATCCTCCCGGCTCATGCCCTGCTCGACCATCTTTTCGATCGGCGTGCGGATCAGGTCGGTGTCGACATAACCCGGGCACACCGCATTGGCGGTGACGCCGGTGCCCGCGGTCTCGAGCGCGATCGAGCGGACCAGACCAAGCATGGCGTGCTTGGCGGTGACGTAGGGCGACACGTTCGGCGCGGCGCGCAGGCTGACGATCGAGGCGACCGCGACGATGCGGCCGAAGCCGCGCTCGATCATGCTGCCGAGCACCGCCTGCGCGGGATGCAGCATGCCGATCACATGCTGCTCGAACATGTCGCGGAACTGCTCGGGTTTTGCCTTGGCAAACGGCGCGCCGGTGGCGGTGCCGGCATTGGCCACGAGAATGTCGACCGGGCCGCGCGTCGATACGGCCTGTTTGATGCCGCTGTCCACGGCTTTGGCGTCGGTGACATCGGCGATGACGTAGCCCGCGGCCTCGCCCTTCCCCGTCACTTCGGCGAGCGGCTTCTCGTTCCGCCCGGCAATGGTGACCGCGGCACCGGCTGCCGTCAGCGCGGCGGCAATGGCGCGGCCGATGCCGCGGCCGCCGCCGGTGACCAATGCGTGTTTTCCCTCAAGAGAACGCATTTCCGAAAGAACCTGAGCTACGGCGAAACCGGCCTGGTTGTCCTGTCGGGGCCGCTTTGGCCTCTTGTGCGGAAATTACTTTAGGCTTAAACTTTTCAGGTTTCAAGTATCTGGTGACAGCCTCGCGGCTGTCATTCCGGGGCGCGCCGAAGGCGCGAGCCCGGAATCCAGATGCTCGTTCGGAGTTCGCGACTGGATTCCGGGCCCGGCGCTTCGCGCCGTCCCGGAATGACGACGGCGGTGATAGCGGCGGAGCCGATCCGCGGAGGCGCACATGAACGTCCACGTTCTCGGTGGAGGTCCGGCCGGCCTCTACTTCGCCATCCTGATGAAAAAGGCGTGGCCGCACACGCGGATCACGGTGTTCGAGCGCAACAAGCCGGACGACACGTTCGGCTTCGGCGTGGTGTTCTCCGACCAGACGCTGGAAGCGTTCGAATCCTACGACCGCGAGACCTACCGGCAGATCGTCGGCCACTTCGCCTACTGGGACGACATCGAGATCCACTTCCGCGGCTCGACGCACCGCATCGGCGGCAACGGCTTCTGCGGCACGTCGCGGGCGATGCTCCTGAAAATTCTCGGCCGCCGCGCCCATTCGCTCGGCATCAACATCAAGTACGGCTCGGAGGCCGACCCCGACAAGACGACGATCCGCGGCGCGGACCTGGTGGTCGCGGCCGACGGCATCAATTCGCGCACCCGCGAGCTGTTCAAGGACCGCTTCAAGCCGACCATCGAGCTTCGTCCCAACCACTTCGCGTGGATGGGCTCGGACCGGCCGATGGACGCGTTCAACTTCTTCTTCCGCGAGACCCGGCACGGCATCTTCATCGCCCACTGCTACCAGTACCAGCCCGGCCGCTCGACCTGGGTGATGGAGACCGACCCGGAGACGTTCAAGCGCGCCGGGCTCGACAAGCTCGACGAGCAGGCCTCGGCGCGCTTCCTCGAAGGCGTGTTCGCCGAGGAGCTCAACGGCCACAAGCTGATCACCAACCGCTCGCTCTGGCGCAACTTTCCGACCATCCGCTGCGAGCACTGGACCGCCGACAACATCGTGCTGATCGGCGACGCCAAGGCCACCGCGCACTTCTCCATCGGCTCGGGCACCAAGCTTGCGATGGAGGACGCGATCGCGCTGTACGAGGCGTTCCGCATAACCGGCGGCCGCGACGTGAAGACGGCGCTCTCGCATTTCGAGAAGAGCCGCCGCGACGAGGTGGAAAAGACCCAGCACTCCGCCGACGTCTCGCTCGTGTGGTTCGAGCACGTGCGGCGGTTCTGGGACATGGACCCGACGCGCTTCGCCTTCGGCCTGATGACGCGCTCCAAGGCGATCACCTACGACAACCTCGCGCTGCGCGCCCCCGACTTCGTGAAGATGACCGACAAGGTGGTGGCGCGCGACGTCGAGGCGCTGGGCTTCGACGTCGACACCGTCAAGCCCGAGGTGCCGATGTTCCAGCCGTTCCGGCTGCGCGACATGACACTTGTAAATCGCGTGGTGGTGTCGCCGATGTGCCAGTACTCGGCCAAGGACGGCCTGCCGGGCGACTGGCACATCGTGCATTACGGCTCGCGCGCGATCGGCGGCGCGGGGCTGATGTTCACCGAGATGACCGACGTGTCGGAGCTGGCGCGCATCTCGCCCGGCTGCACCGGCATGTACAACGACGCGCAGGAGGCGGCCTGGACGCGCATCGTCGATTTCGTGCACGGCAACTCCGCGACCAAATTCTGCCTCCAGCTCGGCCACGCCGGCCGCAAGGGCTCGACGCGGCTGATGTGGGACGGCATCGACGAGCCGCTGCCCGAGGGCAACTGGCCGATCGTCTCGGCCTCGCCCCTTCCCTACTACCCGCACAGCCAGGTGCCACGCGAGATGACGCGGGCCGACATGGACTTGACCATCGCCGACTACGTGCAGGCGGTGAAGCGCGCGGAGCGCGCGGGCTTCGACATGATCGAGCTGCATGCGGCGCACGGCTACCTGATCGCAAGCTTCATCTCGCCGCTCACCAACAAGCGCACCGATGAATACGGCGGGTCGCTCACAAACCGCCTGCGCTTTCCGCTCGAGGTGTTCGGCGCGATGCGCCAGGCCTGGCCGGAGCGGAAGCCGATGTCGGTGCGCATCTCGGCGACCGACTGGCAAGACGGCGGGCTCACCGGCGACGACGCCGTGCAGGTGGCGCGCGCGTTTGCCGAGGCGGGCTGCGACCTGATCGACGTGTCGACCGGCCAGACCACGCCGGACGCCGATCCGGTCTACGGGCGCATGTACCAGACGCCATTCTCCGACCAGATCCGCAACGACGCCCATATCGCCACCATGTGCGTCGGCGCGATCACCAGCGCCGACCAGGTCAACACCATCGTCGCCGCCGCCCGCGCCGACCTCGTGGCGCTGGCGCGCCCGCATCTCGCCGACCCCGCGTTCACGCTGAAGGCCGCAGCCTGGTACGGCGCGAAGAGCATCGCCTGCCCGCCGCAATATCGCGCCGGCCGCGACCAGCTGTTCCGCGAGAGCGAGCGAGCCTGCAAGGAACTGACCGATCTGAAGCTCAAGACGCGGCCAAAAACCCACGCCAACTCGTTCAAGCAGGCGGCGGAATAAGCGGCGGCCGTTCGCGGATGTGACACAGGCCATCCGGCCTCCGCTCGCTTGCTATGGGGGCCTTCGCCGGCGATAGCGCGTCGAAGACGCGCGTGGACGCGCTGGTGGCGAGCTCTCGCCTTCGCGAAGCCGAAGCGGCTTCGCTTCGGCGGAGCGAGAACGCCGGGCGCGCGCTTCGCCGCCCGGCCACTTCACTTTTTCGGGCTGCCGGGCCCGCCCTTTCCCCTTTTTCCGTGTCCCTCGAAAACGAGGGAATGGAGCGCCGGGAGGCGCCGGGCACCAGTGACGTAGGTGCCCGACGGACCATAACGCGGTCCGCCGCGCGCCTCGTGCGGAGGCACGCGCCCCCCAGTGACGCAGGGGGGCGGCGCCTCCCGGCGCTCCACCTGACGATGCCGCGGCCGGGGGCACGTTCTCCCTGTCCGGCGGCTTCCGTCTGCCTGGCCTCGGACGATCCGAAGAGGAAGTCCTGGCTCAAGCTTGTTCACTATATGTTCTATCCCGGCGATGCTGTCAACCCCGCAACTTTCCGCAAGGTCTTGCAGCGGGCACCGCGGAGGCACACGTGCGTGTTTCGATCGCCACGAGCGACAACAAGAACTATGCGCGAGGAGAACGAGATGGCGCCGTCGTCGCGAGAGCGGCAGGAACGCAAGATCGACCAGGCGCTGGAAGAGACGTTTCCGGCGAGCGACACGCCTTCGTTCGTCGGCGCGGGCGCGACACCGGACAAACCGCCCCGCGAGGAGCGGCGCGACCACCGTGAAAGCGAGCCACCTGCAAGGAACCGACCGCGTTGAGGCGCAAGGCACGGCCGAAACCCGCGCCAACACGTTCCGGCAGGCCGCCGAACAGGCGTGGAAGCCGCGTTTCGCCGGGATGGACCGGCGGAAAACTTCGCCTTATATAGGGGCCGAATCCGGCCGGGCGGCGCGCCCCTTCGCCGGATTTCCAATGCAGCGGTGCCGTTCGACGGGCCCGCCGCCGCGTTGGGGGATAGTTCAATGGTAGAACAGCGGACTCTGACTCCGTTAATCTTGGTTCGAATCCAGGTCCCCCAGCCATTCAGAACGTTCGGCAAAATTGGTGCCGCTTTCTGACCCGCCACCTCTCGTGAACACGCGCAGCATTTCAGGATCATTCAATGATGGAAGGCGGGCATGATCACCCTCTATGCCTTTCGCCGGATTTTCGTGCGGGCATCGGCGAAACCAAAGACCTGAGAACCGAATGGGCGCTGCAGGAGACCGGCCTGCCCTACCGCGTCCATGGGCTCGACCACACCGCGGGCGAGCTCGACATCGGCCTATGGCAAGATCAGCCCGTTTCATCAGGCGCCGGTGATCGACGATGACGGCTTCATTGTCGCGAATCCAGCGCCGCCGTGCTCTACATTGCGGAAAAGGCCGGCAAGCCGATCCCCTCGGACTTCCAGGGGCGCGTACGCGTGACGCAGTGGTGCTTCGCCACGCTCAACACCGTTGAGCCGCCGCTGGCGCTCATCGCGCTCGGCGATGTCGCCGGCATGACCGACCAAGAGCGCGCGCTATGGATCAAACTGGCCAACCGGGTTTTTCGACGGGCTGGAGCGCCACCTCGACGGCCGCGAATCGATCGCCCGCGCGGAATTTAACGTCGCTCACATTCTGCTGGCCACTGTCTTGAGGGATATCCGCAAGACCGATCTCATGGCCGCGTATCCGCGGCTCAAGGATTTCTACGCGCGCGCCCTCGCGCGTCCGGCCTGGCAGCGCACGCGCGACCTTTACGCGCAACGCCTCGGCGTATCCGTTGCGGACATTCGTTGAGGCTTGTCCGGGCGCGTCGCGCGCTGACACGAACCCCAGCCGACAACATTCTTTCCGATCAAAGCTGGATTTGAGCGCCAAGGGATTTCGACCTAAGCTGTTCGGACGTCATCCGAGTGCCCTCCGAAGGGCACCTCAAAATCAACAACACAAAACGTCCGGCGAGGAAGCCCAATGAGACACCCGCGACGCTCGTTTCGACGCCTGGCAGCGGCTGCTGCCATTCTCACAGCGATGTCCATGATTGCCGCCGACGGGAATGCGTGGGCGCAGGGCAGACAACCGTTGCGAGCCGTCGTTCCGACGCCGCCCGCGGGCGTCAACGACCTGATGGCGCGCCTGATGATGGAATATGTCGGCCGCGTGCACGGGCTGAGCACGGTGGTGGAGAACCGGCCGGGCGCCGCCGAGGCGATCGGCACCGAAAGCGTCGCGCGCGCGGCGCCGGACGGCAACACGCTGCTGTTCGCGTCGTCGCAGCTCGTGATCAATCCGCACCTGCGAAAATACAATTACCATCCGCTGGAGAGCTTCGAGCCGATCTGCCAGCTCGTGCTCGCGCCGACGGTGATTTCCGTGAACGCCCCGTCCGCCTACCAGAGCTTGAAGGACCTGCTCGACGCAGCGCGCGCCAGGCCCGGCAGCGTGACCATGGCGAGCATCGGCCCCGGCACCCCGTTCGACATCGGGTTGGCGGTGCTCAAGCGCTCGGCCGGCGCCGACATCACCTTCGTGCCCTACAACGGCAACGGTCCTTCGATCACCGCGCTCTTGGGCGACCACGTCACGTCGGCGTTCAACAGCTATTCAAGCGCCGCCGAGCAGATCAAGGCGGGAAAGATGCGCCCGCTCGCGGTCCCGATGCGCTCGCGCATCCCGCCGCTGCCCCAGGTGCCGACGGTGGCCGAACTCGGCTACACGAACCACGAGGTGACGGTCGAGTTCGGGGTCTATGCTCCGGCCAACACACCCAAGGACATTGCCGCGCAGTACGCAGGCTGGTTCAGCGCGGCGCTGCGGACGCCCGAGATCAAGGCCAAGCTTGACGCGCAGGAACTATACCCGCTCGCAATCTGCGGAGCCGAGTTCAGCGCGCACCTTCGCAACGAGCACGAGAAATACGGCCGTGCCATCCGGGACGCGAACTTCAAGGTTGAATAGCCGGTGCTCGCGGCGCCGCCTCGATGGCCGCGCAGTCGTCGGCATCTGTAGATTGCGGAACGCTTCTCAACAACTCCGTACTGGATGACTCACGCGATGACCCAACCCGAGGTCTACGATGGAGACAGACAGGAAAATCGTAAAATCCGCCGGCCGCGCTCTCGCCATCCTGGAATTCTTTGACGAGATCATGCGCCCGGCGGGGGCCGCCGAAGTGCGCGTATCAACGATCGGTGCGCTCAGGGAGCAGCGGCTGGAACCAGTCGCTCACGCGCTTTTCATCAGCACATCGGCAATGCATTGCGTGGCGGCGATGGTTGCGACGTCACTGCCGATCGGGCCGACAACCTGAACTCCGACCGGCATTCCGTTCGGGCCGCGGTACGCCGGGATGGTCAGACACGGCACGTGCATCAACGTCCACATCCGATTGAAAGCCGAGCTCGACACCGACGCCAAGTCGGCCGGCGCCTCGCCGATCGTGCTCGGCGCGATCAGGACGTCGCACTGCTGGAAAATCACGGCCAAAGCCTTCTGGCACTCGACGGCGTGTTGCTGGGCGCGGTCGAACACGGACTGGTCGTGGCGCGCGGCGGCATCGAGCGAATTCCTGATCCAGAAATTCAGTTTCGGCCGATGGTCGCGCGCCTCGTCCGTCAGCGCGCGCGACGCTTCGACCGTCGAGATCACGCCGAAGGTCTCCTCGATGCCGTCGAACACCGGCGGCAACGGCGTCTCGCTTAGGCTCGCCCCTGCCCCAGCGAGCGACCGTGCCGCGCTTTCGAGCGCCTCGATCGTTTCGGGTTGGGCCTGTGGCCAGGCGTTGGTGCGGCAGATCCCGATGCGCAACCGGCGAATGTTTGTCGCGGGCACCGCGGCCGCGCCGCCGCACAGGACAGCATGCAGGGCGGCGATATCCGGAATGCTTCGGGCGAGCAGCCCCATGGTGTCGAGGGTCGGACGAAGGTGACGGATGTTGCCGCGATCGAGTCCGGTGAGTGTCGGTTTGTAGCCGACGATGCCGCAGTACGCGGCTGGCAGGATCGTTGATCCGCCGGTCTGCGAGCCGATCGCGAGCGGCACCATGTAGTCGGCGACGGCTGCCGCGGACCCGCTCGAGGACACGCCCGGGCTGCGGGTCACATCGTGCGGATTGCGAACGCCGGCAGGCACGGGGCTTGCGAATTCCGTGGTCGTGCATTTTCCGAGGATCACCAAGCCTGCGCGCCGCAGCAATGCGACGACGACCGAGTCATTGGCTGGTTGATGGCCCGCGTGGATCGGCGAGCCGTAGGCCGTCGGCATATCGTGGGTATCGAAGATGTCCTTGATGCCGACCGGGATGCCGTGCAGCGGACTGCGGCGCGGCTCGCGGTCGCGCGCCCGCGCCTGACGCAGCGCATTCTCGCGATCGATATAGGTCCATGCGTGGATGCCGCGATCGCGCGCGTCGATGCGGGCGAGACAGGCCTCGACCAGGGCGACCGATGTGGTGGCGCCCGCTGCAAGCCGTTGCGCGGCTTCCAGCGCGGTCAGCAGATTGAGACCGCCCGGGCCGGCATTGCGCAAATCCGACATGGCTTGATCGCCTCCCGCCATTGCGTGGCAGCGATCCTATCGCACATCAGACACGCGTTTCCGGCCTGGAAGCCGTGCGCGCGGGTGCGCTTGACACCGGTCGCAACGGCAACGGACACTTTCCTCCAATCAGAACCGAAACAAGCCGGCATTGCTCTTTGCGTCGGAGGAAACCGCGATGATGCGCGCCATCAGTTTGAAGGCGGTCGGAGTTCGCTTCGGAGTTCTCTTGGGGGCTCGCTTGGGAGTTCTCTTGGGAATTCGCTTGGGAGTTCTCTTGGCCGTGTGGTTCGCAGCCTTCACCACCAGCGCGCGCGCCGAGACCATAGAATTCGCGGTGTGGTTCTCCGACCGGGATTTTTATGCCGAGCACATTCGCAAATGGGCCTCGGAAATCGACAAGCGGACCGAGGGCCGCGTCAAGATCAAGCTCCACTTCTCGGGTGCGCTGGTCGCCGCGCGCGAGACCGTCAACGCGGTTCGCACCGGCGCGGCCAGCGGCGGAACGACCAGCGCGAGCTTCGTTTCCGCGCTCGCCCGACCGGTCTCCTATTACGAGGCGCTGTTCTGGATCCCGGGCGAGCCCAAGGTCGCGATCGATACGGTCGGCGCGCTGCTGCAGCCGTCGCGGGCGCTCATGGAGCCCCGCGGCCTGAAGCTTCTGTTCAGCTTCCCGTCCACCGGGCTGGTCTCGAACTGCAGCAACGGACACATCAAGACGCCGGCCGACTGGAAAGGCAAAAAGGTGCGTGCGGCGGGGCGCTGGCAAGGCATCCAGTTGCGCGCGGTCGGTGCGTCGGCCGTCACGCTCGATCCGGGCGAGGTCTACCTCGCGCTCCAGAACAAGACCGTCGACTGCATCCTGTTCCTCGCAAACCTCACGTTGTCGTCAAAGGTCCATGAGGTTGCGCCCCACATCACCTACTGGCGCGATGGCGCGAATGCCTCGATGTACTATTTGAACCTCGCGCTGTGGAACAAGATCCCGGCCGCCGATCAGAAGGTGATCCTGGACGTCTCGAACGAGATCGTCGTCGAGGGCACGTACAAGCTCAAGGATCAGCAGGAAGAGGCGCTCAGGGAATTGGAGAAGGGCGGCGCAAAGGTCTACCGGGCGACCGACGCGGAAATCTCCGAGATGAGGAAGGCCATGTCGCCGGTCTATGTCGAGCTCGAAAAATTCACCGGCGCCGAGGGCAAACCGTTCGCCGACGTCATCCTGCCGCTGCAGAAGTAGCCAAAGAAAGCAAACGCGTGACGCCGGTGGAGCTGTCGCACGAGCGCGCGGACTGGTTCGAGCGATTAGAGGCGTTCACGCGCGTCGTCAATCGCATCTTCGCGGCGCTTGCCTGCCTTCTCGTCCTGGTGATCATGACGGCGATCGTCGTGCAGATCGTCTATCGCTTCGTGCTGGACGATCCGATCGCCTGGGTGCTCGACATCACGATCTTCCTGCTGGTCTTCGTGTTCTTTCTGTCGGTGGCGCCGGCGCTGCAAAGCGGAAGCCATATCGAAGTCGACATGTTCGACGCGCTGATCGCCGACCGCTATCGCAAGGCCGTGCGGCTGATCGGAAAGATCCTGACCGTGATCTTTGCCGCGATCTTCCTGTGGACTGTCGCGGCCTTCTACACCGACATCGTCGAGATCGACGAAGTGTCCTTCACGATGCTGATCGTGCAGTTGAAATATCTCTACTGGATCGGGCCGCTCGGGGCGCTGCAATTCCTGCTGACGGCCGTCGTCCTGCTGATCCGGTTCTGGCGGGACCCGCTGACCGATGACCAGGCGGTGGCCAGTGCGGACTAGGTTGAGCAACGCACCCGATCGGATGCTCGCCGGCTCTGCCAAGGCTATCGCATTTGGGGTGCGTAGGGTGGGCAAAGACGCCGAAGGCGTCGTGCCCACGTGTTCTTCTTGTGCCGCGGATCGACGTGGGCACGCCGCTTGCGCGGCTTTGCCCACCCTACGATTGCTACGATTGCCGATACAGAGGAAGCGAGGCCTCGCGGCGCGTGCGCCATTTCATTCCGCCGGCCCCGCGCGGCCGGAGCGATCCGCTACCGGAGTCGTGTGATGGCCGCGGTCGGCAGCTTCACCCTGTTCCTCGTGGCCCTCCTGGTCCTGATGGCCACGCGCACCCCGGTCGGCGTTGCGCTCTCGATGGTGACGGTTGCCGGCATCGTGGTGTTCGTCTCGCCCGGCGCGCTGAGCCAGCTCGCGTCATCGGCCTTCGCGCTGTCGAGCAACTTCATCCTGGTCGTCGTCCCGATGTTCATCCTGATGGGCGAGCTGCTGTCGGCGACCGGCATCGGCGCCGCGCTGTTTCGCGCGGCCGAATTGTGGTTCCGCCGGCTGCCCGGGGCGCTGGCGATCGCCACGGTCTGGGCCTGCGCCGGCTTCGGCTCGGTCTGCGGCTCGAGCCCGGTGACGGCGAGCACCATCGGGGCGATGGCGGTCCCGCAGATGATGCAGCGCGGCTACAAGAGCACGCTTGCGCTCGGCGCGACCGCCGCAGGCGGCACGCTCGGCATCCTGATCCCGCCGAGCATCTCGATGATCGTCTACGGCGTGATCACCGACACCTCGATCGGCCACCTGTTCATGGCCGGGATCGTGCCGGGCATCATGCTTGCGGCCCTGATGTCCGTCACGATCGTGGTGCTCGTGCTGCGCTACCCGTCATGGGCACCCCCCGTCCGCGAGGAGATCACGCGCGCTGAAAAGTGGCGGTCGTTGTTCGCGATCCTGCCGGTGATCGTCCTCACCGTCATCGTGCTCGGATCGATCTACTCGGGGGCGGCCACGCCGACGGAGGCCGGCGCGGTGGGCGCCGCGGGGGCGCTGGCGATCGCGCTGTTCATGCGCCGCCTCACCGTTCCGGTTCTCTGGACCAGCCTGCAGAAGACCATCCGCACCACCGCGATGTTCCTCCTGCTGCTGACCGGCGGCGTGTTCAGCTCGTACTTGCTGGCCCGGCTCGGCATTCCGCAGGCGGTCTCCGACTTCATGACCGGGCTGCCGCTGCCGCCCTGGGCGATCATGGTGATCATCAACCTCACGCTGCTGGTCCTCGGCACCTTCATGGATGCCGGCAGCATGGTCGTGATCGTCATTCCGATCTTCCTCAAGACCATCATCAGCCTGGGCTACGATCCGGTGTGGTTCGGCATCGTCGTGGTGATCCAGTCGGAGATCGCGGCGATCTCACCGCCGGTCGGCTTCAACCTGTTCGTGCTCAAGTCGGTCGTCCCGAACGTCAATCTCAATGACGTTTCGAACGGCGCGATGATCTTCGTCATCCCCATGCTGGTCGCGATCACGATTCTCACCATCTTCCCCGAGATTGCGCTGTTCCTGCCGCGCATGCTGCTGTCGAAATAGGACCGGTGAATGGACGCGAACAAGCAAGAGATCGAAGTCAAAGGGCGCAAGGTGGTGCTGATCGAAGCAGGCTCAGGCGCTCCGCTCGTCTATTTGCATGGGTTTGCCGACGTCCACGGTGTCGCCGGCGAATTGCTGCCGTTCCACCAGGGACTGGCGCAAGGGCGCAGGCTGATTGCGCCGGCGCATCCCGCCTGCAACGGCTCGACCGAGTTCCGCCAGGGCAACAAGATCGAGGACTTCCTGTTTCACTATTGCGAGCTGTTCGACGCGCTCGGGCTCGACCGCTTTGCGCTCGCCGGCCACTGCGCGGGAGGATGGATCGCCGCGGAATACGCCGTGCGGCATCCCGAGCGGGTCACACATCTTGCGCTGATCGGCGCCTGCGGGCTGTTCGTGTCCGGCGAGCACATCGGCGACATTTTCATGAACTCGCAGGCCGATCGCGGCACGAGCTTCGCGCCGCTGCGGCAAATGCTGTTTTCGTCGGACAGTGCGCCGCTGGCGCTGCGCTACTATCCCGACGGCCGCGGCGAGACCGACGAGGAGCTGCGCCGCTATGGCATGCTGCGGTTCGGGTCGGCGATCGGCTTCAAGCCGCCGTATTTCTACAGCTGGCCGCTGGTGGAGCGGCTCTACAGGGCGGCGATGCCCTCGGTCGTCATCTGGGGGGCCGAGGATCACATGGTGCCGGTTGCGCATGGCAGGACATATGCCGAGCGGCTCGGCAAGGCTTCAGGCTTGAAGCTGATCGCGGGCGCGGGTCACGCTGTCCATCTGGAGAAGCCGGACGAGGTGCTGGCGAACATGAAACCGCTGCTCAACGCCTGACACCATTCCATTCCGGCAAACATCAAGGCCAACAGGACCAACAGGCCATGTCGAAACCCGTCCAACTCTTCTGCTGGCACTTCATGGCCTATCCGTATCTGCCACCCGATTTCGACGAGAAATACGAGAGCGGCTGGATCACCGTGCCCAACACGCTGTGGGACCGGGAGAAGTCGCGGGGGCTGCTCAATGAGTATATCGATCAGCTCGCCTATGCCGACACGCTCGGGTTCGACGGCATGGTGCTGAACGAGCATCATCAGAACGTCTACGGGCTGATGCCGTCACCCAACATCATCGCGTCGGCGCTTTCCCAGAAGACCAGGCACGGCAAGATCGTCGTGCTTGCCAATCTGCTGCCGCTGCACGGCAATCCGCTGCGCGTGGCGGAGGAGTACGCCATGGTCGACAACATGTCGGACGGGCGGGTGATCGCGGGCTTCGCGCCCGGCGGTGGACAGGAGACCTTCAACTACAACACGCCGGCCGCGATCCAGCGCGAGCAATTCTGGGAGGCCGTCGACCTGATCCACCAGGCGTGGACGCGCCCGGGCCCGTTCACCTTCGAAGGCAAGCACTATCCGCTGCGCTACGTGAATCCGTGGCCGCAGCCGGTCCAGCAGCCTCATCCGCAGGTCTGGATTCCCGGTTCGCAGTCGCGGGAGACCATGCGGCAGATCGCGCGGCGCGGATACTGCTACTTCCTGTCATCCCGCGTGCACGGCGGCGCCATCGCGCGGGCGCGGCAGGAGTTCGCGAAAATCCTGGAGGATGCCGGCAAGAGATACGATCCGTTCCGCATGGGCATCCTGATGTCGGCCTACGTTTCCGAGACCGACGCGCAGGCGCGCGAAGAATCGCACGAGGGCGTCTGGTACTTCCTCAAGAACTGCCTGAAGGGCCATCTGCGCAACTTCGACGGTCGCTCGATGACGGCCGGGCCGGGCATCCCGAACGTGGAGCTGTCCGATTACCCGCGGATGCTGGAAAACATGAAACCCGGGCGGGCGATGCTGGGCGATGCTAATGACTGGGATGCGCTGCAGAAGGCGCAGTCGATCATCGTCGGCGGTCCGGAGACGGTCTACCGGCAGATCATCGATCTCGTCCGCGAGACCCAGGTCGGCAACCTCTTGATCCAATTCCACCTCGGCAACATGCGTGACGACCTCGCCCGCAAGAGCATGCGGCTGTTTGCAACGGAGGTCGCGCCGCGTCTGCGGCAGGACTCGCGCGTGGCTTTCGCAGGCTCCTTCCCGGAGCTCGCCGACGCCGTCTGACACGCCGGCTGCCCGGCTTCGATGCACAGCCAGTGGCCGCGGATGGTCCGCAGATTTCTTCGGCCACGGGCTTCAACAACCTGTTATCGCTCTCGGGTCAATCGCTGGTCGACGCGCTCCAGCAACTGACCGGCGAAGCCGGCTCATCAGGCGGTGGGCAGGCCGCCAACCAACTCACCAATTCGTTCCTGACGATGCTGCTCAACGGCTTCACCGGTGGACGCGGCGGGGTCGGCGGTTTCGGCGCGGCGGCCGGTTATGCTCCGGCACCTGTCCTGTCAGCAGAAGCGGCCAACGCCTACGCAGCCATCAACAAAGCGGCACCGCGCCGCCTCAACGATTCCGGATGGACCAGTTGGGGCTCGGCCTATGGCGGCCAGTCGAATGCCAGGGGCGACGCCACCGTCGGCAGCAACGATACGCGCGCCACCACCTGGGGCCTTGCGGCAGGGTTCGACCGGCGCGTGAGCCATTCGACCGTCGTCGGTCTGGCATTCGGCGGCGGCAGCACGAACTGGACGCTGGCGAACGGTCTTGGACATGGCCGCGGCGAAGCGTTTCAGGCCGGCACCTACGCAAGCCATCAGGTCGGTGCGGCCTACGTGTCGGCAGCCGCCAGCTATGCGCTTCATTCCATGACGACCGCTCGCACTGTGTTCCTCGCCGGCACCGACAGTCTTTCGGCCGATTTCACCGCGCACAATGTTGGCGGTCGCATCGAGACCGGATGGCGTTTCCTTGCGCCGGGCGGCGCATTTGGCGTCACGCCTTACGCGGCCTTGCAGGTGCAAGCCTTCTTCCTGCCAGGTTACAACGAGACGGCAGCTTCGGGATCCAACCAGTTTGCGCTTGCCTTCGACCGCCGCACCGCGACCACGACGCGCAGCGAACTCGGCGCATGGTTCGACACGCGGCAGATGACCGGCAACGGCCCGGTCAACCTGTTCAGCCGGGTCGCCTGGGCCCACGACTGGCGTAGCGACGATTCAGTCACGGCGGCATTCCAATCGCTTGGCGGATCAAGCTTCATCGTCAACGGTGCGACGCCGCCGAGCGATATCGGCCTCGTCACCGCGGGAATCGAAGCCAAGGCAACGAAGGCCATCACGGTCACCGCGAAGTTCGACGGTGAATTTGCCGACGGTTATCGGAGCTACGCGGGAACGGGCATCATCAAATACACCTGGTGAGTTCCGATCGAATTGGCTGTATCGATTGGCAAAGGTCGCGGCCGCCAGAACCGGCGCAGCCATTCGCCGCAGGGCGTACTCTGTCGACCAGCGTCAAAGGCCCGCCGCCCCATAGCGCGCCGAAGACGCGCTTATGGCGCGCTGAAGACGCGCGTAGACGCGCTTATGGCGCGCCGTAGACGCGCGTAGACGCGCCTATGGCGGCGTCCCGACTGACCGCGGAAGAGTTTTTTGGCAGCCTGCCAGCCCGGGGAACCAGTCGTTTCAGTGCGAGTTCCCCACGCACCGGAAATTGCCGCACCGGGCCTTCGCCTGCATGGAGCAGTCTATGCGTCCGGGTCCCATCATTGGCGGGGCGGTTCAGCGGATCGCTTGCCTGCGCAGATTGGGTCATCTCGCCCTGCGGGCGGGCCTCCTCGGCGTGGCGCTTGTCGTGCCGATTGTCGTGCAGCTTGAGCCGTCGGCGGCCGTGGCCGCCGGGCGAGCCATTGTCCTCGATATCGATGGCGTCATCGGGCCGGCGATCGCCGGCTATGTCCTAGACGAGATCAAAGCCGCGCGCCCGGACCGGGTTGGCGTCATTGTCCTGCGCATGAATACGCCGGGCGGTCTCGACAGCTCCATGCGCGAGATCATCGGCGCCATGCTCGGCGCAAAAGTACCGGTCGCGACCTATGTCGCGCCCGCAGGCGCCCGGGCCG
Organism: Xanthobacteraceae bacterium; assembly: GCA_019746355.1. Next base: position 4,533 of record JAIESC010000068.1, on the reverse strand, counting down.
CAAGCGCCGGCACCTACATCGCCTACGCCAGCGCCATCGCCGCAATGGCGCCCGGCACCAACATCGGTGCGGCAACGCCGGTGCAGCTTGGCGGAAATCCGTTCTCTCCCGGCAGCAAACCCGAGCAGCCGGCGGGCGGAAAGCCGAACGAGCCCGCGGACACCGGGACGCGCAAAGCCGTCAATGATGCGATTGCCTACATCCGCGGCCTTGCCGGGCTGCACGGCCGGAACGCGGACTGGGCGGAGGATGCGGTGCGGAACGCCGCAAGCATCCCGGCTTCGGAGGCGCTGAAGCTCAACGTCATCGACGTGGTCGCCGACGACATTCCCGACCTGCTTCGCAAAATCGACGGCCGGACGGTTTCGGTCGCGGGAAGGCCCACTCCATTGGCAACCGCCGGGCTGGACATCAGTGCTGTCGCGCCCGGCTGGCGTACCGAGCTTCTTGCCGCCATCACCAATCCGAACATCGCGTTCCTCCTGCTGCTGATCGGCATCTACGGGCTGATCTTCGAATTCCTCAATCCCGGCGCGGTTGCTCCCGGGGTGATCGGTGCCATCAGCCTGCTGGTCGCGCTCTACGCGCTCAATCTGCTGCCGATCAACTACGCCGGCCTGGGCCTCGTGCTGCTCGGCATCGGCCTGATGGTGGCTGAAGCGCATATCGGCAGCTTCGGGGTCATCGGCGTCGGCGGCATCGCCGCTTTCGTGATCGGCGCGATCATCATGTTCCCCGCCGGAGCGCCGGGGCTCGAGCTTGCGCCCTCGGTGATCGCGGCCGCCGCAGCGGTCGCGGCCGGGCTGTTCATGGTCGGGCTGACGCTGCTGCTGCGGTCGCGACGGCGCGCCGTGGTCACGGGCGAGCAGGCGCTGATCGGAAGCGAAGGCGAGGCGTTGTCGTGGCGGGGCGACGAGGGCCGGGTCCGCGTCATGGGCGAGATCTGGCGGGCTCGCGCCGCGGTTCCGCCAAAGCCGGGAGCCCGCGTCAAAGTCATCGGGCGCGATGGTCTTGTTCTGCTTGTCGCGTCGGCCTGATGCCAGCGTCACCGCGCAGGGGCGGGAAAGGAGCCGTGCCATGCTTTCTGCCGTAACCGCTCTCGTGTTCGCCATTCTTGCCGTCGGCATCCTGTACTCGTCGGTGCGCATCCTGCGCGAGTACGAACGCGGCGTGGTGTTCACGCTCGGCCGCTACACCGGCACCAAGGGGCCGGGATTTTTTCTGCTGGTGCCGTTTGTTCAGCAAATGGTGCGCGTCGATCTCCGCGTTGTCGTCGATGAAGTGCCGCCGCAGGACGTGATCTCGCGCGACAACGTTTCGGTCAAAGTGAACGCGGTGCTCTATTTCCGCGTCGTGGACGCCGAGAAGGCCATCATCCAGGTCAACAACTATCTCGCGGCAACCAGCCAGCTGGCGCAGACCACGCTGCGCTGGGTGCTTGGCAAGCACGATCTCGACGCCATGCTGGCCGAGCGGGACAAGCTCAACGCCGACATCCAGGACGTGCTCGACAAGCAGACCGAAGCCTGGGGCATCAAGGTCTCCAATGTCGAGATCAAGCGCATCGATCTCAACGAGAGCATGGTCCGCGCCATCGCGCGGCAAGCCGAGGCCGAGCGCACCCGCCGCGCCAAGATCATCAACGCGGAAGGCGAGCAACAGGCGGCGCAGAAGCTGGTCGATGCCGCTCGCATCCTGCAGTCGGTGCCGCAGGCGATGCAACTCCGCTATCTCGCCACGCTGTTCGATATCGCCGGCGAGCGGAGCTCGACCATCGTGTTCCCCTTCCCGATCGAGCTCATGGAGGCTTTGGGCCGTTCCTGGGGTCGTCGCTCGTCCCCCGAAACCTGAGGTTGGCGCAAGAAGGCTGCGGATGAACAACGAGCCGGCCACGACCGTTCGCGTTGTCACCGTGTTCGGGGGGACGGGATTTCTCGGCCGCTGCGCCGTTCGACAGCTCCGGAGACACGGATATGCCGTTCGGGTGGCATCGAGACACCCGGATCGGACGCCCTGGCTGTTCGGTGCCGGTGGTCGGCAGGTGCCCTTCGAGGCCGATATTCACGACGAGCAATCGGTCGCAGAGGCCGTTTTCGGCGCTTACGGCGTTATCAATGCGGTCAGTCTTTATGTCGAGCGCGGATCGGAGACGTTTCATTCGGTGCACGTTGCGGCTGCGCAACGGGTGGCGGCGCAGGCGCAGCGAGCCGGTGTGAAGCGGCTTGTGCATGTGTCCGGAATTGGCGCCGATGCGGCCTCGTCGTCGCGCTACATCCGCAACCGCGGTGAAGGCGAAGCGGCGGTTCGACGCGCGTTCGCCGGCGCCACGTTGATCCGGCCGGCAGTGATGTTCGGCGCGGACGACGCGTTTCTCACCACGATCATCAGGTTGATGCAACGTTTTCCGGCCTTTCCCATGTTCAGCGGCGGCCGGACGCGGCTGCAGCCGGCGTATGTGGACGACGTCGCCGACGCAATCGCCCGGCTTATCGATCGGGATCAAACACAGGGGAGGACTTTCGAGTGCGGCGGGCCGGAGGTCTATTCGTATGAAGAACTGCTCCGGATCGTTGCACGGGAGGCCGGGCTGAAGCCAAGGCTGATCCCCGTCCCGTTCGCCGCCTGGCAGGTCCTGGCGCGGATGGCGGAAATGCTCCCCAGTCCGCCCGTGACCGGCAATCAGGTGGAGTTGATGCAGCACGACAATGTGCCTGCGCCGGAGATACCGGGATTTGCCGAGCTCGAAATTACGCCGCACGCGGTCGACGAAATCATCCGTGAGATCATGTGGGGGCATTGACGAGAGAACTCGTCCACCTCGGCGCCCTCCCGACGAACGTCAGCCCGCCTTCGAACGCAATCCGGTTTGCGACGCCCGCCCCTGCTCCTCGGTCTGCGAATCCAGCCCGGTGATGAGGCGGCTGCCGCGCTGGAACGTGATGTAATTCCACGCCCAGTTCAGCGCGACGATGAAGCGGTTGCGGAGGCCGATCAGGAAGTAGATGTGGACAACGCTCCACAGCACCCAGGCGATGAAGCCCGAGATCCTGAACCGGCCGAGCTGCATCACCGCCCGCGAACGGCCGATGGTGGCAAGCGCGCCGTAGTCGCGATAGCGAAACGCCCCGACGGTGCGGCCCTCGCGGCGCGCGATCAGCGCGCGGGCGATGTACTGGCCCTGCTGCTTGGCGACCGGCGCGACGCCCGGAAGCAACGCACCGTTCGCGTCGGTGACCGCGGCGGTGTCGCCGATGACGAACACATCGGGATGCGCGGGCACCGACAGGTCGGCGCGGACCTTGACCCGACCGGCGCGATCGGTTTCCGCGCCGAGCCATTGGCCGGCCTGCGACGCCAGCACGCCCGCGGCCCAGATCACGGTGCGGGTCGGGATGAAGTCGCTGCCGAGCCGGACGCCGTCGGCGCTGCACTCGGTGACGGCCGCGCCGAGACGCACCTCCACGCCAAGCTGCTCGAGCGCGCGGCGCGCGGTGTCCGACAGCGTCTCGTCGAACGGCGTCAGCACGCGAGAGGCCGCTTCGACCAGGACGATGCGGGCGCTGCGCGGATCGATCGAGCGGAAGTCGGCGGCAAGCGCCCGCTTGGCGAGCTCGGCGATGGCGCCGGCCATCTCGACGCCAGTCGGGCCGCCGCCGATCACGACGAAGGTCAGCAAGCGCGCCCGCTCCGCGGCGTCGCCCTCGTTCTCGGCGTGCTCGAAGGCGAGCAGGATGCGACGCCGCACGGAGGTGGCGTCGTCGATGGTCTTGAGCCCCGGCGCAAATTCCGCCCAGTCGTCGTGGCCGAAATAGGCGTGCCGCGCGCCGGTCGCGATCACGAGGTAGTCGTAAGGCACGCGCCTGCCGTCGGTTACGACCTCCTTGCGCGCGAGGTCGACGCCGGTGACCGCCGCCAGCATGACGCGGGCGTTTTTCTGGCCGCGCAGAACGTGGCGGATCGGCCACGCAATGTCGGCCGGCGACAGCGCCGCGGTCGCGACCTGATAAAGCAGCGGCTGGAACAGGTGATGGTTGTTGCGGTCGATCAGCGTGATGTCGAACGGTGCCTTCGCCAGTGCCTTGGCGGCGGACAAACCGCCGAAGCCGCCGCCGACGATGACCACGCGGGGTGCGGGCTCAGTCCGGGCATCGCTCATGGTCCGCTCCGTGCGGTTCCGCACCCATTGGAGGGCCGAATTGGCCACGGGAACGGATTGGCAGCATCCGCCCTCAGATATGGGTGCGCAACCGCGCGTTCGGAAGCGTCGAGGCTCGCTTGCCGGCAGCGGCTGCTATGCCGACAGGCGCGGCAATGTGCTCTTGAGAATGTGCTCCGCCTCCGTCGCGATGCGGGTGACGATCTCGCCCGCGGACGGGATGTCGCGGATGAGCCCCGCGTCCTGGCCCATCGACAGCGGGCCCTCGTCCACGTCGCCGTTCTTGCGCGCCTCCTGCAACCGCGCATGGGCCTCGGCGCGCGACTGGCGCAGCGCCCATTCGCGGCCGGCCCAGCGCTCGATGAAGCGGTTGCGCC